>JBPOIJ010000070.1:0-46806 GCA_052034585.1 Myxococcota bacterium
CCGACTCAATCGGCGCCGAGCCTGATCAACCCGACTCAATCGGCGCCGAGCCTGATCAACCCGACTCAATCGGCGCCGAGCCTGATCAACCCGACTCAATCGGCGCCGGGCCTGATCAACCCGACTCAATCGGCGCCGGGCCTGATCAACCCGACTCAATCGGCGCCGGGCCTGATCAGCCCGCGTGCGAAGCCCCGGAGCGAGTGATGAGCGAAGCGTTCCGCGTCATCATCGGCGCAGAACGAGCGCGCGAGGCGAAGCGAACCGGGAAACCGTGAGTCGGCCGCGAGGCTCAGAACGTCGCGACGCTGACGGCCGCCTGCGGGCCAGGCTCGGCTGGCTTCGGTCGAACCGCTTCGGTGACGATGGGAACGGCCGCGGCGAGCACGACGGCGCCTGCCACGACGAACGGAAGCGCGGCGAGCCCGACGGCCGGCACGAAGAAGACGAGACACATCCCCAACGTGCTGAGCGCGGCCGCGCCGAACGCCCAGGGGAGCGCCCGCTTGAAGCCAGTTGGATCTCGATCGAAGAGGGTCGACGCGATGGCGGTGCCCATCACGTAGCCGAGCGCGCCGCCGACGATCGCGCCGAGCCCACCACCGACCGATTCACCCTGCCGCGGGTCGATGACGAAGCCGACGAGCGCGCCCACATAGATGGAGAGCGGCACGGTCAAGACGCCGATGCCGAAGGCGATGAGCGGCGAGAGGATCGCGCGGCCGATGACCTGCCCCGTGGTGACCTGAGGCGCCGGAGCGCGAGGAAGGAGCGAGGCGCTGCGCGGAGCGTCCGAGAGGCTGGGTGGAGGCGGTGGCGGCGGCAGCTCCTCGGCGGGGAAGAGCGGAGGCGGGCTCAGCTGACCCAACGCAGCACTGAGCACGAGCGGCAAGAACATGGCGCGAACTTCACCACACCTCGTTCGTCAAGATCACCTCTCCCTCCCCGTTCGCCTCGTGATCTCGCGGCTCTTCGTCGCCTGCCAGAAACTTGAGCGAACGGCTTCCCGAGCGACACTCCTGATGCAGCCTGAAGCGGAGGAATCGCATGAGTTGGGACGTGGTGATGTTCGGTTCGATCTCGATGCCGGAGCGCAACCGTGAAGAGTGGCTGACGACCCCCATCAACCGGGACGAGTTCAGCTGGCTCGACGAGCTCGGTGGCGTCGACGTCACGCTCGAGACGCCCGAGGCGCTGCTCGCCTTCCTCCAAGACGTGCCGCTCGCGCCGCACCACTTCTTCGACGTCTCCGCGGACTCGAGCCTGGTGACGGTGCAGGGCTACCTGAGCGAGGAGCCGTATCGCGACGTGTGCCAGGCGTTGGCGCTCCTCTTCGCGAGCTCGGCGGCGTTCGGCGGCACCGGCGAGCTCTCGATCTTCGGCTACCAGGGCATTCGCTTCGGCGAACGCATTTCGCTCTCGCACGGGCATCCCGTGTACCGCCAGCTCGGCCACGACGAGCTCGCCGAGGTCGAGCGCTCGAAGGCGTTTCACTTCGTCGACGCGCGCATTCACCAACGCTTCGACGCGCTCGTCGGCCGGCCCGAGGCGCCCCGTGACGCTCGCGGCGCGAAGTGGATGGTGCACCCCTTCACCGGTCGAAAGGTGAAGACGACGGCCACCGATCGGCCATGATGCGCCCCGATGGAATCGGGAGCCACGGCCGTCAATCGCTTCATCGTCACCGCCAAACACTTCGTCGAGGTGTGCCGCACGCCGAGCTCCGCTGAGACCGTGCACCGCGCCCTCGTCGGCCTCTACACCGCCGCGCTCGACTTGCCCGACTGGCAGAGCGCGAAGGACGAGCGCTTCCCCGAGGTCGCGGCGCCGGACTTCCGCTGGCTGCCGTTTCAGTACTACCGGAGCATCAGCGACCCGCTCCAGCTCAGCGACGATCGCAGCGCGATGGGCGATCTCGGCGACGATCTCGGAGACACCCTCGTCGAGATCGAGGCGCCCCTGAAGGCACTCGACGCGAACACCGCCTCTCTCGAGGGCGCGGTGAAGCGCTGGAAGACGTCCTTCCTCACCCTCTGGGGCCGGCGGGCCATCGACTCCATCGGCGCGCTCCATGCGCACCTCGCCCGCACTGAACGCTGACCTCGGTTGGCTCGCGCGTCAGCCGCAGACGTCGCCTCGGCAGAACAACCCACCACCACAGTCGATCGAACTCGAGCACGGCGAGCCCGCGAGGCCGTGGCCCATGCAGACCCGACTGCCCCGCCAGTCTTTGCAGAAGGAACCGCCGCCGCAGTCGAGGCTCGACCGACAGCCTGCTTCACCGACGATCACCACGTTCCCCCGCTGCGAGCGCTGGAGCGTCTGCAGCATCAACGCGTCGGCCGCCTGTTGTTGCGCGACCGCCTGCTGACGTTGCACCTCGACGGCTTGACGCTGCACACCGACCTCGGCCGCGTGGTGTCGTTCCTTCTGTGCGATCTCCTGCTGAGCGGTCAGGAACTGCAGGCACGAGGCGCGCGTCGCTGCGTCCGTCGTCTGCTCGATGACGGCGCGTTGGCAGGCGGCCTTCGTCGCTCTCGTTCGCGCGGCGTCGAGCTGATCAGGGGTGAGGAGTCGATCGATGACGTACTGGGCCATCGGCTCCTGTGGCCCGGCAAAGCGCGCGCGCAGGGCTCGCCAGCCCTTGTTCTCGTTCGTCTCCGTCACCTCGAAGGAGAAGCTCGCGTGATCCGGCCCCGTCTCCGCCGCGCGGTTGAGCGACACCGACCACAATTCGTCGCGGGAGAAGTCGCCCTGGCAGGTCACATCGGTGACGCGCAACGCGGGGATCGTCACCGTGCAAGTCGGCACCTTCGGCGTGCTCGGCCCGTGCACCACCCGCCGCGCTCGAGGTTGGCAGGCAAACAGGCTCAGCGCAGCGACGACGAGGAGGCGATTCATGGGCAGCCTGAGACGCACTTGGTTTGCGAACGGTCGCACGATTGCCGGCAACTGGCCGCGAGAGAAGTTCCGCACTTGTTCTTGACGCACGTGTTGAAGGCCACCGTGCACTGGCGACGGCACTCCGCATTCCCGGCAGGGTTGTTCGTGGCCGAGGGCCCTTGCGGGAGCGGCGGCAAGGTCTCGAGCGGCGGCATCGGCGGAGGTGCGTCGGACGGAGGCGCACCTGGAGCGGGCGAAGGAGCCGGCGCGCTCGCAGGCAGCGGCGTGGGAACGAACGCGTCGTTGTGGCACAGCGCCGGAGGCGGCACCCACGCGGCCCAGGTGCGGCCATCACACTTGAACAACCGCGGCGCGTCGGCGGTGCCGAAGTCGAAGAGGATGCCGGTGACGTCCTTGGTGCACGGCGGAGCCTGCTGAGCACTGGCGGGGACGGCCAGCACGAGGACGAGGGCGAGCGAGCGCATGACCGCGCCGTACTGGCCTTGGACGAGCGACGTCAACAGCTTGCGAAGCGGGTTGGGACTCATGGCGTCATGCCGATCGGCGCTGAGCTGACTTGGGGACAGCTCGTCGAATCCGTCACGCGTCCTTCGATTTCGACGCTCGCCAGCGGGTTCAGAACGAGATGGTGGCGCCGATGGAGAACACGTTGCGGAAATAGAGCAGCGTCTGGCGGCCCTCGCCGGTCTGCGGCAGCACGTTGACGTAGAGCGCGTAGCGGGCATCGAGATCGACGTGCGGGTGCACCGGCCGGACGAGCTTCACGGTGAGGTTGCTCGAGTTCTCGTCGTCCTCCACCACCTGGAGATCGGGCGAGAGGAAGATGCCGTCGGGGTAGTTGGTGAGCTGGAGCGCGCCCGTGGCGAGCAGCATGAACTTGGCGGGCAACCGGAAGCCCGCGTTCACGTTGAACCGATGCCGCCGGAGCGTCTCTCCATAGCTGTTCGACGTCTGGTCCAGATACGAGTACCCGACCGAGAGCTGGAACGGCCCCCGAAACGAGTACGCGGCGCCGATGACGAAGAGCGGGTCGAAGCGTCGCACCTCCGGAGGCGTGGGCTCGTCGGGGCTGGGGTTGACGTTCGCGTTGTAGGTGCGTGGGTTGTACGAGCCCGAGACGATGACGCTGTGTCGACGGTCGAACCGGTAGCGCGCGTTGAAGTCGCCGATCGGCCCCGAGAACGAGTAGCGGAAGCGCTGCCAGAAGAGGAAGCGGGTCGCTCCAAAGCGCAGCCGCACGTCCAAGTTCTCGGTCGGGAGGAAGTCGATGACGCCCTGGCCGATGAGGCTCGTGTAGTCACGCTCGGCGCCCCGCCGGTCGCGCGCGTTGCCCGTCACTCCGAGCGAGAAGATGGAGGCCACCGCGTAGCTGAAGTCGAGCGACACCGAGTTCACGATGGTGTCTTCGCTCGGCAGGGTGATGAACTTGCGACCAGCGACGTCGTAGGTGCCAGCGAGCCGGAAGCGCTCGCCGAGGAGCAGCCCGTCGGCCGTGCCCAGCGCGTAGAGAAAGCCGTCGGACTGCGACATGAAGCCGGTGGTGACGAAGTCGCGGCGCGCGTTGGTGTCGTAGCCCGGCCCCACCCAGAGCCGCGCGGCGCCCTTGAACTCCACCGCGCCCGCGGTCAGCGGCACGACGAAACTGAGGATGGTGAGCCGCGCCAGGAGCACTCGAAGCCCGACTGTACGTCTGCTCGTCCGGCCCACCACCAGTTTCGGTCAAGGCACCTTTCGATACGAGCTCAACTCCCTGAGGAGCGGCGAGTCGGGTCCCCACCAGAGCGTCGACTTCGGCATCGCCTTCGTGTCGAGGTCCGCCGAGGGCGCGGCGGCCTCCGTCCACGGCTCCTCGCCGTCTTCGAAGCCACCGTCGACGTCACCCTCTTCCACGGCCATGGGGTTGAGGTTGCGAATCACGGGAATGGCCAGCTCGTTCTCCTCGAGCTTCACCATCCACGAGTTGCGGAAGAAGTCGAAGCGGAGGTGCCAGAGGGCGCCCTCGCTCCCGAAGAGAATCGGCGGCACCAGCGGTTGGAGCGCCCGCACCGTCGTCTCCACCCCGACGTAGTGCGAGGGGCCTCCGCCGAAGTTCCAGCACGAGGCGAAGTTCACCGGCGCGATGGCCGAACGCGACAGCACGTGGAGCTTGTCGCCTTCGACGACGAACCGCGACGGGTCGACGAACACTTGCTCGCCCATGATCATCACCGGCGCGGGGTCGAGCCGCCGCCTCACGAAGGCCCGCGCGTTCTCGTAGAGCTCGACGATGTCGCCGCACCTGCTCGCGACGAAGCGCATCGAGTGGAACGGGCAGCAGGCGTTCTCGTCGACGACTTCGGGCCTGGGCATCAAGCCAGCCTTGTCGAGTGCTCCCAGCACTGGGTCCTCTGCGCGAGGACAGGCCTGCAGCGCCTCGGCAGCCGTGACGTCGCGCTCGAGCTTCTGGCTCTTGCAGGCCTTCCGGAACGGCGCGCCACCGACCTCGGCGTTGAAGAAGTCGAGCAAGGCGAGGGTGGCGGCTTCTTCCAACGTCGCGCTCGCCTTCGGCACGAAGAAGTCGAAGCCGTTGGTGACGAACTGCAGGCCGCGGAAGTTCTTGTGCACGAGCGGAGGCGCCGAGGACTTCTCGAGGCCACGCCAATGGGCACCGGCCGCGAGGTTGTAGGCCGCCTCGGCGTGCGCCTCGAGCTCGGCGGCGAAGACACTCTCTCCAGTGAGGTAGACCGCGCTCGCGAAGGCCGCACCGATGGCGGGATCGTGCCGGAGGCTTGGTTCCTCGAAGACGAGCTCGGTGCGGAGGAACACCTTCCGGCCCGCGAGGAACGGGTGGCCCTCGTGCTCGAGGCGTTGGTCCATCACCACGCAGGTGAACGGCGCGACGCGAGTGAGCACCGGCGCGCCTTCGACGTCGAGCGTCGGGTTCGCCTCTCCACCGGTGAGGTAGACGAGCAGCGTGTAGCGGCTGACGTGCTTTCGGCTCTCGTCGAAGTACGGCGTGTCGAGGTGGCGCGCGAACTTCTTGTCACCAGGCTCGAAGCGGTTGCAGCGGAACACCGGGTTCACGTGTGAGAAGCCGCCGAGGAGCGAGGCGCCGAGCCCGTCCTTCACCGCGCGCCCGAGCGATTCGGCGAGCTGGGTGCTGTGGAAGATGAAGCGCCCTCCGCCGCGGCTGTTTCCGTTCAACGGCGGCACGTAGAGGCCGAGCTCGTCGAGCTGGGAGAGCCGAGCCTTCAGCGCCTCGCTGGCGGTCAGCGCGAAGGCGTACACCTGCTTGTCTCCGAAGCGAACGCGCTGCTCGAGCTTCACCTCGTCGAGCGGCAGGCCATCGAAGTACCCGTCGAGCGAGACGATGTTCTCGAAGGTGCGAAACGAGAACTCGGTCGGGTCGACGAAGCCAGCGGCGAGGTGGGGGAGGCGGGGCAGGGGCCGGGCGAACTCGGCGCGCACCGGCTCGGCGACGCGGCTCGCCTCGAAGAAGCGCAACGACTTGTGCCGCCGCGTGGGGAACGCGCTGACCGGCAGGCCATCGACCGAGGCGGTGGGCTCGGCGTCGACCGCGTTGACTTCGCTTCGAAACGCCTCGGCGTCTGCCGCCGACGGCTTGGACGAGTGGAGCGTGAAGTACCGATCTCGGAGCTGCGCCTCAGTCTTCGTCATGTGCCTGCTCCTGTTTCACCGACGCCATGCCCTTCCAGAGCGCGCTCAGGTGCGGGGCGAGCGGAGCCTTCGAGAGCGCCTTCACGCCCGCGGGGCCCAGGTCGGCGCGCTGCACGCCGAGCACCGACAGCCGCTTCACGAAGGAGGCGGCTGCGAGCGCCTTCGCCCCGGTCGACTTGATCTCGTTGTCCCGCACGTCGAGGACGCGCAGCTTCGGGAGGTCGCGTGCGGCGAGCGCCCTGATGCCGCTCGCCTTCAGCAGGTTCGACTGCAAGTGCAGCACCTCGAGGTTCTGCAGGAACGGCGCGTCGAGGAGCGCCCCGAGGCCGGCGTCGCGAATCTGGCAGTACCGGAGGTCGAGCTGGCGCAGGTTGGAGAGCGAGGTGGCCTTCGCGAGCACCTTCGCTCCCGCTGACCCGATGGTGACGAAGGCGAGGCACAGGGTGGTGAGCCGGGAGAGGTCGAGCTCGAGGAGTTCCTTCAGCGCCGCCTTCACCTCGGCCGGGTCGCGCTCGACTGGCTGGCCGTCGTCGTCGAACTCCTCTTCTTCGAGGGTCTCTCCGACTCGGGTGACGGCGAGGGTGGTGAGGAGCCGGCTCGCTGGTGACGCCAGGAAGGCCTTCAGCTGCGCGGCGGTGTCGTCGACCCACGGCAGCTCGAGGCCCACGATGAAGCCGTGGCGCCAATCGAGGGTCACGCCCTCTCCAGTCGGGGCCGGCCCACGCCAGGCGGGCTCGTTGGCCTTCACCATCGCGACGAGCTGGTGTTGAAGCTCCGCGCGCGCATCGGGTGCTGCCTCGGCGTGGAGGTGTTCGAGCCGAATCAGCTCTCCGCGAACGTCACCGTGCTCGCTCAGCAGATCGCCGAGCACCAACCACGCTGGCCAGTCGTCGGGGTTCGCCGCGAGATGGGACTGCAGCTCATCGAGGGACGCCATCGCGTGGAGCCTAACCCCCGAGGTCGAGGGCGCGTGCAGCTTTCCCGAGCTCGTTGCTCGACCTGATCAGCCCGCGTCCCAGCCGAGGTTGTCGCGCTGGAGCGGCGTCATCAACATCGCGAGCGCGTTGAGCAGCTCGAAGTCGCCCCAGGCCTTCACGTCACCCTTGGCCACCGCGTCTCCCGCATCGAGCGTGCCGCTCACGAAGGCGGCGAAGGCGGGCTCCTGAAAGATGAGGTGGAGATCGGCGTCTTCTTCGAAGCCCTCTCGAATCGGCTCGGGGTCGGCGAAATGAAACGTCCACTGGCCGCCCGACTCGCCGCGCACCTTGAAGGCCACGCTGCCCTTGGTGGCGAGGAAGTCGTCGAACCGGCTCACCACCAGGCCCGGCAGCAATCGGCTGAAGAAGTCCTTGGCGGTCGACACGTGTGCATTGGGCCACGCATGCCCGCCGATCACAAGGCAGTCGTCTCGTCGAGACGTTCAGGTGGGTCGACGAGCGCCGGAGCGAGAAGTCGTTACACTCCGCGCGCCCCCGATGATTCGCTTCGACGATCGTTTCGTTCGTTCCCTGCCGGCCGATCCCGAGCCGGGCAACTTCGTTCGTCCCGTGCGCGCGGCCTACTCGCGGGTGACCCCGGCGAAGGTGCAGAAGCCCACCGTGCTCGCCTGGTCGAAGAGCGTCGCGTCGATGCTGGGCCTCCCCGAGGCGCCGACCTCCGAGTGGGAACAGGTGCTCGCCGGCAACGCGGTGCTCGACGGCATGCAGCCCTACGCCGCGTGCTACGGCGGCCATCAGTTCGGAAACTGGGCGGGCCAGCTCGGAGATGGTCGCGCGATCACCTTGGGAGAGCTCATCGCGCCCGACGACTCGCGCTGGGAGGTGCAGCTCAAGGGCCCAGGGCAGACGCCGTACTCACGCCGTGCCGATGGCCGCGCGGTGCTCCGCAGCTCGCTGAGGGAATACGTGTGCAGCGAGGCGATGCACCACCTCGGCGTTCCGACGACGCGCGCGCTGGCGCTGGTCTCGACGGGGGAGTTGGTCGAGCGCGACTTGCTCTACGACGGTCACGTGCGCGCGGAGCCAGGGGCCATCACCACTCGCGTCGCGCCGTCCTTCCTGCGCTTCGGCTCCTTCGAACTCCCGGCGTCACGGGGCGAACGCGATCTCCTTCGCTCCTTGGTCGACTACACCCTGCGCACCTTCTTCCCGTCCCTCGGGCCGCTCACGCCGTCGAGCGTGATGGCGCTCTTTCGCGAGGTGAGCCGCCGCACGACCAAGCTGGTGATGGAGTGGCAGCGCGTCGGCTTCGTGCACGGAGTGATGAACACCGACAACATGTCGATGCTCGGCCTCACCATCGACTACGGCCCGTACGGTTGGCTCGAAGGCTTCGACCCGACGTGGACGCCGAACACCACCGATCTCCCCGGGCGCCGCTACTGCTTCGGCAACCAACCCACCGTCGCGCAGTGGAACCTGATGTGCCTGGCGAACGCGCTGTATCCCCTCGTGGAGGACGACGCTCCGTTCGAAGAGGCGCTCGACGACTATCCAGCGCAGGCGGGCGCGCTCCAGCTCGAGATGATGCAGGCGAAGTTGGGGCTCGTCGCCTCGGCGGACTCGACGACGATCGATCGCGAGCTCATGCGCGACCTCTTCCGGGTGTGGATGACGACCGAGACCGACGTGACGCTGTTCTTCCGTCAGCTGGCGACGCTCTCGCCCTCGATGAAGTCGCTGGGCGACGAAGATCTGCTCCGGCCGCTCGCCGAGTCGTTCTACGTGCCGGCGGAGCTCACCGGCGAGGTGCTCCATGGGTTCGCCCAGTGGACCCGGCGCTGGCTCGAGCGCGTCGAGCGTGACGGCCGAACCGACGAGGTGCGGCGCGCGGCGATGAACTCGGTGAACCCGCTGTACGTGCCGCGGAACTACCTCGCGCAGACGGTGATCCAAGCGGTGGAGCAGGGTGACGTCGCGCTCCTCGCCGAGTGGATGCGCGTGCTCGAGCGCCCGTACGAGGAACAGCCCGGCATGGAGAAGTGGGCTCGAAAGCGCCCGGAGTGGGCCCGGCATCAGCCTGGCAGCTCGATGCTCTCGTGCAGTTCGTGAAGCCGGTCACTCGAACGGAATGATGTTCAGCTTCTCTCCGGCCTTCACCTTCAGCAGCTCGCGCGCCTTCTTCGGAATGAAGACGGTCTGATCGTCGAAGCGCACCTGGCTGCGCACGGCGCGGAAGCGGTTGTTGCCGGTCGATCTCGTCACGCCCACCAGGCACTCGTCGGCTTCCTGCTCGAGCGGCTTGTCACCCAGCGTCGCGGTGCGGAAGCGGCGAACGAGCGAGGTGTCTTCGAGGTTGGCTTCGTAGTGCGGCCCACCGTCGAACGGGTCGATGTGATCGGCGTACTTGAACCCGATGCGCTCGAGCATGCGCTGCACGCCGCGCGTCTCCGCCCCGACCTCGCCGATGA
This sequence comes from Myxococcota bacterium, assembly GCA_052034585.1. GTDB lineage: Bacteria > Myxococcota > Myxococcia > Myxococcales > Myxococcaceae > Xiheimicrobium. Next base: position 9,971 of record JBPOIJ010000070.1, read on the forward strand.
GCTTCTGCACCTTCTCGGGGAACAAGGTGGCCCAGATGTCGGAGCTCGGAAACAGCTCCTTGATGAACTCCTTGTTCTGGCGCGAGAGCTTGTCGGCCTCGGTGTACTCGAGCCCGGTGAACTTCTTCCCGATGTGCTCCCAGAGCGCGCTGCGCCCGTCGGCCATCAATGGCGGCAGCAGCTCGGCCAGCACGCGCTCACGAAACAGCTTTCGGTACATCGCCATGAAGAGGAAGCGCACGTACGACAGCTGCTTGCCCGGCTTGTCGGGCCCGGAGCGGTAGGGCGGGTCGACGACGAGGCCGCCGATCTCGGTCGGGCCTTCGTAGTTGTAGCCAATCGAGAGCACCTTGTGCCGGAAGTGCTTGTCGATGGTCGCCGAGTACGTCTCCGCGTCCGTCACCTGGAAGTAGATGTGCGGCGCTTCGCGGGTGCCGTGCTGCGCGATGATCATCGAGGTGCCGATGATCGTCTCGTTCCGCAGATCCTCGAGCACGAAGAGGTACTCGCGCTCGAACGGATCCTTCACCTTGTTGGTGAAGCTCTTCACCGACTTCTCGATGAGGCTCGAGAGCACGTCTTCGTTGTGCGGCAGGTTCACGCTGTTGAGCACCGCCGCCAGGCGCTTGAGGCCCGGCAGGTCACTCTTGGCGACGTCGCGCAGCACGAGCATGACCCAGGAGGGATAGCCCACCGACGATCCCAGGGCCACGACCGAGTTTCAGGGATAAACATCTTGAAAATCAATTGGTTGTGGCGAGCGTCGGGTCCGCTGGAAGGGCGTCGAGCTGGCACTTCGAGAAGTCGGAGCCGCAGGCGCGATCGAGATCGACGCGGGTGTCGCAGCCCGGGCGCAGGCCCTCGCACGCCTCGGGAAGATAGGCCCAGACGATCTGCAGCACGCCGCTGCGTCCAGGCGGGAGCGCTTCGAGAAACTCGTCGAGGTGATCCGTGATCCGCGGCGTGAGCCTCACGACGGGCGGCGCGAGCTTGAAGGCGTTCGATCGCTGGAGAAAGCGGTGGGCTGCCTCGTCGAGCTGGCGGTCGAGCGTCTCGCCTCCGAAGGGCGCGCCGTCGAGCGGTGGGCCCGAGACCGTTCCATCGCTCAGCGCGAGCCAGATTCGGGCGTCTCCAGTCTGCGCGAGGAAGCGGCGGGTGATGGCGTCGCGGCCGAGGCGGCGTCCGCCGATACGAACGGTGCTCCAGCGCGGGAGCTCGTCGGCCGTCTTCGCGTTCGGGTGATCGACGAGGTCTCGCAGGAGCAAGGCGTGGGCGGCGTTGAGCCAGAAGGCGACCTTGTCCTCCACGGTGGGGAACCGCTCGGGGGTGGTGAGCGGAGAGGTCTTCGCCATCGCGTCGATGAAGCGATCGAGGGCGGCCCGATCGGTCGCGAGCGCGCGCACGTTCACCTGACCGCGGGCGTCGACGTGCTCGAGGGCTTTCAGGAGATCGGTGATCGAATACTCGGGCGCGTCGGTGGTAACGGCGGCGGGCCAGCGGCCCTCGCGAAAGAGGACGAGCGCCGAGGTGATCACCAGCGCCGCCGAGAGCACGAGGACGCTGATCCGCAGCCAGCTCGGAACGGAGCGCACGGGGCGAGTCTGCCACTCCAGCCTTCGCCTCGGGCGGCATTCGTGATGCACTCTTCCGCCTCATGTTCTCGGTCTGTCTGGCGCTCGTCCTGACGCAAGCCCCCGTGGCCGAGGCGCCCCAAGACGCTCCAACCGCGCCGGTGTTGACGCCCGAGGAGGCGTTTCCCGAGCCCGCCCCCACCCCGACCCGCCCGCCGGAAGACCCGAAGAAATGGCCGCGCATTCTCCTCACCGGAGGCGCAGGGCTTGCGGGGGCCGGCCTGGGCCTCGGCGCGATGCTCTTCTTCGCCGACATGCGCACCAGAACGAACTCGAGCGGCGGCTCCTTCGACATCGTCTTCAGCACCGCTGCGTTGTCGGGGCTCCTCGTCGGAGGCTTCGGGCTCGCGGTGCACCAGGCCCTGGGAGGGCGAGGAGAGGCCGCGCTCGCCGCCCTCGCGTCGGTCGGGTGCATGCTGCTCACCGCGCTCGCGGTTGGTTCGGCGCAGCTCGATCAGACGACGGGTGCGGTGATGGTCGCTGCCATCGGCGCGGTGCCTGCCGCCATCTCGGTGACTGCCATTCTCGAGGCCACCGGTGCGCTCGGAAACGGTCGCGTGCGCGCGTGGTGAGGGGCCGCCTCGCGCGCCTCGTGCCTTCTTCGGCTGTGGGCGAACCGACGCGGGACGAAGCGACGCGAGCGTGTTCGTCGACGCGCCGACGGGCTCGCTCCGATGCGCACTCCCCGCGAGCACCTTCTTCGCGCACGACGGCGGCTGGGACGTCACCGGTCAGGTGATGGAGGTGCGACGCCACCTGGTTCTGCCTCTGAGCGAGTCGGCTACTCGAGGTACCAGCTGTAGTTGTAGGTGATGCTGGTGCCGACGTTCTCGCCGTCTTTCGTCGCCGGCTTGAACTTGAACTTCCGCATCGCCGCGACCGACGCCTCGTCGAGGCCGTAGCCGAGGCCCTTGAGCACCTTCACCTCGGTGACGTTCCCGTTCTCGTCGATGGTCACCTTGAGCACCACGGTGCCCTCGACCTCGTTCTTCTTCGCCTCGTCGGGGTAGGGCGGCTTGAACTCGCTGGCGACCTCGGGCTGGGTGTCGGAGCCTCCCGGTGGCACGTACTTCGGCGCCCGGTAGGCCTTCACCTGGCTCGGGTCGGTCGGAGGCCCGGCTTTCCCGTAGGTCGTGTTTCCCACGCCGATCGCGAAGCTCCCTCCGGCCGTCGTCGACGACATCGAGATGCCCACCACCAACGGCACCGGCTTGGAGTCGGCCTCGGGCGGAGGCGGCTCGTTCGGCGGCGGCGGCGCTTGCTCGGGAGGCGGCTTCACCTCGGCGACCTTCACCGGCGGCGGCTTCGCCTTCGGCGGCGGCGGCTTCGGTGGCTCGGGCTTGGGCTCTTCCACCTTGGGGGGCGGCTTGGGCGGCTCGAAGAACTCCATCTCGACCCGGCGGTTCTTTCGGCCCTCCGCCACCTTGTCGGGCATGAAGTGCACCGTCACCGCGTGCGTCACCAGCGAGACGCCGAGCGCGATCGCGAGGATCACCCAGCTGACGAGCTCTTCGTTCGAAGAAGACGAGCGCGGCACTTGGGGCTGCATGACGGCGGTGCTCATGGTCTTCGAGGCTGCGACGCCCGGCGCGCCAGCTTCCGTTCCGTTTGGCACGCTCTCCGGCGACGACACAAGCGACCCCTTCGGGCAGTGCTACGGCGCTGGCGCCGGCGTTGATTCCGGCGGCGGCTCTCCGTCCTTCACGATGTTCAGCGCGAACTTCGCGATGCCGGCTTCCTTCACCAGGTCGATGATGTTCATCACCTTGCCGTAGTTGAGCGACTGATCGGCCGAGATGATCGCGCGCACCTCGGCGTCCTTGGCGACCGCTTCCTTCATCTTCACGAGCAGCCCCGCCTTGTCGATGGGCGCCCCGTCGAAGAAGAGGTTGGCGTCCTTGTCGATGGTGACCATCACCGGGCCCTGCACCGTCTTGTCCTGGGTGTTCGCGGCGCGCGGGAGATCGACCTCCACCGTCTCACGGACGATGAAGTTCGCGGTCACCATGAAGATGATGAGGAGGACGAGCACGATGTCGACGAGCGGCGTGACGTTGATGCCGGTGATTTCGCCGTCGTCTTCCTGCTGTGCACCGCCCGCCATGACGGCTCACTTCCCCGAGCGCAGGTGTCCGACGAGCGCGTGCCCGAGCGCGTTGCTGCGAGACACGGTGTTCTTCAGCTGACGCTGGAGAATGTTGTACCCGATGACCGCGGGGATCGCGACGGCGAGGCCGACGGCGGTGGCGACGAGCGCTTCCGAGATGCCCGTCATGACCGTCGACTGCACCTCGGCGCCCTTGGCTCCCGAGCTGCCGAGATCGCGGAACGCCTTGATGATGCCGAGCACCGTTCCGAAGAGACCGATGAAGGGCGTGTTCGAGCCGAGGGTGCCGAGGAAGGACAGGAACCGCTCGTACCGTGGCCGCTCGCGCGCCATCGCCGCGTTGATGACCTCTTGCACCGAGTCGGGGCCCTTGCCCTGCCACTCGAGGCCCTCGCGCAGCACCGCCGCCTCCATGCCCTTCTGCGACCCGACCGCCGTCTTCACCGCGTCGAGCTCACCCTTCGCCAGCTTGATGAGCACGTCGTCGCTGTTCGAGAGCTTGTGGGTGTTGAAGTAGATGGTGCGCTCGAGCATCACCGCGATCGAGAGCACGGAGAGGATCGCGAGCAGCCACAGCACCCACTCGGCGTCGCCGGTGAAGGTCGCGAGGAGCTTCTTGGTGAGCCAACCACCGGATTCGTGGATCTGGGCAAAGACGAGCAGGGAAGTCATGGGTCCTCGGGGGGTTCTTCGATACGACTGGAAACGGCCGGGGGCCGATCAATCGTTGGCGCGGTGCGCAAAGTCAACGAAAACGCACACGGCTTCGTCGTCGACCAGCGTCAAGCGCCAGACACACCACGGCCCCGGTCGGGTTCGCCAACCGAGGCCGCACGTGCTGCGTGAGCTGGACTCAGCCCTTGAACGACGGGCCCGAGTACTGCGCGTCGCTGAAGCCGAGCATCGGGAAGAAGATGGGGCCGAGGAAGAAGAGACCCATGCCGAAGCCCGAGCTCTTGCCGAACGACTTCGCGAGGTCCTGGGTGATGAACCAGAGCGCCACGATGTTCGCGCAGGGAACGAAGGTGAGGATGAACCAGAGGATCGGGCGACCGACGATCTGGGTGAGGAGGTAGGTGTTGTAGATGGGGACGATCGCCGCCCAGCCCGGCTGCCCGGCCTTGGTGAAGATCTTCCACATGCCCGCGATCATGATCCCGAAGATGCCGAGCTCGATGACCAACATGATCAGCGCGCCAATTGCGCTGCCTGCTCCTCCGCCGTTGCCTTCCATGGTACCCCTCCGAGGGTGAGTGCTCCGTGAATAAAGCGGTGACACGCTACCTGAAGATCAAGTGCAGACTCTTATGAAAATGAGCGGGGTGATCGATCGCGCCGTGACCTGGCGAATTTTGGTGCAACCGGCGCTGGCTTTGGTCTCGCGTGGCGCGGCGGCGGTGATCCTCCTCGGCACCTTCCTCCTCCCGGTCGGGCGCCTCGGGCCTGATCTCTGTCCCGTGCACCGGGTGACGGGTCTGCCCTGTCCTGGCTGCGGAGTGACGCGGGGGCTCGTCCTCGCCTCGCACGGCGACTTCCAGGAAGCGCTCGGAGCGAACCCGTGGGTGCTGGTGCTCTGGCCGCTGCTCGCCTTGCTCGCCGTGAGCGTGCTGGTGCCGGCGACGAAGATGACCGCGTTCGAAGGCTTCATCGCGCGCGTCGAGCCGTGGCCCTCTCGCATCACCCGAGTGCTCTTCGTCGCCTTCTTCGGCTTCGGGCTGCTGCGGCTGGGCTACTTCCTGGTGAGCGGCGCCGAGTTTCCCTGAGCTCGTTTCACCCCGCCTTGACCGCGCGAGACTGGGCCGCCTGCTTGAGCGCCGTCGCCGCGTCCCGAACCTCGAGGAGCGCCTCGATCGACCAGCCTCCACCGGGCGCCATCGCTCGCTCGCCCAGCCCCGAGTCCTTCTCCTTCCTCAGCATCCCGAGGATGAGGGTGCGCACCTCCTCGGCGTTCGAGAGCCCCACCAAGGTGACCGAGTGCGAGTTCTCGTGCGTGCCCGGGGCCTGATCGGCGCCGGCCGTCGTCACGGTGAGGTTCTGGAAGCCGAAGAGCCGCTCGAGCGGGCCTTGGGTCACCTCCAGGTTCTGCACGTTCGCGTAGCTCAAGGTGGCCTCGCGCCGGGTGAGCGCGCCTTCGGTGACGCGCAGGCTGCGATCTCCGACGAGGAAGTGCCTCAGCTCGAAGTCGACTCGGGTCGCGACGAGGGTGAAGGCGACCACGACCACCTCGAGCAGCACGAGAATCACCGCGACCACGATGCCCGCCCCGCCGAGTTTGGCGATCGCCGCGATCGCCACCACCCCGGTGCCGATCACCTGGCTGAGCAACCCGAACATCGCCACCAGCGCACGGTAGGTGAACCAGCTCTCGGCGGGCTTGAGCTCGCGCACCAGCGTCGACCCTTCGGGCAGGTGCGGAGGCCGGAAGCTGAGCTTGAGCAAGGGGAGGAAGAGCGGCTTGAACAGGGAGAGCACGAGCTCGATCACGGGCGCACCTCCAGCGCCTTGGCCGCGTCCTTGAGCGCGTCACGAATCTCGTGCAGCACTGCGTCGGCGCCCTGTTCCGCTCGGGGCTCGTCTTCGTGTCGAACGCCGCGCAGCTTGGCGTAGAGGAAGTCACGCACCGCCTCGACGTCGCGAATGCCCACGATGGTGAGGTTGCCGCCCGCTCCGGCGCCGGCGGTCTGGACGGTGACGGTGCCGATGCCCAGCCAGCGCTCGAGCAGGTTCTGCGAGACGTGAATGTCTTGCATGCGGGCGTAGGTGAGCTGCTGCTCCCGGCGGAAGAGAATGCCGACCCCGGTCGCCAGCCCCTCGTCGGTGAAGCGGTACCAGAGCGTGTGGTAGCGGAAGTAGAGCGGAATCATCGCGATCGGCCACGCGCACGCCGTGGGAATGGCGGCGAGGGCGTAGAGGATCAGCAAGGCCTTCTCCGGCCGGGTAATGGCCTTCACCTGCGCGGTGAGGGTTGCGAGCTCTTCGGATCTCATGGCCGAGAGGGTATCCTCCCGGCGCCGTGCCGCCATCGCCATCACCACTCCCGGAGATCATTCGCGTCGGGTCGGTCATTCGTGACCACCGGCTGGTCAAGAAGCTCGGCGAGGGCGCCATGGGCACCGTGTACGAAGCGGTGCACGAGGTGATCGGCAAGCGCGTCGCCATCAAGGTGCTCAAGGCGAGCGCGGTCGAAGATCAGGTCGCCGCCAAGCGCATGCTCGAAGAAGCGCGGGCCGTGAACGCGATTCAGCACGCGGGCGTCGTCGACATCTACGACGTCGGCATGCTCCAGGGCGGGCGGCCGTACCTGGTGATGGAGCTGCTCGAGGGCATCTCGCTCCACGACGAGGTGAAGCGCGTGAAGCGCCTGCCGATGAAGCTCGTCTTCCACGTGCTCGAGGGAGTCTTGAGCGCGCTCGAAGCGGCGCACCGGGCGGGCGTCATCCACCGTGACTTGAAGGCGAGCAACGTCTTCCTCGTCGAGCAGCGCGAAGGCCAGCCGTTCGTGAAGTTGGTCGACTTCGGCGTCGCCCGTCGGGAAGGCCGCAGCGAGATGCTCACGATGCCCCAGATGACGGTGGGCTCGATGGGCTTCATGGCGCCCGAGCACATCGAGGGCCGGCCGGTGGCCCAGAGCGATCTCTACGCGACCGGCTGCCTCGCCTGGTTGATGCTCACCGGCAAGCCGGTCTTTCCCTATGGGAACCCGGGCGTGCTGATGCAGCAGCACCTCAAGACGAAGCCGCCACCGGTCGGAACGCTCCGGCCGGAGGTCAGCACCGAGCTCGAGGCCTGGGTCGCGTGGCTGCTCGAGAAGCGCGCGGAGGATCGGCCCCACAACGCGGAGGTCGCGCTGACGACGCTCCACGAGGCGTCGCAGGTGACCGGCGGCATTCGCACCCTGCCCGGCGGGCCGTCGTTCATTCAGATCGCCAAGAGCTACGACGCTCGCGCTCGCAACGCGCCCATGTCGAGGCCAGGCGTGATGACCGAGGTGACGCCCGCCTTCGTGCCTGCCCAGAAACGCCCGGGGACGACGAAGAAGCGCGCCATCGTTCCCCTCGATGACGGGCGCCCCACCGAGATGTTCGCGCCCGAGGCTGCGAGCACCGCCGACGAAGACACCCAGCCGCCGGGCGAGGTGCCCTTCGACCCTGATGGGGGCACCGTGCTCGACTCAGCTCGCCGTCGCCGCCGGCGGTGACCGAAGCAGCGCGTGCACCTCGGCGATGCGCGACCTCACCTCGGCCTCCTTCAGGGTGATCGACCGTTTCGCCCAGGAGACCATCAGGTAGCTCGGCTTCGCGAAGGCGAGCAGCTCGGTGAGCGCCGCGATGAAGCGTTCCGGGTCGCCACGAGGGAGCTGGGCGGACGAGAAGAGGTCTCGCTCGCGCATGAGCCGAAACCGTGACGGCGTGCCCTCCACCATCAGGCTGGTGTCTCGGCAGCGCTTGTTGCGGCACCAGGTCGTCAGCTTCTCGACCGGGTCGTCGCCGAGCGGGAGGCCGCCGCGCACGTCGAGGGTGTCGAACGGCACGCCGAAGGACTCGGTGAGGATCTTCCAGAGCGTCGCGAGCCTCGCTTCCTCGAAGAAGGCGAAGCCCGAGAGGTCGAGCGTGACGTGCGGCGGGGGCGGCGGGCGCGCGGCCTCGGCGACGAAGGGCAGGTCGACCTCCTTCAGCTCCGGGAAGCGTGAGAGCCGGCGATCGAGTTCGTCGAGAAACCCCTGCGGAACGGGCTGCTTCTCCAGCCCCGCCGAGGTGATCGCCCGGAGCGTCGTCGGCAGCGCGTCGAGCAGCCAGGCGGCCGAGCCGTGGCCGAGGAGCACCGCCTCGGTGAAGCGCGAACCGTCGTGACGGAGCAGGGCCTGCCCGCCGGAGTTGTCGATCACGATCTCCGCACGAACCGGAGCGAGCAGCTTCGCCCACTCGTCGACGGGGTCGGCGTGCCGCACCACGAACTCGAGGCGCTTCAGCGTCGAGGGAACGGCGGCGGCGAAGACCGGCAGGTTGGTGCCGAAGACGCGCAGCACCTCGAGCGCAGGGAACTTCCCGAAGGCGCCAGGCCGGAGTGGCTCGCGCTCGCACCACATCACCTCGAGCCAGCGAACCGTCGGGGAACCGGTGTCGAGCAGGGCCGACAGTTCCTCGCTCCGCACCTCGGGGAGGGCGGTGACGTTGCGGAACCGGGGGAAACGAACCAGCTCGGCCGGGGTGATCAGGTTGCTGGGCACGGCGAGGCGGCGAAAGGTCGACCACTCGGGTCGCTCGACGAGCGGCGCGAAGGCCTCTCTCCCGGCGCGATGAGAGGGGCTCTCGACTCTCCCGTCCACCGGGAAGCCGGCCTCGAAGACCGGCGGCTTGCGAAACCAGTCGGCCAGCGGACCGAGCCAGGTCTGCCAGTGCTTCTTGAGCAACGCCTCGATGCGACGCGCCGACTTCTCGCTCGGCGGGCCGAGCTGGAGGCTGATCAGCTCGCCTCGAGGATCCTTGTGCTCGGTGAGCCAGTCTCCGTAGACGGCGCGGGCGGCGAGATCGGTCGGGCGCTCGAAGACGGCCGCGAGCAGACGTTCTCCGCTCCGCTCGGTGTCGGTCTCGTTCGCCGCCTGGCTCGCGAAGGGCGTCTCGAGCGAGGCGATCAGCGCCTCCTCTTCGGGCGACAGCGGCTCGATCGACACCGCGCGGAGCACCTCGACGGCCCGCTCCTCCATCGGCCGCATGTCGCGCTCGTAGTAATACGTCTTGTTTCGCGTGAGCTGGGCCTCGAGCAGGGGCAGTTGGCGAACGTCGCGCAGCGCGTTCAGGCGAGAGAAGAGCGGGCCGTAGAACGCCTTCGACGTCCACGTGTCGTAGCGGGTGAGGTCGACCTGCTCGGCGAGCACCCTCGCCACGCGCGGGTCGTCCGGCAGCTTTCGCACCGCCTTCAGCATCGGGAGCGCGGTCTGCCAGGTGCCCGGCCACTCCGAAGCGAGCACCCGGCCGACCTCGACGGGGTCGGCCTTCGTGCACAGCGTGGTGATCGTCTCGAGCCGATCGGCGACCGACTTCCCCTTGATGGGCTTGCTGCCTTGGATCAGCTTGGCGCTGAGGCGCTCGATGAGTTCCGCGATTCGTGGGTGTCGGTGCGCTCGCCAGGCGTCGAGGAGCGCTTCGAGACGGTCGCGCTCGGTCGCGGCCGCTGCGGCGCGCTGCAAGGGCGCACGCGCTAAAGACACTGGAGAGTCCACGCGAACGGCGTACCTGAGCAGCAAGCCGCGGCCGAGGCGAGTGTTTCGTCGACTCGCCCCGATCGAACACTTTGAGCGGCCTTCGCCGTCGAGGAGTGGCAGGCTCGCGCCGATTCACGCCGTCGGGAGGGACCATGGATCAAGAGCGCTTCAAGGCAACGGTGGATCAGAAGAACGTTCGGCTCGGTGTCGACCCGGCGGCGATCCGCGACGACTTCATCAAGAAGCTCTTCTTCCAACAGGCGAAGTTCCCCGGCGTCGCCACCCGAAACGACAACTACCTCGCGCTCTCGTACCTCATTCGAGATCGACTGCTCCTGCGCTGGGTGCACTCGGCGCGCACGTTCCTCGAGAGCGAGGCGCGCACCGTCATCTACCTCTCGGCCGAGTACCTGCCCGGGCCTCAGCTCGATCACAACGTGATGAACATGGGGCTCCACGCGCCGGTGCGAGAGGCGCTCTCGGGGCTCGGCATCGACTACGACGAGTTGGTCGAGCACGAAGAGGAGCCCGGGCTGGGCAACGGTGGCCTCGGCCGGCTCGCCGCCTGCTTCATGGACTCGCTCGCGACGGTCGAGATCCCCGCCATCGGTCACGGCATTCGCTACGAGTTCGGCATCTTCGATCAGCAGATTCGCAACGGGGAACAGGTCGAGAGCACCGACAAGTGGCTGCGGCTCGGCAACCCGTGGGAGGTGATGCGCCAGGACGTCGAGCACCAGGTCGGCTTCGGCGGCCACACCGTCGCGAGCGTCGACGAGCTCGGGCACTTCCGGGTGAAGTGGCACCCGTCGCGCATCGTCACCGGCATTCCCTACGACACGCCGGTCGTCGGCAACGCGACGACCAACACGAACTTCCTGCGGCTGTGGAGCGCCCGCGCGTCGGAAGAGTTCGATCTGAAGGCCTTCAACGAGGGCGAGTACTGGAAGGCCGTCGACGAGAAGGTGCGCAGCGAGAACATCTCGAAGGTGCTCTACCCGGCGGATCACTCGCTCGCCGGCAAGATGCTGCGCCTCGAGCAGCAGTACTTCTTCGTCTCCTGCGCGCTGCAGGACTGCATTCGCCTGCTCTTGCAGAAGACGACCATCGACAAGTTCGCCGAGAAGTACGCCATTCAGCTCAACGACACCCACCCGGCGCTCGCGGTGGCCGAGCTGATGCGGCTCTTCATCGACGTGCACGGCCTGTCGTGGGAGCGCAGCTGGGAGATGACGCGCGCCTGCTGCGGCTACACCAACCACACCCTGTTGCCCGAGGCGCTCGAGACCTGGCCGCTGCCGCTGATGCAGCAGCTGTTGCCACGACACGTGGAGATCATCTTCGAGATCAACCGCCGCTTCCTCGAGGAGGTCCGCCAGAAGTACCCGGGCGACGACGAGCGCCTTCGCCGCATGTCGCTCATCGACGAGCACGGCGAGAAGTCGGTGCGCATGGCCAACCTCGCGACCGTCGGCAGCCACATGGTGAACGGCGTCGCCGAGCTGCACTCGCGGCTGCTCAAGCAGACCGTGCTGAAGGACTTCGCCGAGTGGGATCCGGCTCGGTTCACCAACGTGACCAACGGGGTGACGCCGCGGCGCTTCGTGCTCCAGGCGAACCCGCGCATGTCGGCGCTGATCAGCGAGTCGATCGGCGCTGGCTGGGTGAACGATCTGACGAGGCTGCGGCGGCTCGAGCCGTTCGCCGACGACCCGGAGTTCCGCCGGCAGTGGCGCGACGTGAAGCAGGCCAACAAGCGTGACTTCGCCCGGTGGGTGAGCCGCGTGCACGGGCTCGAGGTCGAGCCGAACGCGCTCTTCGACGTGCAGATCAAGCGCATTCACGAATACAAGCGGCAGCACCTCGCGGCGCTCTACGCAGTGTGGACGTACCTGCGGATCAAGAACGGCGACACCAAGGGGCTCGTGCCACGGCAGTTCCTCTTCGCCGGCAAGGCCGCGCCCGGCTACCGCATGGCGAAGCTGATCATTCGCTTCTTGAACTCGCTCTCGGTGGCGCTGGCGAGCGACGTGAAGGTGCGCGAGTGGCTGCGCGTCGGCTTCGTGCCCGACTTCAACGTGAAGAACGCCTCGCACCTCTACCCGGCGGCCGATCTCTCGGAGCAGATCAGCACCGCCGGGAAGGAAGCCTCGGGCACCGGCAACATGAAGATGTCGCTCAACGGCGCGCTCACCATCGGCACCCTCGACGGGGCGAACGTCGAGATCCGCGAGCACGTCGGCGCCGAGAACTTCTTCCTCTTCGGGCTCACCGCCGAGCAGGTCGAGGCCCGCAAGCGCGCCGGCTACTCACCGCACCACGAGCTCGAGCGCGACCCCCGGCTGCGTGAGGTGCTCGCCGCGATCGCCGACGACACCTTCTCGCCCTCGCAGCCCGGGCTGTTCGAGCCGCTCGTGCGCTCGCTCGCCGACACCGACCCGTTCCTCGTGCTCGCCGATCTCGCCGCGTACATCGACTGTCAGGAGCGCGTCGCGGCGCTCTGGCAGAAGCCCGACGCCTGGGCGCGTGCCTCGGTGCTCAACACCGCGCGCATGGGCCACTTCTCGTCGGATCGTTCGATTCGCGAGTACGCCTCGAAGATCTGGAACGTGCGGCCGGTGAAGCTCCCGGCCGTCTGAGTCACGGCCGGACGCAGCGGTAGCGTGGCATCGCGCCTGAGGAGAGGCCGACTCGACCGGTCGCGAAGTCGACGACCCAGTTCTGCGTGCCGTCCCGCGTGCTCGAGAAGAAGGGCCCCGCGCCGGTGCAGGCGATCCACTGGGTGTGGTTGTCGAGGTAGCACTGGTTCGGGTTCGGCCCCTGCCGGTACGCGCAGCCATCGCACGCGGCGGTGAGGCAGCCCGCGTCGGCTCGAGCACACGAGGTGCTCACGGGGCACGCGCCGCCCGTGCCGGTGGCCGGGCACCCGACGATTCGGCCCCGCAGCTCGTCGATGGTGGGCGCCCGCCAATCGCCGTAGCCCGCGACGCTGAGCCCCGCGCAGGTGCCGCGGTCGAACGTCTCGTTGAGCCACATGAGGCCGCTCGTTTGATCGACGAAGACCGGCGGCACGCAATACAGGTTCGTGCAGAGGCCGGCGTCTCCACAGCCCTGGCCACAGGTGCCGCCGCAGCCGTCGCTCCCGCACTCCGAGTCCGAGCGGCATTCGTAGCTGCAATCACAGCGAAAGCCGTAGTGCACGATGGCCTGCACCGAGTCGACGAAGAGCTCGCACCCGCCGACACAGCTCGCCGCCACGCCGATGCCGAACGCGGGGGAGTTGACCTGATCGACGGTCAACTTCGAACCCCACAACGAGTTTGCGCCGCCAAAACGCTGCGACGACCAGGCGCTGGGCCACGGGTCGCCCGCGACGGTGCCCATCACGACGTTCCCCTGCATCAAGGTGACGTTGGTGTTGGAGAGCGCGCCGGTGCCGGCGCGACGAATCCACACTTCGACGCCGTTGACCGAAGCGGTGCGCGGGAGGTTGAAGCCGAACCCGCTCGCCACCAGGTACTGCGACGCCTGCGAGGTGTTCGGGGGCGGTTGGATGCGCACGTACACTCCAGCGTCGTCGCCATCGACGATGAAGCGCAGGGTGCCCGCGTCCCACGGAGTGAAGCCGCCGCTCATCTGCGGAGTGAGGGTGGAGATCGCCATCGCCGCGAAGCTCGGGCCAGCCGCGCGATCGTTCGGGCACCCGCACACGCCTCGCGTGCCACCACCTCCGCAGGTCCCTGCGTCGCACGTCATGCCGCAGCTCACTTGCCGTCCGCAGCCGTCGTCGAAGGTGGCGTTGCATTCGCGCTCGGTGCAGGCGCGGGTCGGCGTGCAGCCGCACTGGTTGGAGACGCCGCCTCCACCACAGGTCTGGGGACCGGTGCAGCGGCCGCAGGAGGTGAGGACTCCGCAGCCCGCGTCGAGCGTGCCGCAGGTGAAGCCCCAATCGCTGCACGTGGCCGGGTGGCAGGCGGGGAGCTCTCCAGCCGGCGGAGGCAGGCACGCCGACACGCACTTCGACGACGAACAGGCTCCGCTCTCGCAGCCCTCGTCGGTGCGGCAGGGCGCGCCCACCGGTTTCGGCGCCGAGCAGACCTGCGGGCTCACCGACTCGTCGCAGAAGAGCCCGCTTGCACACACCGTGCGCGAGCCACACGCCTGACCCGCCTGAGCGAACGGCGCGCAGCTGCGGCTCGAACAGAAGAGGCCGGCCTGACAGTCGACGCTGCGAAGGCAGCCGTCTCCGGCGGGCTTCTTCGCGGTGCAGGTGAACCCCTTCAACACGTCGCAGCTCGTCTTCTCGTCGCACACCTGCAGCCAGGCGCACTGTTGGCCTTCCGCGGCCGGCTCACAGGAGAGGCTCATCAGCTGACACGTGCCGTCCTTGCAGAGGAACGGTGGAGCGCAGGCATCGAGGCTCGTGCAGGCCGCCCCGGGCTTGGCGAGCGCCTGGCAGGTTCCGCCGGCGCAGCGCCCCTTGGGGAAGCAATCGGCGGCTCCGGTGCACGCGTCGCCGATGCCAGGTCTGGTCGCGCAGACGTCGTTCGAGTTGCAGAACCTCGACGCGCACTCCTCGTCCCGTCTGCACGAGGCGCCGTTCATGGCCACCGCCGCGCAGGAGCCATACGAGTCGCAGAACGTTCCGGCCGGACAGTCGCCAGCCGAGGGGCAGGGCGTGACGCAGACACGCTTGTTCGAATGGCAGAGCCGCGACTGACACCGGTCACTCTGGGTGCAGGCGGCGCCGTCGGCGATGCCAGGGACGCAGCGCCTCGCGGTGGTGTCGCACGCGCCCTGACACTCGAAGCTCGAGGAGCATTGAGCCCCGTCGGGCTTGCCGCACTTGCTGGTGGGCGCATCGCACGTGCCGGTCTGGCACTCCGACGCGTTCGTGCACGTGGCGCCGTTGGGTTTGCTCTCGGCACAGCGGCCGTTCGTGTCACAGAAGCCCGCGCGACAGTCGGCGGTCACCGTGCACGCGTCGCCCAACCTCCCGCCTGGGTCGCACTGACGGCGGGTGGGGTGGCAGAACGCCGACACGCAGTGACTTGGTGAGGTGCACGCAGCGCCGTCCCCGAGCACCGACGTGCACGCACCGCTCGAATCGCAGAACAGCCCCTTCGCGCATTGGACGTAGGGCGGATCGCTGCAGTTGCCTCCAGCAGTTCGCAGCGGCTTGCAGACGCGGCAGATCTGCCCGCCGTCTTCCGTCGTGCTCGCCGAGAGGCAGTAGAGCCCTTCCTCGCAGTCCCCATCGGCCTGGCACTTCTCGTCGACGCCCGCTTTCGGCGTCCCGTCCGAGCCTCCGGTCGATGATGTCGGGGTGAAGAGCCGTGAGCACGGGTTGCAGCCCGCGTCGGTGGCTGGGTTGCAGCCGGACAACACCGCGTCGCACGGCGCCGATTCGAGGAACGCCTTGCACGCCGCCGCCTGGGCCGCGTCGACCGAGAGCATCGTCTTCACCAGCACGGGCACTCGCTCGCCTCCCGGGCCCTCGACCTGTCGCACCTGGCAGGTGGTGACGAAGTTCAAGATCTCGGCGCACTCGGCCTGGCTTCGGTAGGCGATGGGGAACTGCGCTTGCTCAGGACAGCGATCGATGAAGCCGCAGGAGGCCGTCAGCACGTCGCCCGCTGGGCCAGTCGGCACGTTCGAACACGTGCAACCACCGACGAGGACCGCGGCGAAGAGCACGAGCTGCTGCGACCTCGACGAGCGTAAGAAAGGCATTGGGCCTCCGCGGAAGTCGGCGCGCGTTCGACGACCGCGCAGAGAGAATGTTCATCAACCGCCGGGGGAGGTTACTGGCAGGTGCCGCGCGGGCCGGTGGTGACGGGTGAGCAGAGGCCTGGTCCTGGTCGTCCCTGGCAGCAGCCCGAGCAGCAGTCGTAGCCGGTCGCGCAGGCTTGGCCGGTCGGCTCGAGACACAGAAGGAGCGGGGCCATCGGCGGAGCACAGCAGCGCCTGCTCGGTGCGTCGGCGCTGCAGGTGGTGCCCGCGGTCTGGCAGCGGAACGGCTCTTCGACGACGCAGGCGCCGCCGCTCGGAACGCAGCTGGTGCCGTTGCAGCAGTTGCTGCAGCACTGCGCGCTCGTGGTGCAGCTGGTGCCATCGGCCCCGCACACCCCGGCGTCCTGGGTGGGTCGACACGTTCCGGGCGCGCCGTTCGAGCAGCTCAGCCCCGTGCAGCAGGGCACCGTGCTGAGACACGACGAGCCGAGCGGGAGACAGAGGTTGCCCGCGTCGGGGATCGAGCTCACGCAGGTCAGCGCCCCGACGATGGAGATGCACCGCAGCATCCCGCAGCATGGGAAGGTGGAGCAGTCGGCGCCCTCCAGCGAGCAGGTGACGCCGCCATCGCCACTGCCCGCGTCGATCGCCGTTCCCCCAGCCATCGCGAAGCCGCCCGCCATCGCGAAGCCGCCGGCCGTCGAGATTCCACCGGCGTTTCCGCCACCCGTCGAGCCGCCGCCGTTGGGCCCTCCAGCCGTCGCGCCGCCCGCAGAGCCTCCTGCCGTCAGCCCTCCCGCCGAGGGACCGCCAGCGGTTCCGCCGTCGTCGGCCAGCCCACCAGCCGAGCCACCCGCGACGCCGCCCGCAGCACCGCCGCCGCTTCCTCCCGCCGAGCCGCCGCTCGTTCCGCCCGACGTGCCTCCGCTCGCCCCGCCCGACGTGCCGCCGCTCGTTCCGCCCGACGTGCCGCCGCTCGCTCCGCCCGACGTGCCGCCGCTCGCTCCGCCGGAGGTGCCGCCTCCGCTCGTTCCGCCCGCGCGGGCGCCGCCGTCGATCACACAGAGCGCGTCACAGATTCGATCGACCTCCACGTCGAAGCGACCGCAGCTGCAGCCGGAGCCAGTGACGAGCTGGAAGGCGAGCAGAGCAGTGCCCACCTGCACGATGCGCTTCATCGACGATTCCTTTCCTCGCGCGGGCGTCAGAACCGGCCTCCGACGACGGCAGCGGCGCCCTGGCCCGTGGGCGCAAGGACCACATAGGGATCCTTCTCGAGGCCTTCGACGAAGAGCCAGAGGAGCGACCCGCCCACGGCCGCGACACCCATTCCGAGCAGGGTCCAGCCGACGCCGGTGTCGAACTTCCCCGCGTCCGCCAGCGCGCGCGCTCGCTGCACTGCCTCGGGGTTGGTCTCCTGGGGAAGCGGCGTGAAGCTGCGAAGCTGCTGGTAGGTGTTCTCCGCAGTGACGAGCCGCCAGGTGCCGAGGGTGAGCATCACCGCGCCAGCGCCGGTGAGCAGAAAGGGTTCCCAGTTGACCTTCCGCTTCAGCGGCGGCGGCAGCACCACCATCGGCTCCGGTCCGACGACGATGGGCTCCTCGGCCGGCTGCGCCATCGCCGTCGCTGCGATCAGCGACAGCACCAACCCCCGCTTCACGAAAGACATGGGCGGCAGCGTAACCCACCGCGCTCGGCCCTTCTCGAAACCTGTCGGCGCGCTACAGGCCGCGACGAGTGCGCCCATGGCGCCAATGTGGGACCTGGCTCGACGAAGGGAAGACGCAGGGTGCCTCGGAGTATGGGAGATTCCCGCTCATGGCTCAGCGTTCCCTGCTCGCGGTCGCAGTCCTGGGGCTGGTGTTCCACGCCTGCAACTGCGGCCGCCCGATGGTGACGAAGACGGAGGCGTCGCTCTCGCTCCCCGTCGAGGAATACGACTTCGGTGTGGTGCCAGAGGGCACCTCGAAGAGCGGGAAGTTCCGCATCGACAACGTCGGTCGCGCGGCGGTGAACGTCACCATCACCTTCGTGCAGGGCGACTGGAGCACTGACTTCGCCTTCGCCTCGCCCGTCACCTCCATCGAGCCGTCCGGGTTCACCGAGGTGCCCATCGTCTTCACGCCCGTTGGCGCCGGGAGCGACGAGGCGTTGATCGAAGTGAAGACCGACCAACCCGACGACCCGGTGCTGAAGCTCAAGGTGAAGGGCGGGCCGATCTACCCACAGCTCGCCTTCGAGCCCGATCCGCTCTCCTTCGCGCCGGCGAACATGACGATCGAGACGAAGACGGCGAACATCAAGTCGGTCGGAAACGCCGGGCTCAACGTGCGCAGCGTGGGCGTGGCGGCGAACGGCAACCCGGACTTCTCGGTCATTCCGCCGAACCTCCCGGTGAAGCTGCTCCCGGGCGAGAAGGTGCCGGTTCGCGTCGAGTACGCCCGGAGCGCGCGCACCACCGAAGGGCTGATGGAGGTCTTGTCCGACGACGCCGACGCCGGCCCCTCGGGGATTCGACGGCTCCGGCTGCTGCCCGACCCGCCTGCGGTGTGCAACAACGGGCTCGACGACGACATGGACGGCGTCGCCGACTACCCCGACGATCCCGGCTGCCAGGATCGCTCGGACATGGACGAGTACAACCCGGCGGTCTGCGTGAACGGCGCTCAGCGTGGGTGCGATGCGGGCGGGTGCACCGGGCAGCAGTCGTGCGCGAACGGCGCCTGGCAGCGCTGTGGAACCGACGCAGGCTCGTGTGTCGTCGTGGACGCGGGCTTCGACGCGGGAACGCCGCCGGTGACTGACGCCGGGTGTCCCCTCGTCGGCACCTGGCGAATCGACGGTGGACCGATCGACTACCAGTGCTGCGAGCTCCTCCCCGGCTTCTACACGGTGAACATCAACATCGACCGCTTCGCGATCGCGTCGACGAGCCCCACCAGCATTCGTGGCCAGCCGACCCAGCCGGGCTCGACGCTGATCTCCTCGTCGGCGCCGATGTGCCCCGGCACCGTCACCTACACGAAGACGCTCTCCGGAACGTGCGACGAGATCTACACGCTGACGGGCTCCTTCAGCCCTCCCAACAAGTTCGTCGGGACGTACACCGTCGACTTCCAGGGACCTGACTGCGTCGGCAACCCGCAGTGCAACGGGCTCGACTGTTCGATGCAGTCGTTCCCCATCGAGGCGTACCGCTGACGGTTTCGACGGAGGCGCTGCGCCAGCGGGTGATCGAGCGATCGATCGCTGCTGACGAGTTTCGAGAGACGTTGGCTGCGGTGCCGCTGCTCGAGCGCGATGCGTTCGTCGATCGGCTCTTTGGGGTCGAGGCGGTCGCAGACGACGGTCCCGAGCTGCCGCGCGAGGCCGTGGGCTACCTGCCGTGTCCGGTGGGAACGCTGCTCGCGGCGATCGCGCTCGCGCGCATCGGACCAGCCGACGTCTTTCTCGACGTGGGGTCGGGGGCCGGTCGCGCTGCGATGGTCATTCACCTCTGCACCGGTGCGAAGGTGGTTGGTGTCGAGGTTCAGCCGCACCTGGTGCGAGAGGCGGAGCAGCTCGGTCGGCGGCTCGGACGCGCCCTCGAGTGGGTGGAAGGAGATGCGGTCGAGTCGATCGATCGGGTGACCGCGCCGACCGTCGTCTTTCTCTATTGCCCCTTCTCGTCGGAACGGGCCGAGGCCTTCCTCGAGCGAGTGCGACGACTTCCTCGACTGAGACCGTTGCGGGTGTGTTCGGTCGATCTGCCGCTGTCGTCGGCGTGGCTGATCAAGACGGCAGCGGTCGACGGGCTCGCGGTCTTCGAGGAGCGTTGAGGGCGCGCCCGGCGGTGTCTCACGGGCTCTGGGGCCACGGCGGTACGAGCTTCGAGCGCCCGGGCTCCAGTCCGCCGAGGTGCTCGAGCACCTTTCGGTAGTCCGGGTGCGTCGGAGGGTACGTGAACTTCGCGTCGCCCCGAATGCCACCGGGCCCTTCCGCGCGCAGGAACAGCTCGATCGTACCGTCGGGGAGCATCACCGCCGAGCCGATGGACGCGGCGCTCATGCCGGGCTCCCGGTGAGCGAACTCTCTCGCGACTCGAAGAAGGCAGCGAGGTGCGGGAACTTCGTTCGCAGCGTCGCGTCCTTCGCGAAGTGGCGCGCGCTCATCTCGGCGAAGGCCTCTTCCGGGCCAGCGTCACCCGGCTGGAGCAGATAGGACTGGTTCGCGGTCTCGAGCGCGGTGCGATCGGCCTCGTACGCCTGCCGAAAACTGGAAGACCTCGAGTCGACGTCGAGCGCCTTGGTGGCGTCGAGCGCGTGGCCGAACTCGTGGAAGAGCGCGTTGAAGCTGCCATGGCCGTAGCCAGGATCGGGGAGGAGCCGCGCACCGTTCGCCCCGTCGTGCGTCGCCATCACCACCGACATGCTGGCGGGATCGTAGACGCCCGGCACCCGGTCCCAGGTGCTGCCCGGTGGCCAGCCGCGCGGCGTCACCCCGCGGAGGTTCGCCAGATGATCAGTCACCGAGTCACGGCAGGCGACCACCCGGACCCCCGCTCGCACGGCGCGATCGAGGAGGAGCGGCGGCAACTTCGCGAGCTCACCCACCACCACGTCGGCGTCTGCTGCGGTGCCGCGTCCGCCCGGCTTCACCAGCTGCTGCGCGAGCGCGCGGGCCGAGAGCGTGGTCGCCATCGGGTGCACCGGCGTCACGACATTTCGCGCCGGCCGTGGGTCACCGAGCTCGAGCTGCTTCTGGAGGGCCGCGATGGTGCGCGCGTGGCCAGCGTCGGTGCCGTAGGTGCGCTTGTACGCGGCGAGCTCGGACGCTCCCACCGAGCCATCGGCGTTTCCGAACGTCTCGTCGACCCACTTCGCCTTCGCCCGCAATCGTTGAGGCAGCTCGCTGATGGGCTTGGGCGTGGTGCGGCGCGCGGGCGCTGGTGTCACCGTGCTCGTCCGGCCACGAATGCGAGGCATGAGCGGCCTATACCACAGGGCTGCGCACCACGTTGCGCAGCGCTCGTCGGAGTTTCGCCGACCGTTGAGACACCGGATCGACCGCTCGAGTTCCACCCGTCGGCCGTTCGTCCGATCGGCCGCAATTCGGGAAGGACGGGGGGAACTGAGCAGTTAAGCTCGGCGACGCAACACCACCATGGCCGCCTCGGAGCTCGCTCGGAGACAAGCCGTTCGTTCGCGAATCACGCGGGTGCGGCGTCATTTGAACCTCGCGGTGTGGCTCGACGCGGCGGTCGTTCCCGTCTGGGTCGCGGTGACCGCCTTCGTCCTCTGGCGCGTCTTCGTGCAGCGGGGGTTGCCACTCGTCGGGCTCGGTCTGCTCGCCCTCGCGCTCGTCGTGACGTGGTGGAGAGGCCGGCTCCAGCGCTACTCGGAGGACGCCGCGTCGGTCGTCGCCGATCGGCAGGCCGGGCTCGGGGGCTTGTTGCTCACCCGGCTCGAACTCCCGATCGGTGGCTGGGAGCTCGAGCTCAACACTCGGCTCAAGTCACTCAGCCTGCCCGCCATCGAGGTGCGCCGCTCGGTCACCATGCTGACCTTCGCGTTCGTCTTCTTGTTGGTGGGCTTCCTCGTTCCTCAGACGGAGCGGCCCATTCGTGCGACGAACGCCGCGGCCGGGAGCCGAGTCGAGACGCTCGCCGAGAAGGTCGAGGCGCTCGCCAAGGAAGAGCCGTCGAACGACGCCGTCGAAGCCGAGCTCGAGCGGCTCCAGGAGGAAGTGAAGGACGGCACCTTCGACGCCGCCGATTGGGAGGCCGCCGATTCGCTCGAGAAGGCGCTCGAGCAGCAGGCCGCTGAAGCCGCCGCCCAGCTCTCGAAGGCCGAGCAGGCCGCGAAGGCCTTGTCCGACGCGGTCGCCCAGGCGCAGACGAGCGACTCATCGGAGCGGGAGCGCGACGAGCTCGAACGTGCCCTCATGGCGCTCGAGGACTCCGCAGGCACCGCCGACGGACAGCAGGGCAACGACGGCCAGCAGGGAAAAGACGGTCAGCAGGGCAACGACGGTCAGCAAGGCAAAGACGGTCAGCAGGGCAACGACGGTCAGCAAGGCAAAGACGGTCAGCAGGGCAAAGACGGTCAGCAAGGCAACGACGGTCAGCAAGGCAAGGACGGTCAGCAAGGCAACGACGGTCAGCAAGGCAAAGACGGTCAGCAAGGCAAAGACGGTCAGCACGGCAAAGACGGTCAACAGGGCAAAGACGGTCAGGGCAAAGACGGCCAGCAGGGCAGCTCTCCAGGCCGAATGTCGTCGAAGGCTCGCTCGATGAGCGGCAACCAGGCCGACCAGCTTCGCAAAGCCCTCGAACAGCGTCGGCAGCAGCTGTCGAAGTCGTTCGGTCAGAATCAGAATCAGTCGAACGGCTCGCAGCGGCCGTCGAACGGCCAGAAGAGCGCGGGACGTTCTCCGGGCAAGAGTGGTCAGCAGGGCAACGGTCAGGAGTCGGGAGACGGCAACGGTGGCGACACCCAGCTCGACCCGAACAAGGCCGGGCACGCGTCGAGGCAAGTCGATCCCAGCGCGGGGCACGGCCCGGGGGGCGACACTCCGCTCGTCTTCGGTGACTCCGCCGAGATGGACCCCGAGCGGCTCAAGTTCGAGGCGCTGCCGAAGGGCAACGGCGGCGAAGGTGAAGAGCTGTTCGGGCTGCGGGCGGCGAACCCGAAGGTGGGCCGTCAAGCGCTCAACCCGGGAACCAGCAGCGGCGCGCAGAGTGGAGATCAGGCTCCAGGGAACGGTGAGCAGCCGATGCTGCCGAAGAACCGTGCCCTCATCGAGAAGTACTTCGACACCAAGTAGCGGGAGGTGGGTCGTGGCTGACGTGTTGAGCCCCTCGGAAGTGCAAGCGGCGGTCGAGCGCATCTCGATGCTCAAGGCCGGGTTGTCGAAGGTGCTGCTCGATCAAGAGACCGTCGTCGATCGGGTCGTCACCGCCGTGCTCGCGCGTGGCCACGTGCTGCTCGAAGGCTTGCCCGGGTTGGGGAAGACCGAGCTCTGCAAGGGCCTCGCGAAGTTGCTCGGCTTGCCCTTCAAGCGGGTGCAGTTCACCCCCGATCTCCTCCCTGGCGACATCACCGGCACCTACGTCATCGACGGCGAGACGCGCAGCTTCACCTTCCGCCCCGGGCCGCTCTTCGCGTCCATCGTGCTCGCCGACGAGATCAACCGCAGCTCACCCAAGACCCAGTCGGCGCTGCTCGAGGCGATGCAGGAGCGCAGCGTCACCGTGTTGGGGACGACCCACGCGCTCCCCAGTCCGTTCTTCGTGCTCGCGACCCAGAACCCGATCGAGCTCGAGGGCACCTATCCCTTGCCCGAGGCGCAGCTCGATCGGTTCCTCTTCCGGGTCAACGTGCCCACCGTCGGCGCCAAGACGCTCGCGTCGATTCTCACCCAGCGGGTCCGTGGCGCGCCGCCCGCGCTCGACGCGGTGGTCGACGTCACCTCCCTCGACGCGCTCTTTGCGATCGTCGATCGGGTGCATCTCCCGCAGCCGGTCGCCGAGTACATCGGCCGACTCGTGGAGGCCTCGCACTCCGCCTCGCCCAGCTCTCCGGTCTCGGTGCGCCGCTTCGTGAAGTACGGCGGCTCCCCACGCGCTGCCCTCGCGCTCGCTTCGTCGAGTCGGGCCTGGGCGCTCTCGAAGGGGAAACCCAACGTCGGCTTCGACGAGGTGAAGCAGCTCGCGCCCGCCGTGCTCAACCACCGCCTCGTGCTCTCGTACGAGGCTGGCCTCGAGAAGGTGACCTCGCAGAAGGTCGTCGAGGAGCTGATCGCCCAGGTGCCGGAGATCGAACGGTGAGAGCTCTCGCGCTCTTCCTCGTGGCGGTGCTGACCGCACCGTCGGCCTTCGCTCGCAAGTCGAAGCCGTCGACGGCCGCGCCGAACGCGCCGGAGACCTTCGGCACGTTCAACTACCAATTCTCGCAGACCGAGCGCATCGAGATCGCCTACGGGAAGACGATCGTCTCGGCGACCGGCCGCGGTCACACCCCGTGGATGGGCTGGTTCCCGCTTCGGATCAACGTCGACAACACGAGCGGCCCGGCGCAGTCGGTGAAGGTCGTCTTCCGGACCTTCGGCGGCTCGGGTGGCACGAGCGAGGTGAGCCGCTCGGTCGACATCGAGGCCGGCGCCCGCCTCACCTTCTCGATGCCCGTTCCCGCCGAGACCCGCTACGGCACCGTCGAGGCCTCGAGCCCGGTCATCGGCAAGCAGTCGGCCCAGGTGGGCTTCACCAGCATCTACGATCGCAACCGACTGGTGATCACCTACGGCACCCCCGAGGAGTTCGAGGCCTTCGTTCACCAGAAGCCCGACAACACGAGCGGTGAAGATCAGGTCGTGCCGATGACGCTCGAGGAGGCGCCAGTCGAGGTCGCCGCGTACCTGGGCACCAACGCGGTCTTCATCACCGACCCGCGCGGCTTCGAGGGCCTCAACGAGGCGCAGCGGCGGGCGCTCGAGAGCTGGGTCGCGCTCGGCGGCACCCTCGTGCTCCCGACCGCGCCGCGCACCGCAGGCGTGTTGCCGCTGCTCGATCGCGACGCCGATGGAAGCTACGGCCTGGGCCACCTCATCATCGACGCGACCCTCTCGGTGGGAGCGCTGCCGATCGCGAAGCTGCCCATCACTCCGCTCGGGCTCCAGGAGACGACCCGGCGCTACGCGACGCCGGGCACTGCCTCGTACACGGCGCTGCTCCCGCAGGCGCTCGCGCCGGTCGGCCGGTTCCTCTTCATCATCACCATCTTCACCTTGTTGATCGGCCCGGGCAGCGTGTGGCTCGCGCGGCGCCGGGGCCCAGCCGTGTTGCTCGCGTCGATTCCGCTCACCGCCTTCGCGACCTGCGTGGTGATCCTCGGCTCGTCGCTCCTCATCGACGGCTTCGCGGTGCACAGCTCGACGTTCGGGTACACCCTGCTCGATCGCGCCCACAACCGCACCATCACCCTCGGGCTGACTGCCTGGTACGCGAACCTCTCGCCACGCAGCGTGAGCTTCGACTCGACCACGGCGGTGATCGCGCCTCAGAAGGGCGGCGAGGCGACGCCCGTCGACGTGGTGTGGGGCGACGGCGCGCGCTTCAAGTCGGGGTTCATTCCCTCCCGCACCTATCGGGAGTGGGGCGTGGTCTCGGTGGCGCCCAGCCGCGCGCGGGTCGTCATCAAGCCGAAGGGTGACGGGTTCGTGCTCCAGAATGGGCTCGGGCATCGCGTCAAGGACGTCTGGGTGCGGGTGGGCGATCAGCTCTTTCATGCCTCGGAGGTGCGCGACGGGTCGGAGGTGAACCTGGAGCCAAGCGACGTCGTCGACGTGCGCACCACCACGCTGGCGGCCGAGTACCGCTTCGTCGAGTCGTACTGGAGGCCGTTGTTGATGGCGCCGATCACCGACGGCCAGTTCCTCGCGACGATCGAGGGGGTCGGCTTCGTGCCCAACGGCGGCGTCTCGATGAACCTGCACGAGGGCAAGCACGTGGTGCGCGGGGAGGTCGAGCGATGAGCCTGTTGCAGGTGAAGAACCTCTCGCGGCACTACGGCGCGCTCAAGGCGGTCGACGACGTCAGCTTCAGCCTCGACGAGGGCACCATCCTCGGGTTCATCGGACCCAACGGTGCGGGCAAGTCGACGACGATGCGCATCCTCGCGACCCTCGACGTGCCCACCGCGGGCGAGGTGCTGCTCGACGGCAAGTCGGTCGTGGAGCGGCCCGATCAAGCGCGCCCGCTCATCGGGTACATGCCCGATCGCTACGGCACCTACGACGACATGACGGTGTTCGAGTTCCTCGACTTCTTCGCCCGCGCGTACGGGCAGAAGGGCAAGGCGCGCATCGAGCGGGTCGACTCGGTGATGGACTTCACCGGCCTCCTGCCGCTCAAGGACAAGCTCACCAGCGAGCTGTCGAAGGGCATGAAGCAGCGGGTCGCCCTGGGGAGGACGCTCTTGCACGACCCACGGCTCCTCATCCTCGACGAGCCGGCCGACGGGTTGGATCCGCGCGCGCGCATCGAGCTGCGGGAGTTGCTCCGCGCCCTCGCGTCTCAGGGGAAAGCGGTGCTCATCTCGAGCCACATCCTCACCGAGCTCTCGGAGATCTGCGACAGCTGCGCGATCATCGAGCAGGGCAAGCTCTTGGCCACCGGGCCGGTCGCCGACATCCTCCATCGCTCGCAGGGCGCCGCGCCGTCGACCGAGGTGCAGCTCAAGCTCTTCGTCACCCAAGAGGCGCTCGAGGCCACCATGACGCGCACCGAGCGGCTCTTGCTCGAGCAGCCGCTGGTGAAGTCCGTCAGCCTCGCGCAAGACCTCATTCGCGTTCGCCTCGAGCTCGCGGCCGGCGCCGAGAGCACCCCGCAGTGGGTCGACGAGGCCTGCGCCCGGCTGCTCACCGTGCTGGTGCGCGAGAACGTTCCCGTCTGCAGCTTCCAGACGCGCCAGCTCGATCTCGAAGACGCCTTCCTCCACGTCACCAAGGGGAGAGTGGCATGACCGCCGAGGCGCTCCCTGCACCGGCTTCCTTGCCGCCCACGAAGGATCCGCTCGACGCCTTCGGTGAACGGCTCGCCGATCGGGTGAACCCCATCGTGGTGAAGGAGCTGCGCCAGCACCTGCGCACCCGCACCTTCTGGGTCTTCTTCAGCCTGATGCTGCTCGCCTGCCTCGGCATTTCGCTGGTGGCCTTCGTCGCCGCCGAAGACAGCGAGAAGGTCGGCGCGGTCACCTTCTTCGCCTTCTACGTCGCGCTCTCCGCGGTGCAGCACTTCGTCATTCCGTACACGGCCTACCGCTCGATGGCGCGTGAGCAGGAAGACGAGACCTGGGTGCTGCTCTCGCTCACCGGCCTCGGGCCACGGCGCATTCTCGCGGGGAAGCTGACGAGCTTCATGCTGCAGGGGCTGCTCTACGCCTCGGCGGCCGCGCCGTTCCTCCTCTTCAGCTACTACCTCAACGGCATCGACCTGCCGACGATCGCCCTCGCCATCACCTTGGGCGCCGCGTTCCACGTCTTCCTGGTGTCGGTCGCGGTGAGCATCGCCACCCTGGCGGAGGCGAAGCTGGTGCGGGCGCTCCTCCACTTCGTGGTGCTGGGCGCGCTCGCCGTCGGCGCCATCAGCGGCACCAGCGTCACCATCGCCTTGAGCGAAGAGTTTCACCGCACCTCGGCCGATCGGGAGTTCTGGCTCGGCGCCGCGGCGGCCTTCTTCGCGATGGTGACGACGGCCCTGCTGCTCTTCGAGTCGGCGGCGAGCCGGCTGTCGATGCCGACCGAGCCGTACGCGAAGGGGCCGCGCCTCGTCTTCGTCATCCAAGCGCTCGGGGGCGTGGTGGCCTTCATCGTCGCCTACGTCCTCGATGGTGACGACGACATCCTCGCGGCGGGCTCGGTGGTGCTCTCGGCCTACGTCGCCTTCGTCGGCCTGTTCCTCGCCTCGGACCGTGACTCGATGGCGAAGAACCACTGGGCGAAGCACGGCCGCTTCTCGCTGCTCGCGCCCGGTGGCTTGCGCGGCTTCGTGTTGGTGCTGCTGGTGTTGCTCGTCGGGGTCGCCGCCATCATCGGCTGCTACGGCCAGGACTCGACGCCCAAGGACTCGAACCTGAACGTCATTCTCGGTGCGCCGAGCTACGTGGTGCTCTACCTCTCGGCCGCCATCATCGTCGCCCGGTGGATTCCACACCCTCCCTGGCAGACGGCGGCGATGGTGCGGCTCGTCGCGCTCGGGTTGGTCACCATCGGCTCGGGCGTGCCTCCCCTCATCGGCGCGGTGGTGTCGGAGGGCGACGATCGCGTGCTGAACGTCCTCAACCCCATCGTCGGCTTGGTGAACATGGGCCGTGACGGCGGAGACGGCTTCCTCCAGCTGCTGGTCGTCGGCACCGTCGCGTCCATCGCCGCGCTCATCGCCTTCGTCACCTTGCTCCGCAAGGACACCCGCTGGGCATGACGGCCGCCGCTGCCATCACGCCGTCGCGGTTGGACGCCGTCTTCGAGCGGGTGGCCGAGTGGGCTGGGCCCTTGGTGGTGAAGGAGGTGCGCGCCGGGCTCAAGTCACGCGCCTTCGCCATCGCGTTTGGGTTGCAGCTGTTGGTGGGCTTCGTGGTGACGTTGGGCAACGCGGCCGTCGCCGCCTCGCGCGAGAGCCCACCCAAGGGCGCCGAGAACTTCCTCGGCACGACCGCCGCGTTCGTGCTGTTCGGCGAGCTGCTCATTCCCTTCATCGCCTACCGCGCGATGGTGCGAGAGCGCGAAGACGAGACCTGGGTGTTGCTCGTGCTCACGGGGCTCGGCACCGACGGCATCGTGCGCGGCAAGCAGCTGTCGGCCTGGGTGCAGCTCGGGCTCGGCGCGGCCGCGACGGCGCCCTTCATGCTGCTCAGCTATCTGCTCTCGGGCATCGGGCTGATGAACGTGCTCGTCGGCGTGTGGTGGCACCTCGGAGTGGCGACCTGCCTCACCTCGTTCGCGGTGGGCCTCGCGGCGCAGTCGGAGACCCGGCTCGAGCGCACCGCCGGTCACTTCGTCGTCCTCGGTGGGGGCGGGCTCGCGGGCGCGGCCTCGTTGGCGCTCACCGGCGCGCTCGCCTTCAACGGCGAACGCACCCTGCGGGAAGGAGAGGTGGTCGCGCTCTTCGTGGGACTGCCCCTCTTCCTCCTCGCGCTCTCGTGGTGCGTGCAGCCAGCGGCCGCCGCGTCGCTCGCGTTGGACAGTGAGGCGCGAAGCCACCCGGCGCGCGTGCGCTTCGTCTCGGTGATGGCGCTCGCGGTGGTGGCAACGGCGGTGCTCTCGGTGTGGCTCGAGGCCGAGTCGGGCTTCTTGGTCGTGCCCGCCACGCTCGGCGCGCTGGTGCTCCTCGTCATCGGCTTCTTCGCGTTCTCCGAGCGCCCGGGCTTCCCGAAGTCGGCCGTGCGCGACGGGGTCGGGCGCCCCGGAGCGTTCCGCAGCGCGTTCGCGACGGTGGCGCTCCTGGTGCTGAGTGGCGCCGTCTTCGCGCCGGTCGCGGGCCTTCATCACCAGCGCGCAGCCGTCACGGCGGTCGCTGCCCCCTCCTTCGTCTCGCTCTACCTCTCGCTCGGCTACCTGGTCGGGCGCTTCACCCCGCTCCGGAGGTTGGGCACGCGGGCCTCGACCCGGCTGGGCTTCTTCATCGCCACCGCTTTGGGCGTCGCGGTGCCGTCTGGGGTCGCGCTGATGACGAACGCCCGCGTCGATCGCGGGCCGCTCTGGCCGCTCAACCCGGTCTTCGGCTTCTTTCACTTCGTCGATTCCACCGGCAACGAGGAAGAGGTCTTCGTGCTCGCCGCGCTCACCTTGCTGGCGACCTTCGTCGCCCTGCTGTCGATGTTCGGAGAGGACGGGGTGCGAACGCATGAGCACTGACGCGCCTCCCAGCCTGTCGGAGGTCGAGCGCGCGGCGGCTGGCCTCTCGCTCAAGCTGCCCCGCGTTCCCCACCGAGGGCGGATCGGTGACGTGCGCGCGGCGTCGGTCGGCAGCTCGATGGAGCTCCACGACTTTCGCACCTACCACCCGGGCGACGACCTCCGGCACGTCGACTGGAACGCGGTGGCGCGCACCGGCGAGCTGGTGATTCGCGTTCGGCAAGACGAAGTGTCGCCTCGCGTCGAGGTCGTTCTCGATGCGTCGGCGTCGATGGCGGTCTCGCCCGAGAAGGCGTCACGCGCGAAGGAGATCGCGCTCTGGGTCTGCGAGCTCGCTCGCCACGGCGGCTCGGAGCCGGTGCTCCTCATCGCGGGGAAGGAGCCTCGGAAGGTGCCGGGCCCTCAGGCTCGGGTCGCCCTCGCGCAGGTCGCCGCGAACGGCCGCGAGCCCTTCGACGTCGCGCTCGGCCGGTTGCCGCCGTTGCAGCAGTGCGGCCTGCGAGTGGTGGTGAGCGACTTCTTGGTCGAGGCGGTGCCGGCGCCCATCGCCGAGCGGCTGGTGCGGCAGGCAGCGGGGGCGGCGTTCGTGCAGGTGCTCGACGCCGACGACGTCGATCCCGCGGGTGGCGCGGGCGCGCGGCTGACCGACTCGGAGTCGGGCGAGGTGCTCGAGCGCATTCTGACGCCAGGCGTGCTCGAGGCGTACCAGCGCCGGCTGGAGGCCCACGTCCGCGAGTGGCAAGTGGCTGCGCGCCGGGTGTCGGCGACCTGGCTCCAGGTGCAGGCCGACGCCTCGCTCACCGACCTCGCCCGTGCGCAGCTGGCGCCCTTGGTGGAGGCCGCGTGAGCCTCGGGTTCCCGCTCGGCCTGTTGGCGCTGCTCGCCGTGCCGGCGGTGGTGGCCGCGTACTTCTTGCGACGGAAGCAGCCGCCGCGGCTGGTGAGCGCGCTCTTCTTGTGGCGCACGCCCGATCAACGCGCCGAGGCTGGCCCGCGCTTCGAGCGCTTCTCCCGGGAGCTCTCGCTCGCCCTCGAGACGCTCGCCCTCGTCGCGATGGCGCTCTTCCTCGCCGATGCGCGCTGTGGCGAGACGGCGAAGCGCACCCACGTGGTGGTCGTCGTCGACGGCAGCCTCTCGATGCGCGCGACCCACGGAGGGAAGAGCTCGGCCGACGCCGCCCGCGACGCCATCGCTGCGCTGGTGAAGAGCGAAGACGCCTCGGTGCTGACGATCATCGAGAGCGGGCCCAAGCCTCGGCTCCTCGCCGGCCCCCAGCTCGACGTCGCCCGCGCCCTCTCTGCGCTCGAGAAGTGGGAGCCGTCGCAGCCCTCGCACGATCCGTCTCCCGCGCTGCTCCTCGCCAAGGAGCTCTCGACGGTGGCGAAGCAGCGGCTCCACTTCTTCACCGACGGGCCGATTGGCGAGCTGCTGGTGCCTCCCGAGGTCCAGGGCCGGAGCGTGGGCGCGCGGCTCGAGAACGTCGCCTTTCTCTCGGCGCAGCGTCGTGACGAGAACGCGGTGGCGACGGTGACGGTGCGGGTCGCGAACTTCACCGACTCGCCTCGCTCGGTCGAGGTCGGCTTCACGGCGGGCGCACAGCAGCAGGCGCAGAAGGTCTCGGTGTCCTCGGGTGCCACCGCGCTCGTGCGGGTCAGCATGCGCACCACCGAGCCCATCGAGGTGCGGCTGCCCGACGACGCGTTGCTCGAAGACGGGCGAATCACCTTGCTCCCGGCGCCGATGCCGATGCTCCATGCTGGCTTCGGGAGCGAGGTCGATCTCCTCACCAAGGCCACCGTCGGCAAGGCCCTGCGCATCGTCGAGAACGTCGACTTCTCCGAGCCGGCCGAGCTGGTGGTGGGAGGCCGTGACTCGAAGGCGCCGGTGCGCATCGGCGCGTCGGGGCCGCTGACGTCCTTCGTGGGGCCCTTCTTCGCGCAGAAGACGCATCCCCTCCTCGACGACGTTCAGCTCGGTGGCGTGGTGTGGACGGCGGGCGCGAACCCGCCTGGTCAACCGCTGCTCAGCGCCGGCGCGGTCGTTCTCCTGAGCGAAGACGATGACGGCACCCTTCACCTCAACCTCGACGTCTCGCGGAGCAACGTGCAGCGCTCGGTGGCCTGGCCGGTCTTGTGGGGCAACGTGGTGCGGCGCGCGCGCGCGAGCAAGGAAGGCTTCCCTCGCCGGCAGGTGCACGTCGGTGAAGACGTCGCGCTCGTCACCTCGGCCGGCGCGACCTGGGCGCTCGCCAGCCCCGATGGAACCAAGCGCCCGGTGCTCGGCGTGGGTGCGCTCTCGGTGCCGCCGCTCTCGCCGCCCGGGACGTGGAAGCTCGAGCGTGACGGGAGGATCGTCGACACGGTCGAGGTGCTCGCCCTCGATGCCGACGAGTCGGATCTTCGCGACCGTGGCGCCTGGTCGGTCGACGCGGCGAAGACCGACGCGCTGGCGAGCCTCGGGTCCGATCGACCGCGCTCGTGGTGGTGGATCGCGCTGGGGTTGCCGCTGCTGCTCCTCGACTTCTGGCTGACGGCCCGGAGGCGAGCGTGAGCTTCGTCGCACCTCAAGCACTGCTTCTCCTCGTTCCGCTCGGGCTCCTGCTGTGGCGCACTGGACGGCTCGCTGGCCCGCCGATGTGGCTGCGGGTGGCGCTGCTGGTGGCGCTCGTCGTCGCGCTCGCGCAACCGGAGTGGAAGCTCCGCTCCGACGGGAGCGATCTGGTGGTCATCGTCGATCGCTCGAAGTCGATGCGGCCGGGCAGCCTCGACGAGATGAACGAGCTCATTCACCTGCTCGAGGCCGAGCGGCGCGGGGGTGATCGGCTGGGCGTCGTCTCCTTCGGACGCGAGGTGCGGGTCGAAGCGCCGCTCTCGCACGACGCCCGCTTTGGTGGCTTCAACCAGGCCATCGACGGCGAGGCCTCGAACCTCGCCACCGCGCTCGACGCCGCCGCCGATCTCATTCCGGAGGATCGCGCCGGGCGAGTCATCGTCTTCTCCGACGGTCGGGCGACCGGGCTCGATCCACGTGCGTCGGCGCGGCGGCTGGCGGCGCGGGGCATTCCGGTCGACGTCCGGCCGCTCGTTCGCGAAGACGCCGAGCTCGACGTGGCAGTGACGGGCCTCGAGGCGCCCGCGGCCGTCGCTCAGCAGGAGCCGTTCCTCCTCACCGCGACCGTGAAGACGAACACCGCGACCACCGCGACGCTCACCTTGC
Source organism: Myxococcota bacterium (assembly GCA_052034585.1). Taxonomy (GTDB): domain Bacteria; phylum Myxococcota; class Myxococcia; order Myxococcales; family Myxococcaceae; genus Xiheimicrobium. The sequence goes on from JBPOIJ010000070.1 coordinate 42,249, forward strand.
TCCGCAACGGCAAGCCCATCACCCAGTCGACGCGCGCGCTCCCGGAAGGGCCCAGCGTGCTCACCTTCCGCGATCTCGTCGAGACGCCGGGGCTGGTGGCGTACCAGCTCCGGGTGACGGCGAAGGGCGACGGCGTGCCGGAGAACGACATCGGCCGTGCAGTCGTGCGCGTCGATGGGCCGCCCTCCGTGCTCGTGCTGACCGATCGACCGAACGGGCTCCTGGTGCAGACGCTGAAGACCGCGGGAATGAACGTGCAGGCGCGGCTGCCGGCGGCGCTCGGCATGGAGCAGCTCGAGAACGTCGGCGCGGTGGTGCTGGACGACGTCGAGGCGAGCCGGCTCTCGGAGGCCGGGCTCCAGGTGCTCGCGCAGTACGTGCGGGTCGCCGGCGGAGGCCTGGTGATGACGGGCGGTCGCCACTCGTTCGGCGAAGGCGGCTATCGGAAGTCGCCGCTCGAGGCCGTGCTGCCCGTCTCGCTCGAGGTTCGCGAAGAGCAGCGCAAGGCGTCGGTCGCCATCAGCATCATCATGGACTGCAGCTGCTCGATGGGCGCGACGGTGCCCGACGGGCGCACGAAGATGGAGCTCGCCGCCGAGGGCGTGGTGGGCGCGCTCCAGCTGCTCAACGAGCGTGACGAAGCCTCGGTGCACATGGTGGACACCGGCGATCACGAGATCTTCGGGCTGCGCTCGGTGTCGGACGGGCTCCCGCTCGACAAGGTGGCCAAGGGGTTCAGCGGCGGCGGTGGCATCTACGTCGACGAGGGGCTGCGCATCGCGAAGAAGGAGATCCTCCGCTCGGGGAAACCGACGCGCCACGTGCTCCTCTTCTCCGACGCCGCCGACTCCGAGCAGCCGGGTGACTATCGCGAGACCATCGAGGCGCTCGTCGATCAGAACGTCACCGTCTCGGTCATCGGCATGGGCTCCCGCGCCGACTCCGACGCCAAGCTGCTCGAGGAGATCGCCGCTCGTGGGAACGGCCGCATCTACTTCGCCGAAGACGTCACCAGCCTGCCGCGCATCTTCTCGCAGGAGACGATCGCGGTGGCGCGCTCCAGCTTCGTCGACGGCACGATTCCGCTCTCGGTCGGGCCCGATCTCGCGATGCTGGGGAAGATCTCCACGGCGGGCCTCACCAGCTGCGGCGGTTACAGCCTCACCTACTTGAAGCCCAACGCGAGCCTCGGGGTGCGCACCGGCGACGAGAACAAGGCGCCGCTGCTCGCCTTCTGGCCGCACGGCCTCGGGCGCGCAGCCGCCATCACCGCCGAGCTCGATGGGAAGTACACCGGCGCGCTCTCGAGCTGGAGCGGCCTGCGTGGCACGATCGAGCAGACGGTGCGCTGGGTGATGCCGCCCTTGGCCACCAGCGTCGATGCGGTCGCGCGGGCACGGCTGACGGGCAACGATCTCCACGTCACCCTCGACTTCGATCCCTCGGCGCCGCCGCCCTCGGGTCAGGCCACCCTCGTGCTGCTGTCGGGAGACGCGAAGGTGAAGCCCCTCGAGCTGCCGATGCGGTGGGAAGAGGAGGATCGACAGGGCGCGCACTTCATCATTCCCGGCACCGGCACCTGGCACCCGGTGGTGAAGCTCGGCGATCGCGTCTTCCGAGCGCCGCCCGTCACCTTGCCGTGGGTGCCGGAGTTCGAGCCCGCGCCGCCGAAGGAAGGGAAGGCCGCGCTCGTCGCCGTCGCCAAGGCGGGCGCTGGCGTGGAGCGACTCGCGATGACGGGGCTCTTTTCGGAGGGGCAGCAGTCGTTCGCCCGCGTGCCGTTGGCGCCGTTCCTCGCCGGCCTCGCGGTGCTCCTGGTGGTGAGCGAGGTCTTCGTTCGCCGCTTCCTCTCTGGCCCTCGCGCTCGCCGGGCACGGCCGAAGCCCGCAGTGGTCGCCGCGCCCGTGCCGATGACGGTCCCAGCGACGCAGCCGAGGCCGTCGACGCCGCCAGTGACGTCGGAGCCGGTTTCGTCCGCGACGCACGAGCCAGCGCCGCCCGAACCCAAGCCCTCCGCTCCCAAGGACGCGCTCGCTGAGGCGCGCGAGCGCGCACGCCGTCGAACCCAGCGCTGACGTCGGTCGCGGCAGGCTGAGCGCGCGAGGCCGAAGTCGCCGAGGACGACGGACTACGGAACCTCGTCGGCCCCGACGTCTGGCGAGTTGCCACCTGCTGGGCGAGCCGCGCCATCGAAGTCGTCGCGGGGCATTCCAGTCGCCACCCCGGCGCCACGCATCGGTGAGGTGCCACTGAGGCGGAAAGGCGAGCCGAAGACGAAGACCGGGTCGGCCGAGAGCGCGCCCGCAGAGACACCAGGCGAACCGTTGAGCATGTTGATCTGCGAGGGGGCGTTGAGGGTGTTGCTGCCCTCGTCGAGGTAGAGCGGCGGCATGCCGGCGATGGTCGGCGCCCAGAAGTCGTTGTTCTCGAGCACCGCGGGATCGCTGCTGAGATCCGCTTCGCGGAAGGCGAACCGCACCGTCGCCGTGCCGTTCGCGACGATGACGTTGTTGCGGTAGGTGCCCAGCGGCGGCACGGCCGTCGAGCCACCGGACGACCGAATCGAGACGCCGACGATGGCGGCGTTCACCAGCCCGCTCAACGCCTGCGCGGGGACGATGGTGTTGCTGTGCACGTCGGGGCCCGGCGCGAAGGTGCTGGCTCGCCGAGCGTTGACCTGCTCGAGGCCCATGAGCGTGCTGCAGTTGCCGCCGAGGAGCACGTTGTTCTCGACGCGCGAGCCCGAGCCCTCGAGCCGGAGCGCCGTGATGCTCCCGCTGCCGGGGCCCGAGGAGTTGCAGGTCGCGCCCAGCTCGCCGAACTGGTTGCGGGCGAGGCGCGGTGAGCTCTGGGTGATGGCGGCGTGGACCATCGAGGGCGCGTCTCCGGCTGACACGGTGTTGGTGCTCACCTCGGCGCACGAGCCGAGGCAGGTCGCGTCACCCGTGGCGCAGTTGCCGATGCAGGAGATGCCGGTCGAGAGGCCGGTGGCCCGCCCAGCGCTCGCGCGATTGTTCGTGATGCGGCAAGCGGCGTTCGTGCCGGGCAGGCCTCCCGTCTCGTGGGTACAGCCGATCGCCACGGTGGTCTGCGGCACGACGGAGATCGACGCAGTCCCGCTCACCGTGTTGCCGTCGATGGTGGGTGCGCAGCCGTTCGTCGCCACCACCCCGAACGCCCAGGAGCCGTTGCCCTGTGCGAGGCCCGCCGAGATCGTCGAGTTGATCAGCTGCGGTGCAGCGCCTCCAGGGCTGATGGCCGCACAGTTGCCGATGCCGACGCCGAGCGAGGCGAGGGCAGGCATCCCATTCGTGGCGGGGCAGCCCCGGGCGACGACGGTGTCGATCACCATCGCGCCCGAGTCTCCGCTGGCCGAGATGCCGCCGCACGCGCCCTGGCTGGCGAGACCCGGCACCGCTTGCAGGTTGCGAATGATCGAACGGGCCCCGTTGACGATCTGAATCGCCGCGCTCGCCGAATTCGTGCCAGCCGTCACTCCCGACTGGATGTTGAGGAACTCGAGCTCGACGGCCGCGTCTTGAATCGCGATACCGACGCTGGTGCTCGCCGCCGGGCCGCTGGTGATGTTGGCGCGGGAAGCGTCGTTCAGGCCGGCGATGCGTGGGTTCGGGCGCGCGCCGGTCGGGCTCCTGCTGACGACGATGCCGGCGGTCGCTCCGGGAGCCGTGCCGCTCGTCGCGGCCTCGACGTTGGTGTCGTAGATGAGCGGCGAGGCGTCGACGATGGTGATGGCGGAGCTCGAGGCCGTTCCCGCAGCCAGGCTCGCCGAGCGCACCGTGAGGCCGTCCAAGCCGGCCGTTCGAGTCGCGCCAGGGGCGAAGCTGACGCCGTTGGTTTGGGTGTTGACGAGGAGCGAGCGCGGCGCCGTCCGGGTCCACACGAAGGTGCCCGAGACGGACCACCGGCCTTGAACGACGACGCCCGCAGGCACGGTGGGGCTCTCGGTGTACGTCACCGGCGCGCCTTGGGCCGTGCCGACGAAGACGGTGGGCCGGCCGAGCAGCACTGCCAGCTGGAGTCCGCGCCCGATGGTGCGGACCGGCTGGGTCTGGGTGCCCGGGTTGGTGTCGAGCGCGTTCGCGCAGCTGCCGCAGACGTAGGTGTCTTGCCTCACCGTGCCGCCCGCGCTGCCTCCACCCAGACCGCCTGCCGCGCCGCCGCCCATCACCACACCGCCTGCCGTGCCTCCGCCGATGACGATGCCGCCCGCCGTGCCGCCGCCGATGACGACGCCGCCCGCCGTGCCGCCGCCCATCACGACGCCACCCGCCGTGCCGCCGCCCATCACGACGCCACCCGCCGTGCCGCCGGCGATCACGACGCCGCCCGCCGTGCCGCCGCCCATCACGACGCCGCCCGCGGTGCCGCCGCCCATCACGACGCCGCCCGCCGTGCCTCCACCCATCACGACGCCACCCGCCGTGCCACCGGCTATCACGACGCCGCCCGCGGTCCCTCCAGCCCTCAAGACGCCGCCTGCGCTGCCTCCGCCCATCACCCCGCCACCCGCCGTGCCGCCTGCGATCACGACGCCGCC
>JBPOIJ010000043.1:0-60823 GCA_052034585.1 Myxococcota bacterium
TCGATCACCCGGCTTGCGAGCGCGCGCGTCACCACCACGTTCGCCGTCTCGGGCCCATCGGTCAGCCCGACACCCGAGTGGTTCGAAGGTGCGCTGCATGCGTCCGCCTCGAGCGAACTGCTCGAGAAAGCGGCAGTGATTGGCGGTGCGCTGAAGCCTGCTCCTCGTACCTCCGACCTGAAGATCGCTCGCGCCGTGGCGGACGAGACACGCCCGGCAACTCCCCGCTTCTCGACGCTTCAGGAGGCACGACCAATCAAGTGAGTCGGCCCGGCGCCGATTGAGTCGGCGAACTCAGCGATACGTCGACGACTGGAACACGAACGGATAGCTCACGACGACCTGCCCGCCGCGGGGCTTCGGAAACGGCCAGCCCCGGAGCGCCTTGAGCACGCACTGCGGCACCGAGACCTGCCTGAGCGTCGACGACACCACCCGCGCTTGGGTCACCGACCCGGTGAGCCCGATCGTCCACTCGAGCGCGAGCCGGCCGCCGTCACTGCTCTCGGTGAGGAGGCTCGCCTCGTAGCAGCGCTGCACCTCCCCGAGATGCTGCGCGATGACCTTCGCTACCGCGTCCTTGTCGACCACGCCCGGTGAGGTGCGGTTCGAGGCGAGCTGACCCGACCGAACGGGTCCGACCGTCACACCGCCGACCTTGCCCTCACGCCCATAACCACCACTGTGCATCGCGCCTGCGGTCTTGAGCCCCGCTCGTCCGATGCCGACAGCCGGCTCGCTCGAGCCGATGCCGAAGGACGGCGCGAGCGGGAGTCCAACGCCAGGGAGCGCCGCGCCGTAGGTTCGCTTGGTCTTCGTGGGCGCGAGGCCCGTTCGTCCCAATGCGGTGGCGATCTTCGCGGCAGAGGAGGTCAGTCGATCGATGGCCTCGAACCGATTTCGAGGCGGCGGCGGAGAGGCGCGGCGGTTCGACTTCGTCGCTTGGTGGGCGACGGCGGGCGGCGTCGTTGGATCTGGTGCTGCCGACGGCGTGGGCTTCACCTTCGGCGCCGGCGGGGTGATGGAGACGTGAATCGGCGGGATGACGCGCGGCGAGAAGTCGGCTTCGTCGCTTCGCTCGGGTGCGACCGACACCGCGGTGAAGAAGAGCCCGAACGCCGTCACCATGATGGCGGTGAAGCGCACGTCGAGCATCTTCGCGCGCGGGAGCGTCGCAGCGAGCGGGCGAACCGAGAGCACCAGGCGCAGCGCTCCATCATTCACCGAGCTCGCCTCGTGCAACGAGAGCGTGAGCGACGTCGGCGCCTCGAGCTGCCAACGGCCATCGGCGAGCCGCCTCGCCTTCACCATTCGTTCGAAGCCGAGCGCGCGAAGTGGCTGCCCGTCGACGGGCGTCGAGAAGGCGGTCTCTCCGAGGAGCCGGTCACCCCACCAGAGCGTGGCGTGCAGCGCGGTGCGCGTCGTGGCCGGGCGCTCGACGACGGTGGCGGTGTCGCTCAGGCCAGGCGCCGAATGAGTCGGGTTGCTCAGGCCCGGCGCCGAATGAGTCGGGTTGCTCAGGCCAGGCGCCGATTGAGTCGGGTTGCTCAGGCCCGGCGCCGCTCGAGTCGGGCTCGCTCGAGTCGGGTCGATGGCCGTCGCAGGCGGCGCGGAGATCATCGTCGGCCAGCTCCACCGCTCCGTGATGACGCGGGTGCGGAGCGCGTACGGGCCGATCCACACCTCGTCGACGGGACGAACGAGCGCGCGCTGCAGCCGAACGCCGTTCACGTAGACCGGGCCTTGGTGACTCTCGATGGCGACTGCGCCGTCGTGGAAGTGGAGCACCGCGTGTTTGGCGGCCGGCCCGTCGGAGAGCGTCAAGTCGGTCGCGCCACTGCCGATGCTCCAGCGGCCCGTGGTGAAGTACTCGGTGCCGACCAACAAGCCGTCGCGCAGCACGATGATCTGCACCACCCCGCTCTCCGTCGGCGTTTGTCGCGGAGGCTCGGTCATCACCACCGCGGTCGTGGCCACGTCGTCGGTGGGTTGGTTGGCGTAGAGGCTCCGGAGCGAACCGAGCCGGGCCGCGCACACCGCGCAGACCTTCATGTGGGCCTCGAGCTCGCGCGCTTCGTCCGAGCCGGGCGTCTCACCGAGCAGCCAGCGATCGATGGTGAGATCGGAGACGCAGTCGGTGCTCCGCCGTCGCAGCGCCACGTTCATCGGAAGGCCTTTCGCGAATCGTCCGCGGCGAGGCGCGCCGCAGCGTGGAACTCGACCAGCCGGTTGCCGATGGTGCGTCGCGAGAGACCGGTGAGCTGAGCGATCTCCTCGTGGCTCATCTGATCGAGGTAGTAATAGACGGCGATTTCCCGGAGCTCGTCCGACACACGCGCGAGCACGGTCGAGAGCGAGAGCTTCTCGTCGAGCGACACCTCTTCCTCACGAGGCGGCGCGGCGCGGATCAACGGAACCACCTTGCCCTGGCGTGACTGAGAACGGAGCACGTTGAGGCAGTGGTTCGTCGTCGCGCGGTAGAGCCAGGTGACGGGAGAGGCTTCATGCCGAAAGCTCTCGAGCGACGAGAGCACCTTCACGAAGACGTCGTGGGTCGCGTCGCGGGCGGCGTGTTCATCGCACAAGAGCGCACGCGCTCGGCGGAGGACGAGGGCACCGTAGCGTTGGTACAGCTCGGCGGCCGCGGGCGAGGTCACGGAGGTCTTAGACACCAGTCCGAATTGTTCGGGCAGAGGCTGCAAGATCAGGGTGTTGCACGGTCGAAATTCGGCGGAAATCACCGTTGCTCAGGAACGGCCGGGCTCGGGCAGATGTCCCTCCGCCGTGCTCACGCTCCTCTTGGCGTCGGTCGTCTCGGCTTCTCCAGTCGAGGACCTTCCGATCATCGGTCGGCTCGAGACGCCCAAGGCAACGCGGGTGACGATTCGAGGCGCGTTTCCCAAAGCGCGCGCGACGCAGCTCGTTTCGCTCGCGGCCGCAGTGCAGGCCGACGTGAGTCGCCGATTCCTCACCAACGCAGACACGTCGTCGTTCTCGCCGGTGGAGGTCTGTCTCTTCGAGCGCACCGCCGACTACGACGCGTTCGTGTCGGAGCTGTTGCACGGTGCGCCCGCGCCCTCGGAGCTGGGCTTCTTCGATCCAACGTTGCGAGTGGTGGTGGCGAACGTCGGGCTGAGCATCGGCAACCTGCGACACGAGCTCGCGCACGCGCTGCTCCACGACGACTTCCCCGACATTCCGGCGTGGCTCACCGAGGGCGTCGGCGCGGCGTACGGAACGGCGGTGCTCGAGAAGAGCGGGTTTCGCTTCGTGCCCAACTATCGGCTGCGGCACCTGCGAGCGGCGAGGAAGGCGGGCACGCTCCCGACGATCGACGAGCTGGCGCGCTCGACGGCCGACGAGGTCTATGGAGATCGGGTGCTCGAGTACTACGCGCTCGCGCGGTACACGGTGATGTATCTCGATGTACGCGGCACGCTCCTGGTGACGCTCGCGGCGTTGAGGAACGCGAAGACTGCGGAGGCTCGGTCGAAGGTGCTCACTGGCGCGGTCGATTCGACCAACTTCTTCGCCTGGACCGACACGCTCATCATCCGTTGAATCTCAGCGCCTCTCCTTCCACACGAGCGTCCCAGCTCGGTCGACGTAGGCGTGCTGCTTTCCGATCACAACCGCGGCGAGTCCGTGTTGAAAGAGCACCTCTCGCTCGTCGACTCGAGTGAATCGAGGCTCCATGACGAGGGCGCCGCTCGGGTCGATGAACCCATAGCGCTTCACGGTGCGACCCGCCTCCTGCACCTTGAGCACTGCTTGCGCGCGTCCTTCCGAGAAGGTGCCAGGCTCTTCGAAGCGCGGCTCGATCACGAGAGCGCCAGCGCGATCGACGAAGCCCCACTTCTTGCCAACTCGTACCGCGCCGAGACCTTCGCTGAAGTCGGCGGCCTCCTCGAACTGGTGCGCGATGATGACCCGCCCAGCTTTGCCCTTCACCGCGTCGCGAAAGCCCCACTTGCCACTCCGTTCGTCGGCGACCGGCTCCGAGATCGGGGGCGCCTGCCAGCGAGTCTTCTTCGGCTTTCCGACGATAACGCCTCGCTTGTCGATGATGCGGTCGCCGCCATGTGCGACGAGATCTCCGTTCTCGCCTGCGACCGTCACCACTGCGCGCCCTGCTTCGAAGTCACCTGCCGAAGCGAACTGGAAGGGGATGACGACGGTGCCTTTCAGGTCGACGTAGCCCCAGCGGCCATCGGGAATGCCGTAGCTGCGTCGGGTCACCTCCCCGACCGCGGCGAGCCCTTCGTGAAACCACTTCGCCAGGCCGAACCGCGGCTCGATGACGAACCGTCCGCGGGCATCGAGATAGCCCCACTGGCTCTTCAGCATCACTGGCACTGGTTGCCTGAAGTCGACTGCGCCCTCGTGGTACGCGTCTGACAGCTGCGCGTTCTGAAAACGAGGCGGGATGACGATGTGGCCGCGCACGTCGATGAAACCCAGCTTTCCAGCGTGGCGAATTGCGAAGAGAGTCGTCATCTGGCGCAGAGTCTCCGAGGTCGAGCCAACCAAGTCACTCAGAGAACGTCGAGGCGGCCGCGCGGCCAAGCCCTTCCACCACGCTCGTGAATGCATCGGCGGTGCGCAGCTTCTCGCTCCCAAACTTCCGCGCGAACAGGCGCTGCACCGAGGGCACTTGCGACGAACCACCAGTGAGGAACACCGAGTCGACGCGTACGTCCTTCGGGAGTCGGCCCAACAGCTCATCGGTGCACGCCTCGAGCTCATCGATGAGATGCGCCGAGGCCGCTTCGAACGTCTCGACGGTGATGATCTCGTGAATCGAGATGCGCGCTTCCTCGAAGTCGATGCGCGCGGTGGGCTTCGTCGAGAGCGCGACCTTCGCCTGCTCGATGGCGCGGTAGAGGCGGAAGCCGAGGTTCTCCATCACCAGGTCTTCGAGCGCCTGAATCGCCGACAGCCTGTCGCTCGACTTGAGCATCGTGTCGATGAGCTCGCGGGTCGTCTTCTCGCGAATGAGCGACATCTCGTTCCACGAGAGCAGTCGGCTCGAGAGGTAGGTCGGCATCGGCAGGCGCTGCGAGCCGAGGCTCACCATGTAGGTCGAGCCCTGTCCGAAGTACGGCAAGAGCGTGTGCTTCATGATGGCGGAGTCGAAGCGGTCTCCGCCGACATAGACACCCGATGACGCGACGACGTCGTCATGCCGCTCGGGGCGGCCACGGCGTGAGGGACCCAGGCGCATCACCGTGAGGTCGGTGGTGCCTGCGCCGAAGTCGGCCACCAACACGGTCTCGTCGGACGAGAGCGTCGCTTCATAGGCGAGGGCCGCCGCGATGGGCTCGATGACGAAGCGCACACTCGAGAAGCCGGCGAGCTCGGCGGCCTTGCGAAGGCGCTCTTGGGCGAACGCGTCGATGCGAGGATCGGTCGAGAAGCGCGCGGGTCGGCCGAGCACGACCGAGGTCACGTCGGCGCCTGCCGATTCCGAGGCGAGCGCACGGACGCGACGAAGGAAGATCGCGATGAGGTCTTCGAGTGAAAGGAGCCGGCCGCGCAGCTGCGTTCGGGTGAACGAGGTCGCTGGGAGCCACGTCTTCATCGACTGAATGAAGCGTCCCGCGTTGTCTTCCTGGTACCGGTCGATGGCGTCGTGACCGGCGAGCGTCTCGCGCGAGTCTTCGGGGAAGAACAACACCGAGCGGAAGAGCCGAGGGGACGGTGCCCTCGCGTCGAGCCGCAGCACCTCGCCCGTCGGCAGCGCGACCGCCGTGTTGCTGGTGCCGAAGTCGAGGCCGCAGACGAGCATTGGCTCGCTGTAGCACGTTGTCATCGACCCACGAGTCGTGCGCCGAAGCGAGCTGGCTTCGACGAGACCGCACTCACACCGCCCACCGCGAAGCGTTCAGTCCAGCTTGCAGCGTGTCGAATGGCGAAGAGGTTGAACCTCTCACGTCACGCTGCTCGCCCCATCCACACCGCGGCGCCGATGCGCCACGAGCCCTCGGCCTGCACGAGCGTCAACGCGTTGGTCCCGATTCGGAAGGGCGCCTTCGTCGCACGGTGACGAATGAGAAACCGACTCGTCACCATCGCCATCGCGTCGTGCACCTCGACGAGGCGTGAGAGTTCGAGTTCCTCGTGCTCGACGAAGATCGTCGGCAGACCGGTGAGCCACTCGTCCACCGTCATCACCGCGAGCGGAGGACCGACGCGAACCACCCTCACCTCGGGTACGAACAGCCGCCGGAGTCCATCGGCATCGAGCGCGTTGATGCCGCGATACAGCGAGTCCGTGGTGTCGTGAAATGCTGCGTTCATGCGCTCGTGCTTACACTCGATCGCTCGCTGCGCCTCGCGCAGAAGGGGACCATGAGGACGACTCGTTTCTGGCTGGTGGCAGGCTCCCTCGCGATCGCCGCGTGCCAGTGCGATCCCTCGCGCATCAAGACGACCTGTCAGAGCAATGCCGAGTGTCCGGCCATCGAAGCGTGCCGTGGAGGTGTCTGCACCGGCTGCTCCGAGTGCGCGGGCGGAACAGTCTGCCTCCGAGGCGCCTGCTACCCAAGTGCGTGTGGCGGCCAGGCCTGCGGGGCCGAGCTGGCGTGCATCGACGGTGCGTGCCGAGGCGTCGACTGCATCGATCGACGATGTGTCGACGCGGACGCTGGAGCTGATTCAGGGCTCGACGCAGGCATGGACGCTGGGCTCGACGCGAGCGTGGATGCCGGATTCGACGCAGGCATGGACGCGGGCCTCGACGCAGGTCTCGATGCTGGAGCCGACGCCGGTACGGACGCGGGTCTCTTCACCACCGTGCTCACCCAACAGCGCGCGCTTCGAGTGAACGACTCCCTGAACTGGATGGTGGACGGACGGATCATCGCGACGATCGACGGCGCCGACGCTTCGGTCTCGGCCACGGTGTTCCTCAGCGCGATGGGCGCGGGCACGCTGCCGATCGGCTCCTATGGCTCGCACGCCTTCCTCTTGCTCCCCACGCCTGACGGCGGTTCGACGATCGCGGTGAGCGATCAACGGATCCGAAGTCCCGTCTGGTCGCCGTTCACCGATCAGCTCCTGCTCCCACTGCGGGTCGGCCACTACCGCATCGACGCGAACTTCGATCTCTGGCTCGAGTTCGACACCGCCGACGTCTCCGGCCGGGTGTCCAACGTGCGGCTGACGTACCGGCCCACCGCGATGGACCACACCAACCTCGTGCAGATCACTCGTACGCCGTGATCGATGCGGCGGTGATAGAGCGCTCGGCAGATGAGTGACGAAACGCCGTGGTCCCACTTGCAGCAAGTCTTCGCCTCGGGCGCGTCGTTCGACACCGCGCTGGCAGGTCTCGCCGTTCACGGCATCAACGGCGACGACATGGTCGTTCTCTTGGGCCAGCCGGACTCGGACGTCGTTCGGTGGATGAAGGACGGCAGCAGCGAACGGCTGACGCTTCGTCCCGCCGACCCGCCTGAAGGTGCCGCGCTCCCGGCTCGGCGTTCGGGTTCACGTGGCTTCTTCGGTTGGCTGAGTGGAGCGACCGCCATCGAGGGTGTCGGGCTCTTCACCGACGCCGAAGTCTTCGACGATCGGGGTGTCCACTTCGCGGTGCTCCCCGAGACGCTGCGAGGGGTGGCGTGGGGTGAGCAGGTTCGGGTGCGGATCATCGCGCTGAACTGCACCTCGATTCCGCGCAGCCTCGAGGTGAGCCTCGAAGCGGAGCGCGGTGTCGTCCAGGGCCCCCGTCACTACTCGCTCGATCTCGATCCCGGCGTCGTCTGCCTCGCGGTGCTGCCCGTCTTCCTCTGTCCGTTGACGCCAGCGGTGGTGCGAGTGGTGCCGGTCTTCGAGGCGTCCGAGCCAGCAGCGTCGCGCCGAGTCGGCTTCTTCTCGGCTCGGCCATACGCGCGACCGATGAGCGACGCGCTCGCGCTCCTCATCGGCGTGACGGCGGTCGCGGCCGTCGCTGGCCTCTCTCCCGTCCTCGTGACCCGCGGCGGTGCTGCCGACCAGGGCTCGCCCGATCCGCTTCGATTCCGCCCTGAGCTCTCGGCGCCCATCGTGGCCGGCGCTGCGCACGCCGTGCTGTGGAAGCTCGCTTCGGTCACCTGACTGGTCGGAGTCAGCGCTCTCCGTGAGCGCGACGGGAGGGTCTGATCAGCCCGCGAGATCGATGATCAACACCGCCGCGTCGTCGGCGCGCAGCTCGAGCTGACCTGGGCCCACCTCGGCGCCGTCTCCCTGCGCGAGCGTCGGCCCACCCTGCACCGAGACCTGACCGCGCATCGCGAGCAGGTACCCGCGCCGGCCCGGCTTGAACTCCACCGCCTGCCTGCCTCGCACGTCCGACCAGAAGACCTTCACGTCAGCGCGCAGCGGCATCGCCTCGTCACCCGCGACGGGCTGGAGCGCCCCCGCGCCGATGGTCCGGTGGAAATACTCGGGCGTGCCGCCATGGCTCGTCGGCTCGAACCAGATCTGCAGCATGCGCGTCGGCGTATCGGTGTCGTTGCCCTCGGCGTGGAGCATGCCGTCGCGCGAGCTGATCAGCTGCGCCTCGCGCGCACCGAGCGTCATTCCGTGGGCCTGATCTCCGTGGTGGCTCAGCTGGCCGTCGATGACGATGGAGAGGATCTCCATCTCTCGATGTGGGTGCAGCGGAAAACGCGAGCGCGGCGCGAAGGTCGCGTCGGCGAGCACCAGGAGCGGGCCCAACCGAGCACCTTGCCCCGCTGACGGACCGACGGTGGCGACGAAGTGATCCTTCAGGCCGAGCCAGGGCAAGGTGGTCGAGGGGAGCGCGGCGGCAGGCTTGTGGCGAACGGAGGGCATGGCGGGCTTTCGACAAGCGACGAGTGCACCAGCCGAGAGCAGCACCGAGCGCCGAGTCGTCACCGCGGCGTTGTCGTACGGTGCCGTCCGTTCGTCCAGCGCGCCGTGCACTGGCCGGTCGACCTCATGGACACCGGTTGAGGAGCAGCGCAGCCGAGCCCGTTCGTGAATCGAGAACACCCACGTCGGGCCGGCCATCTCCGTCGAAGTCTCCGACGATGGGAGAGAGTGGGTCTTGCCCTGCGACGTAGGTGCACGCCGAAGGTGCCGTCACCCAGCCCTCGCGCGAGTTGGGTGACGTCGCTCGCCCAGGCGGTTCCCGAAGGACGAAGGAGCGCGGCTCGCTCACGGTTCCTGGTGCGTCAGTCGTGCTGGAGTGGCACGCTGCGGCGCATGAGCACTGAAGACGAACTCCGCAAGGAACTCGAGCGGCTCAAGGCCGAGAACGAGGCCCTCAAGACCCGTGGCTCGAAGGGCGTCTCGATGAAGGTCTCCGAGAAGGGCGCGGTCAGCATCTACGGCATGGGCCGCTTCCCGGTGACGCTCTACCAGGAGCAGTGGACCAAGCTGCTCGACATGGCCGACGACATTCGGGCCTTCATCAAGGAGAACGAGGCGAAGCTGAAGAAGAAGGAGTGAGGCGTTGAGGGTTCTCTTCGTCTCCTCCGAGGTCGCGCCGTTCGCGAAGGCTGGCGGGCTGGGCGACGTGAGCGCGGCCCTGCCTCGCGCGCTCGCTGCCGAAGGTCACGACGTGCGCGTGGTGATGCCGATGTACTCGCGCGTCCACGCGCCGGGTCGGGTGTTCCAGCTCGTCGCCAGCGACGTGTGGCTCGACCTGGACGGCACCCGGGTGAAGGTCTCGCTCTACGAGAGCCTGCTGCCCGGTACGCGCGTTCCCGTCACCTTCGTGCGCTGCCCGCCGCTGTTCGACCGGCCCTCGCTCTACGGCAACGCGCCCGACGAGCACCTGCGCTTCGCCGTGTTGTCCTGGGCCGCGCTCAAGGCGTGTCAGCTGCTCCGCTTCGCGCCCGACATCGTCCATTGCAACGACTGGCAGACCTCGCTCATCCCGTTGCTGCTGCGCGCGCGCTTCTCGTGGGACCGGCTCTTCGCCGGCACTCGCACCGTGCTCACCATTCACAACCTGGGGCACCAGGGCGCGTTCCCCTCGAGCGTCATGGCCCAGACCGGCCTCAAGGACAGCTGGTACCTCTTCCATCAAGACGAACTCAACGCCGGGCGGCTCGGCTTCTTGATGACCGGCCTGCTCTACGCGAACGCCATCACCACGGTGAGCCCCACGTACGCGAAGGAGATCCAACGGCCGGAGCAGGGCGTCGGGCTCGATCACATCCTCCGGCAGCGCGCCGACGTGCTCACCGGCATCTTGAACGGCATCGACGACGACGAATGGAACCCGGCGACCGACAAACACCTGCCGGCGCACTTCTCGGTCGACGCGCTCGGCGGCAAGGAGGCCTGCAAGCGCGCCCTCTGTCAGACGTTCCGCTTGCCGTACCGTCGCGAGGTGCCGGTCTTCTCCATCGTCGCCCGGCTCGTCTGGCAGAAGGGCATCGATCTCGTCGAGAGCGTGCTCCCGAACCTGTTGCGCCATCAGAAGTTCCAGCTCGTGGTGCTGGGGAAGGGCGAGCACAAGTACGAGGAGTTCTTCCGGCTCCTCGCCCGCGCGTTTCCCCAGAAGGTGGCCTACGACTCTGCCTTCTCGGAGCCGCGCGCTCACCTCGTCGAGGCCGGCAGTGACGTCTTCCTGATGCCGTCTCGCTACGAGCCGTGCGGTCTCAACCAGATGTACAGTCTTCGCTACGGAACGGTGCCATTGGTGCATAAGACCGGAGGCCTCGCCGACACCGTGTGGCAGTACGAGCCGCGCTCCGGCCGCGGCACCGGCTTCGTCTTCGAGCACTTCGACGAGGGCGGGCTGTCGTGGGCGGTGCGGCGGGCGCTCGAGGTGTGGGGCAGCGGCTCTGGAGAGTACCGGCAGCGGTGGGAGCACCTGATGCGCGCCGGCATGGTGCTGCCGTTGGGCTGGAAACACCGAGTCGGGCGCTACCTCGAGGTCTACGCCCGCGCGCTCGGGCGCTGAGCCGAGGCTGATCGAGACGTCGCCGTCAGGGCGGGCCCGTCACGGCCGCCGCCCTCGCTCGCCGGGAGCCGAGCCAACCCCGCTCAACTCCGCGTCTCACTCGAGGCACGTGAGTTGCTGAGCGAGCGGCGGGGCCGGGGGAGACGCACATGCAGATCAACGTGGGGCTGTTCGCGCTCGCGCTCGCGGGCTGTGGGATTCTGTCGACGTCACCTGGGGACTTCGGGGCGACGGTCGGTGGCGTGAAGGACATCGGCCAGGCGCGGAAGACGATCGCCGAGGGCGGAGTGCCTGCTCCCTCGACCATCATGACCGAAGGGCTCCTCGCCGAGCACGACTTCGCCACCGAGGGCGCGGCCTGCAGCGAGGTGGTGTGCGCACGCCCCGCCATCGCGCGGCACCTGCTCCGCTCGAGCGGCAAGCAGGAGGTCTTCGTTCACGTCGGGCTCACCAGCAAGCTGGGCGCCACCTGGCAACGGCCACCAGTCGACTTGATGGTCGTCGTCGACAAGAGCGGCTCGATGTCCATCGACATGAAGCAGACGCTCGAGGGCATCGCGCTCATGGTGGATCACCTCCAGCCGACGGATCAGTTCGGCATGGTGCTCTTCGACGACGAGGCACGGGTCCACATTCCCCTCGGGCCGGTGAGCGACAAGGCGGCGCTGCGGCGGAAGATCGAAGGCGTGGGGGTCGGGGGCGGGACGCGCGGGGTGAAGGAGGGCACCAGGCTCGGCTACGAAGCGCTCGCCGCCGCCCGTTCGCCCAGCCGAATGAGCCGGCTCATGCTCTTCGCCTGCGGGCTGCCGCCGATGGGTGACCAAGGGTTCGACCAGTTGGTGACGGACAACGCGGCCAAGAGCATCGGCCTCACCTTCGTGGGAGTCCTCGCGGGTGGCGACGTCGGCTCGGCGCGCTACTTCGCGGCCAAGCATGGCGGCAACGCGTTCTTCCTCTTCGATCTCGAGAAGGTGCGCACCGTCTTCGACACCGATCTCGACCTGGTGATCACCCCGATCGCCTATGACCTCGCGCTCGCGGCCACCACGGCAGGAGCGACGGTGAAGCGCGTCTGGGGGCTCCCCTCCGACTCGCAGAAGCTCGAGGCGACGACGGTCTTCGCGAGCCGCAACCGGGGCGCCATCGTGCTCCAGCTCGAAGCCCCGGACGACGCCGAGCTCTCGTCACTCCTCACGCTCACCGCCAGCCACCGGCCCGATCTCCAGAGCGAGCTCGTGCAAGGCGCCGCGCCCGTCGCGCTCGAGACTCGGGGAGGCGTGCGCAAGACCGCCGCCATCGTCAACCTCTCCGACGGGCTGACGAGCGCGCTCACTCTGCACGCAGCCGGTCAACGCGCCGCCGCCAGGAAGGCCGTGGAAGAGCTGCGCGCCTTCGTCGACACCGAAGCGACCGCGCTCGACGACGCCGGCCTGCGCAACGAGGTCGCGCTGCTCGACCAGCTCATGACGAACATGAAGTAGCCGGGGCCTTTCGTCGCGTGAAGGGGTGAGGGAGGCGCTGCGCTGGTTCCTGAGTGGACCTTGTGCGCGGGGTCGGCCCTGGCGTTCACTGTCGCCATGCGGCGGCTGCTTCTCGTGTTCCTCGTCTCGTGTGGACGAACCGAGGTGGTGTTTCCCAGCGAAGCCGAGGTGCGCTCCGACGCGGGTCAGCGCGACGCAGCCGTGCTCGATGCGGGTCGCCGAGATGGAGGCGTCGTCACTCCCGTCGACGCGGGCTTCGACGGCGGCATCGTCGACCCAGGTCCGTGGGCGCCGAAGCCGTGCCTTCCCGGTCGGCATCCACTCGAGCGCACCGTTCCCATCGTCGTCCTCGTCGTCGACGGCTCGGGCTCGATGGCCGAGCCCTTCGACCTCACCACCAAGGCGAAGACGCTGCAGAGCGTGGCGATGCTGGAGCTCCCGAGCTGGGACCCGTGGATGGAGATCGGCCTGCTCCCGTTCGGGGCCGACGACTGCTCCATCGCGCCGTACCCCTCGTTGGCGCCACGCCGCGGGCAGGTCGGCACCTTCAGAGGCTTTTTCGGCCTCGCGCAGGGCCGGAGCCCGACGAGCGACGCGCTGGAGACGGCGGCCACCACCCTCGCGCGCCGGCGCGCGTCGAACGCCTCGGAGCACATCGTCTTGGTGAGCGACGGGTTCCCGAACTGCAACGCGACACTCTCGGCGGCGAGCTGCCGCTGCCTGGGAAACCCCTGCCTTCCCATCGACTGCCTCGACGACCAACGAACGATTGGCACCGTGCGTCGAGCGAGCACGACTGGCATCCAGACCTGGGTGGTGGGCTTCGACACGCCTGACGCGGGGGTTCGCGGCGTGCTCGACGGGTTGGCCGTGGCTGGCCGGCGAAGTCGGCTTTTCCCCGACGGAGCGCTCTACGCGCACGCCACCGACGACCGGAGCGTGGCGCTCCACCTTCGCGACCTCCGCGATCGAATTCGCGCCTGCACGTTCTTCTCCCGCTCGGTGCCGTCGACCGGCTCGTTGTCGGTGCTCGCCGATGGCCAGCCGGTGCCCGAGAACGAAGACGGTGGCTGGGCGTGGGTCGATCGGCTCAACGGCACCATCGGCCTCTTCGGCGCTGCCTGCGAGCGCCAGCTCGTGGCCACTCCGCCTGCCCTCAGCGTCGACGTGCGCTGCCCCTGAGTCGCGCGCTCACCCGTCGAGAATCGAGCGCAGCTGCGGCGCATTTCGGGCGAGGTCGAGGGTGCCGTCGTCGAGCAGCTCGCGCAGCACCGGCCGCTCCAGCGCCCACACCTGCAGCATGTCTTCCCATTCGCCGAGCACCACCAACGGCTTCACCCCGGGCTCGCCTCGGAAGAGATCGTCGAGGTTGTGGACGAGGCCCAAGACGCCCTCGACCTCCCAGCGCTCGGTGCGGGTCGTCGGTTCTTCCCGGAGCGGGTCGGAGAGCGAGTACCGCACCTCGAGCTCGGTCAGCGCCGGAGTGGATCCGCGGCGAACGTCGAGCACCTTGAGCTGCCGGGCGTTCCCGCCCATCGCGTGGCAGAGCGCGCCGATGGCTTCGTCTGGCGTCACCGAGAGCGCAATCGAGAGCCCGTCGCGCAGCCGCCGGCCGTGACACCACTTGAGCAGCTCGGCCCCGGGGCGCTTCGAGGCGGGCAGCCGGCCGGCGCCGATCACCAGCCCCAGGCGCTTGAGTTCGGCGACGTTCACCGCGCGTTCGTCCCTTGAACCATCGCGCCCGCGTAGCAGGCCGCGCCTCGCCGCGCTCGCCCACTCAACGCGGAACGACGGTGACGGTCTTCTCGAACGCCTCGAGCTTGGCCGTCAGCGTCGCGGGCACCCCTCTCGCGTTCGGCACGTCTTCGTTGCGCTCGAAGACGAGCAGGTCTCGCTGGCGCAACCACCCGCAGCCGGTGTCGACGAGGCGCAGGGCCGAGACGTCGAGCGCTCGCGATGCGAGCTGGGTGCCCGCCGTGGTGCGGAGCGTCCACTCGAGCATGCCCGTCTTGGGCGCGTTCACCTTCGCGGCGACGAAGACGTGGAAGCCGCCCTGCGCGCCGTTGAAGATGGTGAGCGAGAGGTTCTCGGTGAGGGGCACGAAGTCGCCGTTGTCGTCGACGGTGCCCGGCACGAACGGCTCACACGCGCTGCCCGCGTCCGTCGGCTGCGGAGAGGCCGGCATTCCGCACGAGAGCGCGAGGCTCACCAGCGCGACGGCCCATCGACGCTTCATGGCAGCTTCAGCGTGTAGCCGTCCATGAAGGCGTTGTCGCTGCCAGGGCTGTAGCCGCCGAAGATCCACAGCGCGCCGTTCACCGGGTCGAAGCCCGAGGCGGTGAAGGCCCGCGGCGAAGGCGCTCCGGAGAGCATCACCTGGGTGAACTCGTACGTCGTGGGGTTCATCGTCCAGAGGTCGTCGTACTCGTCGGCGTCGTTGGTGCCTCCGAAGAGAATGAACCGGCGCGTGGTGGGGTCGAAGCCGGCCGCGCTGTAACGGCGGGGCGAGGGCCGCGTCATCGAAGGCGTCGGAGCGCTCCAGGTCGTGCCGTCGAAGACCCGCACGTCGTTCAAGTAGGTGCGCATGATGCGCTGGGCGCCGCCGAAGAGCACGACGTGGTCGTTCGTCGGGTCGATCATGCTCATCGCGTCGCGGCGGCCTCCGAAGCGCGCGGTCGGCATCAGCTCGGTGAAGGTGCGCGCGACCGGGTCGTACGCCCAGGTCTTCTCGTTCACTCCGGCGAAGCCCTCCCCACCCATCACGAGCGCTCGCCCCATCGAGGGGACCCACTCGGCGTTGCAGCCGATGGCGCCGGTCGGCACCGTGCCTTCGACCTTCGTCCAGGCCAGCGTGGCGAGGTCGAGCGTGTAGGCCGTGTCCACCGTCGCGTTGTCGTCTCGCCCGCCCGCGACGAGCACCTGGCGTTGGGCAGGCAAGAAGGCGGTGCAGTGGCAGTAGCGGCGAGGCATCGTCGCGCCGGTGGTGGTGAGCTTTCGCCAGCGCCGCGTCGCGGGGACGAAGCGCCAGGTCTCGTTCATCACTCCACCGAAGGGGTACCGGTTGCCGCCGTGGAGGATGAAGGCCTGCTCGAGCGAGTCGTACGCCAGCAGGGTGCCCCACAAGCTGGTGGTGCCAGGGCTGTTGGTCGTCTTCGCCCAGCCGCTCGGCACCGAGGCGTCGACGATCTCGTCCATCCCCGCATCGCCTTCGCCCGCGTCGGGAGCCCCCGCGTCAGTGAGCCCCGCGTCCTGCGCGCCGGCGTCGCGCGCGCTCACCATCACCGTGCCCAGCTCGCCCGACGAGAACATCGTCGACGACGTTCCGCAGCTGGCCGCGATGGCTCCGACGACTCCGACCAACTGCCACTTTCCTCGCACTCGCTCCATGGGGGCCGCAGCCGAGCAAGGACTGGGCCGCCGCCATCGAAGCGCACGGGTGAGCGCGATCTGCTTCGTCCCGACTCGCCTAGAAGCAGGTCCCCGACAGGCACGTCTGGCTGGCGCTGCACGAGGCGCCGCACATCTGTTGGCTTCGGCCGCAGGTCGTCCCGTTGGTGAGGAGGTTCGAGTTGCCGATGGTGGCGCAGACGCTGAGGATGAGCGCGTTGTAGCAGCAGTCGCCCACCGCGCAGTCGGTGCCGATGGTGCACGGCTGGAAGAACCCACCATCAGGGAAGCTGACTCCACCGTCGGCGACTGGAGGTTGGCAGCCGGCGCCCTGCACGGTGTCGCAGGCATTCGTGCCGGTGCACGCCGCACAGGTCGCGCCTCCCGTCCCGCACTGCTGGTTCGACTGACTCGAGGGGGGCACGCAGGTGGTGCCAGCGCAGCACCCACCCGAACACGTCTGCGAGTTGCACGTCGGCGGGCCGCCCACGCACGAGCCCTGGTTGCAGGTCTGACCGGTCCCGCACGTCGCGCAGAACGCGCCGTTGCGTCCGCAGGCTGCGGTGGTGAGGCCGGGAACACAGGCGCCAGAGTTGAGGTCGACGCAGCCGGTGCACGAGGTGCACGCGCCGTTGACGCAGGTGCTCCCGCCCGGACAGCCGATGCAGCTCGCTCCGCTTCGTCCGCAGTGCGCGCTCGTCGGGGTCAGACAGGCTCCGTTGGCGCAGCAGCCGTTCGCGCAGTTCGACGCGTTGCAGGTGCCTGACCCGCCCGCGTTTCCGCCGCCCGCGCTGCCACCACCGGCGCTCCCGCCGCCGCTCCCGCTCACGCAGACGCCGCCCGTTCCCGCTTGGGCGCAGATCTGGAGGGCGTTGCAGACCTGACAGGTCGCCCCGGAGTTGCCACACGCCGAGGGCGACTGGCCCTGGACGCACTGGCCGCTCGTCGTGCAGCAGCCGGGGCAGGTTGCTGCGTTGCAGCTGGCGACCCCGCCACCACTCGAGCCACCGCCTGCACTTCCACCGCCGTTCGACCCGCCCGCCGCTCCTCCCGAGCTGCCAGCGCCGGTGTTTCCCGCACCGCTGTTTCCGGAGAAGCAGGCGCCCGAGACGCAGCTCTGCAGCCCGCAGTTCTGGCACGCCGCGCCCTTCGTGCCGCACGCCGAGGTGTCGGAGCCCAAGCGGCACTCTCCGGAGGCGTCACAGCACCCGAGGCAGCTCGTCGGCGAGCACGTCTTCGTGGGCCCGCACGACACGACGGACGAGGCCGTCACGAGCGCTGCGACGGCCCCGACGAGCCATGATGCGCGGTTCATTGCCTGCCCTCGCTTCGCTTGCTGCGCCGGCCAACGCTACTGGCACATGCCCGTGCTCATGTTGCACGTCTGGAAGATGCAGCTGTTGCAGACGCCGCCGTTGATGCCGCAGGCGATGATGCCGAGCGCGCTCGTTCCAACCGGCACGCAGAGCCCGAAGGAGGCGACGCAGCACTCGGTGGAGCCGCACAGCGAGGTGACGCCGTCGCAGCTGGTGGGGAAGCCACCGTCGAGGCCGGGCAGACCGCCACCCGCGCCGCCACCGGCCGTGCCGCCACCCGCTCCGCCCATGCAGAGGCCCGCGTCGGAGGTGTCGCAGGTGCCGCCGTTGCACGAGACGCAGAGCGAACCCGCCTGGCCCTGGCCGCACTGCATGCCGCTCTGCGAAGCCGGCAGCACGCAGGTCTGCCCGTCGCAGCAGCCGGCGCAGTTGTTCGGGTTGCAGCCGCCCATGTTGCCGACGCACGCCTGGTTGGTGCAGGTCGCCGAGTTCACCGAGCAGTTCGCGCAGAACTCGCCGTTCTTGCCGCACGAGGTGTCCGTCATGCCCGTCTCGCAGCGGCCGGACTGGAGGTCGACGCAGCCCGCGCAGGTGGTGCAGGTGCCGTTGACGCACGTCTTGCCCGGCATGCAGCCCGCGCAGGTCGCGCCGCCCATTCCGCAGCGGGCCGTGGTGGCCGGGTTCTGGCACCCGGTGGAGGTGCAGCAGCCGGGGCAGTTCTGGGCGTTGCAGTTCGCGGTGCTTCCGCCGCCCGCGCCACCGGTGTTGCCACCAGCCGCCGCGCCACCCGCCGTCGAGCCGCCAGCGCTCCCGCCGCCAGAGGATCCGCCGCCCATTCCGCCGGTGAGGCAGCGCCCGCCCTGCGCGCCCGCGTCACCCGTCGTCACCGCCACGCAGGTCTGCCCGCTGCCGCAGGCCATGCACGTCGCGCCCATCGTGCCGCACGCCGCCTCGGAGAGGCCGGTGAAGCACATCTGGTTGCCGTCGCAGCAGCCGGGGCAGTTCGAGGCGTTGCAGGTGAGCGGCTTCTTCGGGGGACTGCACGCGGGGGAGACGGCTCCGACGAGCCCGACCAACACTCCCAGAACGAGCGCTTTCCAAACGGCAGCAGACAGCTTCATGGGTCGATTCTCCCGAAGAGGAGACGGAGGTAGGCGTCTTCCTCACCTGCTCGGCCAGCAGTGGGACGAACGTCTACTCGGCCTTTCCTCGCCTGCCAAGTATGTGACGGTGTGCGTCGAATCGCTCCGGAGTATCCGCGAGGTGACACGTCAGGCGAGTTGATCTCTGCATCACACCTGAGCATCCTCCGCCCCCGTTTCAGGGTGCTTCTCGCCAAAGCACCTACCCACGACAGCAGAGGTTCGAATCATGACTCGAGTGAGCGCGCCCTTCGCGGCGGCCGTGTTGGCTCTTCTCACCTTCGCCGGGTGCAACTGCGGAGGCGGGGGCGTTCAAACCCGCTTCGGCGATCTGATCATCGTGTGGAAGGACCCGGGCAACGGGGAGATCATTCGCTCGCGCGACGCGGTCTACGACTTCGGCACTGCGCTGGTGGGCGAGGTGAAGACCCAGACGCTCACCGTGCACAACGACGGCTCGGGCACCCTCACCCTCAACACGATGGAGCGCACCGACGGCGACCCGGTCTCCATCAAGCCGACCGCCGAGCAGAACGGCGCGCCCTTCACGGTCGACTTCCGGCCCGACACCACGCTCGCGGCGGGAGAGACGACCGAGTTCACGATGTCGTTCAGCCCGACCGCGCTGCAAGGCGGGTTCAACTCGAAGCTCAAGCTCGTCTCGTCGGGAACGCGCGCCGAAGACTCCGAGGCGATCATCACCCTCAAGGCGCAGGGCGAGAAGGGCGCGTGCGAGCTGCCGCAGCTCATCGACTTCGGCAAGGTGCCGGTCGGCGAGACGCTGTCGTACGTGGTGGAGTTCCGCAACACGACCAACGTCGCGGCGCAGGGTGAAGCGGGGCCCATCACCGGCAACGACGCGTCGGCCTTCGGCTACAAGAACGCTGGGCTGCCGGGCACCTTCATCGTGCAGCCGATGTCGACGCTGCGGGTGGAGATCACCTTCACCCCGACCGAGAAGCGGGAGTACCAGGCGCGGGTGACGCTGCGGGGCGCTGGCGGCTGTCCGCCGGTGGACGCGGTGCTTCGCGCCGTCGGCAGCGATGACGTGCTGACGTGGACGCCCGACCGGCTCAACTTCGGCCTCGTCTCGCCGGGCTTCGAGTCGGTGAAGGACGTCGTCTTCACCAACCAGTCGAACGTGGCCATCACCCTCACCCAGGTGACGAGCTCGATGCCGACCGACTACTTCCACCGGGTGCCGGCGGGGAACGACGCGACCGTCTTCACCGTGCCTGGCGGCGGAGTGCCGACGCCGATGAAGGTGGCCTGCAGCCCCTCCGGGCTCGGACCTCGGGCGGCGGCGAACCTCTCGTTCCGCACCGGCCTCAACAAGACGCCGATGGGCACCATCGTGCTCGACTGCACCGGCGGCGGGCCGAAGATTCGCGTCACCCCTCGGCCGAACGTGGCCTTCGGGCGGGTCGGCTATTTCGCCGGCAACACCACCTTCCAGGTGAACCGCCGGGTGAACGTGCAGAACGTCGGCGTCGCGCCGCGCACGCCCGACCGCTCCTTCAACCTCTTCCTCGGGGTCGTCGACCCGATGACGATGATGCCGGGCAACCTGC
The DNA here is from genome assembly GCA_052034585.1 of Myxococcota bacterium. Lineage (GTDB taxonomy): Bacteria > Myxococcota > Myxococcia > Myxococcales > Myxococcaceae > Xiheimicrobium. Next base: position 19,819 of record JBPOIJ010000043.1, read on the forward strand.
CGCTCTTCGAGCTGACGCCGAAGAACGCCATCACCCAGATGGACGAGTTCACGGTGAACCTCTTCGGCACCTACAACGCGGTCGACGGCATTCCGCCAGTGGCGGGCATGAACTCGCTCGACCTCGTGGTGACGCTGCACCCGAAGAGCGTGGGCCGGAAGGAAGCCGAGCTCGTCATCTATTCCAACGACGGCTCGGACCCCGAGGTGAAGCTGCAGGTGACGGCCGACGTGGAAGAGCTGCCGCCGTGCAACTACCGGGTCTCGCCGATGCAGGCGAACTTCGGGTTGGTCTCGCCGGGCACCACGAAGGACCTGCCCATCACCATCACCAACCTCGGCACCGCCTCGACGGACAAGTGCTTCCTCTCGGGCATCGACCTCGCGGCCGGCAGCCACCCGGCCTACTCCATCGTGGGCGGGCCCATCGCCGAGAAGGAGCTGTTGCCGCAGGAGTCGTGGCAGGTGGTGGTGCGGGTCGCTCCGCCGGGGCCGGTGCCGACGACGATTCAGACCTTGAACGGTGAGCTCCAGTTCAACGTGACGTCGCCGGCGAACCCGCAGGCGAAGGTGCCGCTGCGCACCTCGGTCGGTCCGTCGTGCCTCGCGGTGACGCCCGACCCACTCGACTTCGGAACGGTGAAGTTCGTCGCGCCGCCTGGCACTCGCTGCTCGAGCGCGCCCAAGACGCTCACCGTCTACAACGTGTGCTCCTCGGCGGTGACGATTCGCAGCTTCGCGATGCAGGCGGCCGCGGGTCAGCCGCCTGGTGGGCCGAACTGCTCCGGCGGCACCGCGTGCCCGGAGTTCTTCCTCACCATGTCGCCGATGGTGCCGACCAACGGGCTGGTGCTCAACGCCGGCCAGTTGGTGACGCTGCAGGCGCGCTACTCGCCCATCGACATCGGCTCCGACACCGGCGCCATCGGCATCGACGTGCTGCAGTCGGGCCAGACGGTGAACTACCTGGTGGGGTTGCAGGGCCGTGGCGACCCGAACGGGCAGCAGACCGACACCTTCATGCAGGACATGCAGCCGAAGGCCGACATCCTCCTCGTCGTCGACGACTCGGGCTCGATGGGTGACAAGCAGGCGAGCCTGGCCGCGAACTTCAGCTCCTTCATCCAGTACGCCGCGTCGGCGGGGGTCGCCTACCAAATCGGCGTCGTCACCACGACGGTGGGAGACAGCATCTGCCCGCCGCCGCCCTTGCCGTGCCCGATGCCCGCGACGCCGGGAGACGGCATCTTGCGCACCATTCGGCCCGGGCAGGCGAACCAGATTGGGCCCATTCTGCGCTCCAACACGCCGAACGTGGGCCAGGCGTTCCAGCAGTTGGTGAACGTGGGCACCGACGGCTCGGGCTCCGAGACCCCGCTCGAGGCCGCGGTGATGGCGCTGACACCTCCACGCATCGTCACCGAGAACGCCGGCTTCCTCCGGCCCGACGCGAACCTCGCCATCGTCATCGTCTCCGACGCCGGCGATCAGTCGAACCAGCCGCTGAGCTACTACGAGAACCGGCTCATCAACGTGAAGGGCTTCAACCGGCTCTCGATGTTCACCTTCAGCGCCATCGGGCCGTTCCTCGCGAGCGCTCCTGGGTCGTGCACCTATGACGGCGGCGGCGATCCGGCTCGGTACGACGGCCTGGTGACTCGCACCGGAGGGGTGCGCGAGGAGATCTGCACCCAGAACTGGGCGACCGCGCTCCAGGGCCTCGGCCGCACCGCGTTCGGGTTCCGCACGATGTTCTTCCTCGGCGCCTCGCCCGACCTCACCGGCGGCCAGACGTTGAACGTGCAGATCAACGGCAGCGCCATCACCGGCGGAGGCGCCTGCACCTCGAGCGGCCAGCCCACGATGGGGGCCTGGTGCTACGACTCGGCGGCCAACGCGATTCGTTTCACCGCGATGACGACCCCCGGAGCAGGCCAGACGTTGACGGTGACCTACACGACCGCCTGCTTCTGAGCGTCGCCGGCTGGAGCCTCTCCGCCATTCGGTGAGGGAGGCCCTTCGGGCAGGTCGGCTTGCGCCCTCGCGTCCGCGTCGTACGGATGATGCATGGACGTGAACGAACTGCATCGCATCGACGACGACACCGCGGAGGCGCACCTGGCTGACGCTTGCCCGCTCTGTGGAGGGAAGCTCCACGTGCGGTTGATCGGCCAGCGTGGGACGACCTTCTGTCCGACCTGCAAGGCCATCGGCGAAGTGACGCTCCAAGGCGACCCGGTGCGCGGCTTCACCCTCGAGGTGCTCACCAAGGCGTGGGCCTGATCAGCCCAGCGGCCGCGCCCATCGAACGGCGAGCCCCGACTCGGCGAGCACGTCACCCAGCACCTTCGAGCGGTCGTCACTCGCCTCGAGCAGCACCTCACCCTTCGTGAAGCGGGCGGTGAGGTCGTCGAGCACCACGCGGTACTCCGGCTCCGGCAAGACCCAACTGGCGGTGAGCCGCAACGCGCCCAGCTCCCAACCGTTCGTCGTCGGTGAGAGCTTTCCCTGAAGGGCGAGGTGGCGCGCGAGCACCTCGACGGCGCGGAGGACGGGCGGCGGAAGCTCGGTCGTCTGCACCAGCAGGTGCTCGAGCGAGGGGCGTGCGGGGAGAAGAGCAGCGTGAAGCTCGGCGAGCCGGCTGGCGAACCCAGGCACCAGCTTCCACCGCTGCCGCAGCATCGCCAGCTCGAGGTTGACGAACGGGTCTCTCGGCAGCTCGACGCGCAGCGAAGGACCGGTGAGGGTGAACCAGGTGAAGGTGGGCCGGCCGTCGTCTTGAATCCCCTCTTCGAGGGAGGCGCGCCAGAGCGCTTCGAGGCCGTCGCGCAGGGTCGAGAAGGTCTTCTGCCGGGAGGGCTCGCTGTCGCGGTCGAAGAGATCGCTCGCCCAAAGCTCGAACGTCATCGGAGCACCTCGGCGAACGCCTTCAATGGAAGCCCTCTCGGCGAGCGTAGCGGGCAGCGCGCTCGGCGTCGTCGCGCTTCGCATCGAAGCGCAGCCGCTGCTCGAACTGCCACGCTCCTCACGAGGCGCCTGAGGGCCGCGTGGTGGCCCACGTCGGAAAAGACGGCCGCGCCCGCCCGAGTACTCCGCACACCCCGTGCGCATTTCGCCGCGGGGCCTCTTTGGAGCCCTCCCGATGCGTCACCTCCTCGCCCTCGTCCTCAGTGTCTTCACCACCGCTTGCATGTTGACCCCCGTCGACGGTCAGACGGTCTCCTCACCGACGACGTCGGTGTCCTTCGGCGGCTACAGCAACACCGCGAGCCAACGCGTTCGACTCGACTACTACGGCGCTGGGCTCGCCTGGCGTGACGGCGGAGTGGCGACGACCTCGCCGACGGTCTCTTTGGTGGAAGACGGCGTCTCGCTCTATGGCTGGAGCCTCATCTCCACCCTCCCTGCCGACGCCTGGCGTCCGGGCACCACCGGTCAATGGGCGAAGGTGCGCATGATGGCGCCAGGCGCGGCGACCGACGGGAGCGACCAGCCGCTCTATTCCTTCCGCCCCGACTGGTCCTCGTGCCGCACCGCGAACCCCGGCATCTCGAACTTCATCAGCAACTGCCAGAGCCCGCGCAGCCCGGTGGCGTACCTCTACACCCCCGACTTCCCCGCGGGCGCCGACTTCACGGTGAGCCTGTGGTGGAGCTCGGGCGGCCGCACCGAGGTGCGGGTGGTGAACAATGGGCGACCGGGCGTGGTGACGCGCATCGACTGCTCGCGGTTCGGCTCGTCGTCGACGATGACGGTCTCGCACGCGTTGGCGACCGGCGAGTCGAAGAGCTTCTTCAGCGCGGTCGCGCCCATCGGCACGGTGACGTGCTCGGTGACGGGCACCAACGAAGACGGAACGCCCGAGGCCAACACCTCCAACAACCGGCGCTATTCGACGTTCTGAGCGCCGGGCGCCGTCGCCGCGCCTGTGCCACGGAGGGGACAGCTGTCGAATCGTCACTCGGTCGAGCGGGAGCGCGCTTCATCACGCTGAAATCGCACGCGCGCGCGACGACGGAGGGCCGGCTCGTGGTGCGCGGTGGCTCCACTTCGCAGCGCGCACCGCTGGCGACGGCCCTGGCATGGAAGCGGCAGTTCGCGGTCGCATGATCAAGAACCTCACCGCCTTCCTCCGGCCGTCGTCGTCGTCCTCCTCGGCACCAGCGGCCGCTCCGGCAAAGCCGAGCGCGCCGCAGCCCTTCACGCTCGACGCCTTCGAGCGGTCGAAGAGCGGGCCGGTCAAGCGGCCGCCGCCGTCCGGGGCTGGTGAGCTCGTCGACGCCGTCGCCCGCTCGAAGGCGAGCCAGGCCATCGAGCACACGGCGAAGGCGCTCGCCGACACGGTGGGGAAGAACTCGTGGGCCGACCACGTCGACACGCTCCGCACCGCCATCGGCAACGCGGCCGAGCGGGTGAAGGCGGGGCTGGCCAGCGGTGAGCTGACGCCGCGTCAGGCCCTCGACCAGAGCGCGCAGTGGGAGCGTCTGGTGGGCTCCCTCGTGCACGTGCCGAAGGGCGCTCGCGTCGACGACTCGTCGGACCGCTCGACCCAGCTTCGCGTCGATGCCCAGTTCTTCCAGCACCACCGCGCCATCGAAGCCCTCGACGGCAAGGCCGACCTCGAGGGGACGATTCGGTTGACGACGACGCTCGCCGCGCAGGTTCCGTCGGGGCGCGCCAGCAGCGACGACCTCGCCGAGTTCAAGAAGCGTTTGGGCCTCGTCCGCGAGCTGAGCGGCCACACCCCCGCGCGCGACTTCATGAACCTCTCGCAGCAGTTTCCTGCCCTCAGCGCCGAGCTGAGCCACCTGTTGGCACCGCCGGCCTCGTCTGCCACTTCGGTACGCGCGGAGCCCGAGTCCGCTCCAGCGCCTTCCGCGCCGTCCCTCGGCTCCGCCCACGCGCCGTCCATCGGCACCGGCTCGCTTCCGCCCACGCTCGCGCCGTCGAGCGCTCCGCCTCACGGGCTCGCCGCCCAGGGCGCCGCCTTTCAGGAGCGCCTCGCCCAGGCCTTCCTCGGTCCCCAGGTGACGTCGGCGGAGCAGGCCGCTTCGGTGGCTGCCTCACTCCAGCGCGGAGTCGTCGCGTCGTCTTCGGCCTTCCGCGATGCGTGGACGCTCGCGGGTGATGCCAGCGCCAGCCGCGCCGCGCTCGACCGAGCCCTCGCCGCCGCCGACGGAGTGATGACGACCGCTCTGTGGAACGCGATGCCCGCCTCGGCACGCGACCTCTACCGGGCGAGCGACGTCGTCGCGTCCTTCACCGCCAACGGCCTCATCGGCCTCTCGAAGGACGGTTTCCCCATCGAGCAGAAGAGCCCGGGCGGCAGCGGGGAAGGGCAGCTCACCCTGTTCAAGCAGCCCGGCCTCAACCTCGTCGTCGACCAACACCTCGGCGGCTATGAGCAGCCCGACGGCGTCAACATCGGCAACCGGAACCTCGCCTACATCTTCGAGTCGAAGCTGCGCGTCGGAGCCCAGCTGCTCGAGTTCGGCCGCTTCGACCGCGAGGTTCGCCTCGATGGAAAGCCACTCGACGTCGGAGCGGGCGTCGTCCTCGCCGACGGGAGCCGCCTCGAACGCACCGCCACCGGCTACCGCGTCTCGACTGGCGACGTCGACCTCGACGTCTCGTACTACCACGACGCCAACACCGGAGTGCCGCGCCGCGGGCTGGTGCACAAGAACCTCGCGAACGTCGACGACGTCGACCCGAGCCAGCCGCAGACGTTCCTCCAGAGCTTCCAGGTGCGGGTCAAGAACGCGCCGGTCGAGGCCGAGGGGTTGCTTGGCCAGGTGGTGAGCGACCAATCGCTCCAAGCACCAGACCGCGCCGTCAGCCAGAAGCGCGACCTCTGGCGAATGGATCTCTCACCTTGGCTCACCTCCGACTTCACCAACCCGCGCTGACCCAATGTGCCCAGAAGGGGACACCCGCCCTGGGCGACGTCACTCCATTGCTCGCGCGCATTGTCCAACTCCTTGAAGGACTTCGACGCGGCGCTGGCACGGGAGCCGCTCTAGGGCCTCGCATGCTCACCTCACCCAGAGACCTCGAGTCGACCGCCGTCGTCGCTGCGCCCGAGCTGCCGTCCGCGTCGGTGCTCTTCGAGGCGGCCTTGCGGTGGGAGCGAAAGGTCGAGGTGACGGCCTCGCGAATGAGCGCGCGGCTCGAGCACGCGGCGAGGCCGCTCCTCGACGAACTCGAGCGCCGGCGGGTGGAGGCGCACCGCGCGCTCGCCTCGGTGCTGGCGGCTCCGCTCACCACGGTGACGCGAGGCTTCATCCTCACCGCGATGATGCCGGCGCTGGTGGCCGATCTGAAGACGGTGATGCGGCCCTCCTGTGGGTTTCGCCAGCCGACGTGGCAGTCGTTGCGGTCGGCCGAGGCCCAGGCGCGCGCCCACTTCGCGGCCGGGTGCGCGGCGCTGCGTCGGCGGCGGGTGCAGCCCTGGGTGATGCGCCAGTTCGAGCTCGCGGGCCAGCGGTTGCTCGACCAGCCCTTCGTCCCCGAGCCTCGCCTCGGAGATCTCCACCTGCACCTGGTGGGCGTCGGCCTCAGCGCGCTCTTCCGCGAGGCGGCCCTCGATGACGCGACGCTCGCGTGAGAGACTGGGCGCGCCGCATGGACTCTCAACCAGCCGCGACGTTGACGGCCACCAGTGACGCTCCCCGCGGTCCCGAGCGCGTTCGGGTGGTGGTGGTGGCTGGCGCCGACCGCGGGCGCTTCGTCGACCTCGAGCGCGGCACGGCCCTCGTCGGCACCCACCCCGACTGCCACCTGGTGCTCAGCGATGGCAAGGTGTCTCGCCGTCACCTCAGCATCGAGCTGTTGGCCCACGGCGTTCGGGTGACCGATCTCGGCTCGAAGAACCGCACCCGCTTTCTCGGGGCCGAGCTGGAGATGCTCGAGCTGCCGATGGGCGGCACCCTCGACCTCGGGCCCTCGACCTCGCTCACCATCGTTCCCCAGCCGGCCGCCGACGTGGTGAGCGACGCGCTCGAGCTGGGCCCGATGGTGGGCGCTTCGCTCTGCATGCGTCGCCTCTTCGCCTCCATGGAGCGCGTCGGGCCGACCGACACCGCCTGCTTGCTCGTGGGCGAGACCGGCACCGGGAAGGAGCTGGCCGCGCGCATGCTCCACGCCCTCTCTCCGCGCGCGGCGGGCCCCTTCGTCGTCGTCGAGTGCGGAGCCCTCACCGCCAGCCTCGCCAACGCCACCTTGTTCGGGCACGCGCGCGGGGCCTTCACTGGGGCCGTCGGTGACGCGCCGGGGCTGCTGGGCGCCGCTGACGGAGGCACCCTCTTCCTCGACGAGGTCGCGGCGCTCCCGCTCGATCTCCAGCCGCTCCTCTTGCGCGCGCTCGAGACGCGCACCTACCAGCGCGTGGGCGAGGCGCACCCGCGCCGGTCCGACTTTCGTCTCCTCACCGCCACCCGCGAGGCGCTCCCAGCCGTCATCGAGCAGGGCCGCTTCCGCGCCGATCTCTACTACCGGCTCAGCGCGGTCACCCTCGAGCTGCCTCCGCTGCGGGCGCGCGCCGACGACCTCACCTTGTTGGCGCGCCGCTTCGCCGAGCAGGCCGGCGTGCCCCTCGGCCAGGTGCAGGCGATGCTGGGGAGTCGCGCCGGGTGGCAGTGGCCAGGCAACGTGCGCGAGCTGAAGAACGCCGTCGAGGCGGCGCGCGTGCTGGGCGACGTCGCGCTCACCGCGCAGAGCCCGGCTGCACCCGACGCGCTCGACTTCCACTCCGCGAAGGAGCAGGTCGTCTCGGCCTTCGAGCGCAACTACCTCCAGCTGCTGTTGGCGCGGCACGAGGGCAACCTGGCCGCCGTCGCGCGCGAGGCAGGCATCGGGCGGAGTCATCTCTATCGCTTGCTCGAGGCGCATGGCCTCGACGCCGGCGCCTATCGGTGACGCGTGGCTCCTCGCACGACAAGGCTCGGACTCCTGCTGGCTTCCTGCGCGGCGCTCACCTGTCGCTACCTGCCCATCGACGCGACTGGGCTCTCGTGTGACGCGACCCACCCCTGCCCCGACGCCCTCAGTTGTCTCGCTGGCCGGTGCGCGGCGGCGAGCGACGGCGGTGAGGTCGACGCGGGGACCAGCGACGCGGGCACCGTCGACGCGGGCTCGAGCTGTTCCGAGGTGAAGCCGACGAGCGCGAGCGCGGTGGCGGTCGGCCATGGCCGGGACCTGGCGGCGGGGTGCGGGTTGGTGGTGGTGGGCGACCAGGCAGGCGATCGACTCCAGGTCGTCGACCTCGCGACCGACCGCGTCTCGAAGAACCTGCCCCTCACGGTGGACCCGGCGGCGGTGGTGTTGACCGGCGAGGTGGCCTGGGTGTCGACGCTGAACTCGCCGGCGGTGCAGCGGGTCGAGCTGACGAGCGGGTCGACGAGCCCGGTGACGCTGCCCGGCCTGGTGAGCGCGCTCGGCCTTCGGGGAGACACGCCGGTGGTCGCCTTCGTCGAAGGGACCATCGTCACCCGCACCCAGTTCGCGCTCCTCGCCCCCTCGGGGGCTGGGCTGGTCGCGCGGACGACGAGCGGCGCGGTGCCCGAGACGTCGCTGCTGGTGCACGACGTCGTCCACGACCGGCTCGTCGTCGCCGGCTGGAACCCCACGTCGCTGCGCAGCTACGTGCTCGACGGCGGCGTGCTCGCGCAGGAGACGACGCGATCGGTCACCGGCACCACGCGGTCGATGGCGATGAGCGCCGACGGACGACACCTCGCCCTCGTGGTGGGAAGCACGACCGCTGGCTTCGAGGTGCTCGACTTCGACCCGGTGCGGCTCGAGCAGCAGGGGAAGTGGGTGGCGAACGACGACCCGATGGCCGTCGCCTTCGTCGGAGGCCGGTTGGTCGTCGCCGAGCGCAGCGGGGTGAGCACCTTCGACCCGGACGCCCACGTCCTCCGCGACCTCATCAGCCTCCCGTCGACGCCCCAGTGTGCGCCCGTGGTGGTGCGCCGCATCGTCGGCTCGCCCGGCCAGACCCAGGTCTTCCTCCTGGCCGACTGCGGGCAGTCGCTGACCCAGAGTCTGGTGATTCGGGCCCCGCTGCCCTGAGTCCTCCTTCCCTCCCGAGGTCGACCGGCTCGAGCGGCGTGAAGAAGGGTGCAGCTCGAGCTCTCGCTGAACCGTTCGCGCGGGCCTCTTCGCCGAGCCTCAACCGCCGTTCACCCTGAGACTTGCCCTCGTCGGGGCGGGCGTGTTGGATCTGTCTCCTCGGTGGGACGGTCTGGGTGACGGGTTCGGGCTACGAATTGATCAGACCGCTGTCCACTGGGGGCATGGGCGAGGTCTACGTCGCACGGCGCACCGGCGCGGGCGCCTTCGAGAAGCGGGTCGCCCTGAAGTTGATGTTGCCGCACCTGAAGGACTCGCCCGAGCAGCTCGAGCGCTTCTACAGCGAGGCGCGGCTCGCGGCGCGCATGCACCACCCGAACATCGTCGAGGTGTTCGACGTCGGCGAGCTGTTGGGCAGGCCCTTCATCGCGATGCAGCTCGTCGACGGCGTGACCCTCGAGCGGCTGATTCGGGAGGCAGCGCGGCAGGGAACGCAGATGCCGCTCCCCGTGCTGAACGCGGTGGTGTCGGGGCTCCTCGAGGCGCTCGAGTACGCCCACACCCTCACCGACGAGACGGGCGCGCCGCTCCAGATCGTCCACCGCGACGTGACGCCAGGCAACGTGCTCGTCTCGAGGACCGGAGCGGTGCTGCTCGCCGACTTCGGCATCGCGCGGGTGGGAGGCGTCCGTCACACGGCGCCTGGGGTGGTGCGCGGCAAGCCTGCCTATCTCGCGCCCGAACAGATCCTCGAGAACGCACCCATCGACGCGCGCACCGACCTCTTCTCGGCGGCGGTCACCCTCTACGAGACGGCGACCAACCACCACCCGTTCCGCCGGCAGACCGACGGAGCGACGCTGCACGCCGTCGTCTCCGAAGTGGCGCCGCGGGCCACCAGCGTGCGGCCCGACGTGTCCGAGGCGTTCGCGGTGGCGCTCGAGCGCGGGCTCGCCCAGGACCCGGCGCACCGGTTCGCCTCGGCGCGGCTGCTGAGAGAACAGCTGGTGTCGGGCACCATCGCGACCGCCTCGGAGGTCGCTGCCTGGGTGCGCACGCTCTGCCCCGAGGAGCCGGCCGCCACGACGCCAGCGAGCACGGTCACCTCCACCATCGCGCCGCCCTCGCCTCCGCGGAGAACCCTCGACCTCGGCGTCGCTGCTCCGCCTCCGCCTCGAGCCGCCTCACGCACCTGGGTCGGCCTCCTCGGGCTCTCGGTGGCGATGGTGGGGCTCGCGGTGTGGGTCGAGTGGAGAACCCGCGCATCGACCCTCGGTGTGCCGGTGCCTCCAGGCTCGACGATTCCGCAGGAGGCGAAGGCGTCGGAGTTGGGCGAGCTGGTGAGACGGGAGGCAAAGGCGTCGGAGTCGGAGACGCTCGAGCTGCCGAGCCCGAAGGAACCGCCGTCGTCGTCGCCGGGCGCGGGCGAGTTGGCGACCCCGAAGGAACCGCCGTCGCAGCCGGGTGCGGGCGAGTTGGCGACCCCGAAGGAACCGCCGTCGTCGCAGCCGGGTGCGGGCGACCGCGTGCCCTCGAAGGAGCCACAGGCGTCGCCGCCGGGCGGTGCGTTGGCGACCTCGAAGGATCTGCGCTCGCCGCAGCCACGACCGAGCGCGCCGGCGACCCCGAGAGACGCCGCCGCCCTCGCGGCTCGAAGCGCGGCAGGCGGGTCGGCCTCACCGAACGCCGACGAAGCGGCGGCGCTGAAGCAGACTCCGGTCGAGTCACGGGGCCCTGCCGCCCAGGGCCTCCAGCCCGGCCTCGACGCGGCGACCCCCGTGCTCGTCGAAGGGCCGCGCGTGGAGCCAGTGAAGGCCGCCGCTCCCAAGATGGGCTTCCTCTCGGCTGACGCGCGGCCCTGGGCCGACGTGCTCCTCGGCGACGACGTCATCGACCGAACGCCCTTCATCCGATACCCGCTCACCGTCGGCGACCACACCCTCACCTTCCGTGGGCCGAAGGGCGAGCTCGTCACCCGTCGAGTCGTGGTCACCGAGAACGCGACGACCGCCGTGCGAGTCGAGTTCGAAGAGTGACGAGGCGTGGAATACTGGGGGCGATGCCGTTGCTCGTGGTGATGCTCAGCCTCTCGGTCGGCGCGGCGCGGCCGTGGCTCGAGGAAGCCAAGGCATCGATGGCGAACCTCGAGTTCACCGAGGCGCTGGCTCGGCTGGAGGTCGCCAGGCAGGCGCCGAGCCTCGAACCAGCCGTGCTTCGGGAGGTCGACGAGCTGCGAGCCTACTGCCTGGTGGCCCTCGGGAAGTGGAGCGAGGCGGAGGCGCTCTGGGTGCAGCTGCTGAGGGCAGACCCGATGACGACGCCGGCGAAGAGCCTCGCCTCGCCGAAGGTGCTGCGGGTGTTCGACCAGGCCAAGCGGCAGCTCTTCCCGAAGAGCTTCGTGGCGCTCGAGCAGGTCGAGCCCGCGGCGTCTCCCGTCGGAGGTGCCGGCGACCGGGTTCGAGTGAGGCTCGTCGACCCCTGGGCGGCGGTGACGTCGGTGGTGTTGCTCACCCGCGGCGCGAACGAGGCGTTTCGACCGACCGAGCTGACCCGCGAGGAAGGCTTCGCCACCGGCTCGTTCCCGGCAGGAACCGTCGCCTGGTACCTCGAGGCGCGTGGAGCGACGGGCGTGATGGCGCGAATCGGTTCACCCGAAGCGCCCAAGGTGCGCGACGAGCCCACGCTGGTGCCGGCACGGGTGCCCGAACGAGGCCCGCAGGTGACGCTGCCGACGACCCCCTCCGGTGCTCCGGGAGTCCGCACCGTCGTCGGCATCGGGGTGCTCGGCCTTGGCGTCATCGGCGCTGGCATCGCGTCGTGGCTCGCCGTCTCGGGCCATCAGCTCCGGCTCGCGGCGAGAGACCCGTCGAAGCCGCCCGGCGACTTCGCGTCGACTGCCCTCGCGGCCGACCGAGACGGAGTCTCGCGGCAGGGGTGGGCGGTGGGGCTCTTCATCGGCGCCGGCCTAGCGGTCGCGGGAGGAGTGCTCACGCTCGTGTGGTGAGGGCGCTCTCTGCAGCTCGCGGCCCGCTCAGCGCGCGGCGTCCTTCCCGATGGGCAGGCCGGCCGACAGTCGCAGCGAGGCCCGGGCCGTCGCCAGCTCGGTGCGCGCCTGAATCTGGGCGACCTCGGCGCCGAAGAGATCTCGCTCGGCCTGAATCACGTCCACCTGGGTCGCTGCACCGACGGCATAGCGGTCCTTCGCGACCTGGCTTGCGCGTTGAGCCGCGGCGACCTGCGCTTGCACGAGGTCGGCCTTCTGCCGCGCGGCCTCGAGCCGGTTCCAGTCCTGGAAGATGGCGTCGCGCGCGGTGAGCCGTGCCTTCTCGGCCGCGAGCCGCGCGGTCGCCTCGACGCTCGCCTGCGAGCTCATGTTCATGATGGTGGGCGCGTCGAGCCTCCAGGTGAGGCCGATGCCGGCGTTGTAGAGCGCCGACTGGTTCTGGAAGCCGGTCGCGTTGGTGAAGCGCTCGGTGAACTGACCGCTCACGATGGGCACCAGCGCCAGCTTGGAGGCGGTCGCGACCTTCCCCGCGGCGTCGGCGTCGAGGTCGGCGACCTTCACCGCCGGCAGGTTCTCGATGCGCTCCTCGAAGGTGGCGACCGGCGCCTCGGGCTGGAGCGAATCGACCGGCAGGTCCGCCTGGGGCGGCGGCTCGAGGAAGGAGACGGTGTGCAGCGTTCGCCGGGTGGTGGCCACGAGGGACTCGACGTCGGCGAGCGTCTGCCGGTTGCGGGCGAGCTCGGCCTTGGCGCGCATCTGCTCGAGCTCGGTCGCCGCGCCAGCCTGGGCGCGAATGTCGATGAGCTTCTGCTGTGCCTCGGCGACCGCCACCGACTTCTTCGCCGACTCCCGAACGGCGAGCGCCGCCGCGTAGCCATAGTAGGAGCCCACCACCTGCCGCTTCACCAGGTCGCGAGTGAGCTGCTCGCGCTCCGCGGCCGATTCCTGCGAGGTGTTCGCCGCCAGCGCTCGGAACCAGCGGCCGGTGTCGATGAGCGGCAGGTCGAAGCGGAGCACTCCGTCGAGCTGGTCGCCGGGCACGATGACGAGCTTCGTCACCATGCCGGTCGCCGGGTTGGGGAAGTTCGCCGACGCCTCGTACTGGTTGTGCGTCCACGAAGCGCTCGCAGTGAGCGTCGGCAACAGCGCCGTCCACGCGGCTCGGAAGTCGGCCTCCGCCTTCTGCCGCTGCTCGAGCGAGATGCGCCGGTCGACGTTGCGCTCGTCGGCCGCCGAGAGGAAGTCCTCCAGCGTCTTGGGTTGCGCCAGCGCCTGGGCTGCCACCAACGACACCACCACCGTCACGGTCTTCACTTCGCGACCTCCCCGGCCACCACCTGCGGTTCACGTTCCTCCGTGGCTTCTGCTTCGTCGGCGCTCCGGTAGCGCCGGAAGAGGAGGATGATGTCGTCGAAGAGCGAGTACGCCACCGGCACCGCGAGCAGCGTCAGCACCAGCGAGAGCGTCTGGCCACCGACCACCACGCCGGCCGTCGCCTTGTTGAACCCGGCGCCGATGCCCTTCGAGGTGATGAGGGGAATCATGCCGGCCACGAAGGCGAGCGTCGTCATCAAGATGGGGCGCAGCCGGTCCTTGTTCGCCTGGACCAGCGACTTGTACCGCCACGCCTTGTCGAGCTGTCGCTTGATGGTGACGGGCCGCGTCGGGTCGGCGCGATCGAGGAAGCGGTCGAGCGTCGCCAGGCCCAGCTCGCGGTCGAGCAGCTCGTGCAGCTCGTTGCGGGTCGCCGTCCACGACTGGCCGCGGTCGACGATGCGCGAAGCCGCCTCGAGCAAGCCCTTGCCCAGCTCGCGGAGATGGTTCGTGTGGTCGACCTGCAGAATCGCGTTCTTCTTCACCACCCCGAAGAGCACGAAGATGCCGAGGCCCGAGTAGAGGTCGAGCGCCTGGTCGAAGAGGATGACCGAGAACACCGCGTACGGCAGGGTGAGCGGCAGCGAGACCAAGATGGTCGCCGGGTGCAGCCACGACTCGAACTGCGCCGCCAGGATGAGGTACATGAAGAGCATCGAGGCGAGCAGGCCGAGGCCGAAGGACAGCGCCACGTCCTTCATGATCTTCGTCTGGCCCTGCGGCTTCACCGCGAAGCCCTTGGGCAGCGTCTTCACCTCGTTCTCGAGCGTCGCCAGCACCGCGTCGCCGATGGCCCCTTCGTTCGCGCCCGGCTTGGCGTTCGCCAGGAAGGTGACCTGCCGCTCGCGTTGGAAGCGCTGAATCGTCGACGGGCTGCTGCCGGGGTCGACCCGCACCACGTCGGCGAGCGAGACCAGGCCTCCCTTTCGGCTGGGCACGGTGAGGAGCTGCAGCTGATCTTCACTGGTGCGGTAGGCGTCGAGCGCGCGCACTCGCACGTCGTACTGCTCGCCTCCTTCGGCGTAGGTCGACACCTTCTGACCGGCGACCAGCGTCTGGAGCGCCTGGGCGACGTCCACCACCTGCACCCCGAGGTCGGAGGCGCGCTGCCGATCGATGGTGATGCCCAGCTCGGGCTTGCCGACGACGAGGGTGGAGTCGACGTCGACCGCGTCGGGAATGGTCTTCAGCTTCTCGGTGATGCGGCTGGTCGCGTCGGTGAGCACCTTGAGGTCGGGGCCGGCGAGCAGGTACTGAATGCGCGCGGTGGCCTGGCCTCCGCCGAACTCGTTCACGTCGGCGACGTTGACCCGCAGGTCCTTCGGCAGGGTCGCGACGATCTTCTCGCGCACCACGCCCTTGAGCTCGTTCTGGGTGATGGTGCGTTTGTCGGGCGGGAGCAGCTTCACGTAGATGCGCGCCTGGTTGGGCGTCTTCGCCGGGTCGTCGCCGACGGTCACCAGCGTCGCGGTCACCTCGGGCAGCTCGCGAATCATTCGCGCCACCCGTTCCCCGATGAGCTCCGAGGTCGCCACGCTGCGGCCCTCCGGCAGGCGGACGACGACCTCGAACTGGGCGCGGTCGTCGATGGGCAGGAAGCCCTTGCGCGCCACCTTCGCCGCCGGGAAGCAGGCCCCGATGGAAGCGAGCGCCGCGAGCACGATGACCCAGCGGTGCCGCAAGGACCAACCCACCACCGTGCCGTAGACACGCTCGACCGGCCGGTAGCCCCAGTCGACCATCTTCTCGAGCACGCTCTTGCGGTGATCGCCCTTCTTCTTCCGCTCGAGCCAGTAGGCCGCGAGCATCGGGGTGAGGGTGAAGCTGACGAAGAGCGACACCGCGATGCTGAAGGCCATCGTGATGCCGAAGCTGCCGAGGAAGCGGCCGGGAATGCCGCCGATGAAGGCGATGGGGAGGAACACCGCGATGAGCGAGAGCGTGGTGGCCAAGACGGCGAGGCCGATCTCCTTGGTGCCTTCCACCGCCGCGCGTTTCGGGTCGTAGCCCTTCTCCTCGACGTACTTGAAGATGTTCTCGAGCACGACGATGGCGTCGTCGATGACGATGCCGACTGCGAGTGCCAGCGCGAGCAGGGTGATGGAGTTGAGGGTGTACCCAGCCGCCTTCATCAGGGCGAAGGTGCCGATGATGGAGGTCGGAATGGCGAGCGCGGCGATGATGGTCGACCGCACGTTGCCGAGGAAGATGAGCACGATGATGGCGGCGAAGAGGGCGCCCAAGATGAGGTGCTCGGTGACCGCCTCGGTGCCGGTGCGCACCACCGCCGAGCCGTCGCGCTGAATCTCGAGCGAGTAGCCCTTGGGCAGCTGGGTGCGAACCTCGTCGAGCCGCTTCTTCACCGTGTCGACGACCTCGATGGTGTTGGTGCCCGACTGCTTGCGCAAGGCGAGGAGCACGGTGGGCTCTCCGTTCCAGCGCGCCGCCGTGGCGACGTCTTCCATGCCGTCTTCGACGGTGGCGACCTCGTCGAGCCGCACCTCACGGCCCTGCTGGTTTCGCACGATGACCGCCCGCAGCTCGTCGAGGCTCTTCACCCGGCCGTTGACGCGCACGGTGAGGTAGTCGCGGCTCACGTCGAGCCGGCCACCGGGGAGCGTGAGGTTCTGGCTGGCGATGGCGCCGCCCACCTCGCTCGGGGAGATGCCGAGCGCCTTCAGCTTCACCGGGTCGATGAGCACGTTCACCTGGCGCTTGCGGCCGCCGATGAGGAGCACCTGGCCGACACCGTTGACGGACTCCAGGCGGCGGCGCACCACGCGGTCGGCGAGGTCGGTGATCTCCCGCGGCGCGGCGTTCGAGTTGCGCAAGGCGATGAAGAGCACCGGCGAGGCGTCGGGGTCGAACTTCTGCACGATGGGCGGGTCGATGCCCTTCGGCAGCTCGGAGAGCACCAGGTTGATCTTCTGCTGCACCTCCTGCGCGGCGACGTCGACGTTCTTCTCGAGGACGAACTGGATGATGACCTGCGAGACGCCCTCGGACGAGTTGGAGCGCAGCTCGTCGACACCGGCGATGGTGTTCACCGCGCCTTCGATTCGGTCCGAGATGTCGGTCTCGACGTCTTCGGGCGCCGCGCCGGGCAGCACGGTGGTGACGACGACGACCGGGAAGTCGATCTTCGGGAACTGGTCGACGCCGAGCTGCCGGTAGAAGACGAGGCCGACGACGATGATGACGAGCGAGAGCACCGTCGCGAAGACCGGGCGCTTCACACAGAGTTCAGCGAGCCATTGCATGGTGGTGGTCCTCGCTTCAGTTGGCCGACTTCGCGACGACCGCCGACCCGTCGGACAGCCCGGGAGGTGGCTTCAAGATGACCTGGGTGTCGGGCGCGAGCGGCTCGTAGACGGTGATGCGGCCGTCCTTCACGAGGCCGGTCTTCACCACCATCTCGATGGCGCGCTTTTCCTTCGCGACGAAGAGGCGGCGCACGGTGCCGTCTTCCTTGATGGCGTCGAGGGGCACGGTCGGTTGCTCTTCTTCACCGACGACGAGGCGCACGGTGGTGAACATGCCGGGCTTGAGCTCTCCGGCGGCGTTCGGCGCGCTCGCCTCGACGAGCAGGTCGCGGGTCTGCGCACGGAGCGCCGGGCTGACGAAGCGCACCGTCGCGGGGAACGTCTTGTTCCGGTAGCTCGAGACCTCGAGGTCGAGCGCCTGGCCTTCCTTCACGAAGGCGACGGCCGGCTCGGGCACGCTGATGGTCACTCGCACCGGGTTGATGGCGTAGACGGAGGCGACGCGGGAGGGCGGCTGCACGTACTCGCCGACGTTCACGTAGCGCTCGCCGATGATGCCGTCGATGGGCGCGCGAATGACGGTGTCTCCGGCGAGCTTGCCCGCGAGATCGGCGTTCGCCTGAGCCGCGTTCGCCTGGTACAGCTGCGCGGTGCACTGGCTCTTGAGCCGGTCGAACTCCGACTTGGCGATGGCGCCCTGGGAGAAGAGGGTGTCGGCGCGGTCGCACTCCTGCTTGGCGAGGGCCACCTGGGTCTGCGCGGCCTGGCTCTGGGCCATGGCGGCGGCGGCCTGGAACCCGGCGGCGCGGGCGTCGACGAGCGCGATGGGCTGGCCCATCTTCACCGGCATGCCGCGCTCGACGTAGGTCGCGGCGACCCGGCCGGAGACGTTGGCGGCGATCTCACTCTGCCGGTCGGCAGAGATGGAGCCAGTGAGGGTGAGGATGCGCGGCATCTTCTGGTGGGTGACCGCGCCGGTCTGCACCTCGACGGGCGGCAGGGCGTCGAGCTTCGGCTTCTCCGGAATCGCTTCTTCCGGCTTCTTGCAGGCGACGGCGAGGAGGACGACCACGGCGGGGAGGAGGCGTCTCATGGGTTGCTCCGGACTTCAGGCTCGAACGGCTTTGACGGGTTTGACTGGTTTGGTGACGCTCGACCGTGGGGCGAGCGCTTGGGAGAAGAAGGTCGCGAGGTGCTTGAGGTGGTGCCGGTGCGCACGGGTGGCGAGGGACTGTTTGGCGAAGTGCGCCGAGAACAGCCGAAACTGGAGCCCTCCCAACATCGTTGCAGCGGCGGTCTCGGCGTCGGCGACCTCGACGAGGCCGGCGTCTCGAGCTGACTCGATCCACCGGGTGAGGCCGTGCATGCCCTTGAGCGGCGCGGGCATCTTCGAGTGCTGAATCTTCTCGGGGTCGATGCCGCTCTGCCGCAGCGCCATCATGCAGGGAATGATCTCGGCGAAGAACTCCCAGATGTCGGTGAGCAGCTCCTCGAGCTGCACCTCGATCGGCCGGTCATCGGAGCGCTGGTACTTCTCGACCCAGGGCCAGGTCTCGGGCGGCTTGAGCGCGGCGAGCATCAGGTTCTGCCGGGTGCCGAAGCGCTTGATGAGCGCAGGGCCGGTGACGCCGAGCTTCTCGGCCACCACGTCGAGCGACACCGCCGGCCCCTGCTCGAGCACGGCCGCCCGCATCGTCTGGAGGATCTGCTCGTCGGTGATCTGCCTGGGTCGCGCCATGACGGTCCGTAAGTTCGTTAGCGTTCACTAACAAACGCGAGTTGGTTAGTAACCCCTGACGAACCAATGATCAACAAGACAGTGGGCCTACCTGGGATCACAGGAGGAGATCCGCGAGGTTGGCAGCGTGAAGAAGTGTTGCGGCACGAGACGCTCGGCCGCGAGGCGTTGGCCGGCTGTCGACGGGCACTCGTCACACGGCTCGCGGGCGCGCACCGCCGGCCCTTCGCGAGCGCGTCGAGGTACGCTCGGGCGGTGCGCCTCGTCCTCGTGCTCTTCGTCTTCAGCGGCTGCCTCGTTCGAGGCGCCGAGGACGCCGGCAGGCCCTGTGGACGGCTCGAGGAGCGCTCCGACGGCGGGCTCTTCTTCACCTTGAGCCTCTGCCCGATGGACGGGTCGATCTACTTCGACGTCAGGGACTCGATTGCGCTCGAGACCTCCGACGGAGGGCCCTTGCCCTTCAGTGACGGCTGCCGCGACTGCGGGCGATGCCCGAACCTGGCGTTCTGCGATTCGTTCGGAGTCGGCGTCGCGGAAGCGGGGAAGGAGCAGCACCTGCTGCGCAGCTTCGACGGCCGGCTGCCGACGGGCCTGTCGACCTGCGCGACGACGGGCGACCAGTGCGAGGTGCGTGTTCCGCTCGAGGCAGGTGCGTACCAGGCGAGGTTCTGCATCTCCCGCAGCGCAGATCAGCACGGAGCGAGCGTCGGTCCGTTGGGCCCGCTCGAGTGCAAGGTGGTTCCCTTCGAGCTGCCCACTGCCAGAGGCGTGTGGGCGAGCTTCGAGTAGCACCCGCTCGGGTTCGTTGTTGCAACACAGCTACAACTGGCTTGACACCCGCGCCGCACCTTTCCTAAGTCCATCTCGTGCTCGGTCTCCGCCAGCGCGCCGTGGCCCTCGGGCTGATCAGCCTCGAGCTGATCCTCGTCGGCCACATGGCCTTCGAGCGGCACACGGTGAGCACGAGCGGCGACGTCGTCGAGCTGCACGCCTCCATCGACCTCCACGGTCACCAGGAGCGCAGCCTCTGCCAGCGCGAGGCCACGAGCGCCGACGACGCCCTCGACACGCTCTGTCACCTGGCGCCCGAACAGCTCTCTCGGAGCCCACAGTCGCTTGGCCCGGCGCTCCTCGAGCTCGACGCACCGGTCAGCAGCGGCGCGCAGCGGCTCATCGTCACTCGTCGGCTGTGGTTGATGGCGCCCAAGGCGTCTCCACCCGTCGCGAGCTGAGCAGCCTCGACACGTCTCTCCTCGGCGCCGTGCGTCTTCGAGCGCGCGCCGCCGCACGACGGGCTCTCGGTTCACGAGCGGCCCGGTTCCTTCGACGAGGTCTTCATGCGTCTGACGCGTCTCCTCCTTCTCTTCGCGTTCGTCTCTGCTCCGGCGCTGGGCGGAGAGATCACTCCGCCCGAGGTGCTCACCCGGGTCGACGCGGTGCTGCCTCCGAGCGCGCCGCCGCCGCTGCAGAACCACGTCTTGCTCGAGTTCACGGTGAACACCACCGGGCGGGCCGAAGACATCGTCATCCTCGAGTCGGCGGGTGAGGCGTGGGACCAGGCCTCGCGTGACGCGCTCGCGCAGTGGACGTTCAAGCCGGCAGTTCACGAGGGCGCGCCGGTGAAGAGCCGCACCCGCATCTCCTTCTCGATGCCGACGCTTCCGCCAGACGCAGGCACCAGCGACGACGGTGGGAGCGTGGACGCGGGCGTTCCGGAGGTCGTTCATCCTCCCCACGCCTCCGAGGTCGTCGACGAGTCGCTCGATGGTGGCCACGAAGACCACGTGATGACGACGGTCATCACCGAGCGGGTGTTGCCGAAGTCGCGCGGCGCGAGCGACGTGCGCATCGAGATCGGCCAGCTCCGGGTGGTGCCGCGCATGACGGGCGGAGAGCTGCTCAAGCTGGCGCCCGGCATGCTCCTCACCAACGAAGGCGGCGAAGGGCACCCGGAGCGCATCTTCCTCCGCGGCTTCGACGCGCGCGAAGGCCAAGACCTCGAGCTCACCGTCGACGGCACGCCCATCAACGACGTCGGCAACCTGCACGGCAACGGCTACGCCGACCTGAACTTCATCATTCCCGAGCTCGTCGAGAACCTGCGCGTCATCGAAGGGCCGTTCGACCCGCGGCAGGGCAACTTCGCGGTCGCCGGGAGCGCCGACTACGAGCTCGGCCTCAAGCAGAAGGGCCTCACCGCGAAGGCGACCTACGGCTCGTTCGACAGCCAGCGAATCGTCTTGCTGTGGAGCCCCGAGTCCGCGTCGTCGAAGACCTTCGGCGCGGTGTCGCTCCAGCGCTCCGATGGCTTCGGCCAGAACCGGGCGGCCCAGAGCGCGCGCGGTGCAGCGGGCTTCGAGGGCCGGCTCTCGGAGACGACGAGCTTCCGGCTCCAGGCCATCGGCTACGCCTCGGGCTTCCGCTCGGCCGGCGTCATTCGTGACGACGACTTCCGCGCTGGGCGCATCGACTTCTTCGGCAGCTCCGACCCGCGGCAGGGCGGCGACGCGACGCGCGCGAGCCTCTCGGGCGACCTCCACTACCACCTCGGTGGCTTCACCGCGCACCAGCAGGCGGCCGTCATCTTCCGCTCGAGTCGCATTCGGGAGAACTTCACCGGCTTCCTCCACGACGTGCAGCTGCCCAGGCAAGCGCCGCACGAGCAGCGCGGCGACCTCATCGACCGTGACTCGCAGGCCATCTCGCTGGTGGCGAAGGGCTACGGGAAGCTCCGCAAGTCGCTCTTCGACCGGAACCAGGAGCTCGAGCTCGGCTACGTCGCCCGCTACGACCTCGTCGAAGGGCAACAGCAGCGGCTGCTCGGCGGCGCCGAAGAGAACACGCCCTACGCGAAGGACCTCGACCTCTCGTCGCGGCTCTCGAACATCGGGCTGTACGCCGACGCGAACCTCTCGTTCACCTCGTGGCTCTCGCTGCGCGGCGGCCTCCGCGGCGACCTCTTCACCTTCCTCGTCAACGACCTCTGCGCGGTGCAGGACGTGCGGCGGCCCTCGGCGACGAACCCACCTGGTGACGCGAGCTGTCTGTCGCAGCGCGACTTTGGGAAGTACCGGGAGCCCACCGAGCGGGTGTCGTCCTTCGGCCTCGCGCTGATGCCTCGCGCCACGCTGCTCGTCGGGCCCTTCAAGGGCGTCACCGCCTCGGCGAGCTACGGCGAAGGTGTTCGCAGCATCGACCCGCAGTTCGTCACCGAGAACAAGGAGACGCCGTTCGCCGCCATTCGTGCCTGGGAGGCCGGCGCGTCGTACTCGGGCCGTCTTCTCGACGACTCGCTCGACGTGAGCGGCCGGGTGGTGGCGTTCGGAACGCGCGTCGACAAGGACCTCGTCTTCAGCGAGCAGGAAGGTCGCAACATCATCGGCGGCAGCACCAGCCGGCTCGGTGCGCTCGTGCAAGGCCGGGTGCGCGGCTCGTTCTTCGACGCGCAGGCGCATGGCACCTTCGTGCGCTCCCAGTTCGACGACACCGGGCTGCTGGTGCCGTACGTGCCCGACCTCGTGCTCCGCTTCGACGGCGCGGTGTTTCGAGAGCTCCCTTGGAAGCTCGTCGGTTCCCCGGTGAAGGTGAGCGCAGGCCTCGGCGTCACCTACGTTGGTCGGCGCGCGCTGCCGTACGGGCAACGCAGCGACGTCATCTTCACCACCGACGCGAACGTCGAAGCGAGCTGGCGGTGGGTGACGCTGAGCCTCGGCTCCACCAACCTCTTCGACGCTCGCTACCGGCTCTCGGAGTTCAACTTCGCCTCCGATTTTCGCACCACGCCGCCGTACCCGACGCTCGTGCCGGTTCGTCACTTCACCGCGGGCGCGCCACGCACCGTCTTCGTCTCTCTCTCGTTCACCCTCGGAGGCCAGCCATGAAGCACGCGCTCCTCGTCGTCCTCTTCGCGAGCTGTCTCGACGGCACCGGCAACCGGCTCGTCTCCTTCTCTGCTCAGGCGAGCGCCGCGCGAGACATCGGCGCAGTCGCAGGCCAGCCGCTCCACTTCGTCACTCCGCGTGGCTTCGACGTCACCCTCACCTCGGCGAAGCTCTTCGTCGGAGCGCTCTACTTCAGCGCGCGCGCGCCGGTGACGGCCTCGGGCGCCACCGAAGAGCCGTGCGTCTTTCCCGCGCTGGCGACGGGCGAGGTGAGGGGAGGGCGCGAGATCGATCTCCTCGACCCGACGCCGCAGCCCTTTCCCGCGGCGGGCCAAGGGAGTGACCTGCCGACCCGCTCCGCGGCGCTCTGGCTGACCAACGGAGACGTGAACGCCGCGAATGATCCGACGGTGGTGCTCCACGTCGAGGGCACCGCGACCAAAGCCGGCACGAGCTACCCGTTCACCGGCAGCGTCACCCTCGGGAGCAATCGGCTGACGCCTCCTCGCAACGCCGCGCTGCCGTCGTCGAACCCCGTCTGCGAGCTGCGGGTCGTCGACAACATCGCCTTCGAGACGACGCTCGCCGAGGGGAGCATCGTGTCGCTGGAGATCGACCCGCGCGCCTTCTTCGCCTCGGTGAACTTCGCGACCCTCGAGGACCTGGGCACGATGCCGCCGAGCTACCGGTTCCGCGACGACGCGGCGACCGCTGATCAGGCCGACAACGCGCTCTTCAATGGGCTGCGCGCCAACGCCAGCCCCTATCGCTTCACCACGACGCCGTGAACCGGCCCAACCCAACGAGGACCGTCATGTCGAAGTTGCTCACGAACCTGCTGCTCATCGTCGTCGTCCTGGGCCTGTCGTGCACGCCGCCACCGCCAAGTCCAGATGGAGGAGCAGCTGGCGGTTCGGCTGGGGGAGGCGCCGCCGGAGGCTCGAGTGGTGGTCCGTCGATGGTGACCTTCCGGAGCTTCACGCCGCCCTCGGCGACCGCGGTGAGCGGCTCGTTCCTCTTCGTCATCTCGGGAGAGGGCACTGCGACCGAAGGCTACGCGTTTCCCCCAGCGGCCGGCTCGATGGAGCCCTTCTTCGTCGACGGGTGGGAGGTTCGGTACGAGCACATGCTCACCACCATCGACAACGTCGAGCTCTCCGACACCCCCGACCTCAACCCCAACGACCCGGCGACGACGGGGCCGGCGGTCGCGCGGCTGAGCGGCCCGTGGGCGGTCGACCTCGCCAAGCCGGGCCCGCTCGATGGCAAGGGCATGGAAGGCAAGGCGCACGCGCTGGGTCGGCTCACCACCCAGACGCTCAAACAAGGAACGCCCGCCTTCTCGACCACCGGGAAGTACGCCTTCGGCTACGAGCTGGTGACGGCCGCGGCGAACCCGTTCGACGTGAACCTCGACGCCGAGGCGAAGGCGGCCTACCAGGTGATGCGCGACAACGGCTGGTCCTACTGGGTGAAAGGCACCGCGACCTCCCGCGGCGCGATGGGCACGCCGGCCTGCCGCTCGACGAACGCGAGCTACGACTACGGCCGCGTTCCAAAGACGGTCAGCTTCTCGTTCGGGTGGAAGGTGCCCGCAGCCTACAAGAACTGCATCAACCAGGAGCTCCAGCCCATGGACAGCCGAGGCGTGCAGCTCGGCGCGAACGGCGCGGAGGCGGTGGTGCAGATGACGCTCCACAACGACCACCCCTTCTGGGACGCGCTCGAGGAGGATGCGCCCTTGCGGTTCGACGCCATCGCCGCGCTCAAGTCGGTGCCAGTGGGAATGACGGCGACGACCGCGACCGTCACCACCGCCGACCTCAAGGCCGTCGACTTCGAGGCGCTCACCGATGCGCAGGGCGTGCGGCTCCCCTTTCGGTATTGCGGTGCCGTTCAACCGGGCGAGCGAACGGCGGGTGGCCTCGTCTACGACCCGAAGGGCGTGCCGGTGAACCCGATGGGCGGCGCGGCCGGCCTCAAGGACCTCGACGAGTACATGGCCTACAACCTGTCGACGTTGGGTCACCTCAACGCTGGGGAAGGCCTCTGCGTCGTGCAGCGCAGCTACGCGTCGCCTCCGTGACGAGGCCTGGGTGCGGCCGGACCCGTTCGCGCACTGGCTGGCTCGTTCGTCGAAGGCGACGCGTGATAGAAGTGGGTCGTGCTCCACGCCCACGCGATGCCCGACGACGTGGTGGAGGCGCTCCTCGATTCTCACGCTGAAGCGCGCGCGATGGTGGCGCTCGCCGAGCGGCTGCCTCGAGCGTTGGCCGACGAGTCGTCTGCGGACGTGGCGCGGCAGGTCTCGTCGTTCTTGCGGTGGTACCAAGACGTCCACTTCGCCGACGAAGAGCGCTCGTTGATGCGGCTGCTCCTCGGGCGAAATCGCATCATCGACCAGACCATCTCGGAGCTCACCCTCGAGCACCTCCAGCTCTCGGCGCTGTTGTCGCGGGTCGGGTTCCTCTGCGAGCTCATCGGCCGCGACGCCGCGAGGCTGCTCGCGGTTCGGTTCGAGCTGGCTGACGTGGTGAGCGAGGCGCGCCGGAGGCTCTTCGCCCACCAGGAACGCGAGGAGTCGATGCTCTTCCCCGCGATTCGCCGCCTCCTCGATTGGGACGACGTCGAGGAGCTGCGCAGCGAGATGGCGATGCGGCGCGCGCCGGGCGTCGAGCTGAGTGAAGTCTGAGGACGGGAGGGCGGAGGCTCGATGGCGACGAGGAGGGGCGTGGTCCTGATGCTCGCCATCGTTGGCTGCGTGACTGCAGACAGCGCGCGGAACCAGAGACGGGAGCAGCTTCGCGCGGCGGAGACGCTCGCCAAGAAGGTGCCGCTCGGCACGCCCGATGGCGTCGAGCTTCGCTACCAAATGGTGCAGCTGAAGCTGCAACTCGCAGTCGATCAGCTCGAAGCGGGCGAGACGGAAGCGGCGGATCAGACTCGGTACGAGGCCGGGCTGCTCCTCGATGAGCTGCTCGCCAAGGCACCGGCGTCTCCGCGAACGGCAACGTTCGTGGCCTGGCGCGCGTCGGTCGCGGTGTTGCGTGCCCGCCACGACGAGGCAGTTCCTCTTCTGCGGCGCGGCCTCGAGCTGGGCGGACTCAGCCCGCAATACGAGCTGTTTCTCCTCGTGAACCTGCCCCGCTCGCTGCGGCTCTCTGGTGATTGCGCGGGAACGCTCGCCTTGCCGATTCCGCTCGGGCGCGCCGCCGTCCAGACGCGCCTCGAGCGCGCGCACTGTCTGCTGCCCACACCCGAAGCGGCCTGTGAAGAGGTGCTCGCAGCGCTCGGGGGAGAGAACGACACGCCAGCTCTCCGCGCATCGCGCCCGGCTCGCCAACAGTTGGACTCACTTCCGCCCGAGCTTCGGGCCGCCTGCGCCGAGCGGCTTCCCGTCGCGCCCTGAGCGAGCGGTGGTCGATGCGTGCGCTTGATCGATCTGCCCAGCGCGTCCGCACCCTCGGCGTGGGCTTCGGCCGAGCACGACTGCCCTGCTGAGAAGTAGCGCGCGCCTTCGGCTCCACTACAACCGAGAGATGGCCGATCGCACGCTCATCGCCTCGGCGACGAACCTGCTCTGGCGTGGCTTCCAAGTCGTTCCCGTCGACCGCAAGTCGAAGAGCGGCCAGCCGGTGAACGGGCTGTACGCGGTCGCGCGCGCGCTCACCAAGTGCATCGGCTTCAAGCCGCCCGCGAGAGCAGTGGCCGTCATCGACCCGACCGCGAAGGACTCGAGCTGGCCCGACGTGCTCAAGCAGCAGCTGGCCACGCTCCCGGTGCTCTGCAAGGCGCTCGGCTTCGAGGTCGTCGAGAGCGCCGACGAGCTCAACGTCTGCGCGAGCTACGCCCAGGCCGCGCGCGACGCGGGCGACGACGTGCTCATCGCCGCGGTGGACAAACGCTACGCGCAGCTCGTCGCCGAGAACGTCTGGTGGTTCGACGCCAACAAGGACGTCCGCTACACCATCGAGATCGCCCAGAAGCGCTTCGGAGTGCCTCCGCCGCAGATCGGCCAGTGGCTCGCGCTCGTCGGAGACGAAGACCAGGTGCCGGGCGTGAAGGGCATCGGCGCGAAGGGCGCGACCGAGTTCCTCCTCGAGCACGGCACGGTCGAGAACGCGCTGGAGAAGCTCGACACGCTCGAGGGTCGGGTCGCGAAGGCGCTCAAGGCCGCGAAGGACGAGCTCGGCGCGAAGCTCTCGCACGCGACGCTGCTCCGGACCCGTCCACTTCCGCTGCCGCTCTCGAAGCTCGGGTGGACGTCTCCCAACGTTCCGGCGCTCAACGCGCTCTACGACTCGCTCGGCTTCGCGGAGCTGCTCATCGCGGAGCAACGCGCGCAGCGAGGCACGGTCTGCGAGACGGCCGAGCAGCTCGGCGCGGTGCTGACGAAGTGGAAGGGCCGGCCGGTGGCGATTCAGGCGCTCATCGACGAGCCGCCCGGTGCGCTCGACGAGACGAGCGGCATCGCCGGCATCGGGTTGGCGATTGGAGACGGTGAAGCGCACTACGTGCCCTTCGGTGGGCGCGCCTGGCCGGTGCTCGCGCAGTGGCTCGGCGACTCGAGCGCGCCGAAACAAGGGCACGATCTCGTCGCGACGATGGTGCACCTGCGGCGGGTCGGGCTCACCCTCGCTGGCGTCGTCGGAGATTCCGCCTGCGCGTCGCATCTCACCCAGCCGAGCAACTGGGCGCCGCACGACCTCTCGGTCACTGCGAAGCACGTGCTGGGCCGCGCGCTCGCGGAAGACGACGAGGTGCTGGGCGTTGGGAGAAGCCGGAAGACCTGGAGCGGCCTCTCCATCGATCGCGCCGCCGAGGTCGCAGGAGAACGGGCCGACACCTCCGCCGCGTGCTTCTCGAAGTTGCAGCCGGGCGTGCCGCCGGAGCTCCTCACCGAGTACCTCGAGCTCTCCGACACCCTGGTGCGCATGGAGCTCACCGGCATCGGCGTCGACGCGGCCGAGCTCCAGCGCGCGGAAGATTCCTTCGCTGGCATCGAGGCCGAGCTCGACAAGGAGATCGAACGGCTCGCCGGCCATTCCTTCAACGTGAACTCCTCCAAGCAGCTCGGGACGGTGCTGTTCGAGGAGCTCAAGCTGCCCATCGTTCTCCACACCAAGACCGGGTGGAGCACCGCGAACGAGGCCCTCGAGCGGATCAGCGACGCGCACCCCATCGTGCCGCTGGTGCTGAGGTGGAGAGGCCTGCGGCGGCTGCGCGATTCGTGGCTCATCTCGCTGCGCAAGTGCATCGCCGCCGACGGACGGGTGCACTCGCGCTTTCACCTCGCGCGCTCGTTCTCCGGGCATCTGATCAACACGAACCCCGATCTGGGACGCGTGCCGGGCCGAACGCCCGAGATGTCGCGGGTGCGCCGGGCCTTCGTCGCTGCGCCGGGGAAGCTCTTGATGTCGGTCGACTTCAATCAGCTCGGCCTCTACGTGCTCGCGCACCTCACCAAGGATCCGAACCTCGTCGAGCCGCTGCGCACGCGCGCGGACATGCACCGGCTCACTGCGTCGGCGATCCTCCAGAAGCCGGCCGCGGAGCTCACGCTCGAGGAGCGGCAGATCGGCAAGGTGGTGAACTTCGCCACCTTCGCGGGGCAGGGCGCGAGCTCGCTCGGCATGCAGCTCGGCATCACGCCGCAGCAGTCCAAGGAGTACATCGCCCGCTTCGACGCGCACTACTCGAAGGTGCGCGCGTTTCAGGACGAGCAGCTGCGGCTCGCCAAGGAGCGCGGCCACATCACCACCATCGCGGGCCGGCGCTGGCCGATCGGCGGCCTCGAGTCGCTCGACTCTCAATTGCTCTCGTACGCAGAACGGCTCGCGAGACGGGCGACGCACGAAGGCTCGGTGTCGGACGTGTCTCGGCGCGCGCTGCTCGACGTCGACAAGGCGCTGCGGACGGAAGGGCTTGAGACCGTGCCGCTCGTGCAGATCCTCGACGAGGTGTTGTTCGAGGTGCCCGAGAAGGAGCTCACGCGCGCGGCGCAGGTCTGTTCGCACGCGATGAAGAACGCGTTTCAGCTCGAGGTGCCGCTCGTGGTGGGAGTCGAGGCCGGAAAGAACTGGGCCGACCTCGAGCCAGTCACGCTTGGGCGGTGAACGTCGGGCAGACAACCGATGCCGTCGAGCCGAGCGCGTGGGTACCGTTCAGGGGTGCGTTGCGTGCTCCTGATCGGCCTTGGTGTCGTCGTCTCGCTGGTGGTCGTTCTCGTTCTGGCCGAGCGCTTGACGCCCATTCCCGAAGTGGTGTTCCAGGTCTCCGAATGCTCCGACTGCCTCGAGTTCGCGGTCCGCCACCAAGGCGCGGGTCTGGCCGAGCTGCGCATCGAGCGTGGAGGTCGGGAACAGTCTCCGACCATCATCGGTGATCATCTCGTGCGGTTCTCCGGTCTCGGTGACGAGAAGCTCATTCGACTGAGCTGGGCGCCAGCCACGACGCGCGCCGGCTTTCTTCACGAGGACTTTGCGTGGGAGCAGACCGTCTTCGCGGAGCCCGTCGGGACCGATCGCGTGGCCGTCAATCTCGAGGTGAGTCGATCGACGTTCTCACGGGGCCTGTACGTTCGCTGAGCGCACGCAGGCTCAGGGGTCGCAGGGCAGCTCGAGGGCCTGAGGTCGGATGGAGCCGAAGGTGTCGTCCATCGCGGTCCCGTAGACCGCAGGGCCGCTTTCGATCGTCTCGGCGAAGAGATGCTCTCCAACGAAACGGAGGCCGAGCGGGTTCGCGAAGTTCGCCAGCGCGAGCGGCTCGGACTCGAACCTCAATCCATTCGTGTACGCAGTGATCAGTCGACCCGATGGTTCGAACAGTGCGGCGTCGACTCGGCCGGCGGCCATGCCGTCCTGGCCGGTGAACGTCGTTTCGTATTGATGGCTACCGATGTTCTGGACGATGCCGTCGAGCCCATCCCCGCTCCGTGCTCCGTTGATGGGCGTACCGAAGTTGAACGAGAGCGGCTGTGGGGAAACCGCGTTTTGCGGGTTGAAGTTGGTCGTCTCCGTGCAGGTGTCGAGCGCGCCGGTGGTCGTGAAGGTGAAGGCTCCGCTGGCGATCTCTGCAGGGGCTCCAGCCGTGCCACCGGTCAGCACCGCACCATCATTGACCATCGCATGCCAGTCCCAGGCGCCCGTCCCGGTACGCGAATAGTAGATGGTGACGTCGTACGCCTGTCCGAGCGAGTCGTAGATCCTGACCGACGTATTGAAGTTGCTCGTGCTCCACGGCTCCGAAGGATCGAAGGTCATGATCGTCGCGTTCGGATCGAGGCTCGCCTTGACGATGATGGTGCTCGTCGCCTGAGCCTGGACTCGCGAGGGGCCCGTCTCGAGGTTGACGAGCCGCTGATCAGCGGTCGACCCCTGCACGACGAGTCCCCGGGTGTTGACGATCAGCCCATCGGCGCTCTGCGTGAACTCGCCCCAGCGCGTGTAGCGAAGCCCTTTCGCCGTCTTGAGCACGAAGAAGCCACTCCCGTTGATCGCGGCCGAGGTCTTCACCGCGCTGGAGATGTGCGTTCGCTGCAACGACGGATCTCCACACCACCACTCTCGCGAATACGGCGCCGGGGAGCTGCCCGGCATGGGCCCGGCAGAGTTCGCCGATGGAGCCCCACCACACGCCATCACCCCGAGCGCTGCGACCAGGAAACCCTTGTGCATGTTCCCTCCCGTGCCGAAGCCCTGAGCAAGGCGAAGGCCAGCGCGGTTTTCCGGAACGCTCCGAGGAGCGCACTGCTCCATCAGGCTCGGCGCCGCCTGAGTCGGGTCGATCGTCAGGCGCGTGACGTCAGCCACGTGGCGAGCACGGTGGAGTTCGACTCGCCTCGCTGTCACCATGCGCCCATGACGGATCCGAAGGACCCAGCTCCGAAATCGAAAGGCGCCTCGTTCCTCGCCGGCCTCATGAAGAACGCGAGCACGACGTCAGCGAAACAGCCGGTCGCGAAGGCCGGCCTCGAGACCCGAAAGTGCTCGAGCTGTGGCGCTACTCGCGCCGAAGGCTCCGACCTCACGACCTGCGAGTTCTGCGGCGGGTCCTTCGTGGAGTCCTGATGAGCGCCGCCGCGCGGTGGACCTCGTTTCTCGAGAAGATCGAGGCGCGTCACGAAGAGCTCCTCGGCGCCGCTCGCGAGTCTCTGCCTGGGCTGGTGCCAGCCGCCGAGTTCGATCTCCAACCGTTCAGCAACGCGATGATGGCGGTCCACGCCCAGTGCGTCGGCTTGCGGCAGAAGATCGACAAGACCTGGTCCGACTCGGCGCAGGCGACCCTCGAGGGAAGCGAGGCCGACGCGGCCATCGAGCAGAGCCGCGCGTGCACCTGGCGAATGGAGCTCGCGCTCCGCCGCGCCGAAGTGGAGATCTCCGCCGCCGCCGCCGAGAGCCTGATGGAGCGCGGAAAGGCCGAGCTCGCCCAGCCGTTCAAGTGCACCCACTGCGGCGGTCCGCTCACGCCGAAGGAGAGCTTCTTCCGCTCGCACTACGTGCCCTGCGGCTTCTGCAAGACGATGAACACCTTCGAGCCCGGCATGGCCGCGCGAATGACCGAGCACTTCGCCGCCCACGCGCTCGCCGAGCGGGTCGCCCTCGACGCGAACCTGCGCTTCCTCGAAGCCGAGCGCCGACTCCACGATCGGCAGCGCGGCGCTCCGACGAAGGAGGCCCTCGTCGAACTCTACGCCGCGCAGGTCGACACCTATCTCACCGAGCGCGCGCGTCACGTCCCGGAGCTCCGCGCGACCATCGACGCAGACCGCCGCGCGAAACTCGATGCGTTCGTTTACAGCCTCGCGTGACGGTGCCTACCGTCCGCGCCCATGAACGACCCCAAACGAGCACTCGCCGAGGCGCAGCGTCAGAAGGAGCAATCTCAACGGGAACGCGACGCGAAGATCGCCGCCGCGATGGAGGGGCCGCGAACGCACAAGTTCAGCGACTACGACAACAGCCCGCAGGGCCAGAAGGCCATCGCGCTCGGCATCAAGAATCGGCAGGGCGCTCCGTACGACTACGCGAAGTCTCCGTCGGCGAACTTCAGCTGGCCTGAGATCGACCCGGCCTCCATCGGGAACCTCGAGCCGTGGCTCTGCTACTCGAAGGCCGGCGGGTGGATCGACCTCAACGCCATCGCGAGCGGCGCCGAGCGCAAGGCGAAGGCCGCCTACCGAACGCTCGGAGACGTCAACAGCCCGATGTGGCAGCGCATCGACGACGCGGCGTACGCCACCATCGACAAGCTCGCCTCGCTCCCCGACGCCGACCTCGCTGCCATCGCGCCGAAGTACGACTTGAAGAAGGACGCGCGCTACGGCTACCGCGACTACCTCGCCGGCTTGAAGTTCGAGTTCGACGACACCGTTCGCCGCGCCAACAAGAAGAACCAGGCGGCGCTCGACGCAGCGGTCGAGCACCAGAAGCAGGAGATGGACGGCAACATCGCCAAGGCGAAGTCGGGTGGCCTGCTCGATCCCGTCCAGGGCGTCAGCATGGAAGACTGGGCCGGCGCCAACGCCAAGATCGCTGCCGGAGAGCCGCTCCCCGGCATCCTCAAGGTGTTGGGCGTGGAGAAGCCCGCGTGGGACGCGATCTCCGCCGAGTGGAACGGCCGCATGTCGCGCGACACCACCTTCGCCATCGCCACCGTCTACGGGAACGCGTTCACCAACCCGAACATCGGGAAGTTCGCCGGAGCGTCGAAGCCGGCCGCTGCGGCGCCGAAGCCGGCTGGAGGCGATCCCGTCTCGAAGGTGATGGGCGACTTCGAGCTCTACGTGAAGATCATGACTCACCAGAACGTGGGCGCGGGGCAGGGCGTCGACGCCGCGAGCGTGCTCAAGAAGTACGGCCTCACCGCCGGCGACTGGGCGAAGGTGAGCGCGCACTGGGCTCCGAAGATGACGAGCGACATGTCGCTGGCGATGAAGATGGGCGGGCTCATGCAGCGCTTCACCGCCGAGCTGTCTCAGCCGGGCGCGGGCGACGACATCGAGTTCTGATCAATCCGAGCCTGATCAACCCGACTCACTCGGCGCCGGGCCTGATCAACCACCGTCGCGCGAATCGACGTCGAGCTCGAGCGTTCGGCGTCGTTCGTTCGCGTACCAGAGGAACACGCTCACCGGCCCAGCTTCCCGGCAGTTGAACCGGAGCTGGTCGTTTCCGATGGACGTCATCTGACAGCGTCGATGACTGCCTGGAGCGACGCGCTCGAGCCCGCCGGGCCCCTGAACGACGAAGTCGACGTCGCGCGGCACGTGAAAGCCGTGCTCGCCGTCCCAGGTGAAGAAGGCCACCCCCGCGTCCGGAGCCGCCGCCGCCTTCCGCGGGAGCACGTCCACCTGCAACCCCACCATCGCGATGCCGTACCAGAGCGCGACCGTCGCCGAGCCCGGCTTCTTCGCCTTCACCCGCAGCACCGTCGGCTTCTCGAGCGTCACCTCGCAGAACGCCGGGTCGCTCGCGGCCAGCCGGCTGGGCGCCTTTTTCAAGACGACGTCCACCACGCTGCCCTCGGGCACCTTCACCGCCGAGCGTTCGTCCCAGACGAGTGACGAGATGCCGCCGTCGGTGGCTGACATCGTGAGCGCGATGGCGAGCGGGAACACCAGCATGAGTGTCTCCTCAGACGAGCCCGGCCCAAAGACATTCGTCGGCCCGGCCAGGTTCTCGACTCACCGGTCGGCGAGCGAGGGCAGCGCCGCACGAACCTTCTCCACCATCGCCTCCACCGACGGCTCGTTGGTGAGGTCGAGCATGTGATGCGGCGGCCTCGGATGCCCCCATTGGTCGACGGGCATCTTCCAGAAGAGCCCGATGGTCGGCGCTCCCACGGCCACCGACAGGTGCATCGGGCCGGTGTTGTTGCACACCACCGCGCGCGCCTTCGCCATCAGCGCCGCCAGCTCGTCGAGCGTCGTCGGAGGCGCCAGGAGCCCGCCGCTCTCGCTCGCCACCTGCCGAGCCAGGTCCTCTTCTCCCGGGCCCCAGGTGACGAGCGCGGTGCTCCCCTCGCGTTGCACTGCGGCCGCCACCTTCGCGAACACCTCCGGCGGAGCGCGACGCTCGTCGAGCCGTCCTCCTGGGTTCAACACCACCAGCCGGGCGTGTGCGCCGAGGAGCGCCTCGACCGCTGGGCTCGTCTTCGGCGGGCGAAAGGCCAGCGCGCCGCGCGGCTCCGAGAGCAGGGGCGAGAGCAGATGCAGCCGCTGCTCCACCTCGTTGCGAGTCCCCGGCTTCGGCGACACCGCCACGTCCATCAGGCGCTTCGCCGGCCCCACGGCCGGTCCGATGACGCACGCTCGTCGGCCGAGTCGTCGCGAGAGCAGCGCCGGGGTGCCCGAGTATTCGACCCAGCTCGCCGCGTTCACCACCACCGCTCCATCACACAGCCGCTCCAGCTCACCCGTCCTCGCCAACGACCGCCGCTCGAACCCATGGAGCCCCGCAAGCCCGGGCAGCCCTTCCAAGACACGCACGCACTTGGGATGCACGACGAGGTGCACCTCGTGGGTCGCCGCCAGCGCCTGCACCAGCGGCGTGGTGAGGAGCGCTTCTCCGACGCGGTTGTCGATGCGCACGATGACGACGCGCTTGGCGCTCTTCAAGAGCGGCGCGGGGTTTCGCCAGGGCCGCCACCACAGCAGCGCGAGGAGCCAGCCGACCGCATGGCGGAGGACGACCTCGAGCCGGTGCACCGTCACCTCACGTCGTCGACTTCTCGAGCGCAGCCGCAGGGAACGTCTGCGCCTTCCCGAACCACCGCCAGGGCCAGCCAGGCTCGACGAAGGCATCGCGCGGAATGTTCGGACTCATCGCCTCGTGGAGCGTCGGCAGCTCGCTCCAATGCACGCCCGGCCGGGTGTGGTGCGCGGTGTGGAGCCCCAGGTTGCCGGTGAGCCAGTTGTAGAACGGCTGCACCACGTTGTTCGAGGCGACCGAGTGCGACGCGGTGCTGCGCCCGGCGTGGTGCGCGTAGGTCGCCCAGGCGGTTCCGAAGAGCGAGAACGCGCCGCCCAGCCCGAAGATGATGAGCCCTGGCAGCGGCCGGTACGCCACGAGCGCGGCGAAGACGGCGAACGAGAGCAGGCCCATCCACAAGAAGGTGAAGCGCAGCTTGGGGTACTTCGCGCCCACCTGCCACGCGCGCGGGTAGGCGGTCAGCGTGGTGATGAGCGCGTACTCGAGCTCGCCCATCATCGTGCCGTCGTCGCGCCGCCACCGTGACTCGTCCTTCGACTGATCGAGGTAGTTCAGGTGATGCCCGACCGAGTGGTGGAGCACCCAGGCGTGGCTCGTCACCCCCGTCTGCAGCGCGTACATCAGCTCGAGCGCCCGGTTGAGCGGCTCCACGGTGAAGGTGGGCACGTGCTGGTGGTGATGGTTGAAGGCGCAGACCGCCGCCTTCGGGAGAATGCCCAGCCCGAAGACGAGCAGCAGCAACAGCGGGTGGTCGATGGTGAGGTAGGCGATGAGATCGGCGGCGAACAGCGCGGTGAAGGCAGCGACTCTCGGCCCATCGGCGGCGTAACGAAAAACGGACATCGTGCGGCAACGTAGCCGACTCCCGCGCGCTGGCACCGTATTTCGCTCCGGCTGAAGCGTGGGCGTGACAGGCCGATGACGCGTCGACTCCGAGCTGATCAGCGTCATCGCTTCTCGACGTGCACGATGACCTCTCCGGTGAGAGAGGGCGCCCGCGCGCCGAGCCAGCGGGAGAGCTTCCAGAACCACTCCCAGTCCTCGAGCGGCAGCCACCGACGCGCCGAGAAGATGCGGAAGCCCCAGATGCGGGTGACGTGGAGCCCGGCGAAGAAGGCCCTCAAGCTGCGCATGGAGAAGAAGAGACAGTGCTGGCGCGGCTTGCGGCCGACGAGCCGGTACTTGAGCCGAGCCAGCGCCGCGAGCCACCCGGGGTGCATGGGGACGCCGACGAGCAGGTGCCCGCCTGGCTTGAGCACCCGCACCCAGTCCGCGAGCGCGTCTCTTCCATTCTCGAGGTGCTCGAGCACGTGGCTGGCGATGACGACGTCGAAGCTCTCGTCGGGGAGCGGGAGCGGCTGTCGCTCGAGGTCGACCCCATCGACGATGTGCCGGTAGCCGAGCGCGCGACAGGCCTCGATGTACCTGGGGCTCACCTCGACGGCCGTCCACTCCGCTGGCCCGGCGAGCGCGTCGACGAACTGCTTCGAGGTGCCGTTGCCCGGGCCGATGTCGAGGACCTGGAGCGAGGGCCCCTTCTCCGCCAACGCCTGCTTCAGCACGGGAACGAGTTCGACGTAGCGCGCCTGGTACAGCTCGAAGCGCCGAAAGGCAGGCACCACTCCGAAGGCGAGCTGCGCTGGCTCCCGCTTCGCCACGTCACAGCACCGAGCGGAGCGCTTCGTCGATGAGGGTGGAGTCGGGCTCGACCACCTTGAACTCGGCGAGCAGCTCACGCGCCGGGCTGAGTGACGGGTGCTCTGGAGTGGCCCGCTCGAGCTCGGAGATGAAGCGCTTGATGCGCACCACGTCGCGCTTCTCGACGGCGACCTCCATCAGGTTCCCCAGCTGGGAGCGCGCCAGCTCGGTCTGCCCCGCCGCCATCAAGATGTCCCAGGCCAGCTCGTGCGCCTCGACGTCGTCGGCGTCGGCCTTGATGCGCTCGAACGCCACGGCGAGCGCCTTGTCGAACGCGCCGTTCGCGAGGTGCTGGGCGATGTGAGCGCGCACCTCGACGACCGGGTTGCCGGGAAAGAGGGGCCGGCCCAGGAGGGTGAGGTCTCCCAAGCGCGAGGGAGGCTCGAAGGTCGTCTGGTTGCCCACCGCTTCGCGCGGCAGCAGGTTCTGCACCGTGGCGACGTTCTGATCGGACGGCGGCTCGTCGTTGAGCGAGTCACCCAGCAGCACCTTCGCCTTCTCGTTCGCGGGGTCGAGGGTGAGCGCCTGCCGGAAGAGCTCCTTCGCCCCGGCGACGTCACCTGAGAGCTGGAGGAAGACCCCCGCGTCGACCAACGCGGCGGCCCGCTGCGCGTTCATTCGCTCGCGCACCTATCGAAACCGCGCCCAAAAGAGAACCCCGCGGAGGCTCAGTCGTCCTTCGCGCCGGCGGCGATCCAGCTGCGCACCAGCTCGAGACGTTCGGCGTCGAGGGCCTCGGTCGGCGGCATCACCGTGTACGGCGCCACCACCTTGAGGCGCTTCATGAGCAGCGACGACTCCGGCTTGCCCGGCACCACCATCACCTCGCCGGTCAGCGTCGTCTTCCC
The DNA here is from genome assembly GCA_052034585.1 of Myxococcota bacterium. Lineage (GTDB taxonomy): Bacteria > Myxococcota > Myxococcia > Myxococcales > Myxococcaceae > Xiheimicrobium. The sequence continues at coordinate 56,407 of JBPOIJ010000043.1, forward strand.
GTTCACCAGCCGGGCGAAGGTCTTGCCTTCGAGGTTCAGGTCGCCCGCGCTGCTCGCGCCCTTGTGACAGGAGGTCTGCGCGCAGCTCTTCGCGAAGACGTCGCTCTCGACCTTGCCGAGCGTGCCTGTCGGGCCACAGCCGAACCCGACGACGAGGACGAAGGAGAGGTGCCAGCGCATCAGTTGAAGACGAGCTCGAAGAGGATGGAGCGCTTGGTCTGCTGCCCGTCGGTAATCTCGAACTTGTTGGTGAGCGCGAGGGTGACGGGGTCTCCAGCGTCGGGGTCGTGGCTGGTGGCGCCGTTGCCGTCGACGTCGAAGAAGCCGAGGAAGACGTACTTGCCGGGCGCGAGCTTGGGAGTGACGAAGGCGACGGACGACGAGTCGGCCATGCGGAGGTCGACGCTGGTCACCTCGACGGCGCCGAACTCCTTTGCGTCCTTGCGAGGCCCATCGACCGCGACGTCTTCCTGGAGGAAGAGGTTGCCGTACACGGTGCCCATCAGCGGGTCCTTCAGGTTCGGGCTCGACTTCACGCCGGCCGAGACGCTGAAGCGGAACTCAGCGGTGCCTCCGGGCATCGGCGCAGGTCCACAGGCAGTGAGGGCAGCGAGGAGGAGGAGAGCGGGGGTCGCGCGCATGGCTCACTGCTTCCGGCAGACCATCGGCGTCTTGGTGCCGGCGAAGAGCCCAAAGGTGGCGCACATCTCGTGCGGGTAGGCGAGCGTCTTGTCGGTGTCGTTGAGCCAGCCGCAGGTGGTGCGCATCACCGTGCCGGCGGGCACGTCCTTCTGGCTGGTGAAGTAGAGGTCGGTCGGCGGCGAGTCGCGGTAGTCGGCCTTCCACGTGGGCACTTCATAGAGCTTGGTGAGGTGGGTCGCGTCCGGGCCCCACTCGACTTTGAAGTTCGTGCCCCACTCGTGCATGTGCCCACCGACGAGGAGCAGCTTCTGGGGGCTCTGAATGGTGCAGTCGAAGGTGACGCTCGCGTTGGCGTGCGGCGGCACCGTGAAGGTCTCGTGGTTGAGCGCGAACGGCGAGACCCAGGTGGTGACCTGCGCCACCTCCATCTTCTTCAGGCGGATCACGTCGCGCACGAGGAGCGGTTGGGTGCCGGTGTTGACGTAGTGCATCTGCACCACCACCGGGGTCCCCTTCGGGAGCGACGACGCATAGCCAGCCGGCCACCCATTGGCGGGGATGGCGAGCGGGAGGAAGTCGGTCATCTCGGTGCAGTCGTAGACCGAGCCCTTGCCGCGCGGCTTGGTGGTCGAGACGAGGATGAGGTGGTGCCCGAACTTGCCCTGGCGCGAGTCGACCTCGGTGAAGGCGGTGTCGGCGTCTTCGTATTCGAGCTCGGAGCAGAACATCTTGTCCTCACCCGGCTGGATCGTCTGCTCGGTGGTGACGAACTGAACGAAGCCGGGGTCGATGGCAGGCACCTCCACCCGAACGTCGCGCGGCATCACCGCGGCGGGACCACAAGCGAACAGCACGAGGCACGAGGCCGAGAGGAGGGATCGCATGGCGCGGCGCTATAGCATGGAGGCTCGGTCGCCCAAGACCCCCGCTCTGTCACCAGCTCGTCTGTTCTGACCGATCGGTGTTGGATTTCTCGGTCTCCGAGAGTTTCCTGGCCGTCGCTCAACTCGTGGCCCGAATGAACTCGCAAAACGCGGCGCCTCGGGCTCGTCTCCCCTTCGTGCGAACCCTCTTCGGTCGAATCACCGCGTTCCAGCTCCTCGTGGGCTTCTTCGGCTGCGACTGCGGCGGTGGAACCACCCGTGCTCGACCGGAGATCGAAGTCGTTCCAGGGTCGCTCGACTTTGGCTCGATCGCCGTCGGCACCTCGCTCAGCAAGAAGGTGACGATCTTCAGCCGGGGCGCGGTCACCCTGACCATCGAGAGCGCCACCATTCTGGGCGACGCGGCGTTCACCGCCTCGGGCCCGGCGATTCGAACCCTGTCGCCGTCGAGCACCTCGGAGGTGGAGGTGACCTTTCGGCCGGGCGCGAACGGGCCCACGTCGGCCCGGTTGATCATCGCGAGCAACGCGGTGAACGCGCCCGAGGTGCTGGTGTCGCTCGTTGGTGATTCGCTCGCGCCGTCGGGAGGTGGAGCGGCTGGTGGTGGATCGGTGGGTGGCGGCGCCTCGGGTGGATCCGCGGGCGGATCGAGTGGTGGCTCCGCAGGCGGATCGAGTGGTGGCTCCGCGGGCGGATCGGGTGGTGGCTCCGCGGGCGGAACGAGTGGTGGCTCCGCGGGCGGATCGAGTGGTGGCTCTTCGGGCGGAACGGCGGGCGGAACAGTCGACGCCGGGGCCGACGCGGGCGTGACTCCAGACGCGGGCTGTACGCTGCTCCTCTGCGGTCGCGCGCACGCAGGAGTGACCTGCGCAGTCGCGAGCCAAGGCACGATTGGCCCCTTCGGTGGAAGCTGGGCGACGAGCCTCTTCAACGACGGCTCCGGCTGGAACACGGTGAGCACTGGGCGAACGGTGGTCTTCGGCGACGTCGACGGAGATCGGCGTGCCGACGTCTGTGGGCGCGGCTCGCTCGGCTTCAACTGCGCGCTCAACACCGGCTCGACGTTCGCTGCCTTTCAGACGTGGACGACCGAGTTCTCGAACGCGCTCGGGTGGGGCTCGGCGCAGCGGTACTACTCGACCATTCAGCTCGCGGACCCGAACGGTGACGGCGTCGCCGACGTGTGTGGCCGCGGCGACGCGGGCGTGGTGTGCGCCATCACCGATGGCGGCGTCTGGCGCTCGGCCAGCTTCACCGACGTCACCAGCTGGGGTGACCCGCGCTACTACCCGAGCGTTCAATGGGCCGACGTGACGGGCGACGGCCGGAGTGACGCGTGTGCGCGTGGCATCCTCGGCATCTCGTGCTCGACCGCCCTCGACGGAGGGCTCGGGCCGTACACCGGGTGGTCGAACGAGTTCAGCGACGCCGACGGCTGGGGCTCGAGCGCGGCGTACTTCCAGACGGTGCAGTTCCCCGACGTGAACGGTGACGGCAAGGCCGACGTCTGCGGCCGCAGCGTGCAGGGCGTGTCGTGCGCGCTCTCCGATGGCACGCAGTTCCTCACCTCGACGCTGTGGACGATGGAGTTCTCCGACTCGGCCGGCTGGGCCCAACGCGCGCAGTACGCGACGCTCCAGTTCCCCGACCTCGATGGCGATCGAAAGGCCGACGTGTGTGGACGTGCGCCGGGCGGGCTCCTCTGTGCGCGCTCCGACGGGACCCGGTTCGTCTCGCCGACGGCGACCCAGCTCTTCTCCGACGCGACCGGCTGGGCGGCCGCGCCTTCGCTGTATGGAACGATTCAGTTCGCCGACCTCGACGGTGACGGTCAGCTCGACGTCTGCGGCCGGGGGACGATGGGTATGCTGTGCGCGCTGCGGCAGTCGGGCACCTTCGGAGGTCTCGTGCTCACCCAGGCGCTCGCGGCTGACGCCACCGGGTGGAACGACGACACCGTGTACCCGACGATTCGCTTCGCGGCGCCGAACGCGCAGGGCTGTCGCATCGGGCCTCCGGCGAACCCGGCCAACCGCGTCGGTCCCTGAAGCTCGAACGCGTTTCGTGAATTGCTGGCGTGGGAATGGCGTTGCGGCAAGGTGCCGCGCCATGGCGACTCAACCGGTTCCTCCTGCGCTGGCCCACCTCGTCGACCTCTCCGCCGACGCCCTGGGCACCTTCGTCCTCTACGCGACCGACGACTACTTCGCCGAGAAGGAGAACCTGCTGAAGCCGGGCCCACCCGAGTGGCGCGAGGGCGCGTACACCGACAAGGGCAAGTGGATGGACGGGTGGGAGTCGCAGCGCAAGCGCGAGCCCGGTCACGACTTCGCCATCATTCGCCTCGGCGCGGCAGGCTGCCTCCACGGCGCGCTCGTCGACACCACCCACTTCAAGGGCAACGCGCCGCAGGAGGTGTCGCTCGAAGGCCTCGAGGCGCCGCTCACCGCGACGGCTGCGCAGCTGCTCGCGTCGAACGACTGGTTCGAGGTGTTGCCGAAGCAGCCGGTGAAGCCCGACTTCCCGAACGTGCTCAAGGCAGCCCAGGCGTCGGCGCGGGTCACCCACGTGCGGCTGCGCATCTTCCCCGACGGTGGAGTGGCGCGGCTGCGGGTCTACGGCGCGGCGATGCCCGACCGCCGAACGTTCTGGCGAAAGGGGAGCGTCGACCTCGCGGCGGTGGAGAACGGCGGCACGGTCGCCGCGGTGTCGGACTCCTTCTTTGGCCCACCCTCGAACCTGCTGTTGCCTGGGCGAGGGGTGAACATGGGCGACGGCTGGGTGACGAAGCGTCGGCGAACGCCCGGGAGCGACTGGTGCGTCATCAAGCTCGCCCGCCGCGGCGTCATCGACCGCATCGAGCTCGACACCCACTTCTTCAAGGGCAACGC
>JBPOIJ010000085.1:0-2768 GCA_052034585.1 Myxococcota bacterium
GGCGCAGCAGCCAGCTCACGAGCATCAGGACGCCGCTGACCAGCAGCGACGTCGTGATCGGGATGTACAGCCGGAAGGACTCGCGCTCGATGGCGATGTCGCCGGGTAGCCGGCCGAGCGGCAGGCCGAGCCAGATGAGGGCGCCGACCGCCGCCACGAGCAGCCCGAGGCCGACGAGCGCGGGCCCCATCCGAATCGACTTACCGCAGCTCCATGCCGCGGAAGAAGTAGCTCAGCTCGAACGCCGCCGTCTCGGGCGCATCGGAGCCGTGCGTGGCGTTGTTGTCGATCGAGCGGCCGAATTCCTTGCGGAGCGTGCCGTCCGCCGCCTTCGCGGGATCGGTCGCGCCCATCAGGTCGCGCCACTTCTTGATGGCGTCGGCCGCCTCGAGGCACAGCACCAGGCAGGGGCCCGACGACATGAAGTCGGTGAGGCCGCCGAAGAAGGGCCGCTCGCGGTGGACGTGGTAGAAGCCCTCGGCCTCGGCCTTGGACATGTGGATCATCCGCGCGGCGCGGACGGTGAAGCCCTCGGCTTCCACACGGGCCAGGATCTTCCCCATGGAACCCGCACGCACTGCATCTGGTTTGATGATGGCAAAGGTACGCTGCATATCCTGCTGATTATACCTGCCCCGTCCGGCGTTCCGCGCCGATCGCCCGCGGAAAGCAGCCGAGCACCCGCAGGAACTGCGTCGCCGCCGTGAGGCGGGTCAGCGCGGCCTGCAGGCGCGGTTCGGCGACGTGTCCCTCGACGTCGACGTAGAAGACGTATTCCCATGCCAGGCCAGGACGCGGCCGTGACTCGAGCTTGCTCAGGCTGATACCTTCGTCGGCCAGCACGTTCAGGCAGCGGACCAGGGCCCCCCGTTCGTGACGGGTGCCGAACACCAGAGCCACCTTCGCCTCGACTTTCGGGTCGCAGGCGACGGGCGTCGCCGCCACCACCACGAACCGCGTCTGGTTGACCGCCTGGTTGGCGATGTCGCGCGCCAGCACGACCAGACCGTAACGGTCTCCGGCCTCGGCACTGGCGATCGCGGCCTGTGAGGCCAGGCCTTCCTCGGCGACACGCTTGGCCGCGAGCGCCGTGTTGGCGGCCGGCACGGGGTCGAGGGCGGGTCGCTCGGCGAGGTACTCGCTGCACTGCGCCAGCGCCTGCGGATGCGACAGCACCCGCGACAGGCCGTCGACCGTGGCCCCGGGCACGCCCAGCAGGCAGTGGCGAACGTCGACGATTTCCTCACCGACGATGGCGAGCTGGCGCTCGAAGAGCAGGTCGTAGACCTCGTGCACCGAGCCGGCGGTGCTGTTCTCGATCGGCAGGACGGCGCGATCCGCGGCGCCCTTCTCCACCGCGTCCAGCGTCTCGCGGAACGACCGGCAGGCCACCAGCGTCACCGGTCGGCGCTCTACGCCGAAGTGCCGCAGCGCGGCCTCGTGGCCGTAGGCGCCCTCCGCTCCCTGGTAGGCCACGGTGAGCGGCAGGTCGGTGGCGGCATCGGCCTCCTTCAGCCAGTCGCGCTGCCGCCGCACGGCGTCGTCGAGAATCTCGCGATAGAGCCGCCGCACCAGGCCGGGATCGAGGCCCAGCCCCTCGGCGTACGCGGCGCGGTGCGCCAGCAGCGCGGCCTCACGGGTTTCGTCACGCAGCGGCTGGTCGGCCGCCGCCTTTGCTCCCGTGATGTCGCGCATCAGGCGGGCGCGTTCGCCGAGGGCGTGGAGCACGACGCGGTCGATGTCGTCGACAGCGCGTCGCAGGTCCGGCAGGGATGGAACGGTCATGGCGTGGAATCCCCCAAAAAAGAAAACCGCCGCCCGAACTCGAAGGTCCGGGCGGCGGTGTGTGTCGAGCGCGTGAATCGTCGTCGCCCGGCTACACGGCCTCCCGGCCGGCAAAATTGCCGGTAAACGAAAACACGATGCGGAAGGACGTGAGGTGCATGGCTACTTCTTCAGCACGGCGACGAGCGATTCTGCCATATCCGCCGGACTCTTCACCACCCGGACCCCGGCGGCAGTCAGTGCGGCCATCTTCTCGGCCGCCGTGCCCTGCCCGCCGGCGATGATGGCGCCCGCGTGGCCCATGCGCCGCCCGGGGGGCGCCGTCTGGCCGGCGATGAACGCCACGATCGGCTTGGTGAAGTGCTGCTTGATCCACGCCGCCGCCTCTTCCTCGGCCGAGCCGCCGATCTCGCCGATCATGATCACGGCGTCGGTGTCGGGGTCGTTCTGGAACAAGCCGAGGGCGTCGATGTGTGTCGTGCCGATCAGCGGGTCGCCGCCGATGCCGATGCACGTCGACTGGCCGAGGCCCAGCCGCGTGAGCTGGTCGATGGCCTCGTAGGTCAGGGTGCCGCTCTTCGACACGATGCCGATGCGGCCTTCCTTGCAGATGTTCGCCGGGATGATGCCGGCCTTGCCCTTGCCGGGCGAGATGATGCCCGGGCAGTTGGGACCAATCAGCCGGGTGGAGGGCCGCGTCTTCAGGAAGGTCATCGCCCGCAGCATGTCGACCACCGGAATGCCCTCGGTGATGCACACCACCAGGCCGATGCCGGCATCCGCCGCTTCCATGATGGCGTCGGCCGCGAACGGCGGCGGCACGAAGATCACCGACGCGTTGGCGCCGGTTTCGCGCACCGCGTCGTGCACGGTGTTGAACACGGGCCAGCCTTCGTGCGTCGTGCCGCCCTTGCCGGGGGTGACGCCGCCGACGACGGCCGTGTGGTAGGCCGCGGCGGCCTTGGCGTGGAACGTGCCTTCGC
>JBPOIJ010000134.1:0-30031 GCA_052034585.1 Myxococcota bacterium
CGCGCTCGCCGTTCCGCCTGCGTTCGCCATTCCGCCCGCGCTCGCCGTTCCGCCCGCGCTCGCCGTCCCGCCCGCGTTCGCCGTCCCGCCCGCGTTCGCCATTCCGCCCGCGCTCGCCGTCCCGCCCGCGTTCGCCGTCCCGCCAGCATTCCCGGCCGCCACGCCTCCGCCTGCCCCGGCGTCGACTCCTTCACCTCCACCACAACTCAGAAGAAGGCCGACGACCGCGTAGGCTCGGATGCTGGGCATCGACGCTCCTCGAGAAGCAACGCGGAAGTTCCGAACCTTAGCCCAGGCCTTGCGCTCTCCCTCGTTGGATCACTTTGTTTCACCTGTTCCGACGCTGGCGGGTCATTGCCCACGTTGAAGGCAACTGTGGCACCGGTGACATGATCGTCACTCGCAACAGCGGTTGAAGATGTTTTCAACCGGTTGAAATAACTCAAACGCCATGACGGGCATGTCCTTTGCTGACTGGCTGCGTCAAACGGGGGCCCCACTCCAGGTGGGGACTGAAGGAGCAGGAGCCATGGAGACGACGACGTTCATCAAGCCCAAGTTCGCCATCGCCGCGATGCCCGGTACGGGAGAGCTGTCGGTGTCGGTGAAGGCGGCCGTCGAGAAGCCCGCTCCTGGCACGGTCCAACGCCCCTCGCTGCACCTGTCCTGATCCGTTGACCCTCAGGCCCGCTCGGTGAGAGACGGGCCTCATGAACCCACCGCTCGCTGCCGTGGTCCTGTGTGCCGGCAAAGGCACGCGGATGAATTCGCAGATGGCGAAGGTGCTGCACCCGATCCTCGGCAGACCGCTCGCCTGGTACCCCGTCACCCGCGCGTTCGACGTGGGCTGCCAGCAGGTCGTTGCCGTCGTCGGCCATCAGGCAGACCAGGTGAAGAGCACGCTGTCGAAGGCCTTCGAAGGCCAAGCGCTCGCCTTCTCGCTCCAGCAGCAGCAGCGGGGCACTGGTGACGCGGTCGCGGCTGCACGCGGAGCCCTCACTGGCTACTCCGGACCGATCCTCGTGTTGTACGGCGACGTGCCGCTGATCAGCGTGGAGACGCTGCAGAAGTTGGTGCAGGCCTATCGATCGTCGAAGGGGCCGCTGGCGATGATCACCTGCCGACCGGCGAACCCGTCTGGTTATGGGCGGGTGCTCCGCGGTCACGGCCACCGAGTGCAGGGCGTCATCGAGCACAAGGACGCCACGCCCGAGCAGCGGCTCATCAACGAGATCAACGCCGGCATCTACGTGGCCGATTCGCACTTCTTGTGGGGCGCGCTCGAGACGCTCACGCCGGCCAACGCCCAGGGAGAGCTCTACCTCACCGACATCGTCGCCAAGGCCGCGGAGCACGGTGAAGTCGCCGTCATCGAGGCCGATCCGCGCGAGGTCGAGGGCGTCAACGATCGCGCCGAGCTCGCTGAGCGGGCCGAGCTCCTCCGCACGCGCATCAACAAGCGGCACATGCAGGCCGGGGTGACCCTCACCAACCCGGCGACGATCTTCATCGACGAGGGCGTCGAGATCGGCCCCGACACCGTCATCGGCGCCAACGTCACCATCGCCGGCGAGTGCGAGATCGGCAGCGGCGTCACCATCGGCCAGGGCTCGGTGCTGACTCACTCCACCATCGGCGACGGCACCGACGTGAAGCCGTACTCGGTGTTCGAAGACGCCGTCGTCGGCCCTCGCTGTCACATCGGCCCGTTCGCGCGGCTGCGGCCGGGAACCGTGCTCGACGAGGGCGTGCACATCGGCAACTTCGTCGAGACCAAGAAGACGCGGCTCAAGAAGGGGAGCAAGGCGAACCACCTCGCCTACCTCGGTGACGCGGAGATCGGCGCTGGCTGCAACATCGGCGCGGGCACCATCACCTGCAACTACGACGGGGTGAACAAGCACCAGACCGTGCTCGGTGACGGCGTCTTCATCGGCTCCGACACCCAGCTCGTCGCGCCGGTGACGGTCGGAGACGGCGCCTTCGTCGCGGCCGGCAGCACCATCACCGAAGACGTGCCGGCCCAGGCGCTCGCGCTCTCTCGTGCGGCACAGACGGTGAAAGAAGGCTGGGCGGAGCGGCGGCGCAAGGTGCTCGCGGGCATGAGCGGCGACGGGAAGAAGAAGGAGTGAGGCTGACCGCCCACGCGGCTCGTGGGGGTTGGTCCAAATGCGGAATGTGGCGCCGGGCACTGAGGTTGAGTGCGCTCACCTCGAGCGGCCGGCGGTGACGTCGGGGCGTTCGGCCCCGTGGGAGCGAGCAGATCATGTGCGGGATCGTCGGCTACGTCGGTGAAAAGCAAGCAGCAGGTGTCTTGGTGGGCGGGCTCAAGCGCCTGGAGTACCGCGGCTACGACTCGGCCGGCGTGGCGGTGCTCGACGGGACCCAGCTCACCGTGCTCCGCGCGACGGGCAAGCTGCGCAACCTCGAGGGCAAGGTCGCCGGCGAGCAGCCGAAGGGCACCGTCGGCATCGGCCACACCCGCTGGGCGACCCACGGCCGGCCCTCCGACGACAACGCGCACCCGCACACCTTCGAGGGCGTCAGCGTGGTGCACAACGGCATCATCGAGAACCACCTCGCCCTCAAGGCCGAGCTCAAGGCGAAGGGCCACGTCTTCTCGAGTGAGACGGACTCCGAGGTGTTCGCGCACCTGATCAGCCAGGAGCTCAAGGCCGGCAAGGGGCTGCCCGAGGCGGTGCGCGCGTCGATCGCGGTGGTGAAGGGCACCTACGCGCTGGTGGCGGTGACGAGCGCCGACCCGAGCCGAATCGTCTGCACCCGCGAGGCCCAGCCGATGGTGCTCGGCTTGTCGGAAGGCCAGAACTTCGTCGCCTCCGACGTTCCGGCGCTGCTCGATCACACCCGCGACGTCATCTTCATGGAGGACGGCGATCTCGCGGTGATCGCCAAGACGGGCATCACCCTCACCGATCGCTCCGGCAAGCCCGTGCAGCGCAAGGTGACCCGCATCGACTGGACGCCGGGCATGGCCGAGAAGGGCGGCCACAAGCACTTCATGCACAAGGAGATCGTCGAGCAGCCCCGGGCGATCGCCGACACCCTGCGAGGGCGGGTGCTGCGCAGCGAGGGCGACGTCCACTTCGACGGCTGGAACCTCTCCGACGCGCAGGTGAAGTCGATGGAGCGCGTGTGGATTCTCGCCTGCGGCACCTCGTTCCACTCCGGGCTCGCCGGCAAGTGGATGATCGAGTCGCTCGCGCGCATTCCGGTCGAGGTCGAGCTCGCCTCCGAGTTCCGCTATCGCGATCCGCTCGTCTCGAAGCACCAGCTCGCGGTCGCCATCAGCCAGTCGGGCGAGACGTTGGACACCCTGGCCGCGATGCGCGAGGCGAAGGCGCGCGGTGCCACCACGATGACCCTCTGCAACGTGATCGGCTCGGCGATGACGCGCGAGGCGGACTTCACCGTGCTCACCAACGCCGGCCCGGAGATCGGTGTCGCGTCCACCAAGGCCTTCACCACCCAGCTCGCCGGGCTCTATCTGCTCGCCATCAAGCTCGGGCGGCTCCGGGGCACGCTCACCGCGAAGGACGCGCAGCTGCACCTCGAGCGCTTGTCGGAGGTGCCGAAGCTCGTCGAGCAGGTGCTCCACACCGAGGCGAAGGTGAAGGAGATCGCGCGCACCTACCTCAAGGCCCAAGACTTCCTCTTCCTCGGGCGCGGGCCGATGCAGGCCGTCGCCCTCGAAGGCGCGCTCAAGCTCAAGGAGATCTCCTACATCCACGCCGAGGGCTACGCGGGCGGTGAGATGAAGCACGGGCCCATCGCGCTCATCGACGAGCGGTTGCCAGTGGTGGTGGTCGCGCCCGGCGAGCCGCACGTGCACTACGAGAAGATCATCGGGAACATCGAAGAGGTGCGCGCGCGTGGCGGGCAGGTGATCGCGGTCGTCGAGGAAGGTGACTCGAACGCCAAGTCGCTGGCGACGCACGTGATCGAGATCCCCAAGACCAGCGCGCTCGTCGCGCCGATCGTCGCCACCGTGCCATTGCAGCTCCTCGCGTACCACGTGGCCGATCTCCGCGGCACCGACGTCGACCAGCCACGAAACCTCGCCAAGAGCGTCACGGTCGAGTGAGCGAACGCCCAGTCCACGTCGCCTTTCCTGCTTCGAAGAGGTGGATGGACGAGCTCCTCCGCGGCGTCGAGCAGCGTTCGGAACGGGCGAAGAGCGTCGAGACGTGGCTGCAGTGGCGGGACGCGCGGCTGGCCGTCGCGGTCGGTGCTTTCGAGGCGCGTGAGGCGCTGCTTCGCCAGGTGAGCGAGCCGTCGTGGCGCCGCGCCATCGAGAACGTCAGTGCGCTCGTCCATCTCGTCGCCGTGACCCGCCTCGAGCGCGCGTTGGAACGGCTGAGCCGGCTCGAGTCGTTGAAGGCTCCGGCGGTCGTGCTGGAGAACGAGCGAGCACAAATCAGCGAGGCGCTCGCTGCGCTGCCCGCCGACGCTCCCTGGCCGGCGACGAAGCGGGTCGAGCTGCTGGGCCTGAGTCACTTTCTCGAGCTGATGGTGGTCGCCGCGCAGGCAGAGCAGCGCTCCCTCGGAGACGGCCCGTTCGATGGCGAGCCCGAGGTGAGCCTCGAGGTCGAGCCGGACGAGCCCGAGCTGATCCGCCGAGGGACGACGTTGGGTCAGTGGCTCCCGCCGCGGTTCGCGCTGCCGCGCCTCCTGTCGACGCCCGACGCCTGGCCTCGCATGGAGGCGAGCGGACCCGTCAGCTACGCCGTGGCCGGTGACGAAGCGTCGAACGCCCTCGGCCCTTCGCTCAGGAGCCGCCTCGAGCGCCTCGGTCCGGGCGACGTGTTGGTGTCCTTCGTGTGGAAAGACGACAGCGTGGCTGGACCGTGGGAACCGGTCCTGCGAACCTGACGAGCCCGTGCGCACGACCGCTCTCCTCCTGGCCTCGACCGTCGTGGCGCTCTTCGTCGCAGCGTGCGGCACTGGAGGCCGCTGTACCGACGCTTCGTGCGCGCCAGGGTCGATCTGCGAGCCCACCAAACGAGTCTGTGTCGAAGCGCCCCGTGACGCGGGCGGGGGCGACGCTGGCGCGAGGAGCGACGGCGGCATGGACGCGGGAGGAGGGGACGCGGGAGCCGAACACGATGCGGGCGTCTCGCCCTGCGGCACCTGCACGCTCGCGACGCCGATCTGCGACGCCGCCAGACGACGCTGCGTGCGCTGCACCTCGGCGGAAGGCTGCAGCCAGCAGACGCCGATCTGTGACGTGTCCTTCCAGAACGGGCTCGGCAAGTGCGAGCGCTGCGTGGCCGACGGCGGAGGCTGTGGCGGGTCGACGCCGGTCTGCGACACGGTGAACGCTCGCTGCGTGGGCTGTCTGCGACACTCGGACTGCGCCAGCGGAGTCTGCGAGCTCGCGAGCCAGGTGTGCTTCCTGGTCAACGACGATGGCGGCTACTTCCTCGACTCGGGCGTGCCGTTCGACGCCGGGATCTTCGACGCGGGAGTCTCGTACCCCGATGGCGGGGCCTCCTGTCCCGCTCGCGACGCGGGAACGACTCGCTGCCAGACCGAGTGCCCGCAGGGCTTCGCGTGCATCGGCAACGAGTGCATCTTGAACGGCAAGGGCGCCGACCTGCAGGTGACGCTGCGGTGGGACTCGACCGAGGATCTCGATCTGCACCTCGACGAGCCGCTCACCGACGGCGGCATCTGCGAGATCTTCTACGGCAACCGCAACCCCGCCTGCGCGGCGGGCTCACTCGACCTCGACTCCCAGGCCGCCTGCTCGATGGATCTCGTGCTCATCGAGAACATCATCTACCCACAGGACGGTGGCGCGATCCCCTCGGGGACGTACGCGGTTCGGGTCGATCACTGGTCGAACTGCAGCCCGATTCAGTGGGTGCCGTATCAGGTCGAGGTGCGGAAGGGCTCGACGGTGATCGGCATGTGCGGTGTCTTCACTCCGTCGGACCCGCTGTGGAACAACCATGGCAGCACGGGGGCTGGTCGGCCGGTGATGACCTTCACCTTCCCCTGACGGTGCCTTGCAGGAGACTGTCGCAGTGACTCGGGTGCTCCTCTTTCTGCTGCTGATCGCCGGCCTCGACGCGGGGTGCGGGGCCACGCGGTACGACCGTGAGTACGATCGCATCTGTACCGACCTGTGCCCGTGGCTCGATGGTGGAGCGGGCGGAGCGGTCGGTGGCGGACGACTCGGAGGCGGACAGGCGGGTTCGACGAGCGGTGGCAACGCGGGTGGCGTGGTGGCCAGCGGGGGTTCGGCAGGTGGGCTCACGACGGTTGGAGGCGGATCGGCAGGTGGGGCTGCGAGGGCCGGCGGCAGCTCTGGTGGACGCGCGGGTGGCAGCGCAGCGGCCGGCGGCAGCTCGGGTGGACGTGCGGGCGGCACCGCGACCGCCGGAGGCACTGGCGGTGGAGGAGCCGCTGGCGGAGCGAGTGGAGTTGGGGGAGGCCCGACCGGCGTCTCGTTCGATGGAGGCGTCTGCGCGCTGGTCAACGAGGGCTGCGCGGAGGGCTCGATCGACTGTTGCCCAGGTTCCAACTGCGTCTTCGGTCACTGTCTCAATTGCGCCAGTGGCTGTGGGCAGTTCGTGTGCTGCGGTGGCGGTGAATGTGGCGCGAATCTGCAGCAGCCCTGCGCCCGCTCGCGAGACTGTTGCTCCCGCTGTTGCAGCTCTGACGACGCCGGCACTCGTTGCGTCCCGTCCAGCGCGAGCTGCATCGACTGAAGCTCGGTCAGAGCACCTTCCCTGGGTTCAGCAGGCCCTGCGGGTCGAGCGCCCGCTTGAGCTCCTTCATCAGCGCGAGCTCGACCGGGCTGCGGGTGAAGTGGAGGAAGTCCTTCTTGAGCAGCCCGATGCCGTGCTCGGCGCTGATGCTCCCGTGGTGCGCCTTCACCAGAGTGAAGACGTCTTCGTCGCAGCGGTGGGTGCGGGCGAGGAACTCTCGGGTCTCGAGCGCGTCGGGCTTCATGATGTTCACGTGCAGGTTGCCGTCACCGATGTGCCCGAAGAGGCAGAGCTCCCAGCCCGCGTACTCGCGCTCGAGCAGCGCCTCGAGCTCGCCGCAGAACGCCTGGAGCCCGGAGATCGGCAGCGAGATGTCGTTCTTGTGCGGCAGGCCGGTCGCCGAGAGCGACTCCGAGATGCCTTCGCGCAACATCCACAGGAACTTCGCCTGATCCGAGTCGGCGGCGAGGGTGCCGTCCGTCACCAGTCCCTTCTCGAAGAGCGAGCCGAGCCAGTCGTCGAGCGCTCCGGGTTTGGCCGCTTCGACCTCGAGCAACACGTAATGCGACGACGGCTGCTCGAAGGGCGGGCGGATCTTCCGGTGCCGCTCGAGCCTCGCGCTGCACTTGTCGGTGAAGAACTCGTAGGCCATCACCGTGAACGGGCCGCGTCGCGCCTCCTCGAACAGCCGCAAGACGCCCTGGAGATCGGGCACCGCGAAGAGGAAGACGTCGACCTTCTCCGGCGCACGGGTGAGCTTGAGCGTCGCCTCGGTGATGACCCCCAAGATGCCTTCGCTCCCGACGAAGAGCTGGCGCAGGTCGATGCCGGTGTTGTTCTTCTCGAGCGCTCCGTTCAGCTCGAGCACCTCGCCGTTGACGGTGACGATCTGCAGCCCGAGCACCCAATTCCTGGTGAGGCCGTAGCGAATGACGCGCACGCCGCCCGCGTTGGTGGCGATGTTGCCGCCCACCTGGCTCGAGCCCTTCGAAGCGAAGTCGACTGGCCAGAAGAGGCCCTGCTCGAGGCAGTGGTGATGAACGGCCTCGGTGATCGCGCCCGCCTGCACCCGAACCGTCATCGCCAGGGTGTCGACCGGCTGCATCGCACGCATCCGCTCGAGGGAGAGCACCACCTCTCCGTGCTCGGCGACCGCCCCGCCGGCGAGCCCGGTTCGTCCTCCGCTCGGCACCACGGCGACTCGGTGGGCGCTCGCCAACGCGAGGAAGCGGGACACTTCGTCGGTCGATCGCGGCCGGACGAGCAGTGACGGCGCCGGCGTGAAGACCTTCGTCCAGTCCTTGCCGTAGGTCGCCAGCTCGGCCGGCTCGGCGGTGGCGAAGTCGGCGGGAAAGCCCTGCTGGATCGCGCCGAGGAACTTCGAGGGGAGCGTCACCGATGTCCTCCCGCTCACTCGGGTCGATTCAGCGTGAGTGAGCCTTGGCTAGAACTTGTAGATCACGAAGCCCTGCGGAGCCGCGTCTTTGACCTTGGCGAGGTCGGGGTCGCCCGTCGGTCCGAAAGGCACGAGGCTGGACTCCGAGGGGAGCACCACGCCCTTCTTGGTGCCCGCGTCGGGAATCGCCCTGCTCAGATCTTCGCGCTCGACCTCCTTCGCCACCTTCTCGAGGGACGGATCGATGGAGGACAGCTTGTAGCCAGTCTGGATCGAGGCCCGCAGCGCCGCTTTGGCGAGCTCGGCCTTGCCACGCTTCATCTCGACGAGCGCGAGGTTGTAGTGAGCCCGGCCGCGGGTGCGCCACTCTCCGGGGCTCTTCGCGGTGTCGAGGGCCTTCTGGAAGAGGGTCGCGGCGGTGTCGGGGCTGCCCTTGAGCCAGTGGGCCCAGCCGAGCCGAAGGGCCTGCTCACCTCTCACCTCGGGCAGCTCGCTCATGATCGCGATGGCCTCGTCCGCCTTGCCCGCGTCGATGTACCGGCTCCCGAGCTCGAGTCGCGCGACCCGGCTCTGCGGGGCCAGCTCGAGGGCCTTCTTCGCCGCGGCGATCGCTTCGGGGTGCTTGCCCTGCCGCGCGAGCGCCTTGCTCAGCCGCCCATGGGCGAAGGGCGAGGCGGGCACCCGGGTGAGGTAGTCCTTCCAGGCGCTCTCGGCGGTGCTCCAGTTCCCCAGCACCCCCAAGGTGTCGGCGAGGTAGTTGAGCGCGATGAGCTCGCCGGGGTGCTTGTTCATCACGTCCTTCAAGCTCGCGAGGCCGTCCTCGTTCGACTGGAAGCGAGTCACCATCCAGAAGCGGGCGAGGGTGAAGGGCTCCACCATGTCGTCGCCAGAACCGAGTGAGGCGAGCGCTATCGCCGCGCCCTGGTGATCGCCGACGATGGCGCGCGCGAGCGAGAGCACCGCGCTGGCGTACTTGAGCTCCTTGTCGTTCTTGAGCGCCTTCTCACAGAGGGCGGAGGCTCGATCGAGCTCCGCGCCGTCGAGCACGGCCGGGTTGTCGATGCCGAGCGGCTGGCGAATCACGATCGCGTAGCACTCGGCGAGGGAGCGCACGGCCTCGGGCGACTTCGACTCGGGCTGCGCCTTGAAGGCGGCCGGGAGCGGCACCTTTGCCGTCATGAAGACCGCGCGAGCGATCGCCTCGCTGCCTTTCGCGAGCGCCTCGGGCCAGGTGACCGCCAGCTTCGCGCGGAAGGGCGTGGCTTTCATTCCGTCGAGCACCGTGCCCGCGAGGGTGATGCCCTTCGGGTCCGAGGTGAGCGTGACGGTGACGAGCCGATCGGCGCCGAGGAAGGTGCGCGCCTGGCTGGCGACGAGATCGTCGGACAGCTGCGCCGGGTTGAGGCCCTCGGCGTCGGCCATCGCGAGCACCTGCTTCACGTGGAGCTCGGAGTACTTGCTCGACGCCTCGATGAGCTCGGAGGCGCGGGCGATCATCATCATCCCCAGGCCGCGGAGATCGTCGTCGGTGGCAGTCGGTGGCATGAGCGCGATCACCGGTCGCCGCTCGCTCGCTTGGGCGAAGGCGAGGGTGGAGGACAGCGCCAGGAGAATGGACGCAGTTCGCATGGGGGCGAGTGTAGCCAAGGCGCGCACAATTGCGATTTCGCGCCTCACTGGTTCCAGTGCCACCGTTCCGCGTCGAGGCGGGCCTGCCAGCGGGCATCGGGGGTCTGCCGGAGCCAGGCCTCGGCGAGATCGAGGAGATCGAGGTTGCCTGGGCGTCGAGCGAGCGCGAGCTCCCAGACCGCCCAGCCGCGCGCGGGTCCTCCTGCCTCTCGCTCCGAGAGACACCAGTTCACGAGGTGGAGCGTCTGCCCGTCACGCGCGGCCTCGGCGAAGGCCACTCGGGCGCGGGCAGGATCCTTCGCTCTCCAGAGCGCGAGCGCGAGGGCGAAGGTGGCTTGCGACTGAAACGGGCCCGGCGTGCGCGCAGGTGCTTCGAGGAGGCGAACGGACTCGGCGCGGCGGCGATCGGCGAGGTTGATGAGGAGCGGCACGAAGCCGGGATCGCGCGCGAGCCCTTCGTGGAGCGCCGCTTCGGCACCGCGCGCATGTCCCTGACGGCCGCGCCACTCGCTGAGGTTGAGCCAGGCATCGCCACGAAACGCGTTCACCCGCTCCGCTTCCTCGACCTCACGCGCGACGGCTGGAGGCACCGGCACCAACCCGGCGAGCGACCTCGCGGCCTGAACCCTCACCGCGCGGCGTTCATCGTCGAGCAGCGCGCCTCCGACCTCGGCCCGTTGCTCCGCCGGCACGCCCCCGAGCGCTCGCGCGACTCCGTACCGAACCCACTCATCGCTCGAGCTGGCCTGTTCTTTCAGCAACCCACGTGACGATCCGAACCATCGCCCCGCCGCGATCGCCGAGGCCCGCTCGAAGGACGGCACGGATGGATCGCGAACCACCGCCTCGACGCGCCGCTGCGCATCGGCTCGATCACCAAAGGCGGCTTCGAACGTCTCGGGCGCGCGGAGGCGCAGCTGATGCGCAGGCAACGACGAATGGCAGCCCAGACACACGTCCTTCGTGGGGCGACGGAGCGAGTGATCGTGGCGAACGTCGACGCCGAGGAACGTCTTCGTCGGGAGGTGACACCCCTCGCAGCCCACCGTGCGGTGCTGGTGGTGCTCGGGCGAATCGAACACCTCGAGGCGATGACAGCGGCCACAGAGCACCGGAATCGGAGCGAGCAGGGTGCCTTCGTGCGGCTCGTGGCAGTCGGTGCAGCGAACGCCGGCGCGGTGCATCGGACTCTGGAGGAACGAACCGACCTCGAAGACCTCGTCACGAACCTCTCCAGCGCTCGAGTACAGGCCGGGCTCGAGGAGACTGGGTTCGAAGCGATCGAGGAACGGGTCGGTGCTCAGGCCTCCGCGAGTGAGGGGCCGTGCGCGCGCGTGACAGGAGGCGCAGCGCTCGAGCTGTTCGTCCCGCGAGGGTGGAGGACCGAGGCTCGCGGTGGCACCGCCGTCGGTGAAGGTGATCGTCCGGGTGCTCTGGAGCGAGCTGCGAAAGCCTGCGTGCGGCGCGCTCGGTCGACCGCCGGTCAGCCAGCGAAGGTGCTCCGCCTCGTCGGGATGGCACGCGCGACAGCTCACCGCGAACGAGTCGAAGCGGCTGGCGGAGCCTCCGTCCTCGAGGAGCCCTGGCTGGAAGCCGGTCGCGTGGCAGGGCGCACAGCTCCCGTTCCACGAGAACGCCGGCCCGCGCCAGTCGAAGGAGCGGCCCTCGGGCACCGGCAGCCGCAGCCACCCGCCATCGGAGAGGAGCCCGAGCGGCGGCACGTGGAGTCCGTTTCCGCTCTCGACGACGAGCTGCCGCACCGGGTCGACGCCGACGAGGGTGACGATCGATCCTCGACGCACGCCGGCGTCCTCGTTCCACTCGAGCCAGCTGCCGCCATCGTCATGGTCGATCGTGAAGCCCTCGAGCCGGGCGGGGCCGAGGGGTCGAGCGAGGCGTTCTTGCGCGTGCGCGTGGTGCGATCGTTGGGCGCTCGCGACCTGCGCCGGGTGGCAGGCGACGCACTCCAGACTGGGTGGCGGTGGCGGCGGCTTCCGGCACGCGCCGAGCACCAGCAGCGCGAAGAAGAAGGTGAGCCGCATCGCGAGGCTCGGTACCATCACGCTGGTGAGAGGGAAATGGCTGGCCTGTCTGTTGGCGGCGTCGTGCGCGACCGGTGGTGAGCGGTACCGCATTCGGCCTGACCAGCGAATGATGGACGGCCGGCAGGCCTGGCTCGCGCAGCCGCCCGTGACGCCGAAGCAGAAGCTGAACGTGGTGTTGATCGTCGCCGACGATCTCGGGCGCGCCGACACCACGATGTATCCCGAAGGCCGGGTCTCGACGCCGAGCCTCGATCGGCTTGCCGAGCAAGGCGTGCGCTTCGAAGCGGGGTACGTCACCGCCGCGCTCTGTTCTCCCTCGCGCGCCGGGCTGCTCACTGGCCGGTACCAGAACCGCTTCGGCCACGAGGTGCAGCCGCACGATCGCTACGTTGGCTCGGCGATCGAGTACTTCTTCGCCCGCCTCTTCATGACGACGGAGGACTGGCGCCTGCTCAGCTACAAGTCACCCGACGCCGAAGACGTGCAGCGGCAGGGCATTCCCCAGTCCGAGCTGCTGCTCCCCGAGCTCCTCGAGCGCGCGGGCTACTCGACGGCGATGTTCGGCAAGTGGCACCTCGGCTGGAACGAAAGCGTGCAACCGCACCGGCGCGGCTTCGACGAGGTGTTGGGCTTCTCGGAGGCGTACTCGCTCTATTCGTCGCCCGCCGATCAGCCCGGCATCGTGAACCAGCATCTGCCCGAGTTCTCCGATCGCTTCATCTGGGAGCGCGGCCGCTCGGGCATCTCCGCTCTCACCCGCAACGGCGTCGTCGTGGAGGAATCGCGCTACCTCACCGACGTCTTCGTCGACGAAGCGGTGGGCTTCATCGATCGGCATCGAGACGAGCCGTTCTTCATCTACCTCCCGCTCCAGAACCCGCACACGCCGTTCCAGGCGAAGCAGGCCGACTGGGACGCGTTCCCTGACGAGAAGGACCC
Source organism: Myxococcota bacterium (assembly GCA_052034585.1). Lineage (GTDB taxonomy): Bacteria > Myxococcota > Myxococcia > Myxococcales > Myxococcaceae > Xiheimicrobium. Next base: position 12,744 of record JBPOIJ010000134.1, read on the forward strand.
GATTCGTCGCACCTACCTCGCCTTGATTCGGTCGCTGGACACCTCGGTGGGGCGGGTCGTGTCGGCCGTCGACGAGCGGGGCCTGGCCGAGCGCACGCTGATCATCTTCCTCAGCGACAACGGCGGCGCGCTCTACACCCACGCCACCAGCAACGCGCCGTTCCAGGGCGGCAAGTTCACCCTCTTCGAGGGCGGCGTCCGAGTGCCGTTCGCGATGCGCTGGCCCGGGCAGATTCCGGCTGGCCTGCGCTTCTCCGAGCCGGTGAGCGCCGTCGACGTGGTCACGACGGTGGCGGCGGCGGTGGGGCTCGAGCTGCCGAAGGATCGACCGTACGACGGGGTCGATCTCCTCCCGCACCTGCGCGGAGAGGTCGGCAGGCCACCCCACGAAGCGCTCTTCTGGCGCGCCGAGTACACGAGCGCCGTGCGACGCGGCCCGCTCAAGCTCATTCGTGATCGGCAGTCGAAGGTGACGGTGCTGTTCGACGTGGTCGCCGACCCGTCGGAGAGGACCGATCTGAGCGCGAGCCGGCCCGCCGACGTTGCCCAGCTCGAGAAGGACCTCGACGGCTTCGAGGCCCAGTGCGCCCAGCCGTTGTGGCCGGCGGTGATGGACTACCGCTTCGTGTCGTCCGACGGGCGGGAGTTCTGGTACCCGCTCTGATGCGCCGACTCAGGGGCCGATCAGAAGGCCTCGAGGAAGTTGAAGTAGACGGCGCGCGACTCACGCCCGATGCCGAGATCGAGCCGGAGCGTCACTCTCCGCAGCAGCTCGAGCCGCAGCCCAACGCCCGCTGCCGGAAGCGGTTCGCGAAGATCGGGCAGCATCGTCGACGAGAGCGCCCCGAGCCCGACCCACGCCGCCGCGCCGAGGTGCGACCACCACGAGTCCTCCGGGAATGGGAGCATGAAGCGGTACTCGAGGAGCCCGGTGAGCCCAGTGCGATCCCGATACTGGCCCCATCGGTAGGCGCGCAGATCGAAGGGCGTGCCGACCTGCGAGAGATCGCTCCAGGGCACGTCGCCGAAGGTGCTGCGGTACTTCAGCTGCCAGGCCAAGGTGCTGCCGCGCCGGAAGAGCTGCACGTACTGGCGGTAGTCGATCGAGAGCGCGTACCACTCGGAGGTCGCTCCCAGCACCCGCCCGAAGCCGGTGAAGGTCGCCGAGAGCAGCACGCCGCGCCAGGCGTTGATCGGCACGTCACGGGTGTCGAGCTGAAGGGTGATCCCGACGCCGTTGCTGATCACCCGTGGCGCGAACGCCTCGTCGGCCAGCACGCCCGGGCTCGGTTGCCGCACCAGCGTGCCCGAGGTCTGCAGCACCGCGCCGAGGTAGAGCGGTCCGCGAAGGCGGGAGAGCACGGTGGGGTCGGCGGCCCACCAGGTGCGGCGAAGACTGGTGGTCTCGGCTCCGAGTGGCCGATGGAGCCCGTTCTGCACGCCGACGCCGAAGTAGTGATCGGGTTGATCGCGCAGATCGACGGTCGCCGAGAAGCGCACCGCGTCGTCCATCACGAAAGAGGTCAGCCGCGCCTGGAAGAGGAACGCGCCCACCGTCGAACCGCCAGCGGTGAGGGTGAGGGACGAGCGAGGGAGCTCAGGGTGGGTTCGATCTCCGTTCCACGTCATCACTCCGCCCGCGGCGACGAGGAACCCCAACTCCGGGGTGTAGGCCGGCGCGACCACCGGGAGCAGCTTCACGTCCGCCTGGGCGGCCGCCGGGCTCGCGATGAGGAGGAGCAGCGCCGACACCGCTCCGACTCCTCGACTCACCGTTCGCCTCTCCGCTCATGGTACGACCCGTCAATGAGCATCGCCTACACCGTCACCGCGGAGTTCGCCTCTCTCGAGGTCGCCACCGAGTACGTCCGCTGGCTCCAACACGGACACCTCGCCGAGGTCCTCGCCGGCGGGGCGACGGAAGCACGGCTGCTGCGCCTCGAGCCCACCACCGAACGGCCCCTCACCTTCGAGACCCGCTACCTCTTCGCCTCGATGGCCGACTTCACCCGCTACGAACAAGAGGTCGCCCCGCGCCTGCGCGCCGATGGGGTGGCTCGATTTCCGCCGAACCGAGGGGTCACCCTGCGGCGCTCGTTGGCAGAGGTGTTGACGGCACTCACCCGCTGAGCCTCGTGTTTTCGCGGTGTTCGAGGCTCGATTTCCCAAAATGACCGAGGTGCGGTGTCTTCTCCCTCCAGGCTCGTGGCCGAAACAAAATGAGTCGAATCAAGAAGTTGTGGTTGAGTGATCGGTTTTGTTACCGCCGCGACACAGGAGCGTCACACGTGCGAGTCCTTTTCTTTCTCCTCTTGGGACTGAGCGGAGTGCTGCTCTCGAACGTTGGCTGCGGGACCATGCCTCAGGCCTGCATGAGCGGGAGCTGCGCCGATGCGGGCCTGGTGATCAACGAGCTCGCTGGGTCGGGCGGTGACTTCGTCGAGCTGTTCAACGCCAGCGACAAGGCGGCGGACTTGAGCGGCTTCGGGCTCACCGACGTGCAGGACGGCGGGGTGCGCTTCGCGACGGCGCTCCGGTTCGGCAACGGCATCTCGGTTCCGGCGCGCAGCTACTTCACCATCTTCCTCGAGGTCGACTGTCCGACGACGGTGAGCCCGTGCGTTCGCGGAGAGTTCGGCATCTCCCAGGCGAGCGGTGACACCGTGGTGCTGCTCGATCAATCGAACGCGATCGTGGGGCAACAGGCCTACCCGGCCAACGCCGCCGCGTCCGGTTCGTCGTGGGCCCGCACCTACGACGGCGCCGCCGGTTTCGAAGCCCAACGCCGTTCACCTGGAGCCAAGAATGCGCCGTGAGTGGTTGATCATCTCCATCGCCGTCTCGGCGTGCTCCTCGATGCCGGGCGCCGATGCGGGCACCGACGCGGGCGCGGGTGGTGGCGCAGGCGGTGGAACAGGTGGTGGCTCGGTGTTGATGGACGCCGGCACCGGTGACGCTGGCACGCTGGTCGGCACCTTCCAGCTCCTCCACACCATCTCGGAGTTCGGCAACAACTCGTCGGTGCTCGGCAAGGTGTTCGACGGACCGACCCCCTCGACCCTCGTCTGGTCCGTCGATCTCTCCGACGGAGACTGCCGCGTCGAGGTGCCCCGTGCGCCCTTCTGTGCGACGCCGTGCGGTGGGAGCGCGGCCTGCGTGCAGGACAACGTCTGCCAGCCGTACCCGACCTCGAAGAACCTCGGAGCCGTCACCCTCACCGGCGCGCTCGTTGGGCCCGACGGCGGCACTCCGATGGCGTTCACCATGATGCCGGTCGTCAACAGCTACCAGGTGCCCGCCGGCACGACGTTGGCGTTGCCACCCTTCGCCGATGGCGCCGCGCTCAGCCTCCAAGCGGCCGGGAGCGCCACGCACGTTCCGTTCACCATCGCCACCCAAGGCGTCGCGGGCATCGCGCTCGACAAGGCCAGCTACCCCTTGGTGACCGGCATGCCGCTCGAGCTGCGCTGGACGGCGGGCAACTCCTCCACCGCGGCGCGCATCGAGGTCGAGGTCGACATCAGCCACCACGGCGGCATTCGTGGGCAGATCCTCTGTGACACCGCCGATGACGGCTCGCTCTCCATCGCTGCACCGCTCACGACCCGGCTCATCAACCTCGGGGTCTCCGGCTTCCCCACCATCATCGTTCGGCGGGTGAAGACCGGTTTCACCGTCGTCTCCGCCGGGCGCATCGACTTCAAGGCGCAATCGCAGACCGAGGTGAAGCTCGAGATTCCCGGGCTGGTGTCGTGCACCGACACCACCGATTGCCCAATGGGGCAGACCTGTCAGCCCGACTTGCGGTGCCAGTGATCGACGTGGAGGGTGTTCGCACATGAAGCCTGTGTTCGTGGTGTCGATGGCGGTGCTCGCGGCATGTTCTCCGCTTCCCCTCCAGAGCGACGGAGGCTCGGCGGCTGGCCTGGCTGGCGGAGGACTGACCGGCACCGGCGGCGGGAACTCTGGCACTGGCGGCGGTTCGACGGCGGGTGGCGCGACGGCGGGCGGTTCGACGGCGGGCGGCGCGACGGCGGGCGGCGCGACGGCGGGCGGCTCGGGCGGTGGAATGGTGACCCTCCCGCGCTTCAGCTTCTTCCTCACCAGCTACGCCGCGCTCCAACGCCTCTCAGGGAGCGCCAACGGCTTCGGCGGCGACCTGCGCTTCGGGGAGACCGGACCGGGCGCGGGCCTGCGTGGGGCCGACAAGATCTGCACCCAGATCGCCGAGACCAGCATGCCGGGGTCGGGCGCGAAGGTGTGGCATGCCTTCTTGTCCGCCGATGACGACGGGAATGGGAACGTGGTGAACGCGAAGGATCGTATCGGCAACGGGCCTTGGTACGACCGTCAAGGCCGCGTCTTCGCGCTGACGCTCACCAACGCGCTCACCACCCGCCCGACCGGCTGCGATCCCGCGATCTGCAACGACCTCCCCAATGAAGATGGCGTGCCCAACCACGCGCCGACCGGCACCATCGTCGACAACCACGACATCCTCACTGGAACGAACAGCCAGGGCCTGCGGTACACCGGCTCGGGCGGAAGCTCGAACTGTCTCTCGTGGACGACGAGCAGCACCGACACCGCCACCACCGGCCGGCCGCGCGTCGGTCACTCGTGGCCTGCCGGCTCGGGCCAAGACTGGAAGAACGCGCTCACCGAGGCGGGCTGTGGGGCGGGCGTGAACCTCATCGAGATGGGGCCGCCGAACCCGAACATCAAGACGGTCGGCAGCGGAGGCGGCTACGGCGGCTTCTATTGCTTCGCGATGAGTCCATGAGGGTCGCCATGCGAACGTCCTGCGCCCTGCTCCTCGCCTCGCTGTCGAGCGCGTGCCCGTCGCCGATGGGTCAGCACGACGCCGGCAAGGAGCAGATCTGCACCGCGCAGTCCGACTCGCCCGACTTCTTGACCGAGCTCGGCTGCTTCACCGACTTCACCTCGCTGGCGTCGATTCCGGTGAGCGCGAGCATTCCCGGGGCGCGCTCGACGAAGGTGGTGCTCGATCAGGCCGACTCCAACGCGCTCTATTTCCAGAACAGCGTGAAGTACGAGGTGCACTACGCCTTCGCCTCGAAGTTCCTCTCCGGCGGCACCAAGCCGGTGGTGCCGCCGCTGTCGTCCTTCAACACCACCGAGTATTTCTCGCCCGAGCGCCGCTTCGTGCTCGCGGCGGTCAGCTACTACGAGGGCCCGAAGGTCTTCGCGCTCGAGTTCTCGCCGTACGACACCGCGAGCGCCGCCATGATGCAGACGCTGTTCGACGCGGTGAAGGCGCACTCGTACTTCGGTGACTCGCTCGTCTTCCACCCCACGTCCGACGCGGTGGCGATCGAGGCGAAGAAGCTGCCCTCGTCGATCAAGGTGATGACGACCGACGAGCTCTACGCCGGCATCGACTACCAGCCGCTCACCCTGGCGACGGGCGTCGGCCGGCTGCGCTTCACCACCGCCGTCGCGGTCGAGGTGACGCCGCCCTCGAACCAGGATCTGGTGGTGCTCGACGAGGCGCCCAACGACATCTCCGTCGTGCGCGGGATGATCACCCAGACGTTCCAGACGCCGCTCTCCCACATCAACGTGCTCGCCGCGAACCGCGGCACGCCCAACATGGGCCTCAAGAACGCGCTCACCAACCAGACGCTCCGCGCCCTCGAGGGCAAGCTGGTCAAGCTGACGGTCGGCGCGCTGGAGTGGACCGCCGTCGAGGTGACGCAAGCCGAAGCAGAGGCGTTCTGGGCCGCCCACCAGCCGACGCCGGTGACGCTGCCTCCGCTCGACTATGGACCGGTCGGGTTGGTCGACGTCGAAGACTGCACCCCCGACCCGACCGACGGCGGCACGCTGCGCAACGCGATCAAGGAGTCGGTGCGCGCGTATGGCGGGAAGGCGGCCCAGTACTCCATCTTGAAGCGCATCGGCGCGACGGTGCCGGTCAAGCCCGCCTTCGTGGCGCCGATGAGCCACTACAAGAACTTCATGGACGACAACGGGCTCGAGGCGGTGGTGCGCGGCTACCTCGCCGACCCGAGCTTCCGAACGGACTCCTCGGTGCGGGTGGCGAAGCTCAACGAGCTCTACACGAAGATCATGCAGGGCACGGTTCGACAGCCGCTGGTCGACGCGCTCCTCGCCAAGGCCGCCACCGGGACCTACGCGGGGAAGAAGCTGCGCTTTCGCACGAGCACGAACTCGGAAGACCTCGACGGCTTTCCCTGCGCCGGCTGCTACGTGTCGCACTCCGCCGATCCCGCGAACAACGCCGATCTCCTCGACGCGATCCGCGAGACCTACGCGAGCACCTGGAGCTTCCGCACCTTCGAGGAGCGCTCGTTCTACGGCATCGACCACTTCTCGGTCGGCATGGCCCTGCTGATCCACACCAACTACCCGAATGAGGAAGCGAACGGAGTGGCGGTCACCTCGAACCCCTTCGATCCGACCGGCATCGACCCGGCGTTCTACGTGAACGTGCAGACCGGAGGCACCGCCGAGGTCGTCGCGCCGCCACCCGGCGTCACCAGCGATCAGTTCCTCTACTACTTCTCGCAGCCCGGCCAGCCGATCACCTTCCTCGCGCACAGCAACCTGCTCGCGCCGGGAGCCACCGTGCTCACCACCACCCAGACGTACCAGCTCGGCCGTGCGCTCGACGCCATTCACCGGCGCTTCTCGGCAGCCTATGGGCCCGCGGCCGGCAACCTCGGCTGGTATGCGATGGACGTGGAGTTCAAGTTCGACGACGACCAGACCCCAGGGACGCCAGCGCTCTACGTGAAGCAGGCGAGGCCGTACCCCGGGCGAGGGAAGTGACGAAGATGAGCACGGGCTCCATCGTCCAGAGCTTCGAGCGCTTCGAGTTCAAGTTCTGGGCACCCAGCGCGAGAGTCGGCGACGCGCTCGCGCTGCTCGAAGGCGCGATGAAGGAAGACGAGGTCGCCAAGCAGTCGGGCGCCTCGCAGGTGAACACCTCGCTCTACCTCGACTCGCCGCGCTTCGTGTTCCTCGAGCAGCACCTCTCGGGCCTGGCCGATCGGATCAAGCTGCGGGTGCGCTACTACGGCCTCGAGCCGCGCGGGCCCTGCTTCTTCGAGATCAAGCGGCGGCAGAACCTGGTGGTGATGAAGCAGCGGGCGGTCGTCTCGCTCAGCGAGGCGCACACCCTGCTCGACGATCTCTCGCGCCCCCTGCCGGCCGAGCACGCGGACAACGAAGCGCTCCAGCACTTTCAGTACCTCGCGCTGCGCTGCTTCGCCGAGCCCAAGCTGCTCGTTCGTGCCCACCGCGCGGCCTACCGCTCGATCGACCCTTCCGTCGACGTGCGCCTCACCATCGATCGCGACGTGCAGTGGCAGCCCCCGTCGCGCCGCGACGTGCTCGTTCCCCGGCCTCAGGCGTGGCGGTCGGTGAGCGGGCACGACGGGCACTCGCTCGTCGAGGTCAAGTTCCGTCAGGCCCGGCCCTGGTGGCTCGGAGGCCTGGTGCGAATGCTGGCCCCCTGGCGGGTCTCGTTCTCCAAGTACGTGGCGGCGGCGCTGGCCGCGCGTCAGGATCCTTTCTTTGCGGTGGATGCGGCCTGATGATCGCCCCCGAGGAGCGTCGATGAACCCAGGTGACTTCGATCTCGTGAGCGCGGCCTCGAGCCTCGGGCTGGCCTTGGGGCTCTCGTTCGCCATCTCCGCGCTCTACACCGCGACCTACCAGGGCGTGTCGTACCTCAAGAGCTTCGCCCAGATGCTCGCCTTGTGCGGCCTGGCGAGCGCGACCGTCATGCTCTGCGTCGGCGACTCGATCGCGCGCGGCATCGGCATCTTCGGGGCGGTGAACCTCGTGCAGATCCGCACCACCATCAAAGACACCCGCGACCTCATGTTCGTCTTCATGTCGCTCGGGGTGGGGGTGGCCTGCGGCGTCGGTGCCTGGGGCATCGCCCTGCTCGCGGCCGGCGCGTTCGCGCTCGCCATCATCTTCCAGACGTTCTCCGACTTCGGAACCCGGCGCGGCATCTCGGCGGTGCTGCGGCTGCGGGTGAAGGAAGAGTCGATCGTGCAGCTCCCCTCGGTGCTCGCGCGCCACACCACGAGCGCCATGCTCTCGAGCTCGCGCAGCATGGGCCCAGAGGGCACCGAGCAGACGTGGCAGCTGCGGCTCAAGGGCTCGACCCAGCAGTCGGCGCTCCTCGCCGATCTCCCGTCGATCGGCGCGTCTGACGCGTCGCTCTTGCTGCAGGACGACTCCCTGGAGGTCTGACCGATGCGGAACGTGCGCGACATCTTCGCCAAGCTGGCGATCGCGGCGCTCTTCCTCGTCGGAGCGCTGCTGCTGATCAACGATCGGGGCGGCCTCACGAGCTCGGCGATTCCCGCCTATGCGGAGAGCATCGAGCACGCGATCTCGCCGGTGGTGAGCGCGCGCATCGGCGCGGTGAACGTGAAGCTCGGGCAGACGGTGAAGGCCGGCGACGTGCTGGTGACCCTCGACGATCGGGCGCTGCGGCTCGAGCAGTCACGCGCCCAACGCGAGCTCGCCCAGCTCGAGGCCGATCTCGATGCGCAGACGAGCATCTCGAAGACCCAGGTGCTCGATGGCGTGCTGCGCAGCTCGAGCGCCCTCGCCGACGAACAGGCCGCGCGCGCCGAGGCCCTGAGCCTCAAGGTGGAGCTGGAGCGCGTCCAGAAGCTGCGCGCCGAGCAGCTGGTCGACGCCGCCACCGAGAACCAGGTGCGGAGGAACTACGAAGCCGCCGCCGCACGCGTCGCAGTCTTCGAGCGCCGTCGCTCCGAGCTGCCCGATCTCTACGCCAAACGCGCGGCCTCGGCGGTCGACGCGCAGGCCGAGGCGCGGGTCGCTCCGTTTCGCGAGGCCATCAAGGCCAAGCAGGCCGCCTTGGCCGAGCTCGAGTACCAGATCGCCCAGTACGAGCTGCGCGCGCCGGTCGATGGAACGGTGTCGTTGCTCGTGCACCCGGTCGGCGACGTGGTGATGGCGGGCACCGAGATCCTCCGGTTGGTGCGCGGGAGACCGGGGCACCTGGTGGCCACCGTGCCCGAAGAGCGCGCGCGTGGGTTGGGGCCTGGCCTGCAGCTCACCGTGCGGGCGAGCCGCGGCATCATGAGCGAGAAGTTCAAGGGCACCGTCGTCGAGGTGGGCCCCTCGGTCGAGCAGCTGCCGCTCCGGAGCTGGTTGTCTCCGTCCTGGCCTCGGTGGGGACGCCGCGCGGTCATTCAGGTCGAAGGAGGGGCCAAGTGGCAGGCCGGCGAGAGGCTCTATGTTCAGTTCTAGCCTCCTCGCGCTGGCGCTCACCGCGACCCCCGAGGTGACGCTCGATCAGGCGATCGCCCTGGCGATGGCCGGCAACGCCCAGCTGAAGGTCGCGCGCGCGGAGGTCGAGCTGGCGAGGGCCCAGGTGCCGCTCGCCCACGACTGGGACCTGCCCAAGCTGCGGCTGATGGTGAACAACGTCGACGACGTGCCCACCGGCCAGTTCCGCTGGTACGGCGCGCTCAGCTGGCTCCCGCCGAACCCCTGGGTCTGGAAGAACGGCGCCGACGCCGCCGAGAACAAGCTGATGCAGTCGCAGCTCGAGTTCGCCGCCCTGAGCTGGCGACTGGTGCGGGAGCTGCGGCTCGCGTGGGTCGAGGTGTCTGGTGCCGCCGCCCACGAGGCCCTCGCCAAGGAGACGGTCGAGGTGCGCCGGAAGATGGTCGCGCTCCTCGCCCGCCGGCTCGCGCAAGGGCAAGGCACCCAGATCGACCTCAACCTCGCCAAGCTGGGCGAAGCCGACGCGCGGCAGGACGAGCTGCGGTGGCAGGGCGCGGGGCTGCGGGCTGCCCAGTCGGTCGCCTACCTCGTCGGCCACCCGGTGGTCCCGAAAGCCGAGCCCGTGCCCGACGGCGCGCTGCCGGTGCCCTCGCTCGAACTGCTCCTCGCGCGCATGGAGCAGCACCCAGCTCTCGTCGCGCTGCGCTCGAAGGTGCGCGCGTCGGAGGCGAACGAGCGCACCCTCGGCGCGAAGCGGCTGCCCTGGCCCGAGATTCAGCTGCGGTTGCGGCAGAACGTCGAGGTGCCGTTGTCTCACGACGTCGGCGTCGCCCTCACCGTGCCGCTGGCCGTCACGCCGGCGCCTCAGCTCGAGGTCGCCCGCGCCACCACCATTCGAAACCAGGCGCAGCTGGACGCCGAGCGGGCCCAGATGCTGTCCGAGCTCGAGATCCTCACTGCGCGCGCCGAGAGCATGCGAGATCGCTGGCGTGCGTTCGAAGGCGACTACAACCAGACGTTGACGGCGCACCGCCAGCTCCGGGCGCGGGTGCTCAACGACGGCACCCTCGATCCCACCGCGCTCCTCACCGCCGATCGACAGGCCATCGATCTCGAGCACAAGCGCCTCGAGGTGCAGCTCGATCTCGCCCGCGCGGTGATCGAGCTCGAGGCCGTGGCTGGACCTCCCGCTCCCGAGCAAGACACCGCGCACCCCTGAGTGGCACAGTGCCGCTCATGGACCTCGCGCGCCTGCTCGCCCTGGGACTCCTCTTCGCGACGAGCGTGGCACACGCCGAACCGAAGCGGCGCAAGCCAGCCCCGCCCAAGCCGGCCTACCTCGCCCTCTCTCCGGTCGCTGGCCCGCCAGCGCTCGTCGGCGCCGGGGCCGAGCAGCTGTCCGTCGCGCTCCGCAAGTGGAGTCCGTTGACGATCGCTCCGAAGGCACAAGCCGAGAAGGACGCGCGCTCGGAGCTCGCCCGGTTGAAGGCGCTCGGTCTCGAGCTCGGGCTCCGCCTTCGCCTGACCGACGCTGGGGCGCTGTCGGCCGCGCTGGTGATCTCGAGCTACCCGGAGCACGTGCTCCGCACCGAGTACCGCGCTGAGGCCACGGGAGGCCCTCCCGAGGTGCTGCTGGGCCCGGTGATCGACCAGGTCGTCGGCGAGCTCGCCAAGGACCAGGGGTGGCAGCCCGTTCGGTGACTGGCCGAGCCGGCGCGCCGGAGTACGGTCGGGCCTGATGGAGCACGTCAGCGTCTTCGACATCTTCAAGATCGGCATCGGTCCGTCCAGCTCGCACACCGTCGGTCCGATGAGGGCCGCGCGCCGGTTCGCCGAGCGGCTCGAACAGGAAGGGCTCACCGCACGCGTCGCGCGGGTGAAGGTCGAGCTCTTCGGCTCGCTCGGGTTCACCGGCAAGGGCCACGGGAGCGATCTGGCGGTGATGCTCGGCCTCGAAGGGGAGGATCCGAAGACGGTCGACGTCGACGCGGCGCCGGGCCGGGTGCAGGCGATCACCAGCGCCCAGCAGGTGCGGCTCCTCGGGACGCGGGCGGTCTCGCTGCCCTCCGACGGCATCGTCTTTCACCGTCGCGAGAAGCTCCCGCTGCACCCCAACGGCATGCGCTTCTCGGCCTTCGACCCGCAGGGGAATCTCCTGCTCGAGCGCATCTTCTACTCGGTGGGGGGAGGCTTCGTGGTGAACCACGAGGGCCAGGCCGAGGGGGCCTCGAACGAACCGCATCACCCGCGGTACCCGTTCTCGAACGGCCAGGACCTGCTCGAGCTGTGCGAGCGCCACGGCCTGAGCATCTCGACGCTCATGCTCGAGAACGAGAAGACGCTGCGCTCCGAGGTGGAGGTGCGCGCCGGCGTGCTCGAGCTCGCCCGCGCGATGGAGGCCTGCGTGAAGCGTGGCTGCGAGCGCGAGGGCATTCTGCCGGGCGGGCTCAAGGTGAAGCGGCGGGCCGCGGCGCTCCATCGAAAGCTCAGGGCCGACCCTCGCGGGGCCAGCGACCCGCTCGTGGCGATCGACTGGGTGAACCTCTGGGCGTTGGCGGTGAACGAAGAGAACGCCGCGGGTGGGCGAGTGGTGACGGCTCCGACGAACGGCGCAGCGGGGATCATTCCCGCGGTGCTGATGTACTACCTGCGCTACGTGCCCAACGCCGACGACGAGGGCGTGCTCCGGTTCCTCCTCGCCGCGGCGGCGATCGGCGCGCTCTACAAGAAGAACGCGAGCATCTCGGGGGCGGAGGTCGGCTGTCAGGGAGAGGTCGGCGTCGCCTGCTCGATGGCCGCGGGGGGCCTCGCCGAAGTGATGGGCGGCACGCCCGAGCAGGTCGAGAACGCGGCCGAGATCGGCATGGAGCACAACCTCGGGCTCACCTGCGATCCGATCGGTGGGTTGGTGCAGGTGCCCTGCATCGAGCGCAACGCGATGGGCAGCGTGAAGGCGATCAACGCGGCACGGCTCGCGCTGTCGGGCGACGGCAAGCACCACGTGTCGCTCGATCAGGTGATCGCGACGATGTGGGCGACCGGCGCGGACATGTCGTCGAAGTACAAGGAGACCGCGCGCGGCGGCCTCGCGGTCAACGTCATCGAGTGTTGATCAGGCCCGGCGCCGATCGAGTCGGGTTGATCAGAGCTGCGCGGCCGAGCTCGACGGCTTGAAGCGCGACCAGCCTCGCCCCACCACCTTGGTGAGCGGAATCGGCTTCGGCCCCTTCGTCCGCGTCACCGCGCGCGACCTCTTCTGCACCTGCCGGTCCTGCGCCCACTCCGCGATGGCGAGCTGCGCCTCGACGTGAATGTCGGTGAAGATCACGCTCACCTGGGTGCCCTGGGAGGCGCCCGAGCGCGCGGCGATGCGGCCCTCGGCGATGATCGGCCCTTCGACGTTGGGCAGGTAGAACCGCATCAAGACCCACTCGCCCAGCGGCGGCGTGGTGGTGAGGAAGGCGGCGCCCTCGGGAGACAGATCTCCCTGACAGGACCGCGAGCGGCCCTGAGGTTCCCGCACGTCGAGAGCGATCTCGAAGCGAGGGTAGTCGCGGCGCTCTTCCACGCGGCGGGTCTCGAACTGCACCGAGCGCTCGGCTCGACGATCACGACTGCGGCGTTCACGCGTCATGTGCGACACGGTGCCACGAGCCTGTCGCCTCGCCAGTTTTCGGACCTGATCAGCGAGGCGCTCGCACCTGATTTTCTAAGGTCGGTCAGGCTTTTGACCTGAACCCAATGGGTGTAAGGCCGACCGAAACTCGAGCGTGGGAAGCCGGCCATGAACGTCACCATCACCAAGAGCAGCAGCCCGAAGCAGAAGCCTCCGGAGGCCGAGCTCGGGTTCGGGCGCTACTTCAGTGATCACCTCTTCGTGATGGACTTCACGGCGGAGAAGGGCTGGTTCGACCCGCGCATCGTTCCCTACGGGCCGTTCTCGATCGATCCCGCCGCGGGCGTCTTCCACTACGGCCAGGCGATGTTCGAGGGCTCGAAGGCGTTTCGCGGCGTCGACGGCAAGCTGCGGCTCTTCCGACCGATGGCCCACGCCGAGCGCATGGTCTCTGGGGCGCCCCGGCTCTGCATGCCTTCACCCACGGCCGAGCAGATGCTCGAGGCGTGCAAGGCGCTGGTGCGGGTCGACGCCGACTGGGTGCCGACGTCGGAGGGCACGGCGCTCTACCTGCGGCCCACGATGATCGCGACCGAGGGGTTCTTGGGCGTGCGGCCGGCGAACACCTACAAGTACTTCGTCATCGCCTCGCCCGTGGGCAGCTACTACGGCGGCAACAGCCTCAAGCCGGTGCGCATCTGGGTGGAGTCGATCGAGGTGCGCGCGCCTCGTGGTGGCCTCGGCGCAGCGAAGGCCGGCGCGAACTACGCGGCGAGCCTCCACGCGGCGGTGAAGGCGAAGAAGGCGGGCTTCGATCAGGTGCTCTGGCTCGACAGCCAGAGCCACGAGCTGGTCGAAGAGGTCGGCACGATGAACCTCTTCGTGGTGCTGGGGAAGACGTTGGTGACGCCGCCGCTCTCCGACTCGATCCTCGCCGGGGTGACTCGCGACTCGGTGATCACCCTCTCGCGCGACGCCGGCATGAAGGTCGAAGAGCGCGCGATCTCGATGAAGGAACTCGAGGCCGCCTACGCGAAGGGCGAGCTCAAGGAAGTGTTCGGCACCGGCACCGCCGCGGTGATCAGCCCCGTCGGAGAGCTCGCGATGGCGAACAAGGTGCTGAAGATCAACGACGGCCAGCCGGGTCCCGTCGGCCTCGAGCTGTACAAGACGATCACCGGCATTCAGCGCGGCTCGATCGAGGATCGGCACCGCTGGCTGATGGACGTTTGAGCACTGCATGTGGCTCGAAGGAGCCCGGCACGCGCTGGAAGAGGGCCGGCTCGGCGCGGCGTTGATCGAGCTGCTCGAGGCTTGGCGACGACGCCGACTTCCCGCGCTCGCCGACGAGATCGATCGGCTCGGCGACACGATCACCCTCGCGCTTCCACCCATCGGCGCGCGGACGCGCAAGGGGCTCCATCAACAGTGGCTCGACGTGCTCAACGAGCACAACCCGCTCGATCTCGGCCGGCTGCTCGCCGTCTTCCAGACCCAGCCGTGGATCGCCGTCGGGGAGCGGGTCGAGCTGCTCTCGAACCAGGACGATCCGCGAGTGACCAAGGCCTTCGCCGCGTTCGTCGAGGCGCTGCCGACGCTGAACTCGCGGTGGACGCTGCTCTTCAAGCGGCTCGAGAAGTCGAACGACGGCCGGGTGCGCGCCGCGCTGGAGGCGAGGCTGAAGGTGGCCGATCAGCGCCTGATGGTGACGAATCAGCTCCATCCGCTCTGCCGCCGCGTCCTCGAGGCCCTGGTTCCGATCGAGGCGAGCGCCGAGGAGCTCGTCGAGCTCACCGAGCTGCGAAAGGTGATGGACGTCGCGCTGCGTTCGCCCCAGCCGCCTGCGGACGAGCTGCGCGCCCAGGGCAAGCGGCCGAGCGCCCGCAGCGAAGACGAGCTGCTCCAGCTCATCTACGAGACCCCGGAGGACGACGGCCCTCGGCTCGTCTACGGCGACTGGCTCCAGGAGCAGGGCAATCCGCGCGCCGAGCTCTTGCTCCTTCAGCTCAAACCGCAGCTGACCAAGAAGGATCAGGCCCGCGCGAAACGGCTGGTGAAGGAACACGGGCGCCAGTGGCTGGGCCCGCTCGAGCCGGCGATCGTCTTTCGCTCCGAGACCTTCGAGCGTGGCTTCGTCGCGAAGGCGTCGATCGAGTTCAAGACGCCGCAGCAGCGCGAGCGGCTGTTCGGCCACCCGGCCTGGAACACCATCACGAGCGTGTACACCTTTCAGCTCGAGCCTTCGTTCTTCACCTCGACCGAGCTGCGCGGGCTCGAGTTCCTCCAAGGGGTCTCCGGCGAGGTGGCGGAGGCGATCGCACGACGGACCAAGCCGCTGCGCCGCCTCGGCCAGCTCGACCTGAGCGCGCTGAGCCTCGACGAGCTTCGTCGCCTTCCGCCCGAGCTCTTTCCCGTGCTTCGGCGGCTGACCTGGGTCTTCCACGGGCGCGACGATCGCGCGGTGCTCGCGCAGCTCCAGAAGAGCCCGCCAGCGATCTTCGGGGCGCTCCACACCCTCACCCTGCACGGCTATCAGGACCCCGAAGCGCTCGCGCCGATGGCGAGCCTGCCCACCCTCGAGTGCCTCGAGCTGTCGCGCAACGGGACGCTTCGCTTCTTCCGTCGAGCGAACGGCTGGCTGATGGAGGTCGAGCCGTCGCCTTGGCTCCTTCGCTATCGCAACGATCTCTCGCCGATCCTCACCCGGTTCATGCCGCACGTCGTCGCCGTTCGCGCCCCGCGCCCCGAGCACTGGGGTGACGTCTACGAGCTCACCCTCGCGGCGTTTCGGAAGGCGCTCCAGGGCAGCTCGGTCGAGCTCGTCTGATCAACCCGCCTGACTACTTCCTCACGGCGGCGACGAGCGCATCGATGCTCTTCTTCGCGTCTCCGAAGAGCATGCGGGTGCCGGGGAGCACGAAGAGCGGGTTCTCGATGCCGGCGTAGCCAGCGGCCATGCCGCGCTTGAGCACCACGGTGAGCTTCGACTTCCAGCACTCGAGCACCGGCATCCCGTAGATCGACGACGAGGGATCGCTGAGCGCGCTCGGGTTGACGATGTCGTTGGCGCCGATCACCAGCACCACGTCGGTCTGCGGGAAGTCGGCGTTGATGTGCTCCATCTCGAGCACGATGTCGTAGGGCACGCCCGCCTCGGCGAGGAGCACGTTCATGTGCCCCGGCAACCGGCCGGCGACGGGGTGAATGGCGAAGCGAACGTTGACGCCCTTCTCGCGCAGCGTCCGCGTCAGCTCCTGCACCGAGCCCTGCGCGCGAGAGACCGCCATGCCGTAGCCCGGCACGATGACGACGCTCTTCGCCTGGACGAGCGCAGCGCCCACTTCGTCGGCCTTGAGCTCCTTCACCTCGCCGCCCGCGCCCGGAGTCGCCGTCGGAGGCGCCGAAGGCTTGGCGTCACCCGTCCCGAACCCACCGAACACCACGCTCAAGATCGACCGGTTCATCGCCCGGCACATGATGATCGAGAGGATCGTGCCCGAGCTGCCGACGAGCGCGCCGGTGACGATCAGCAGATCGTTCGAGAGCATGAAGCCCGCCGCCGCCGCCGCCCAGCCGGAGTAGCTGTTGAGGAGCGAGACCACGACCGGCATGTCGGCCCCGCCGATCGCCATCACCAGATGCATGCCGAGCACCGCGGCGACGATCGTCATCGCCACCAACAACCAGATGCCGTTGCCGACGGTGTCCTGCACGAAGGGAATGGTGCCGCCGAGGATGCCGAGCGCCGCGATGCCGTTGAGCGCGTGGCGGCCGGGGAGCAGCAAGGGCTTTCCAGAGATGGTGCCGCGCAGCTTGCCCCAGGCGATGATCGAGCCGGTGAAGGTGATCGCGCCGACCGCGACGCCGATCCACACCTCGACCTCGTGCACCGCCTTGGCGACCTCGCCGCTCTGCAGCCCGTGCGGGTGGAGGTAGCTCGAGAAGCCGACGAGCACGGCCGCGAGGCCGACGAAGCTGTGGAGGATCGCCACCAGCTCCGGCATGCCCGTCATCTCGACCCGCTTGGCCAACACGGCGCCGATGAAGAAGCCGACGCCGATGGCACCGCCGAGCATCAGCATGCCCGTCGTGCGCTGGCTCAGCTCACCCGCGGAGGGATCGTTCTCGCCGAGGATCCAGGTGACCGCGGCGACCGCGACGGCGATCGCCATGCCCACCATGCCCAGCTCGTTGCCGCCAGGCGCCGTTTCCTGCTTCGAGAGACCCGCGAGCGAGCGAATGAAGAGCACGCCCGCCGAGAGGTACGCGACGACGATCACGCCGGTCATCGGTGACCTCCCGACGACTTCGGCGCGGGTTCCTCACGTCTGAACATCTTCAGCATGCGCTCGGTCACCAGGAAGCCACCCGCGATGTTGATGGTGGCGAAGAAGACCGCGAGCACACC
>JBPOIJ010000004.1:0-99873 GCA_052034585.1 Myxococcota bacterium
GTCGAGCCGCCCGCAGTCGAGCCACCCGCAGTCGAGCCACCCGCAGTCGAGCCACCCGCAGTCGAGCCACCCGCAGTCGAGCCACCCGCAGTCGAGCCGCCCGCAGTCGAGCCACCCGCAGTCGAGCCACCCGCAGTCGAGCCACCCGCAATCGAGCCACCCGCAGTCGAGCCACCCGCAGTCGAGCCACCCGCAGTCGAGCCGCCCGCAGTCGATCCGCCTCCAATCGAGCCGCCCGCAGTCGAGCCACCCGCAGTCGAGCCACCTCCCGTCGAGCCGCCGCCGACTGATCCGCCGCCGACTGATCCGCCACCGACTGATCCACCACCGACTGATCCACCCGCAGTCGAGCCTCCACCAGTCGAGCCACCTCCGGAGGCGCCTCCACCAGGAACACTGCACTGGCCCGCGTTGCAGCTCTGCCCCGACGGACAGTCACTCGACGACGTGCACTGATTTCCCGCTCCACACCCCGCGACCACTGCGCACAGCGCAGCCACTCCGAGCCACCGCATCATGTCTGTGCCCCTCCAGCTGTGGATCCCACGGTCTTCGTCTCCCTCGGTCCAGTGCGTAGTGAGGTGTAGACAAACCTCTCCGTCTGACAGGCGCGTGACGTGTCACGGACAACTCGTGTCGTTCAGCTGCCAACCTCTCGACGAACCAGGCTCGCACCATCGACCCGAGCGGCTCCCGCATCCGACGTGCCAGCGCGATGGAGTACATTGTCGGAGTGACCGCGCTCGATCGGTGGCTCAAGGCTCGCGACTGGCTCTCCGACGACGCGTTCGGCGGGCCGAAGGTGCTCAAGGCCGCGTGGGTGATCAACCTGCAGAAAGGCGGCACCCTGCCCTTCGTCCTCGCCCTCATGTGGGCGTACGACTGCTGGACGCCGACCGCGTGGACCTACGCTGCGCTTCACGGCAGCTATGGCCTCTGCTGGCTCCTCAAGGACGCGGTCTTCCCCGACCCGAACTGGGAAAAGCGCGTCACCTTCGGCGGCGCCTTCTTCATGTGGGCGGGCACGCTCGGCCTGTATTGGATCGCTCCGGTGCTCGTCGTCACTCGACGAATCGAGGTGCCCTCGTGGCATCTCGCGCTCGCCACCCTCGGCTACGTGCTCGGCGTGGTGCTGATGATGGGCAGCGACGCCCAGAAGTACTTCACCTTGAAGGTGAAGCGGGGGCTCATCACCGACGGCTTCTTCTCGCGCGTTCGGAACCCGAACTACCTGGGAGAGATGCTGCTCTACGGCTCGTTCGGCTCACTCGCCGTGCACTGGGCGCCGACGCTCGTGCTCGTCTTCGTCTGGTCCGCGGTCTTCCTCCCGAACATGCTGCGCAAGGAGCGGAGCATGGCCCGCTACCCCGAGTGGCCCAGCTATCTGCGGCGATCGGGGCTGCTCCTGCCTCGGCTGATCCGCCGCGCCACCCCACCTGCTGCTGCGAGCGAGGCCCCGCGCACGGTCACCAACTGACCTCGAGCCGGTACCCCCCAGGCTGCGTCACCAAGACGATCTGCGGACTCGGAGCCTTCGCCAGCCGAAGCGCCCCCTCGATGACGCCCGCGAAGAACCCACCGAGGGGCAGTGGATCGACGAAGGTGAGCCGGGCGGTCGACGGGCTCGTCACCTCCACCGACACCGAGGCGTCGGGGCGAACGGTCGCGAACCGGCCGGGCACTCGTGGGAGAAATCGCGCTGGCCCGAGGATCGGGAGCGCCGTCGTCGCCACCGCCCCCAAGATGGTCTGCCGAAACCCACCGACGAAGGCGCGGCCGAGCGCTCGAAGCCCCTCCTCGACGGGCACGTCGCCGTGGAGGTGCGCACGCGCGGCTTCCACGCACGCCGCGAAGACCGGCCCTGGATAGCGGTCGAGCAACTTCTTCGTGTCGTAGCCGTGCTGGCGGAGCACCCCGTCGAGCGTCGCGTCGACGGTGAGGCCGCGGCCAAACAGCCCTTCGAACAATGCCTGACTGACGAGCCCGCCCACGCGGCGAAGTGTAGCGCCAATCGAGACGACTCCGATGCGCGAGGGTTGTCTTGGGACAAGTCGGTGGCACAATCGCCGCTTCCCCGTCGAGGCTGGAGACACCGTGCGCCAATGTCAGGTCTGCAGTGGGTTGGTCCCCGAAGCGGTCGAGTCGTGTCCGAACTGCGTGGTGACGGCTCGGCGAGGCGGGCTGCGCTCGATGGCGATGAAGGGCCTCGTCGCGCTCACGGTGAGCAGCTGCGGAACCCCGATGGCGCTCTACGGCGTTCCCTGTACCGCGCAGAACGGCTGCAACTGTGACGCGGTCCTTCCCGATGGCGGCAGCCCGAAGAAGGACCCCTCCAACCCCTGCTACTCGCCCGACGGCGGAACGCCCTGACCTCCGCGGCCGACCGCGACGAGCTGCTGCGCCGCTTCGACGTGCGCACGCCCCAGCACCCCCGCTACGTCGTCTGGGAGCTGACGCTCGCGTGTGATCAGCCCTGCACCCATTGCGGCTCCCGCGCCGGCACCGCGCGACCGAACGAGCTGACGACCGAGAAGGCGCTCGCCGTCGTCGACGAGCTCGCGGCGATGAAGACCTTCGAGGTCGTGCTCATCGGCGGAGAGGCGTACCTCCACCCCGGCTTCCTCGAGGTCGTGCGAGGCCTCGTCGCGCGCGGCATTCGGGCCTCGATGACGACGGGCGGCCGGAGCGTCACCCCTCAGCTCGCGCGGGCGGTGAAGGACGCGGGCCTCCACACGGTCTCGGTGAGCGTCGACGGGCTCGAGGTCACGCACGACTTGATGCGCGCCTCCAAGGGCAGCTTCGCCTCGGCCACCGCGGCGCTCGAGGCGTTTCACTCGGTCGGCCTGCGCACTGCTGCGAACACGAACTTCAATCGACTCAACCAGCACGAGGCGGAGGCGCTCTACGAGCACCTCAGACAGCTCGGCATTCGGGCCTGGCAGGTGATGCTCACCACGCCCATCGGCCGCGCGTCAGACCGGCCGGCGATGCTGCTCCAACCGTGGGACCTGCTCGACCTGATGCCGCGGCTCGCGGCGCTCAAGGAGCGGGGCTTCGATGACGGCATCGCGGTGATGCCCGGCAACAACCTGGGCTATTTCGGCCCCGAGGAGCTGAGCCTGCGCTCGCTGCAGCGAGGCATGACCGACCACTGGCTCGGCTGTCAGGCGGGAAAGTACGTGCTGGGCATCGAGGCCGACGGCGCGGTGAAGGGCTGCCCGTCGCTCCAGACGATTCCCTACGTGGGCGGCTCGCTGGCGACTCAGTCCCTCGAGACGATTTGGAACGAGACGAAGCCGCTCGCCTTCGCCCGCACGCGCACCGTCGAGGACCTCTGGGGCTTCTGCCGGACGTGTCCGTTCGCGGCGACCTGCCTGGGCGGCTGCACCTTCACCGCGCACGCGTTCTTCGGCAGGCCGGGGAACAACCCGTTCTGTCACTATCGCGCGAGGGTGATGCAGGCCGAGGGACAGCGGGAGCGGTTGGTGCTCGCCGAGGCCGCGCCGGGAGCGCCGTTCGACCATGGCCGGTTCGAGATCGTCATCGAGCCGTTCGACGCGCCGGATCCGCGACCGCCGACGCCGAGAGACTTGGTGAAGGTGCGACGACCGGAGTGAACGATGAGTGAGTACGAGGCGACCAAGCTGTTCGGAGAGTACTTCTGGGCCTCGGGGCCGCTGCTCATCGGCTCGGCGAAGCTGCAGGGTGCGGTGATCAAGCGCGACGGCTCGACGCTGAAAGCCATTGCCGACAAGGTGAAGCGAGACCGGGTCGTGGCCACCACGTTGAAGGGCGAGCAGACGCTGCTCTTCGGAGTGAACACGCCGTCGGCGTGGCATCAGGGCAAGCGTGGCGGCGTGCTGGTTCGAATCCACGGGCACTCCAATCGGAAGGACTGGGAGAAGCTCGTCGCGACGGATCCGGCGCACGTGCCTGCCGGCGCGTGGAAGCTGAACGCGTTCTCGCTGCGGCTGAAGGGCGACGCAGCGAGGGCGTTGATCGATCCATGGGTCGAGCATTTCGTGAGGCCGGTGAAGGCGGGGCCGCGCGTGGTGCTCGAGGCTGGCGACTGGAGCGTCGACACCGCGCTCCTCGGAGACACGCCGCGCCTCCAGGTCGACCTCTATCGCTTCAGACCGAAGGACGAGGTGCCTGCCGCCACCGGAACGCCGAAGGGAGCCATCGTGACGGCGCCAGCGGCGCTCCGGCTCGAGCCAGCGACCAAGAAGTTGGCGAAGGGCCTGACCTTCGTCGAGACCGAGGGCGGGCCGGTGTTGGTGCTGCCGGTGAAGGCGCTGAAGGCGTGGAACGGCTGCTACGACGCCGACGGCGAGTTCATCTACGAGGATGAAGCGTGCGACTACGACCGCGCGTGCGAGTCGAAGAAGTGGGTGCTGCCGGTGAAGGGCGGTGACGCGCTCGTGCTCGATCAGGAGTCGACCGCGTTCTTCAAGCGCGACGCGCAGACGAGTTATCTGCTTCGGTGGATCGGTGCGGACGAGAAGGCGCACGTGCTCCAGGCGGCGCTCTCGGCGAGCGAGAAGCAGTGGAAGCGAACGAAGGAGATCTTCACCCTGAAGTCGAGTGGTGGGCTGGCGATCATCGACTCGGCGGAACGTGGCGCAGACTTGAAGAAGCCGGTGCTGGGTGCGCTGCCGCCTGGCCGCTATGCCATCGATGAACTCGAGGAGTTCGACGGAGAGATCGCCGACGGCGCCACGACGCACGGACTGATGGCGAGCGCGCTGCGGCTGCGAAAGGTGTGACCGTGAGACGAAGGCGAGAGGGCGGAGAATGAGCGGGACGTCACCATCGTGGCCTTCGCCGCGAAGAGTCCGCCCGGCAGCCGGAGTCGAACTGAGAAACCCGTGAGACGAAGGCGAGAGGGCGGATGATGAGCGGGACGTCACATCGTGGCCTTCGCCGCGAAGAGTCCGCCCGGGAGCCGGAGTCGAACTGAGAAACCCGTGAGTGGTATTGGGGAGGCGTGCGCACCCGAGCCATCGCCTTCACCCACGCCCGAGAGGCGCCGGCGCTCGTGGAGCACGACGTTCCCGAGCCCGGGCCAGGTGAGCTGCGGCTGCGAATCGAAGCGTGCGGCATGGGTGGCGCCGACTTCGCCTTCTTCCAGCTCGACGCGCTGCCGAGGGTGCCGCTGGTGCCTGGGCTGGAAGCAGTCGGGGTGGTGGACGCGGTCGGTGCGGGCGTGGAGCTCGCCCTCGGGACTCGCGTGGGTGTCGGTCCACTCGCGAGCGTGTGTGGTGGCTGCGACGTGTGTGAGCGCGGGCTCGGTCAGTGGTGCGGGCGCGCGGAGCTGCATGGGTGGCATCGGCCGGGCCTCTTCTCGGAGCGGGTGCTGACGACTGCGCGAGCCGTCGTGCCGCTGACGATGGGAGACGCTCCAGAGACGTTCGCGCCGCTCTTCGCGTCGGGTTGGACGGCGATGGGCGCGGTGCGCGCGGCGGGCATCGGCAGTGGACTCACGCTCGGCGTCGTCGGCGTCGGTGGAACGGGGCACTTGGTGGTGCAGGTCGCGCGGGCGCTCGGCGTGACGGTGCGTGCGTACGACGTCGATCCCTCACGGGCGGCGCTCGCAGGAGACTCGACGGTCGCTTCGCTCGCTCCAGAATCGGTCGATGCGGTGGTGGTGTGCACGCCGTCGGCGCAGGCGCTCCAGCTCGCGGCGAGAGCGGTTCGACGGGCGGGCCGAATCGTGTTGGCGGCGGCGTCTCCGGCAGTGCGGGTCGACCTCTCGCTCTTCGAGTTGGTGATGCGCGGCGTGTCGGTGGTTCCCGCGTTTCTCGGCGCTCGCTCGGAGCTCGACGAGCTGATCAGCCTCGCTCGCTCCGGCGCGGTTCGTCCCGTCGTGGAGCCGATTCGCCTCGAGGACGTTCCCCAGCGCTTCTGGGGGCTTCGCGATGGAGGCCTTCGCGGCCGGCTCGTGGTGACGTTTGACCAGTGAATAGAAGGACCTGCGTCTCGTCTCTGGGCCGTGCAACGCTCGCTCTTGATCGTCGGCGCGGTTCTCCTCGGCGGCTGTAGCTTTCGACACGCGCAGCTGCGCTCGACTGGGACGGTGACGCTCACCCGGCAGAGCGATGGCGTCTGCGGTCCCATCGGGATTCGGCGCTCGTCGCTCGGAGCGCGCTGGGGCGAATACGTGCGGGTCTCGGTGACGTCGCCGACGGCGGTGATGGGTGAAGCGCGGCTCCACGTCGATGGACGCGCGTCACCGCTGCAGCGCTTCGACACCACGCCCGGGGCGATTCCAACCGTTCAGCTCGCGACCGCGACGGAACTCCCCGCGGTGGTGCCGGCGGTGCAGCACCAGCAGGTGGTGGTGCTCGACATGGGGTGGACGAACGAGCGCCTCGACATTCCGGCGGCCATCGAAGCCGGGCACGTCATCGACGTCACCGTGTCGGACGTGCGGACCGCGAGCGGCAGCTGCGAAGGCGTGGTGTTCACCGTCGAGCAGGGCGTGTTCCAGCCGAACGTCGACGAGCGCGCGTGGGTCGCGGAGCTGACCCGTCGTGGTGGACCCGAGCTGCAGGCGTGGTTCGCGGCGGAGGCGGCGCGGAAGGAACAGATTCGGCGCGAGCACTATGCGCTGGCGGAGCAGCGGCGCGTCGAGTGGGCGGTGCAGCTCGAGGCGCGGCGGGAGGCGGTTCGAGCAGCGGCCGCGGAGCTCGCGCAGAAGCAGGAAGCGGAGCGGCTCGAACGCGCCCGAGTCGAGACTGCGACAGCCACGACGCTCGTGCAGCAGCAGGAAGCAGAGCGGCTCGAGCACGCCCGAGTGGCCACGGCGCTCGCGCAGCAGGAGGAAGCAGTGCGCGTCGCCGAGGCAGCCCATCGGGAAGAGGTTCGGCAGGCGCACTACGCGGAGTACGAGCGGCGGAAGGCAGCGCGGGTCGAGGTGAACGTGCAGGCGGTGGCGATCAGCCCGCGCGCTCCGGCGAACGTCGAGCACGCCGCCATGGTGGTCCCCACCTCGACAGTGACGGCGTCGCACGAAGAGGACGTTCACGTCTCGGTGGCCGGCTTCGGGGCGCGCGAGGACGTGTTCGCCGCGCACGAGACCTCGGTCCACGTGAGCGCGGTGGCCGTCGTGTCGGAAGCAGTGAGCGCTCCAGAGGAGTGGTCGACGCCCTCGACGGTGAGCCTTCAGGCGCAGCCGGTGTCGCGCGAAGACGTGGCGGCGGTGAACGTCACGCAGGAGCCGTCAACGGTGGGTGTGAGCGTCGAAGCGAGCGGGGGCGTGACGGTCGCTGCATCGCAGGAGTGGTCGACGCCGACCTTCTCGCGGGTGGCCGTGTCGACGGAGGTCGTCGGTCCCCCCGGAACCGCTCCGTGCGCGCCGCCTCCGCAGCCGCAGGTCCAGGTCGTCGAGCACCAGGTCGATCCCGCGGTCGTCGCAGCGGTGCACTTCTTCGGTGCGCTGTTCGGGATGATGGCGAACGCACCACCTCCGGTTCATTCCGCGGGGCCAGCCACGCCAGTGCCGCCGCAGGCGTCTGCTCCGCCCGCTCCCCGCCCGCCGCCGCCGACGATTCGCTGAGCTGGGTTGATTCGAGGCTGGTTGGAGCTCAGGGGTGCCAGCGAGCGAGGCGCAATCGAATCAACCGAGCGGGAACGTCCGGCTCAGGGCGGAGGCAGTGGGTGGTCGTGCCTCCTGAAGCCTCGAGAAGCGAAGGTCGCGAGGAATGACTTCTCGCACCTCGACCACGCGACCCCTGGGGCTCGAGTTGAACCCGCCTCTATTGGGTTCACACAACTCAACATTCTTCACCCATATGCACGGTGGCGCCGGGGAATCGCCGTTCGTACCGATTTGTCCGGTTCTGCAAGTCCAATAGAACAGCCCGTCTCCTCGTCCCCGACGGCCCATTCCTCGCACCCATCGCCTCTTGTGGCTTCGGGAGACACTCCCAATCACTTCGTCCCTCTGAGCCGAGCCGCTGCGGGCGCCGGTTCGAGCCAAGGCGTCAATCTCGCGACACGAACTCCAACGCACCCGGCCGCGTTCACTGAATCGAGTTTCGAACTCCGCTCGAGATGACGACGTTGCCACCAGGGTTCCCCGTCACCACCTTCCCTGTCCCTGCATTGTCATTCGACTCACTGAGAAAGAAGCCGAACTGGCGATTGCCGCGTACCGTGTTGTTGCGAAACACGTTGCGGTGCGACTGGTAAATCCAGACACCCGCTTTGTTGGCCGCGTTGCCGACGTTGGTTGGGTTGTTGTCCGTTGTCTTCGAAGACGTTCCCATTCGAGCCGCCGACCACGAAGAACCCGTACCGCGCGTTTCGGGTGACGGTGTTCCTCCGTGCGGTAATGCCGGTCGCCTTGGAGATGTAAACCGCGCCCTGACCGATCGACCCATTGTCGTGCACGTCATTGTTCGCGACGACGATCTTCACGAAGGGCGCCGCTCCGCTGATCGACCCAGGAATCCCCAGCTGCATGCCACCACCCTCGTTTCCTGCGAACTCGTTGCCATCAATCGTCGCATTTCGAATCGTCTCGTTCGCGTTGTTCGGCTCGAAGTCGATGCCGTAGTACGGGCCATCGGAGAGGGTTGGCGTTCCCGTGTGCGGGGTCGAGCCGGGCCCGGTGTTGGTGATCACGTTGTCCTTGATCAGCAAACCATCGGCGATCGTCACGCTGATCCCATTCCGACGATTGGCGTCGATGACGTTGTCGGCAATGACGAAGCCGGAGTTCGGCGTGTAGTTGCCCGGAGCGCCCAGGTAGAGGCCGTCTCCCCACGCGTTTCGAAACGTCGCGTTCCGAATCGTCACGTTCGAGCAACCCAGGAACGACAGGAGGTGACCCCACTGTCCGGTGCTCGCGGTGTGCTGGGTTCGATCGCCCTCGTACACCCCGCCCGTGAAGGTGATGCCGTTGCTCAGCACGCAGCGGAAGAGGGCGTAGGAATCGGCGGCGTTCGGAATCACCCGCAAGGTGCCCGCCGAGACGACGGTGACGTCGTTCTTGAGCATCAGACCGTAGCTGCCTTGCCGAGTCGCGTTGATCAGATAGGCGCCCGAACTCTGTGGCACCACGATGCTGCACCCCGGTGGACAGGCCGACAACGCCGAGGCGAACGCCGCCGTGTCGTCGGTCGCTCCGTCGCCACGAGCCCCGAAGCGCTTCACGTCGACGAGGTAGGCCGTCGCCATCATCGACGCGCTCGACACGTTCCCGGCCGCGTCCACCGCCTGCACCGAGTAGGTCAACGTGGTGGACACGGGAGGGCTCCCGTCGACGAAAGCGGCGCTCGGGCTCGTGCCCAGCACGCGTGCGTTTCGGGTGATGCGGTACTGAGCCACTCCGACGTCGTCGGTCGCGGGTTGCCAGGTGAGCGCGACCGCCACGAGCGACTCGACTCGAGCGACGAGGCCGGTGGGCTGCGACGGTGGCTGTCGATCGACGACCCCTGCGTCGAACGACCCTGCATCGAACGACCCTGCATCGAACGACCCTGCATCGATGCGGCCTGCGTCGACGAAACCGGCGTCGACTCGACCCGCGTCCACAACTCCCGCGTCCATGGCTCCTCCGTCGACGACTCGACCTGCGTCCTCGGCTCCTGCGTCCACGACTCGACCCGCGTCCACAACTCCCGCGTCCACGACTCGACCCGCGTCCACAACTCCCGCGTCCGCGACTCGACCCGCGTCCACGACTCCCGCGTCCACCGAACCTGCATCGAGCTCGCCCGCACCACCGTCAGCTCGCCTGGCGTCCCCGCCCGCGTCCTCGTGCAGCGCAGGCCCACCGTCGGCGCTCCCCGCGTCGTCCGCCACAGCATCGGGCTCCATCGGTGACCAGCCGTCGCAGCCCATCACGCTCACCAGCACCAGCGTCGCGACTCTCATCGAACCTCCCAGCGTCGAGTGGGAGCCACGATGGCAACGTCGATGCCGCGCGTGCGCCGCAGGACTTCAGGAGGTTGAAGAACCAGCGCTCGACCGCTGCTGGCGATTGGCTACTCGCAGTCGCAACACGTGTCCTGCGCCTGGGACACGCGGTACGCGTCAGCTCACATCGCTCGGAGGCCGCGTCAGCCAGGCCGCGATGAAGAGATCGATCTCCCCGCGCAGCACGTCCTTCATTCGAGGGGTCGCTTCTCCCGTCCGCGGATCCTCGACGCGCGCGCCGCGGCCCACGAAGTACCGGCGCACCTCGCTGCCGCCTTCGGCCTGCCCGTCGAGCACTGCCAAGGTGAGCGCCTTGAGCTCTTCGGTCGTCCCCGAGCCCAGCAACGCGACCTCACGGCCCGTCCGCTCGTCTCGCACCGACGACTCGGTCGCGACCTTCTCCACGTACCGTCCGGCCCGCCGCTTCACTTCTCGCGCGGTGAGGGCCATCGAGTCTCCGAGCTCCACTGGCGCGTGCGCCGGCGCATAGAGCCGCACGTACGCCGCCACCCGAGCGTCGTCGTCGATGCGTCGATGGAGGCCCTTCTCTCCCGAGAGGAACCCGAACACGCCGGGGCCGTGCATGTGGAGGACGGCGCGGCGCGGCTCATCGCCTTCCGCGAGCACCTTCACCTCGTAGTTCCGGCGTTGCGCCCAGCCCAGGTACATCGTCATCAGCTCGCGCACCCAGCCTTCGCCCGCCTCGCCATCGACGGCCGCGGCGAGCTCGAGCCACGCATCATCGACGTTCCCCGCGGAGCCCGAGGCGACCCGCGCCTCCGCGAGCTGCACTTCCCGCGCGGCCTCTTCGACCGCCCGCACCGCCGCCGCGAGCTGCATCTCGCCTTTCGCGTCCCTCGCGCGACGCCGCGCCACCTGACACTGCTCCCGGAGTCGATCGAGATCGGCCAGCTGCGCGTCGATGGCGCGATAGGTCCGCAGCACCGCCGCCGCGCGTTCTCCGTCGTCCCAGAAGCCCGGCGCCTGGGAGATGCCGAGCAGCTCCCGCCGTCTCGACTCGAGGTGGGGCCGTTTCGCCGCTTGCGCGACACCAGCCGCGCGGCCCACCAGCGACTCCGCTTCCGAGACGAGCGCTTTCTGGTCGAGCCGCTTCTTCGCCAACGCCGCGCCCGCCGCAGGCAAGGTCGCCTGTGCCGTCGCTTCCCGCTCTCGCACCACCTTCGGCTCGGCGATGGCGTGCACCCGCCCCTTGTGGCTCACCACCTTCACCGGCGTTCCCGGCGGCAACGACTGGCGGGCAATCTCCACCGCGAGCGCAGCGGTGAGCGTCTTCTCGATTTCACGCTGGAGGTACCGCGCTCCATGCGTCGGTGAGTACCCACGGTCGACGAGCAGCTCGACGACCTCCGGAGCGACCTCGACGTCGAGCTCCCGCGCCCGAATGCCCTCGCGCTGGAGCACCCGGCCCACCTCTCGCTGAGCGATGCGGCGGATCTCCACCTTCCCGAGCGGCCGGAAGTGACAGATGGCGTCGAACCGATTCAAGAACTCGGCACGAAACGCGTGGGTGATGCGGCGGTCGATCTCCTCGAGCAGCTCCTCCTCCGAGCGCGTCGAGGAGAAGCCGATGGGCCCCTCGCGGTAGACCTCGGCGCCGACGTTCGAGGTGCAGACGATGAGCGCGTTGTTGCACGGCACCGTCTCGCCGGCGGCGTTGATGAACTGGCCCTCGTCGAAGAGCTGGAGGAACCGGTCATGGCACTTCGCGTGCGCCTTCTCGAACTCGTCGAGGAGCAACACGGTGAAGACGCGACCATCGAGGAGCCGGGTGAGCTCGCCGCGCTTGGAGTCGAGCGTCTGCGCCCAGGGGTTGCCGAAGAGCACGTTCTCGTCGCCGTGGTCCGGGTAGTCCGCCATGTTGAGGCGAACGAGGCGCTCGTGGCTGCCGAAGAGGTACTCGGCCAGCAGCTTCGCGAGGTGCGTCTTCCCCACCCCGGTCGGGCCCGCGAAGAGAAACACCCCGAGGGGACGTCGCGGGTCGTTGAGCCCCGCTTTGAGCAACGCCACGCTCCGCAGTACCGCCTGGAGCGCGTCGGTCTGCCCGAGGAGCCGGGAGCCGAAGAAGCGGCTCACCTCGTCCAAGTCGAGCGGCACCTTGTCGTCGGCCATGAAGCGCGGCAGGCGGGTCGAGCTGCAGAACCGGGAGAGCACGTCCTCTCCGGTGACCCGGTCTCGACTGGCGCCGGCGGCTTCGGTGACGGTCTCCTTGAGCAGCTCGATGGCCTTGCGCGGCAGCCGCTGCGCGAGGAGGAACTTCACCGAGAGCCGCAACGCGACGTCACAGGCCGACGGGTCGATGGGGAGCCCCGCTTCGAGCTCGAGCTCCTCCGCCGTCCTCCCGAGGATCCACCGCGCGCGCTCGTGCGTCGGCTCGTTCACCACCACGAGATGGAGCCGCTCACTCAACGTCTCGTCGGTGCGCAGCACTTCATGGGCCCGGCGCAGGTCGGACTCGAAGATGAAGCGCAGCCGGCCGGTGCGCAGCGAGCGGATCAGCACCGGCACCAGCGAGCTGCCCTGCACGACGCCGAGGTCGCGGAGGAAGACGATGGTGGGCAGCTCCGCCACCTTGTCGAGGAAGTCTTCGAGCAGCTCGGCGGCGGCCTTCGGGGTGTTGGTGCGGGCGAAGATGCCCGAGGCGGGCACCTCCAACACGCGCACGCCCTTGAGCGCTTCGGGCGCCGAGCCCAGGGTGATGCGCCGAGCGAGCTCCTGCACGATGGCCGACTTGCCGACGCCCTGGTCGCCCGCGAGGAGCGGCGCCTTGTCACCGCGGGTCAACAGCGTCGCGAGGTCGTTGGCCGCCTGGTCGAGCCCGTGCCCCGTGGGGAGCTTTCCGTCCTTCGCGAGCGCGGTGAGGTCTCGCTCGACGAGGGCCAACCAGCCATCGGGGCCGTCGGTGCGTGCCTTCTTCTTCGCCATTCGATTCGCCCTCCCAGACGGCTCCGCCGGTGACGACTGACCGACCCTGCCACAGGCGAGCGAGGAGCGAAGGCTGAAGTGACGCGCGACGGGCGCTCACCGCAATGGAGAACGTCGCCTCGGCGGACACACGTTCAGCGGCCGTGTTCTCCCGCGACGTAGGCGCTGCCGATGTCGTAGCGAGCCTCTTCGTCGGTGAAGGTGCCGAGCACCTTGGCTCCCGCGTTGGGCGTGAGCGGGCCGAACCACTTGGGGCTCATCGAGTCGTCGTTGAAGTAGAGGTTGCCGCTGGTGGGCTCGATGGCGATGCGCGGATAGGGCGCGACGCCTGGCCAGATGGGCGTCATCGTGAGCCTTCCGGGCGTGGAGAACGGGAGCCCATCGCGCGCTGGCCCGAACTTCTCCGTCATCACGCGGGTGAAGACGGCGGGGTCATTCATGTCGACGTTCAGCGCCCGAACGCTGAGCCGCACCTCGTTCATCTGCACCCCCAACGCCTTCGCGGCGGTGGTGGCCTGCGCGAGCGTCATCTGGGGAGCCGTGGGCGCGGGCGGCTTCAACAACGCCGAGAGCCGCTCCCTGGCGCCGGGCTCGAAGCGCGTGCCCTCGTTCAGCACGCGCCGAAGCTGCGACGCCTCGGTCCGGGAGACCTTCCCGTTCGCCAGCACCGTTCGCTCGAGCGCGCGTGACTCGTCCGCCGTCACCGTCGAATCGCGCAGCGTCGTCTTCACCATCGCTGAGAGGCTTGCTCGCATCGTTCCTTCTCCTTGACTTGAGAATCGGCATTACCGAAATACCTCCACATTTTCGACGCGCCGGGTCAAAAGTTGCGGGTCGGATGTTTCTGCGAAAAGAGAGCCTCTTTTCAATGAGATGGAGACACGACGAGCGCGCGAGAGCGCTCTCAGGCTCTAGCCGACGACGCCGTCGAAGTGCCCGTAGCCGCCCGGAATGAAGTAGTCGCGCCCGCCCTCGAGCCCGAAGGCGTGCAACACCGTGGCAGCGATGTCCTGACTGCGCGGCTCTCGGGTCGCCGGGGTTCCCGTCTCTTCGACGATCGGCACCGGCACGCCCATCGGAGAGCCGTTCTGGGTCTCGTCGTAGCCGCCCACCATCTGGTTCCCGATGATGGTGCCTCCCGCGAGGATGGCGCAGGTCGCGGGGTGATGATCGCTGCCCGCCTTGGGGAAGGTGCGGCCGAAGTCGCTGAAGACGTACACGAGCGTCTCGTCGAGCAGCGTCTTGCCGGCCTCGGCGCCGGGGGTGAGCGACATCTCGAGCAGGAGCCGCCCGATTCCCTCGAACGCGATGCGCAGGTGGTTCGTGTGCATCTGCACCCCGTTGCTCGAGTGGGTGTCGAAGCTGAAGTTGTTGATGCTCGTCGCGCGCAGCGAGACCGAGGTGACGAGGTTCGACTTGAGCAACTTGAGCGCGAAGTCGTAGTTCGCGAGCGATGCGCCGGAGCCACACGAGTCCGCCGAGCCGATGCAGGCGGTCCAGTTCGTCGGGTAGTGCATGTCGGCCATCGCCAGGCGCTCGTAGCCGCGCACCCCTCCGAGGATGTTCAAGATGTCTCGCGCCACCGTTCGGCTTGCGCCCTTGTAGGTGTCGTAGAGTTGCTCGAGCAGCGCGTCGGTGCCGACATTCGAGACGCCCCGCTTCGCGCGCGTCACCTGCAGCGCGTAGTCGTCGGTCCTCGTGGTGGGGACGGTGCCGGTGCCCATCATGCCGTCGAAGAAGACGTCGGGCTGCATGGTGCGGGTGCGCAGGCCTCTCCAGGCGCTGTCCCGCCGGTCCGACAAGGTGGGCTCGACCGAGGCGTCGCTCGTCACCGCCGTCGGCGCAGCGATCGAAGGCAGCGTCAGGTTCACTGGAGACACGCCGCTGATGCTCACGTTCGGAATCGCGCGGTCCGGAAACCGCTTCGCCATCGCCGCCGCCACCACGGCCTGCACCGACGGCGCCCGAAAGTTCGCGCCCGCCACCCCGCAGAGCCCAGCGACGATGCCCGAGAAGTGTGACGCCGTGCCCTGATCAGCGCCGATCAACACCGCGGCGCGAGAGTAGAGACGATACGTCGGGTCGGCCCAGGCGTAGCCGTAGGGGCGGTGCTGCTGCGCGCCTCCGGAGTTCGCGACGGCGCCCGTGGTCGCCGACGGGAGGTTCCAATCCCAATAGACGGGCCCCCGCCACTTCCGCCGCGGACCGGGCTCGTTCAGGTCGACCGCGCTGCGATCGAAGTTCTCGACCTGCGCCGGCGCGTAGCCGTACGGAATCAACCCACCCGTCGGCGCGGGAATGAACTTGGTGATGCCGGCGGTGGAGAGCGGGCAGAAGAAGGACTCCCAGTGCATGCCGCCGTCGAGCCAGATGGCGAGCAGCTTCGTCGGCTTCCCGGCGGTCATCCCCTGCGCCCGCGCCTCACCGAGCCCGAAGCGCGAGAGCAACGACACCTGCGCTGCGCCCAAGCCCGCTTCGAAGAGTCGTCGTCTCGAGAGCTTCATCAGTAGAAGATCCAGTCGGGGTGGCGAATGAAGGACGAGCAGAGGCCGACCCACCCGGCCTCGGTGTCGCTCGAGAGCGGCTGCCAGACCATCGAGTACAGCTCGTCGACGGCAGCGTCGGTGGGCTTGCGGCCGTGGAAGTGAACGAACCAGCGGCGAATCGTCGCCTTCACGTTCGCCTCGTCGGTCGCGCGAGTGGTGCCCTGCGGAAACAAGGCGACGTTCCCCATCTTCGCGAGGCTCAGCCGGCACCAGCGCTGCGAGAGCTGGGTGAGGGTGAGCACGAAGCTGGGGCCCACGGTGAAGTCGGGCTTGCGCTGCCCGAAGGCCGAGCCGCCTCCGAGCGCCTGGAACCGGTCACGGCTCGGCTGCTGCCGCGGCGCGGGAATCGCGTCATTCGGTTGGAACGGGTAGAGGTCGTCGCTGCGCGGCTCGGCCATGATGATGCCGAACTCACCGGCGGGGATGAAGAAGTCGGCCTCGGCGAGCCCGAGCTGTCGGTAGAGCACGCGCTGCACCTGCTCGGGCTTGATCCGCGAGACGCGCGCGACCGCTGGATCCGGTTGGGAGTTGCGCGGCGTCGCCGACAGACCTCGCACCCAGGCCTTCACCTCGTCGATGGGCATCGTCGCCGCGCCGTCGCTCACGAGGTCGGCGTAGCTCTTCGTGCCGATGGGCATCTGCCTGAACGCTCCGCGGCCGCGGCCGTCGAGGAGCCGAACGAACTCGCTCGCCTCGGGATCTCCGGGCGTGATGAGCGCAGGGTTGGCGACGACGAGGTTCTGGAAGCTCGAGGTCGACGACCAGTAGGCGCGAACGCCGGTGAGGTGACAGCCCTCGCACGACGGCGCGAGCGCCCGCATGACTCTCACCGTCTCGTCCGACGCTTCACCGCAGGCCGGTTGCCGAGTGACCTGCACCGGCGAGGTCGTCGCGACGTCTCGACCACACCCGAGCAGCAGGAGGACGGCGACGAGGAGCGCGCGCATCAGAAGCCCCTCCGGAAGAGCGGAGACTTCGTCAGCGAGGTGACGAAGGGCCGCACCCTGCGATCGCCGGAGATGAACTCGGCGGTGAGGCGATCGAGGTAGCCGGTCTCCTTCGCGGGGTCGACGTCGCGGCCGATCACGAGCTGATGGAGGTGGCGCACCACACAGCGGTCGTACGCTCCGGAGTCGAAGATGAGCTTGCCGAAGCCGAGCGGGCCGACCGTGCCGTCGCTGGTCTGGTTGAGGAGCGTCTGCTCGGGCGGGAGGAAGTCGAGGAAGACGGTGAGCGGGTTGGCGTCGACCTGCGCTTGGGTCACCGGCGTCATGCGGGTGCTGGCGGCGTACCAGCGGTTCCAATGCGAGAACGGCTCTCCGCCGTAGGGGTAGGCGCCGGTTCGCCATTGCTTGGGCCAGGTCCAGGTGCCGACACCCGGCAGCACGTAGAACGCACCCCACCCCTCGAACGCCTGGCCCGTCTTCGCGAAGCGCTTGAAGTGAATCGCCGCGGGGTCGATGCGCTTGTGGCAGTGCTGGCAAGGGCCTTCGATGGCCGGGTCGTTGCGGTAGGGCACGAAGGTCTGACCAGACGGTGGCGCGAGCACCTCGCAGGCGAGCTGTTCGAGGAGCCGCGCCGCTCGGAGCCGCTCGCGTGGCTGCCCGGCGAGGAAGCCGAAGCTCGTCAACATGCCGGCGGCAGGGAGGCCGCGCATCGGACCCGGCTCGGTGCGTGGGTCGTAGTGGTACGACCGGTCGGCGAGGAAGACGCGAGAGACGGTTGGGAGGTCGAACTCGCGCCAGCCGTTCGGATCGCCATCGGCATGGAGCGGATCGTGGAGCGCGGTCTGATACCGCTCGGGCTTCCACCACGAGTCGTCGCGGAGCATCGTCTTGTCGCCCGCGTAGGAGCCGAGCATCACGTAGGCCGAGATCGTCTTGGTGGTGCCGACGAGCGTCGTTCCCTTGATCAGCTGATCGAGCGGCTTGTCGTGCCAGGCGAGGTGGGCGAACAGGCGCGCGGACTCCTCGGCGAGCTGGCGGCGCTGGCCGTTCTCGTTCCAGCCGACGTAGTCCTCCCAGCCCGAGTACTCCTGGTAGTCGGCGTGACAGTTGACGGCGTTGGGGCCGCAGCCGCACGAGCCTTGGGGCCCTTCCTGACAGTTGCCGTGCGGACCGGCGTCGCGGGTGTTCGCAGCGGAGCCGACGAGCGTCACCATGGTGCCGGGCGCGAACCAGGCCTCGAGGGTGAGCTCCTCGGGAACGCCGCCGTCTCGAGTGACGCCGCTGCAGACACGCGGCTTGCCGTTGGCGGAGAAGCCGTCCCAGTCGTCGCGCGCGTAGGCCCACTTGCCAGCGTGAGGCGAGGTCGCAGGACACCGCTGGAGGCTGCGCTGCATCTGCGGTCCGTACTCCGGCGCGTCGGCGGTCGACGGCGTCAGCGGCACCGAGAACCACTGCCGGCCGAACTCGAAGACGGTGGTGTAGAAGTCGGGCGACCTCAACGAGTCGGTGACGAAGGTGTCGACGAAGGCGAGCTGCGCGGCCTCGTCACCCGCGGCTTCGAGCGCGGCGTACTCGGCGTCGGTCGGGGTGGTGCCCCGGAGGGCGAGCGAGGCACGCCGCAAGAGGCGCATCGGCGGCAGCGCGTCGTTCTCGTTGCCTGCGTCACTCTCGGGCGCATCGCAGAGAAAGCCAGCGTCCACCGCGACGATGCCTCCGTCGGGCAGGCGCACCGCGCCGTCAGGAAGGAACTCGAGGCCCCCGTCGCGCAGCTCGCCACGACCCGGCCCTTCGATGAGGCCCATGCAGCCGAACGTCAGGAGGAACGGGACGAGGATGCTCAGTCGCATGCGGGGGACCGCCCACCCTACAAGGTTCGTTCCACCTTGCCGCGAGGATGAACCGTTCGAGGTGATGTGGAAAGCGTGGTGACCCGCCTACGGTCCGTGGAGCGTTCACCTCATTTGTTGGAGCGGATCAGGGCTGTTGGTCTCGCGCGCGAACGACTCAACCGAGCGGGGTGGGAGCGAGTAGGGTGCGCGCCATGGCTACCACCCGAGCGAACTCCGCCCCTGCCAAGAAGCCCATCCAGCCGGCCGTCGACGCACACTCCGGGCCCGAGCACCGCCAATTCCCCCGCGCCGCGATGACGGTGCCGTTTCGCATCTGGGTCGGCGAGACCGAGGACCTGCGCTTCGAGGCGACCTTGCGCTCGGGCAACGTGTCGGTGAGCGGCGCCTTCCTCGAGTCGACCTTCTTCCTGCCCGTCGGCACCGAAGTGCGCGCGAGCTTCGCGCTCGACCCCGAGGAAGATCCCGTGCTCGCCCGGGCGCAGATCATCCGCATCGA
This sequence comes from Myxococcota bacterium, assembly GCA_052034585.1. GTDB lineage: Bacteria > Myxococcota > Myxococcia > Myxococcales > Myxococcaceae > Xiheimicrobium. Next base: position 18,707 of record JBPOIJ010000004.1, read on the forward strand.
GACGCCGACCCGAGACGGCAAGGGACGAACCGGCTTCGCGCTGCGCTTCGTCGAGTTCTTCGAGCAGACCGAGGTGACGTTGGCGCGGTTGTTCCTCGGCCTCCGCCTCGAGGCCTTCGCGAAGGACTACCTCGCCTCCCGTCGCGCGCGCGGGCTCAACAACGAGCTCGACCGGTGCGTCGACGCGCTCGCCGCGTGGGAGCTGCAGAAGGTGACCTCGACCAAGAGCGCCTGGGACGCGTGAGTCGATGACGTTCGAACGGAAGTACCCGGTGCCGCTCAGCGCCTTGCTGCTCGCGCCCATCGTCGTTCGCGAAGACCTGCCGCGACTGGCGAAGGCCCCGCTGGTGTCGGCGCGAGCGATGACCGACCTCGCCCACTTCGCCGGGCATCGCGATGGGGCGATTCGCACGGCGCTGTCCCGGCTCCGGGCGTCGAACACGGTCGAGACGTCGACCGACCGGGACGGAGTGACGCGCTACCGGCTCACCACGCTGGGCCGCTCCATCGGCACCGCGGTTCGAGGCCGCCCTTCCCGCCCGAGCGGACTCTTGCTCGCGGTCTTCTCGTTCACCGCCGACGACACCCGGGAGCGCTCGACCGTTCGAGACGCCCTGAGGCTCCACGGCTTTCAGAAGCTGGCGCAGAACGTCTACGTGAGCGGCGACCTCGACACCTCGGCGCTCGACGAGCTCTTCGAGAAGGAAGGGCTCGCCGACAACGTGTTCTGGTTCCGTGCGCGCGACGACAAGGATCCGCGCCTCCTGCGACGGTTGGGCGGCGTGTTCGACGTCGAGGCCCGGGCGAAGACGCTCGCCACCGTTCGCGACGACCTCGAGCAGTACCTCCTGGCGCCGAAGCTCGAGCCCCTCACGAGAGCACGACGGTTCTTCTACGCCGGGCCCGTTCACTACCAGGTCACCTTCGTGGAAGAGCCGCCGCTCCCAGCCGCGGTGCTCCCGAAGGACTACCCGCTCGACGAGCTGCTCAAGCTGATGTCCACCTTCGCGCGCACCCACGGCTCGGTCCTGGAGCGCTGGTTCGAGACGTTCGCGAGCTGACGCACCTCTCCCAGCGCTGGCGACGCACTCACCTCGGAGCGACTCGTTGACTCGAATTTGAATGTCGAGCGGCGACGATGTTACACACGGCACAACAGATATTTCAATCTGTGTAACACGAGGAGATCGACGTGAACGGTTCGACGAGCGGTCTGGTGGTGCTGGCAGTGCTGACGATGGGAATGGACGGAGGCACCGAGCGCGCGACGGTGCGGCTGCGGGTGAGCGGGCTGGAGGACGCGCGGGGCGTGGTGGAGTGCGTGCTCTGGGCCGGCTCGAACGGCTTCCCGCGAGAGACGACGAAGGCCCTGACGAAGACGACTGCGCGGCCGGTGGGCACCGAAGCGACGTGCGTCTTCGAGGAGCTGCCGCCTGGCCGCTACGCCATCTCCTTCATCCACGACCGGAACGAAGACGGGAAGATGAACACCGGGCTCTTCGGCATGCCGCTCGAGCGGTACGGGTTCAGCCGAGACCCGAAGCCCTTCATGCGCGCGCCGACCTTCGACGAGGCGGCCTTCCAGCTCGAGGCCTCGAGCGAGCTCTCCGCGACGGCGAGGTGAGCCATGTCCAGCGCTCCCAACGTCATCGTCATCGGGGCCGGAGTCGCCGGCATGACGGCCGCGCTCCACCTGCGGTCGAGTGGCTTCGAGGTCGACCTCTTCGAGCGCCACGACATCGCCGGAGGCCTCTGCACCTCGTGGAAGCTCGGCGGCTTCCTCTTCGACGGCTGCGTCGAGTTCTTCGTGGGCTCGGGGCCGAAGAGCCCCTTCTACGAGCTGTGGCGTGAGGTGGGCGTCGTGCCGCGGCCCTTCCTCGACCGCTCCATCTACTCGGAGACGACCTTCGAGGGCGGAGGCACGGTGCGGCTGTACGCCGACCCGGACCGGCTGCAGGCCCACTTCGACGAGCTCTCCCCGAAGGACCAGCCGCGCACCAAGACGCTCTGCGACCTCGTTCGACTCATGCGCACCGCGCGCTACCGCGTCGACCGCGCGCCGGAGCTGATGTCGTTCCTCGAGAAGGCAAGACAGGTCTTCGACGCGATGGCCTCGATGCGGGTGTGGCGTGAAGGGTTCGCGACCACCCTGCGCGACTTCGCGACGCAGTTCGAGGACCACCGGCTTCGAGCGGCGGTGCTGGCGGCGCTCCCGGCCGAGGTTCCCCTGCTCTCGTTGGTGCAGGTGTTGGGCGACCTCGCGAACGGCGCGGCGGGCTGCCCGGTGGGCGGGTCGATTCAGGTCGCCCAGTCGATGGCGAAACGAGCGAAGGCGCTCGGCGTGCGCTTTCACTTCGGCGCCGAAGTCGAGCGCGTCATCGTCGAGGCTGGCGCGGCGAGAGGCGTCGTCGTGAAAGGCGTGCGACACGAGGCGAGCGCGGTGGTGGCGGCGCTCGACCTGCGCACGACGCTCGATCACCTGCTCGAGGGGCGCTTTCCTTCACCCGTGCACGAGGCGGCCTTCGAGCGGCAGCGGGTGCCTCCGGTGTGCATCGTCTCGGTCGGGGTGTCGGAGCCCATCGAGGCGGCGAGCGACACGGTGGTGCGCCGACACGTCTTCGAGGCGCCCTTCGTGCTCGGCGGGAAGACGGTGTCGACGATTGGGTGGAAGTCGTACGCACACGACCCGTCGGTGGCCGCGCCTCCGAAGACAGTGGTCGAGCTCTACGTCGAGACCGACGCCGCCCACTGGTTCACGCTGGCGAAGGACCGTGCGGCCTACGACGCCGCGCGCAAGCGCTTCGGAGCAGCCGTCGTCGCAGCGATGGAGCGCGCAGTGCCGGGATTTCAGAAGCGGGTGCTGCTCGTCGACGTCGCGACCCCGGTGACGGTGGAGCGGTACACCAAGAACCACCAGGGGCACTTCATGACCTTCCTCTCGCCGCCTGGCCGTCCACCCGTCGCCTTGCCGAGGACGGTGCCGGGGCTTCGAGGGCTCTGGCTCGCGGGCATGTGGGTCGAGCCGCCTGGTGGGTTACCGAACGCGCTGCGCTCGGGTCGTCACGCCGCCGAGGTCATCTGTCACCAGCGCGGAGTGCCCTTCCGCCCTTGTCCTCCGGCCATGACGTCGGCGTGAGCGAACCTCCGCTCATCACGGCAGGTACTGCGTCAGCTGGCGGTCGACCGGCCGTGGGTCGTTGCGCGAGTAGCTCAGGTGCAGCGCGTCGATGAGGGTGGCGAGCATCACGTCGGCATCGTCGAGGATCCCGACGTCGAAGCACTCGGAAGGTGAGCGAGTGTCGGCGTAATCCATCATCAGGTAGCCAAACTGGGCCCGCGGGTTGAGGGGCGTCGAGCTGCGAGCGGGCAGCGAGAAGGCGGGAATCGAGGTGCGCTCCACCCGGCTCACGCCGATGACGACGCCGATGTCTCCCGCGCAGGCGAGGGTGGGCGACTGGGGAGCCGTCAGGGAAAAGCGCGCCGTCTTCTGCCCGGCAGCGACCGTCACCGTCGACGGGCCCGAGAGACCGCGCGCATACGCGAGCTCGACCACCTCTCCGGCAGCGCCTGCGGGGTACACCAACTCGACGACGCCGGCGTCGGCGAGGCTCGTGGTCGACGACGGGCTCAAGGCGACGTAGTTCGGCTCCACGGCGACCCGGGCCAGCCGCGACCCGATGACGAACACCTCGACCTCGACGTAGCTCTGCAGGTAGCGCGCTCGAATTCGATACCAGCCATCGACGGTCTTCGGCACGAGCGAGAGGTTCAAGGTGAGGCTGGGCGCGGCGGCGGCTCGCCCGAGCACGACGCAGAGACCGACGAAGGAGCCCTGGATCGGCTTCGGGCACAGCTCGACGACGACCGGCTCGGTGCGAACGGCGTGGTTACAGTCCATTCCAATCTCTGCACTGAACCGGGTGGCGCTGCGAACGGCCTCTCCATTCATGATGTATCGTGATTGCCAGCCGTTCTCCCAGAAGTCCTCGCGCAGGCGCAGCTCGGTGACCCGCGACGGGCCGACGCTCAAGGACGCGGTCTTCTCGACGTTCTGCCGGCTCGCCCGGAGAGACCCAGTCGTGGCCTGGCGGACGGGAGCGATGCTCGTGGAAAACGTGTACCGCGATTGATTCGCAGGCACCCAGACACTCGGCGGCGAGCTCACCACCGCGTCACCCGTCAACTTCACTCGGCCTCCGAAGGGCCCGACGGGGCCGGCGAGCACCACCTCGGCCGTCGCGCTGGGCTCGCAGTAGAACGGCACGGTCGAGGCGTTTCGATTCGGCGAGAGCGTGAGGGAGGCGACCGGCTGGCACACCGCCTTCACCGACAGGTCGTCGCGAACGACTTGATACCCGCCCAGGCTCGGGTCGAGGCCGTCGCCTTTCTGGCTCACGAACAGCTCTTGGTAGGCAGCGCAGTCAGCGTGGAACATCATCACGTCGTCGTTGATCGCCCACTGCTTCGAGAAATCGAGCGATTTCATGTACCCAATCATCGCGTTCTGGTGCGAGCGCGTGATGAGGGTGTTGGCGACGTCGGGCGGGTGGCCGAGCGTGGTGAAGAGCTGACGCAACCCCGAGTCGCCGAGCAGCAGCAGCTTGATCATCGTGACCGTGTTGCTGCCCGCGGGGAATCGCTGCCAGGCGAGCTGGGTGCCCCCGTCGAGCGCCATCAGCCCATTCAGCTCGTCACGACGTTCGGTGCGTCCGGCCGGCTCGAGCGTCAGCTCGGGCGAGGTGAAGTGCTGCATCCACTCGGTGGGCGAGGCTTGGGTGGCCTGCTGAATCAAATACTCGAGAATGGCCTCCTTCAGCACGTCGATGGGGTTCCACGGCAGCACCGCCGCGACGACGTCTTCCGCGAAGTTCGAGACGGCGACGATGATGTCGGGGACGCCCAGCATCGACTTGACGTGGTGGCGCCAGTAGTCGTCGAGGATGTTCTTCGCCCCGAGGTAGTTCGGGCTGGGTGAGAAGAGGAGCGTGGAGGCGACCCGCATGCTGACGTCGGGGAGCGCACGAAGCCCCGCGTCGATGTCCGAAATCCACGCCTCGGCGTAGAGCGCCAGCGGCCCCACGACGGTGAGGTGACCGACGTACGCCGCGGCCCAGATGCCGTTCACCGGAAACGAGGTGTTGCTCGCCCGCTCCGCGAAGAACGCGAGGTCGCTCCGGTAGTTCTGCACGAAGGCCAGGAGCGAGTCGCGCAGCACCGAGAAGATGTACGGGAGGGTGACGAGCCCGACGCCAGACTTGCGGTCGTAGAGCGTGCGGGCGTGGGTGCCGGCGGTCGCGTCGACCATCGTTCGATAGATGAACGCCTTCACGTTGGGGCCGATGTCGGCGTTCCAGTCGAGCGGCGGCGGCGTCTTCTTGCCGATGTAACCTTCGACGTCGATGTGAGTGAGTGCGTTCGCGCCGAGCGCGAAGGGACCTCCGGCGTAGGCGTTCACCATCGTGTGGCCGTATTGATCGCCCGCGGCGTGCGCCAGGAAGCCGACCGCGAAGGCCAGCACCTCGGGATCGTTGGTCGCGCGCGCCGAGTCGTAGATGAAGACCAACCACGCGTCGCTCCCTGCGCCGTGGTCGGCGTCCTCCGCGTGAATGACCGACTGCCCAGTCATCAAGTCGGGGTAGGCATCGGGGCCGAGCACACCGGCACGGAAGGCGCGGGGGAATCGGTTCAAGGCGTCGACGATCGCCGGGTCTGCCAGAAAGTTGCCGAGCTCGGGCTCGTTCCCCGTCGGGGTGCTGAAGTGATTCATCTTTCGCAGCGTGACGGTCCCATCGAGCGCGTCTTCCATCGCGCGCTCGGCAAAATAGACATGGGTATTGGGTTTCCACGCCGCGGCCGGCGAGGGACAGAGCAGACACACGACGAGCGAGCAGGCGAGCAGGCCAAGGCGAGACATGGGAGCGGCTCCTGAAGAAGGAAGTGGACGGTTAGAGGCGAACGACGCGCGCACCGAGCGCGTCTTGGAAGAGGAGGTAGCGAGTCGGAGTGCCGGTGGTCTTGGTCTCGAGGAGGACGCCTTGGCGGGTGAAGCCGGAGACCGAGAGCTCACTCGCCGAGACGGACCGCCACCGCGCCTTGCCGAGGTCGAGGGGAACGCCGACCAGCGTCCACCTGTTCGACTGGACCGCGACTGAGTAGCGCTGCGTCGTCTTGTCCCACGCCGAGATGACCGCGTCCTTCGTGCCGGCGCCGTCGAGGTCGAGGCGGAGCACGCAGGGATCCAAGACGCAGGCGGGCGCATACGCGGGGAGCTTCGCCGCCGCCGAGAGGTGCAGCGTCCAGTCGTCTTCGATGAAGGAGCGGGTCGACGGCGTCCCCGGGTCGGGCTTGATCAGCGGCGCCTGGGTGAAGGTGAAGGCGGCTCGATGCGCGGTGAGCTCGGCTTGGAGCTTCTTCGCGGTGGCCTCGTCGAGGGTCGCGGCGAGCTTGGGGTTGCCCACCTGAACGAGTTCGCGAAGCGTGTCCGGCCGGCGAACCTGGGTGAGCGGCGAGGCGCCCGTCGTCTTCTCCTCGACGAGGGCGTCGTCGCTCGCGACGCCATCACAGGCGCTCAGCACGACGAGAATGAGGGCTACGAGACGTCGGGTCATGGGTCGGCTCCTTGGTGAAGGACCCGAGAGCAACCGGTGCGCCAAGGGAGAACTCCGGTGGGATCAACGCGCTTCGGGCCGGTCGCTCCGCTCGTCCCATGGGACGAGGCGAGGGGTGCGCGAGGTCCCAGGCCCTCTTGAACGATTGACCCGTCGCGCGGGGCGTGGCGAGGTCTCGCTCCACCCGTGAACTTTCGCTTCACCTGCCTCGCGGTCACCCACACCAGCGGCCGCGTCACCCTGACGCCGCTCGAGCTGCCCGACTTCGCGGTGCACGCCGAGTCGCTCGAGCAGGCGCGCTTCGAGCTCACCCTCGCGCTCGACGACAAGATCGGCCGTTCGCACCCGCGCCATCTCTGGAAGTTCTGCCGGCCAGGAGAAGCGGAGCTCCTCGAGCTGCCAGTTCCGGTGCTCCCGCTCCATCAGAAGGACGCGACGCTGAAGACCGCGCTGGCCCTCGAGGTCGCGCTCGGGACCGCCACCGCCGGGAACAGTGAAGTCCGGCTGCTCTCCGACGAGCTGCGCTTCTGGTTCGCCTCCAAGGGCAAGGCGCTCGAGACCGAAGCCATCGCCCTGCTCACCGAACAGCTCGCCGACCGGCCGCTCGATCACCTGCTCTCGATGCGCTCCGAAGGGACCGCGGAGCTGCTCGAGCTGACCGTCGAGGTCGAGCCGCTCGAGCTCGCCGCGCTCTCGAAACGCGAGCTCACCCTCGACGAACGACCGCCACCGAAGGGCCTCGATGATCAGCCCGAGCCGAAGGCTGATCCAGACGGCGACGAAGACGAAGCAGACGAGACCGAAGACGACGCCTGGCACGACGACGACCCCAAGAAGAAGAAGAAGACCAAGAAGCCACCGAAGAAGCCGAAGGTCGTGCCCACGCCGACGCTCGACCGCCTCGGAGTGAAGTGGCACCAGCTCGCGCTGGAGAAGAACTTCCCGCCGACGTTCGGCCGTGACGCCGTCGTCGAGCAGATCCTCGCGCACCTCGCGAGCAAGGATCCGGAGCCGCTCGCGCTCATCGGCCCCGCTGGCGTCGGAAAGACCGCGGTGCTCCAGGAAGTGACGCGGCGGCTGGTGGCGAAGACGCCGGCTGGAACGCCTGGCCCGCGCTTCTTCCACCTCGACGGCTCTCGGCTCATCGCAGGCGGTGGCTTCTTCGGAGAGTGGGAAAAACAGACCCTCGACGCCTTCGCCGAGGCGAGCGAGGCGAAGCTCATTCTCCACCTCGGACGGCTCATCGACCTGCTCGACGCTGGCCGGCACGCCCACGGAGACAACAACGTCGCCCAGCTCATCCTCCCGATGCTCGCCGCGCGCGAGGTGCGGGTGGTGGGTGAAGCGAGCCCGCAAGAGTGGGCCCGGCTGCGAGACCGGAATCAGAGCTTCGCGCGCGTCTTCGCCCCGCTGGTGCTCGAGGAACCGCCCACCGCCGAGGCTGCGCTCATCGTTCGCCGCATCGCCGACGCCGAGACGAAGGACCGAACGCTCACCGTCGAGCCCGCCGCCATCGACGAGGTGCGCTCGCTCGTGCGCCGCTTCCGTCCGTACGGGTCCTCGCTCGGCAACTGCATCTCCTTCCTCCGCCGATTGCTCGACTCGCTCGACGACGGCGCGACGCTCAGCCGACACGAGGTGATTCGACGTTTCTCCATCGAGTCCGGCGTGCCCGAAGAGCTGCTGCGCGACGATTTGCCGCTCCGCCTCGACGAGGTGCGCGAGTTCCTCTCGGCGCGCGTGAAGGGCCAGCCGGACGCGGTGGAGCGAGTCGCGCGAGTCGTGCCCGTCGTGAAGGCGAACCTCGCGGACCCATCCAAGCCGGTGGCGACGCTGCTCTTCGCGGGCCCGACGGGCGTGGGAAAGACGGAGCTCTCCAAGGCGCTCGCCGAGCGGGTGTTCGGCTCGAAGGAGCGCATGGTGCGGCTCGACATGGGCGAGTACGCAGGCCGTGACGCGCTCTCCCGGCTCGTCGGTGACGCGGGCAACGAGGGGTTTCTCTCGAACGCGGTTCGCCGCCAGCCGTTCTCGGTCGTGCTGCTCGACGAAATCGAGAAGGCGCACCCCGCGGTGTTCGACGCGCTGCTCTCGGTGTTGGGCGAAGGCCGGCTCACCGACGGCCGTGGCCGCACCGCCGATTTTCGAAGCACAGTGTTGGTGATGACCTCGAACCTCGGCGCGCAGACGCATCGGCCGAGCGTCGGCTTCGGAGGCGCGTCGTCCTCCACCGACGTGCGCACCCACTACCTCGGAGAGATTCGCCGCTTCTTCCGCCCCGAGCTCTTCAACCGCATCGACGACGTGGTGGTGTTCGACCCGCTCGGGCGCGAGCACTTGAGCGCCATCGTCGGCCGCGAGCTGAACAAGGTCTCGGGCCGCTCGGGGTTTCGCCGCCTGGGCATCACCCTCGCAGTGGAGGACGAGGTGCGCTCCGCCCTCGCCGACTGGGGCCATGAACCGAAGTACGGCGCTCGTCCGCTCAAGCGCGCCATCGAGCGGAAGCTGGTGGTGCCGGCCGCCGCGCACCTCGCCGCGCATCCACCGCCGTCGAGCAGCCGCCTCGAGGTCGCTCGCACCGGGAGCTCACTCGACTTCACGCTCTCGCCCGCGGAGAAAGGAACCGAGAGCGCCGCGAGCGCCGAGCTGCTCGAGGTCTGTGACCGGGCTGCCTCACTCCGCGCGCAGGTTCGGGCCTGGCACCGGGCGCCGCTGATGCGCCTGTTGCTCGACGACGCACGGCTCTTCGAACGGCTCTCGAAGCAGGCCTCGTACTGGACCGACCGGGAGCTCGGTGACGCCCAGGCCCGCCGCGCTGGAATCGCCAAGGAGCTCGACGACGGCTTCGCGCAGCTCCGCACCCAGGTGGAGGCCGTCGAGGAGCTCGCCTTCGAAGCCTGGGCCTCTCGCGAGCCCAGGTCGGTTCAAGAGCTCGACGCCTCGCTCGACGCCGTCACCCGCGCCTTCGAGCCACTCACCGAACGCCTCTACGCGAGCCGCTTGCAGATGGTGGACGCAGCGACGCTCCTGCTCGTGCCGGGGAGACAAGGCATGCGCTGGGCGAGGTGGCTGCGTGATGGGTACCTCACCTGGGCGAACTCGCGTGGCCTGCGCAGCGTGAAGCTGGCCTTGGTGCCCAAGGGCTTTCATCGCGCGGCGACGCCTCCTCGAAAGACGACCTCCGCCGACGCCATCGAGCGCACGCTCCAGCAACAGGGACAAGGACCAGCCGCCGCGCTCTACCGAGAGAAGTACGGCGGCACGCTCGACCAGGCGATGCGGGAGGTCGCGAAGATCAAGAAGCGGCTCGACGAGCCTCCGCCGCCCGAGCCGGTCGAGTGGGTCGAAGGTGGAGACGAAGACGGCGCGATGGCGCTCGGGCTCAAGGTGTTCGGCGCGATGACGCCCGGCCTGCTCGTCTCGGAGCACGGACTCCATCGCATCCATGCAGAGGGCGAGTCCTTCGAGGTGAAGGTGCGCTACTCGGCCGGCGCTTCGGACGAACTTCCGCACGGCGAGGAGCTCGAGGTGACGCTCCCCAAGGCCGAGATTCGCCGCCTCTGGCCCACTCGAAAAGGTCAGGAGTTCGGAATGCTGCGCGATCTGCGCACCGACACCGAGCACCGCATCGACGGCGGCTTCGAGCTCGGGCCCGCGCTCGCCGCGTACATTCGCCACGTCGTCTTCGGTTCCGCGGAGGCTCCATGGAGCTGAAGCTGCCGCTCGTCATCGAACGCTCCGGGCCACACTTCGCGAGCGCGTGGCTGCCGCACTGGCCGTCCATCAAGGCTGAAGGGCCGAGCCTGAGCGAGGTGCGCGACGACCTCACCTTGATGGTGATGCTCGAGTTCGAGAAGGAGGCGGTTGGGCAGGCGTGGCGCTGGCAGATGGCGCCACACGTTCGGCTCAAACACGTGAAGCTCGACGCCGTCGAGAAGGACCGCGCCACCGGCCGCACCGTGAAGCTCGAAGGCCGCGTGCCGGTGCTGCTCGAGAAGTGGCCCGACGACGAGTTCTGGGTGGTGACGCCCACGAAGGCGCCATCGCTCGCGTTTCCGATTTCGTCTCCGGACCTCCTCGACGCTGGGCTGCATCGCCGGCTCGCCGAGCACTGCCTCGCGAAGCACGTCGACGACATCAGCGCGTGGTGCACCGAGAAGGATCAACGGCTCGACGTGCTGGAGGTGGTGACCGACGCGCCCACGGTGCTGCCGCGCCATTCGGTGCCAGTGCGGATGCGGAAGAAGCGCCCGAAATCGACGACCACTGGGCAAGCGGACGCTCCAGAGACGCCGGAAGAGCGCGAGCAACGCCGCTCGAGAGCCCGGCTGAGCGTTCGCACCTTGCGCGAGATTGGGCGCAACCTCTCTCACCTCGCGCGCGACGGCTCGCTGGGCCGGGCGAAAGGACGAGAGGCCATCGTCACCTCCATCGTCGAGACGCTCGAGACGCGCGGAGGCGCCGGCATCGTGTTGGTCGGGCCTGGTGGCGTAGGCAAGACGGCCATCGTTCACGAGGTGACCCGGCGGCTCCATGAGCGCACGGTGACGACTCGCCGCGACGTCTGGCGCATCGACGGGAATCAGTTCATCGCCGGCATGTCGTACGTCGGCCAATGGGAAGCGCGCGCGCGGTCGCTCTGCACCGAGCTGGTCGACACCGGCGACATCCTCTTCGTCGACGACCTCACCTCGCTCGTCTTCGCCGGCCGGCACGCGAAGGGTGACTCGCACCTCGCGATGTACCTCGAGCCTCAGCTCGCGCGACGAGAGCTCACCATCATCGGCGAGTGCACTCCCGAGCGGCTCGAGCGAATGCGCGAAGAGGCGCCGTCCTTCGCCGCGTTGTTCGACGTGATTCAGGTCCCGCCGATGAGCGAGCGGGAGACGCTGCCGGTGCTCCTCGCGGCGGTGCGGGAGCTCGAAGAATCGAGCGGGACGATCTCTCCGCGGCTGGGGCCCGACGTGATGCAGGTGGCGCTCGAGCTCTCGGGGCGCTTCTTCGCGAGCCGGGCATTGCCGGGCCGCGCGGTGCGAGTGGTGGAGCAGGTGCTCGCCGGCCCAGGCACGGTGGAGGACCGCATTCGCCGCTACCGCGCCAAGGACGTCTACGACGCGGTTCGGCGCGAGACGGGGCTGCCCGACTTCGTCTTGGGTGGCGCGCGCCCGAAGACGCGGGAGGAGATCGTCACCGAGCTCTCGACGCAAGTGGCGGGTCAGCCCGAGGCCATCGACGCGGTGACCGACGCGGTGCTCTCGCTCCAGCTGTCGGTGCAAGACTCGGAGAAGCCGCTCGCGAACCTGCTCTTCGTGGGGCCGACGGGCGTGGGGAAGACGGAGACCGCCAAGGCGCTCGCGCGCTACCTCTTCGGCTCCTCTGAGCGGCTGGTGCGTTTCGACATGTCCGAGCTCGCCGATGCGGGCTCCATCGACCGTCTCATCGGCTCCGCGGGCGGCCGCACCGGAGAGCTCTTCACTGCGTTGGTGACCCAGCCGTTCTGCGTCGTGCTCTTCGACGAAATCGAGAAGGCGCACCCGCGGGTGTTCGATGCGCTGCTCCAGTTCCTCGGCGAAGGCCGGCTCACCGACCCGAGCGGGCGCACGGCCGACGGGCGCAACTGCGTGGTGGTGATGACGAGCAACCTCGGCGTTCGGGAAGCGGCGACCCAGACCGGCCTCGTTCGCGGCGACGTGCAGGCGGCGAGTCAGCACTACCTCTCGGCGGCGACGCAGTTCTTCCGGCCCGAGCTCTTCAACCGCCTCGACCGGGTGGTGCCCTTCCGTTCGCTCGACAAGCCAGCGCTGCGGTTGGTCGTCGAACACGCGCTCGCGTCGTTGCTCAAGCGGCGTGGGCTCCAGCGCGGCAACGTGTTGGTCGACGTCGAGCCCGAGCTGCTCGAGCTGTTGGTCGATCAAGCCTTCGATCCGCGCTACGGCGCCCGGCCCTTGAAGCGCGCGCTCGAGCGGCTCTTGGCGGTGCCGCTCGCCCATCACCTCGTTCGGCGCGACGTCGAGGAGCTCGCCCTCATCGAGATGTTGCGTCGAGGTGACGAGCCGACGCTCTCGGTGTCGTTGCTCGCCTCACCTCCGCCGGTCGCGACTCGTCCGCCGACGACGTGGACCTTGCCGAAGCTCCGCGTCGCCGCGCGCCAGGCCGCCGACGAGGTCGCACGCATGCTCCGCACCACCCAGGCCAACGAGCTGCGCACGCTTCGCCGTGACGCCCTGGCTGGTGAACGCGACGTTCCGCAGCGCGCGAGCGTCTTGGGTGACCTCGAGGAGCTCGCGAGCCGGCTCGACCAACTGCTCGAAGGCCCGCTCGACCCCGAATTGTACGAGGAGCGCGTCGACCGCCCGCGCATGGTGGACAAGGCGCCGTGGAAGACGCCGAAGCACAACCGGCCGACCGTCGACATCACCAGCGTCGTCATCACCGTCAACGACGAGGCCACCATCTCCGACGTGACTCCGGCGATGCGCTTCGTGGTCGACGAGCTCACCACGCTCGAGACGCAGCTCGCTGGCAGCCGGGAGAGCCAGACGGTGGTGCTCGAGCTCGAGGTCGTCGGCGCGCCCTCGGTTCCGGCCATCACCCGGTTCAAGCAGACCTTCCCCGTCGCGCCGAAGCGAGAGCTCTTCATGGGCCCCGACGGGTGGACGACCGACCGGTTCGGCACGCGACGCTTCGCCTACGTGTTCGAGGGCCCGAGCATCCGGACGCTCCTGGAGCCGTGGTTCGGGTACGGCCGCGTCGAGGTGATGGAAGACGGGCTCGTTCGCCGTGCACTGGTGCGCTGCACGCCGGTGGAGGTGCCGAACGAGAGCACGACCCCCGACATTCTTCGAGCGCTCGGCGAGTGGGACGCGAGCCGCGCAGCCGAACGGGAAGCGAGACGCCGTGGCGCGCCGGTGAAGGCCGAGCAGTATCCGCTCCTGGTGCTCGAAGCGAACGCAGCGGGCGTGGGCACCTTCAAGTCGACGGGCCTCTCGATTCAGATTCCCCGGCAGCACCTCGCGGCGTGTCTTCGCGCGAAGGAAGGGCGTTGATGGAGTCCGTCACCTTCGACGTCTTCGTCCGCCGCTTCCCGAAGGTTGGCTACGCCGCGCACGTCTTGGGCGCACCGCACCTCGCCTCGTTCGCCGAGTCGATGAACGACGTCTACGACGACCTCTCCATCGTCTGCCGCCGGTTGCTCGACCGAGGCCAACTCCGCGATCTGCGCGCGATGGGTTCGGTGAGCCTCCGACGCGTCGACCTCTCGGTGCGCGCGATGCAGCGTGGCCGGCTGCTCCAGGTGCCGATGCGCTTCAGCGTGCTGGTGCGGGACGACACGAAGGACGGGAAGGACAAGAAGAAGCGCGGGCCGGTGCGAATCATGGTGCCGCGGCTCGACCTCGACCACTTCCTCTCCGACCTCGCCGACTTCGATGGCTTCGTGGAAGAAGTGATTCGTCACGAGCTCCACCTCGCGCCGCTCGAGCGGCTCCTGGAGCTCGCGTACGCCGGTGAAGAGAGCGTGCGCACGCTGACGGTCTCGACGAAGTACGACGAGCGGGTCGAGGCGAAGAAGGAGAAGAAGAAGACCGAGCGGAAGGAGAAGCACCGCAGGCCGCTCCCGCCGGGTCTCTCGGAAGCGAGCCGGCGGCTGTCCGACGAGCGCGAGACGGGCTCGGTCGAAGCCGCGTTTCAGCGGGAGAGTGAAGTCGCGATGCTCTCCGACGCGCTCTTCGGAACCGCGCGCGGGAGCGTCTTGCTCGTCGGGCCGCAGCTCGTCGGCAAGACCGCGCTCGTCCACGACCTCGTGCACCGCATCGCCGACGCGCCGAAGAGCTCTCCGCTCTCTGGGGTGGAGGTCTACACGACGAGTGGCGCGCGCATCGTGGCGGGCATGCGGTACCTCGGCGAGTGGCAGGACCGGGTGCGGCGAATGGTGAGCGGGCTCCGGGCCGAGCCGTCGGTGCTGCACGTCGACTCGCTCTCGGAGTTGCTGAACGCCGGCACCGGACGCGGCGACTCGGGCATGGACATCGCGCAGCAGCTCCTGCCTTCCATCGAGACGGGAGAGATTCGGGTCGTCATCGAGGCGACCGCGGAAGACGTCGCGAAGGCGGAGCGCACCCACGGCTCGTTCATTCGCGCGTTTCGCAGCATCGCGGTGCGGCCCCTCGCGCCGACACAGGGACGGCTCGCGCTGCTCTCGGCGGGCAAGCGTGTGGCGCAACAGCGGCGCCTCACCATCACGGAGTCGGCCTACGAGCGCGCCATCGATCTCGTCGAGCGGTTCGGCGAAGCGGGCGGCTTGCCGGGAGCGGCCATCGATCTCCTTCGCGCGGCGGCGCGGCCCACGGCCGGAGAGAAGATGACGACGCTCGACGGCGCGGCGGTGACCTCGGCCTTCGTCGCGCGCACCGGGTATCCACGAGAGCTGATCGATCCGTCCATCAAGCTCGACCCCGAAGCGGTGCTGCGAAAGCTGCGCGAGCGAGTCGTCGGCCAGGAAGAGGCGATGCTCTTGCTTCGCAACCTGGTGGTGACGCTGAAGACCGGGCTCTGCGATCCCTCCCGGCCGCTCGGTGCGTATCTCCTCCTCGGCCCGACTGGCGTGGGGAAGACGGAGTCGGCGCTCTCACTCGCGCACTATCTCTTCGGAGACGAGAAGCGGCTCACCCGCTTCGACATGGCCGAGTACGCGGCGAACGGGAGCGCGTGGCGGCTCGTCTATGCGGGGCCGGGGTCGCTGACGACGAAGGTGCGCGAGCAGCCGTTCGGGGTGGTGCTGCTCGATGAAATCGAGAAGGCGGACGTGAGCGTGCACGACCTGCTGCTCCAGGTGCTCGGGGAAGGTCGGCTGACCGATTCGCACGGGCGCACGGTGAGCTTCCGGAACACGGTCGTGCTGCTCACGAGCAACCTCGGCGCAGAGGAGGCGACCAAGTCCTTCGGCTTCGCGGGCGCCGAGCGCGACCTGCGGCTCACCTATCTCTCCGCGGCGACGCAGTTCTTCCGTCCCGAGCTGATCAACCGGCTGGATCAGCTGGTCGCGTACCATCCGCTGACGCCGGCGGAGGTGCGCACCATCACCGAGCGGCTCCTCGAGCGGGCGGTGAAGCGCGAAGGCTTCGTGCGACGGGGCACCAAGGTGACGTGGACGGCCGAGGTGGTCGATCGGCTCGTCAGCCTCGGCTTCGACCCGCGGTACGGCGCCCGGCCGCTCAAGCGCTCCATCGAGCAGCACGTGGTGTCGGTCATCGCGGCGATGCTCTCGCAGGCCGGAGCCAACCCACCGCCGTCGCTCGAGCTTTCCGTGGGCGACGCCGGCGTCATCGTGGCCAGCTGAGAATCGGCGCGACCTTGATGAACGCGCTCCGGCGAAGACTCGCTCACGAGGCGAACCGCCGCACGAACGAGCAAGTGTCAGTCCCGACGGTGAGCAGCGCCAAGACTTCGGACAATTCAGCGAGTTCCACGGCCCGGCGATTTTCCGCGAACCTTTCGAGGCCCGCGTGCATGTCACGCCACGGTGGACGAGCTGGTTCTCTCACGCGCGCAGCAGGGCGACCCTTCGGCGCAGGCGGCGTTTCTGCGCGAAGTCGGGCCGACCGTCGCCGCGCTCGTGCGTCGCGCTGGGAGCTGGCACGAACCTGAAGATCAAATCCACGACGTCTTCACCCATCTGCTCGAGGTGCTCCCGCGCTTCGATCCAGGCGGCCCGGCGCAGCTGACGACCTGGGTCTACACGGTGGCGCACCGCTGGCTCCTCGGCCGGCAACGCAAACCGACCCTTCAGCTGGTGCCGCTCGACGCGGGGCTCTTGGTGCCGAGCGCGGAACGAACCGCGGCCGACCGGGTGGAAGGCGCGCAGCTGAACGCCCTCCTCGAGGCCGAGCTGAAGCGGCTCCCCGACGAGCTGCGGCGCGTCTTCGTGTTGACGCAGTTGCACGCCCGTCCGCTCCACGAGGTCGCGGCGCTCGAAGAGGTGCCAGTGGGAACGGTGAAGTCGCGGCTCCATCGCGCGCGCGCGCTCCTCGTCGTTCGGCTCGGACCTGCGCTCGATCGACCCGCCTCACGCGGCGCCGAGCCTGATCGACCCGCCTCACGCGACGCCGAGCCTGATCGAACGCCAGCCGGAAGGAACGCGCATGCAGCCCGATGACGTCGAGAAGGTGTCGCAGCTGCTCGCGGGAGAGCTGTCTCCGGAGGAAGCCGCCTCCTGCCGCGCCGCGATGGAGCGAGACCCGGAGCTGCGTCAGGCCTGGGAGCGGCTCCGCGCGCTCGATGAACTCACCCACGCGCTCGCCGAAGAACGCGCGCCCGCGGTCAACGCCATCGTCGACGCGGTGGTGCGGCCGCGTTCGACCTCCCGCCGATGGCTCGTCGTCGCCGCGGGCCTCGTCGTCCTCGCGCTCTCGGGTTGGCTCCTTCGCACCCGCGCCCCTTCGGACGAGACCACTCCACCGGAGACGTTCGTCGCCAAACCGCGCGTCGCCAGCGTCCAGCTCGTGGGAGCGAATTCGCAGGTGCTCGAAGAAGGAGACGGCGTGCAGCGGCTCGTTCGCGGCACCGCCCTCTTCACCTGCGAAGACTGCGTCGTGCTCGCGGGAGAGGAACGCCTCACCGTTCGCGGCCGGGCGCTCGTCAGCCGTGAACCTCTCGAAGCGCAGAAGCATGTCACCTCGATCGCAACACTCACCCCAGAGGAGATCGAGATGCTTCGAAACGTGAAGACGAGTTGGGCCATCGCGGCGTTCGCCGTGCAAGTGCTGAGCGGAGAGGTGCTGGCGGATCCACGCGGCGCCGGGCCTGATCAGGTGCTCAAGGCCGGCCAGGGAAAGACGAAGGAACGACAGGTCGCTCCCGTGGTCGCGCCCTTCGACTTCGCCGAGCTGAAGGCGGCCATCGAGCCAGAACGGACGGCGCTGACCCGGTGCGCGGAGCTCGCGTTGCCCGGCGATGGGGAGCTGCGGCTGGTCGTGAAGCTCTCCATTTCGGCGACCGGCTCGCTCGAGCGGCTCTCGGCTGATCTACCCGACTCAATCGGCGCCGGGCCTGATCAACCGCCCGCGGTCGAGTCCTGTCTCTCGACTGCGTTCTCGCGCATGAAGTTGCCAGCGCCGAAGACGCACCTGGCAGCGACCGTGAGCTACCCACTGCTCATCGCGCGAACCAAGCGCAACACCGTGCTGGCGCTGCCGAGCGGTGACTGTGACGACTGCGTGCCGGTCGCCGATCGCGCCGAGCGCTTCACCGTCGAGGTGGGTCAATCACCATCGGTCGGGCCGGTCGACGCGCCGGTGACGGTGGTGCTCTTCAGCGAGGCGGAGTGCTCGTTCTGCGTGAAGGCCCACGACGTGCTCAAGCAGCTCCAGAAGGACTACGCCGGCCGCGTTCGTTTCGTCTTCAAGCACTATCCACTCCCGTCGCATCGCGGAGCCCTCGAGGCGGCCCGCGCGCTCCACGCCGCGCACGCCCAGCACCAATTCTGGGAGCTCCTCGACTCCGCGTACGGGGCTCCGGTGTCGACCGAGAGTGGCGTGTACGACGCGCAGGCGAGAGCGCTGGGCCTCGACCTGCAGCAGTACCGCCGTGACGTCGTCTCCAAGGAGACCGCGGCGGTCATCGACGCCGACATCGCCGAGGCGAAGCGACTGGGCGTGAAGGGCGTGCCTGCCTGGTTCATCAACGGCAAGGAGGTCGTCGGTTTCCGGCCCGTCGAGGTGATGCGCCAGGAGATCGACGCCGAGTTCGGAAAGTAATCGCCGCTCGAGACGACGGGTGGTTGAGTCGTCGTCATGCCGAAGACGCCGAAGGCCGCGCCACGCACGTCAGCGAAGCAGACGCCGAAGTCGCTCCTGCGTGGAGTCGAGCTCGTCGAGGCGGCCCTCGCGGTCCGGAAGAAGAAGAACGGACCGTTGAAGGGCCTCCCCGCGAAGACGCTCGACGGAATGACGCTCGGTGACCGGCCGCTGTCCCCCTCGCTGAAGGCGTGGCTCGCCGCCGACGCGTCGTTCTTCAAGCTCGGAGACCCCACCAGCCTCGCCGAGCTGATCAGCACCGACTTCGGAGAAGAGATGGCCGGGCTCTACGCCGAGGTCATCGAGGTGCTCCCCCACCCCATCGTCGTCTTCGAGGGCTGGGGCGCCGACTCGCGCCGCTTCCTCTATCTCGGCGAGACGGATTCCCACGGCGAGTACACGGTGATGACCATCGACACCGACGACACGCCGTTCCTCTGCGTGAACGGCCCGGTCGACATGTGGCTCGCGCAGCACGCCGGCTTCCTCGAGGCGGAAGCGGTCTACGGGAAAGTGCCGAAGGCCTACGAGGCGGCGAAGAAGGAACACGGCGAGCTCAACTTCAACGGCTTCGTCGTGTGGGAGTTCATGCAGTTCGCCTGACCTCGTCGGGTGCAAGCTGGCGACGACCGTGGCAGCGTCTCGTCTCTCGCGCACGAGAGGAGACGACCGATGGACTCCGAGCAGAACAAGAGCCGTTGGCTTCCCTGGACACTCTGGCTCGTCACCGTCGCCGGTGCAGCGGGCCTTGGCTGGCTCGGCTGGCAACAGTTCACCGCGCTCGAGAAGTCGTTGACCGCGCGCTCGACGGAGCTCACCTCGGCGAACGAACGCCTCTCGGCCTGCGACGCGAAGATCGTCCAGCTCGAAGCGAAAGCAGCGGCGGTGGCGCTCGAGCGGGACGCGCTGGTGAAGCAACGCGACACGCTCGACGCGAAGACGACGGAGCTCAGCACCACGCTCCAGCAACGGGAGGAGGAGCTCGCCCGGCTCACCGCGACGTCGCGTTCGCTCGAGGAGAAGCTGGCCGCGGAGATCAAACGAGGCGACGTGAAGGTGACTCAGTCGGAAGGGCGCATTCAGGTCGACCTGCTCGACAAGGTGCTCTTCGACTCGGCGCAGGCCGACGTCTCGCCGCGCGGTGAAGAGGTGCTCGGCCGGCTCGGCGCGATTCTCCAGGGCATCGAGGACCGGCAGATTCAAATCTCCGGTCACACCGACGACGCGCCCATCAACCTCCCGGACCTGAAGGCGAAGTTCCCCACCAACTGGGAGCTCTCGACCGCGCGGGCGGTGAACGTGGTGCGCTACCTCACCGAGAAGGCGCAGGTGAAGCCCGCGCGGCTCGTCGCTGCCGGGTACGGGCCGTACCGGCCGATTGCCACCAACTCGACGCCGAAGGGCCGGGCCGCGAATCGGCGCATCGAGGTGCTGCTCCTGCCGCCGCTCGAGGCGAAGCGGGCGACGCTCCCGAGTGCGCCGAAGAAGTGAGGCTGTCTTCCGTGCCTTCGGCTGCGGTGCTTGAGTTCCGGGAATGATCAGCGTCGTCGTCGTCACGATCCTCACTGGCGCGCCGAACTGGAAGCAGGCCGAAGCGGTCGCCGACGCGATCGACGGTGCGAAGTGGAGAGAAGGCCCTCCGGTCGACCTGGCGACGACGGTGCGCGCCCTCGAAGCGGTGGTGCCGGACTGCCTCGCCAGAGCCAGCGCGTGCAAGCCGTTTGGCTTCGATGGACGCGCGACGTACGCGCGCAAACACGTGGTCGAGACGCTCTTCGGCTACCTCGGCGAGGCTGGAGGACCGGAGCAGTTTCCGATGCTGCTCAAGGCCTCCGCCGGCGGAATCACCTCGGCGTCTGCTGCCATCGAGCGCCTCGTCACCCGCGCCTGGCTCGAGCGGCTCGCGGCGATGCCCAAGGGGAGCTGTGGGCCTCCCACTGTCGAACGCCTCGCGAAGGCCTCGCGCGAGCTGGAAGACTTCGTGGTGCTCGACGCGGTGGAGGGAAAGCTCACTGGCCGGCTTCCCACCTCCGACGAGCGGGACGATCTCGCCTACTTCCTCGCCTCGATCTCCGCGAACGACACCGCGGTCGGCGAGTCAGGCGACGTCTCGAGCTGGACGCAGGCGCCCGACGGCGTGGACCGAACGGGCGACAAGCTATGGAAGGCCTGGCTGGCCGTCGACGCGCTCGGCGACGACGACAAGCTGATCAGCGCCTCCCGCGAGCTGCTCGCGCATCAGGGCTACCCGGGAAAGATCACCACGAAGTCAGATCAATTCACCTGGGGCGGCGCGCCAGCGTCGAGCGCGATGCGAGGGCTCGCGGCGGCGCTCGAGCGGCGAGGCCAATTCGACGAAGCGGCGCAGCTGTACCGGCGCGCGAACCCCGGCGGTGGCGCGTGCGGAACGTCGGCCAACTCCAACTGGGAGAATCAGGTGCAGGGGTTGATCCGCTCGGCCGAGAGTGGCGGGCACTGCGAAGACGTCATCGTGGAGCGGCTCCTCGGCCTCGAGCCGCCCTACGACGCGTCGGTGCTCGCGGCGCGAGGGTTCGACCTGCGCCGGATCTATCGGGGCGCGCAGCTGGCTCGAAATCGGAGCGACCGAACGCTCGTCGACGACGCGTTGAACGCGCTGGCCAAGCCACTCCAGGGCCGCGCGAAGCAGCGCCTGGCGACGAAGGGCCTCGAGGATTGGGACGGACGGGTGAATGCGACGGCAGGGCTCATCGCCCAGCTCCGGCCAGACGAGCTCCCTGGGGCAGCGAAGGCGCTCCGGCGCTGGCTCCCGGCGGCGGGCCCGATGCGCGAGGCGTTGGTCGCCCTCGCCAAACGCGCGCGACACTCGGACTTCGATCCGTGCGTGTCGACGCCGGTGGTGGCTCCGTCGGGCACAGTTCGGCTCTCGGCCTTGCTCCCGCCGCCACCGTGCGAGACGCGGCTCACCGCCCAGGAGGAAGACGCGATCGCGGCCGCCATCGTCGCTTTGCCAGTGCCGTCCGACTGGGGCGTCGGCTTCATGATGGTTCGGGTCCTCGGAGCCGTCGCATCTCCCGTGGGGCGAGGGCGCCTCGAGCAAGGGGCGAAGGCGTTCGGCTGCGAGGATGAGCACGGGTGCGGTGCGCTCCCCGACGAACTCGAGAAGGCGAAGCAGTCGATCGTGAAGGCGAAGCGGCACGGAGCACGCGAGGCAGCAGCGAAGTGAGCTCGCCTCGGAGTCTCGTCAGGCGCGAGACCCGTTTCGTCAGGTGCCGAACGTCAGGGGCCTGACGCGCGACGTCGCCGGCCTGACATGGCTGTGAGAGGCACCGGCCCGCGCGGCTCGATTCCACGGATCCGGCCGGTCTCGGTCAGCGCCGATTCCTCGGGTCCTTGGCTCTCGAGGCTTCGGGAGGCACGACCCTCGCTGCCTCCTCTCGAGCCGCTCAGCGCTCGACGCACTTCTTCAGCGCCCCGAACGACTCGTACAGCGTCTCGATGGACGGGAGCACGATCTTGAACTCGTGCGCGCAGATCCGTTCCACGTCGAACGGCACCACCTCAGGCTGGCGCACCACGCTCCACCAACGGGTGCGCTCTTGCCGCCTCCCGAACGCGTGACGTCGCTCCCTTGCCGTCGGCGACTCGCTAGAGCGACGAGAACCGAACCACGAGCCCGTCGGCGCCCAGCGTGATGGGAACATCGCTCGCACGGCCCACCCAGAGGAAGCGCAGGAGCGCGCCGACGCTCGCCAAACCGGCCGCCACCACCCCGACCGTCGCCGCCACTCGCAGGTCCCTCGCGCGCACCGCCGCCGAAGCGTACTGCTCGAGCGTCGTCGCCATCGCGGCCTCGCGCGCCGAGGTCTCTCCGAGCCCGAACAAGACGGCCGCGCCACCAGCGAACAACCCGGCGGCGACGCCGAGGCCGATGCCGAACCCGTCGAGGAACCGGGACGGCGGGGCGGTGGGTTCGCGCACCTCGACGACGGAGGTGACGCCTCGCTCGTCCACCAACACCACGTCGACGGACAACAAGACGCCCAGCGCCCGCGCCGCGGTGACTCGCGCCGGGCCCTGCGCCGCTCGAATGGCCGCCACCAACGGCGCGGCGCGGTCGGCCATCGTGCGCGGAGCGAGCGTCACCTCGACGTCCTTCGGCCCCGCCTTGAGCAGCGTGGGCAGGTGCCCCTCGGCCGTCACCCAGACGAGCGCTCCCGCTGCGGGCGCCTCGAACGGCCCGGCCCCCACCTCGACGCCAGCCACCATCGCCTTCGCGTCCTTCGGCGACGGTCGGAGCGTGCGCGTCACCGGGCTCTTTGGCACCGTGCGCATCACCTCGAGCAGCCGCTGGCGAACCTGGGGCGGCACCTTCTGCGCATCAGGCTCCCAGCTCGGGTCGACGGTGAGCGCCCAGCCCGCCACCTGCTGCAACAGCGGAGCGTCGTTCGTCAGCACCGCCAGCTGCGCGTGCGCGGCGCAGAGCTCGAGCACCAGCGCCCGGCCCTCCGTCGTCGGCGCGAGGTGCGAGACCGCCTCCCACGCCCGCTCGACCGCCAACGCAGCGCCGGTGAAGTCGAAGCGGCGCAGGGGGCCCGAGATGGCCGCGAGCCGTTCCCGCGCCACCTCTTCATTCGAGGCCAGCCGCCCGCCCTCCGCCACCCGCCGCAACGACGGGTCCGCCGACAGCTGGTACCGGTCTCCGAAGGCCTCGCTCGAGTGGAGCTCGGGGTCGACCACCACCCACACCGCGGTCGGCTGCGCGCTCAGGACGAGCGCCACCACGAACGTCATCGCTGACCCTTCCGCGGGTTGAGCGCGTGCCGGCTCAGCGCGCGGTGCATCGACATTCGATCGAGCCCGGCTCGGCGCGCCGCCTCGCTCACGTTGCCGCCCGCCTCCTCCAACACCCGGGTGAGGTAGTCCCGCTCGAAGGCATCGATGGCCGCCTGCTTCGCCTCGCGGAACGCCCCCACGCTTCGCTCGAGCACCGGGCTCCCCGGCTGGGAGGTCGAGAGCGAGAGCGGCTGCATGAGGGCGACCGCCCGCTCGAGGGCGTTGCGGAGCTCCCGCACGTTGCCTGGCCACTGGTAGGCGAGCGCGCTCTGGAGCGCGGCCGGGGTCATCACCGAGTGCGGGTCGGCGCCGAGCTCCTCGAGGAGATGGCGAGCGAGGAGCGGAACGTCGTCGAGCCGCTCGCGCAACGGCGGCACCGTCAGCACCACCACCGCGAGCCGGAAGTAGAGGTCCTCCCGGAAGCGGCCCTTCGAGACCTCGAGCTGGAGGTCTCGGTGCGTCGCCGCCACCACCCGCACGTCGACCGGCGTGCGGCGGTCGGCGCCCAGCCGCTGCACCGTTCGCGACTCCAGCGCTCGCAACAGGCGGGGCTGGAGCTCGAGGGGCAGCTCGCCCACCTCGTCGAGGAACAAGGTGCCGCCGTGCGCGCGCTCGAAGGCGCCGGCTCTGGCAGCGACGGCTCCGGTGAAGGCGCCGCGTTCGTGCCCGAAGAGCTCGGCCTCGATGAGGTTGGCGGGCAGCGCGCCACAGTCGACGACGACGAGCGGCCGGTCGGCGCGAGGACCGCCGTCGTGCAGCGCCTCGGCGACGCGCTCCTTGCCGGTGCCGGACTCGCCCTGCACCAACACCGTCGAGGCGCTCCCGCTCAGCCGCTCGACCTGCGAGATGAGCCGCCGCATCGAGAGCGAGCCGCCGACGAGCCCATGAAACGAGTCGGCTTCGGCGAGCGGCACCTCGGTGAGCGGAGCCACCGCTTCGACCGAGAGCTGGCTGTCTCCGATGCTGAAGAGGGTGCCCGGTGGGAGCACCGCTTCCTTCACCCGGAGCGTACCGACCCAGGTGCCATTCTTGCTGTCGAGGTCGCGCAGGGTGACGCCGCCCCGGGCAATCGCCAGCTCGCAGTGCAGCCCCGACACCTTGCCGTCCGTCAGCTTGAAGCCGGCGAGCACCTTGGAGCCGATGCGAATGGCCTCGTCGAAGACGTGCTCGAGGCCCGCGTCCGGGCCCTTCACCACCCGCACGTTCAGCCGCGCGAGCCGGTGCATCGACGTTCGCAGGCTCGTCTCGGTGTCGACGGAAGAGGCGCTCATCGAAGGTCGACATCTAACAACGCGGTCTCTCCTGCCTCCACCCGCACGTCGCGTTTCACCGGCACGACGCCCTCGCGCTCGAGGATGACGGTGTGCAGCCCAGCGGGGAGCTCGAGCTGGTACAGCGGGGTCGTCCCTCTCCGCACGCCGTCGACGCGCACGTTCGCCCAGGGCTCGCTGGCGACGTTGAGGAAGCCGACCCCTCGCGCAGCCACTGGCTTCGGGCTGGCCTTCGGAGGACGACGAACGGGCTCCTGACGGGCGGGAACTGGCGTGGGCGTCGGCTGGGGCTCGGGCGGACGAACGGCGGGGGTCGGTGCGGGCACCGTCGGCTCGGGCGGTGGAGGCGCCAGCGTGGTGGGAACGGGCGGTGGCGGCGACGTCGGCCACCAGGCGACCCCCAGCGCGACGGCGAGCACCACGGCCAGCCCGACGAGCACGGGCCAGCGGCGCTTCGGCGGCTCGTCGGCGGGCCACACCGGCTCGAGCACCGAGAGCCCGTCGGAGGAGGCGGCTCCCACGATGAAGCTCGAGGTCGGCACCTGCCGTTCTTGCGAGCTCGTTCCACCCGCGACCGCTCCGAGCACGAGCGCCTGGCCTGGCGCGGCGACGGCCTTGGGACGAGGGCTGAGCTGGGCGACCCACTCGCCAATCTCCGGCGGCGTCAGCGGCTGACCGAGCGAGGGGCCGAGCTGCATCAACTCGGCGAGCATCTTGGTGGCCGAGGCCGGTCGGAGAGCCGCGTCGGCTGCGCTCGCGCGATCGAGCAGCTGCGTCAGCGCTCCTGGGAGGTCGGCCCGCTCGAGTGGCCGGCGTTCTCCCGCCAGCACCGCCCGGGGGAGCGCGTCACTGGGCGCGTCGAAGGCTGGCTGGAGCGTCAGCAGCTCGCGGAGCACGATGGTGAGCGCGTAGAGGTCGGCGCGGCCATCGAGCGGCTCTCCCCGGAGCGCCTCGGGCGCGAGGTACCGGAGCTTGCCGGCCACCGTCGCGCGCGGCTGTTTGGCGAGGCTCAGCCACATCGCGACCCCGAAGTCGGTCAGCTTCACCTCGCCGGAGAAGCTGATGAGCAGGTTCGCGGGGCTGATGTCGTTGTGCAGCACGTGCTGATGTGCGTACGCGAGCGCCTTCAAGGCCTCGACCGCGACGTGAAAGAAGACGGCGAGCGGCACCGAGGTCTGGGTCTCCCGGCAGCGCGCCATCAGCCGCGACAGGTCGATGCCCTCGACGTACTCCAGCGCGATGTAGAGCGTCTCGCCGAGGCGGCCGAGGTCGAGCGTCTGCACGATGTTCGCGTGCGAGAGGCTGACCGCGAGCTTGGCTTCGCTGACGAACTTCTCGACGAACTGAGGGTCGTTGGAGAGCTCCGGCTTGATGCGCTTGAGCGCCACCCGCTTGCGGAAGCCTGCCTCACCCGACAGCTCGGCGAGGAAGATCTGCCCCATGCCCCCCTCGGCGATGGGCGCGAGGAGGTCGTAGCGACGGCCGGCGGTCATCGACCGAGGAGTCTAGCCTTGGCGGCTGGAACCTGAGCGCTCGAGGGTGCTGCGTCGACGCCTCAGGTGCTGGGCTGGCGTCGCAGGGACGCGAGGGAAGTGCCCAGCCCGCCGAGGGGCACCGATGGCACCTCGTTTGCCTCGTCGGTCTCCCATGAACGCACGGTGGCTGCTCCTGGGACTGCTGTCGGCTGGATGCATGGTGGGCGTGGTGGAGGACGAACGGCCCGACGCGGTGGCTGGCGGAGCAGCGGGCGGCGCCGTGAGCGGTGGGAGCAGCGGAGGAACAGCGGGTGGAGGCTCGGCGAGCGCAGGTGGCGCCGTGAGCGGCGGATCCGTCGGCGGCAGTGGAGCGGGCGGCGGCACCGCGAGCGCAGGTGGAGAGACCGGCGGTGGCGCGGCGAGCGCGGGCGGAGAGAGCGGTGGCGGCACTGGCGGTGGTGCGGTGAACGCTGGTGGCACGGCGAACGGCGGCGGTCGAGCGGCGGGCGGGCGCGCAGGCGGGCAAGCAGCGGGCGGACGCGCGGGCGGCGCCTCGGGTGGCGGATCAGCGGGCGGGAGCACGGCGGGTGGCCCTCCTTCGGCCGACGGTGGGACCCGCTTCGCGCAACGCTGCGCGGCTCCAGGCGTCGTGCGCTGTCTGGGCTTCGATTCTCCGACGAGCATCGCGGGAGCGTACGGCGCCGACATCGGCTCGACGCCCGGCTGGGGAACCCCACCGGCCATCGACCAGACGGTCTTCAGCTCGGGTGGTGGCTCGATTCGTTTCACCCTCGACTCGAACTCCGGCGACTCGGCTGGCGGTTCGGTGTGGGCGAACTTCACTCCCACCCGTTCGGTGCGCTTCGGGGAGAACTCGGTCTTCTACGTGCAGTGGCGGCAGCGGCTCTCGGCCGAGCTGGTGAACACGAGCTACCTCGGCTCCCAGGGCTTCAAGCACGTCATCATCAGCACCGGAGACACGCCCTCGCGCATCTGGAACGCCTGCACCGACCTCGAGCTCGTGATGCAGGCGAAGAAGGACCAGCGGTTTCCCATTCTGTACCAGTCGTGCACGGGCTCGACGAGCCATGGCGCGTACGACCCGCTGGAGCGCTCGGTGGGCAATCAGGTGCACCTCCAGTACGGCCGCGCCGCTCCGTATTGTCTGTACTCGCAGCTCTACCAGTCGCCGGAGCGGCAGTTTCCTCCGACGGGGAACTGCTACGGCTACGCGCCGGATGAGTGGATGACGTGGCAGGTGGGCGTCGAGGTCGGCCCGCGGGTCGGCGACGAGTTCGTCAACAGCCGCGTTCGTCTCTGGGGCGCGCGCGCCGGCCAGCCCTCGGAGCTGGTGATGGACTTCCCCGGTTACGCCATCAGCGCCGGCCCCGCCTCGGAGGACCAGGCCTTCGGGAAGATCTGGCTCCTGCCCTACAGCACCGGAAAGAGCCCGGCCCAGTCGCATCCGCCGGCGTTCACCTGGTTCGACGAGTTGATCATCTCGACCCAGCTCATCCCCGATCCCTGATCAGGCCAGCCGCCGATTGAGACGGGTGAGCGTGATCAACGAACGCTGACGAGCGCGTCGGGAGAGCTGAGCCCTTCGAGCCGGAAGCCTGCAGGCGCCGCGATGAGGATCTTCCCGACGGCGCCACCACCACCGCCGCCATCACCGAGCGCCCGGCTGGGCGGTGTACGGGGAGGTGCTTCGCGGCTGCCACCAGCGCCTCCAGGCGTCGCGGAGGCCGTCGGCACGCCGAGCAACCCGCCGGTGGCCGCGCGCGAGGAGAGCGCCCCATCCTCTCCGTCTCGGCCACCCATCGTCGGCGCGCGAGTGCCGGCGCCGGCGCCGCCACCACCACCGTTCGCCGCGAGGGTGCCCGCGATGACGACCTCGGCGGCATCGATGAGCAGGGTGCCACCCGAACCGCCACCGCCGCCACCGCCCGACCAGACGCACGAAGGCCCGCCCTGACCGCCGCCACCGCCGACGTTGATGCCGCCCGCAGCGCCAATCACCACGCGCCCGGGAGAGAAGAGGAACACCGCTCCGCCGCCCGCGCCGCCCTCGGCCGCCTGGCAGGTGTCGACGCCGCCGCGCCCGCCACGGCTCCCGCCACGCAGCGTCCGGCTCATCGCATC
This sequence comes from Myxococcota bacterium, assembly GCA_052034585.1. Classification (GTDB taxonomy): domain Bacteria; phylum Myxococcota; class Myxococcia; order Myxococcales; family Myxococcaceae; genus Xiheimicrobium. The sequence goes on from JBPOIJ010000004.1 coordinate 46,807, forward strand.
GGCGGCGGCAAGGCCCGCCGTACCGCCAACGACCTCGTCCATTCGTCCGCCGCGCCCGCCCGCCGCACCCGCCGTTTGATGGCCACCGCCACCACCGCCTGAGCTCGTGTGGGTCGCGGCGTCGACCTCACCGCTCCCACCGGCCGACGCGGCCGTCGACGGAGCGTCCCCTCCAGGGCCAGGGGTGGCGCGCTTGCCCGAGGCGTCGATGACTCCGTCGACGATGATGGCGTCCCTCGCGAGGATGGCCACCGGGAGCGCACCGACGAAGCGAACGGTCTGCCCGCTCGGCACCGTCACCCGCGCGGCGTGGAGCACCGCCACCGAGGCACCATTCGCCTGGAGCCGCACGTCCCACCCGCTGGTCGGCAGGGCCCCGGTGTCGATGGTGCCGCTCAACACCACCTCGTCGTTGGTGAAGAACACGGCTTCGGCCAGGAGCGGCGGAGCCGACGGCGTCGGGTCGTCGACGCACGCGCCCTGACCGCTCAGCGCGAAGAAGCGCCGGCCCGATTGTGGGCACGCCTGGTCGGGCAAGGAGCATCGCTTCGAGGCTTCACACCGGCCGCGCTCGACGCCCCGCACGCACTGCGCATCGCTGCTGCACTCGAAGAGTTCGGGAATCGGCGTGCAGGCGCTGACGAAGCAACCGACGAAGACGAACCATCGCATGCGCCAGGCGACGGTAGCTCAACTGTCGCGCGGAGGTGTGCGTGGCGCGCGCCTCGGTGCTGCGTCGACGCCTCACCTGGGGCCGCGCAACCAATCGGTCTTCGGTGGCCCGCCGGTGGCGCCGGGCTTGCTCAGGAAAACCGGAATGATCAGGCAAACGTGGGTCGTGGTGCTGCTGGTCGCGGGGTGTGACGGGACGATGGAGCGCCCCTCCTCGAGCGACGCTGGCGAAGACCGGCCGGTCGATGCTGGACGCGACGCGGGCGTGAAGGCTGAGGCGGATGGAGGGCTCGACGACGCGGGGGAAGACGCTGGCGCCCCGGTTGTCGACGCAGGGCTGGTCGACCCGGGCCTCGACGCGAGCGTTCCCGATGCGGGCGGGCGGCGTGACGGAGGCACTCGTGACGCGGGCCTCACCCTCGACGCCGGCGTGGTGGACGGAGGCACTCGCGACGCGGGCCTCACCCTCGACGCGGGCGTGGTGGACGGCGGACGAACCGACGCCGGGGTGCGAGACGCAGGAAGCGGCTCCAGCACCGACGGAGGACCGGTCGCCTCGACGGGCGGCGGCGACGCGGGGGTGTGTTCGACGATTGGCTGGTGCCGCTACCCGAACACCCGCCAGCTCTCGGTGTGCCCTCCAAGCACCTCGACGTACGCGTTTCGGGCCTTCTGCCACAACGTCATCGAGGCCTGGAGCGGCGGGGTCGCCGACACGCTCCGCAACCGGCTCATCCTCTGGGGCGGCGGGCACAACGACTACTACGGCAACGAGCTCTACGCGTTCGACCTGCGCACCCAGACGATGAACCGGCTCAACGACCCGAGCCCCATCAACCAGACTGGCAGCTGCCTCGACACCTTGAGTGACGGGCGCCCGAACTCGCGGCACACCTACTCGGGCCTCGCGTACGTCGAGCACCTCGACGCGATGTACGCCTTCGGCGGAAGCCTCGGCTGCCCGGCGGGAAACGGCGGCTCCGAGACGTGGATGCTGAACCTCTCGACCCTCACCTGGAGCCGGCGCTCACCGACGGGCGACGTGCCTCCGGCCGACGTGCAGCTCTCGGTGACCGCGCTCTACGACCCGGTGACGCGCAAGGTGATCCTCGCGAACCGCGTCGCGCTCTTCACCTACGACCCTGATCAGGACCGCTACACGCGAGTGAACGGCAACGTGCGGCTCGACCTCGACACCTCGGCGGCGTTGGTGAGCGACCTCCGGAAGATCTTCATCGTCGGCGGCAACGGAGACGTCTGGACCATCGACCTCGCCACCTGGGCCTTCACCCGAGTGACGACGCAGCTCGGCGGCTGCGCCAACCTCTCGTACGGCCCGGGCATCGCCTACCACCCAGGGAAACGAAAGCTCGTCATCTGGTCGGCCGAGAAGAACGCCCCGCCACAGCTGCTCGACCCGGTGACGCTCTCGTGCACGCCGCTCGTGTTGCCTGGCGCGCCGCCGGTGCAGTCGACGCACCCGACCTACGGGCGCTGGCGCTACTTCCCGGCGCTCGACGTGCTGGTGGCGGTGCCTGGCGCCGACGTCGACGGCTACTCCTTGCGGCTGCCGTGACCTCGACTGATCAGCGCTCGACGCACTTCTTCAGCGCCCCGAACGACTCGTACAGCGTCTCGATGGACGGGAGGACGAAGAGCCGCTTCTGCATCTGATCGATCCGGAACTCCTGCGCGCAGATCCGCTCGACGTCGAACGGCACCACCTCGGGCTGGCCGCTCAGCGCATACACGCACTCGCCGACCGACGACGCGATGCCGGCGCCGAAGATCCGCCGGCCCTGCGGCAAGTCGACCAACCCGAACTCGATGGTGAACCAGAAGTAGCGCTCGAGCCGGCGCAGCCGCTCTGCATCGTCGAGGAACCGACAGGCGAAGACGCCGTACTCGTGGCAGTAGTCCGCGTAGGTCTGATCAGCGAAGAACGGAATGTGCCCGTAGAGGTCGTGAATGATGTCGGGCTCGGGCGTGTAGTTGAGGTCCTTCTGGTCGCGCACGAAGTTGCCGATGGGAAACTTCTTGTCCTTCAGCAGGGTGTAGAAGCCGCGGCCGTCTTCGAGGCCCTTCACGAAGGCGCCGTTCCAACCGGTGAGCCGCTCGAGCCTGGCGTTGACGTCTTCGAGCGAAGGAATCGAGTCGACGTCCATGCCGAGGGCGACGAGGCCCTTCTGGAACATCGGCACCAGCTGCTCGGCGCGGCGCGGACGTTGAGCGCGAACCACGCCCGACCAGGTCGCGTTCTCGGCGTCGGTGTACACGCGGCTGGCAGGGAAGGACGGCGGCGTCGAGGGCGTCGTGGGCTGCAGCATGGGAAGGGTCTCCGGGGAAGAAGAACGCCCAGGCTACGGAACGGATCGCTCGAATCAAAGTGACGAAGATTGGTCAGTCTTTGTCGAGACGCCGCACAAGTACCCGGCCGGGGCTTGCCCTCTTCCATCACGTCGCCCAGCATCCGCGCGTGCTCTCCCTGCTCGTTCCCCTCGTCCTTGGCGCCGACCCCTTCGCCTCGCCCTGTCTCGGGGCCTCGTTTCCAGCGAAGGGCGCCGCGCTCTTCATGACGGCAGCAGGCGCGAAGTGGTCCGACAGCGACAGCGGCGAGTTCCGCGCGGACCCGCGGGAGCGCATCGTCTGTTCCGACACGCTCGACGACGTTCCTCGGCGCAGGGTGTGGACGGTCCTCGATGGAGTGGCGGTGTTCGCCTTCGTCGCGTCCACCGACCTCAGGCCGCTCGGCAAGGACTCGTGGAAGGCGTATCGGCGGCCGGACGAGGAAGGCGGACAGGTGGGCTGCATCAAGGCGTTCAAGAAGGGCACCCGCTTCTTCGATTCGCCCGACGGCACCGCGGTCGCGATGGTGGTCGACGCCGAGGCAGAGTTCGGGAAGTGGGCCAGTCAGAAGACGGCGACCGGCTTCTGGGCTGGGGTGCGGGGACTCCGCGCGACGCTCGTCTGGGTGAAAGTGACCAACGACCGTGACTGGTGCCCGCTCTGAAGCTCAGGCCTTCGCTGGGAGCTTCGCCATCGCGCGCTCCGCCAACGCGGTGATGGTGAGCGACGGGTTCACGCCCGGGTTGGCCGACACCGCCGCGCCGTCGATGACGTAGAGCCCCGGGTAGCCGTGCACTTCGTGGCTCGCGTCGATGACGCCGTCGTCGGGCGTGCGGCCCATCACCGCCCCGCCGAGGATGTGCGCCGTCGAGGGAATGCCCATCACCGTCTCGGTGGCGATGCTGGCGACGACGCCGCCGAGCTTCTGCGCGAAGCGCTTCGCCACCTCGGTCGCCTCCGGAATCGACGCGGCCGGCGGAGCCCCTTCGGTCACCGTGGTGCTGAGCGTGCCGAGCGGGCCTCTGCGGAGCGCGAGCGAGCCATCGAGGGTGCGCATGTAGAGGAGAATCTGGGTGTGCTTCGCCCAGTCGTCGACGGCGGTCACCTTCGCCCAGGTGCCAGGCTCGGCGGAGAACGCCTTCACCGCTGAGGCGAGCCGCGCGCCGAGCCCGCCCTGCGCCACGTGCGGCGTCACCAGCAGGCGGAAGAAGCCGGAGCCGTGGCCGTAGCGCACCGGCTCCACGTGCGAGTGCTCGTCGGTGTTGAAGATGGAGGTGATGGCGATGCCTTCGGTGCAGTCGACGTCGGTGCGCGGAGTGATGACGCCGATGAGCGACTCGGAGTTCGTGCGCACCAGCTCGCCGACGCGCGGTGACAGCCTCGGCAAGCCGTTCGGGTCCGCCTTCATCTCGAGGAGGAGATCGACCGTTCCCAGCACGCCCGCGGAGAGAATGACTCGACGAGCCGACAGCTCGAGCGTGGTGCTCCGGAGCCCGCCGGTGCTCAGCTCGGCCGTCACCGTGTAGCCCCCGCCGGTGCGTGGCCGAATCGCTCGCACCCTCGTGTCGGGCTGCACGCGCGCGCCGAGGTTCTCCGCGAGCCAGAGGTAGTTCTGATCGAGCGTGTTCTTCGCGCCATGCCGGCAGCCCGTCATGCACTCGCCGCAGAAGTGGCAGCCGGTGCGCGGAGGCCCTTTCCCCTCGAAGAATGGGTCGGGCACCGTCTTGCGCTGCTCTCCGAAGAAGACGGCGACCTCGTTCAAGTCGAAGTGCTCCGAGCGGCCCATGTCGCGCGCCACTTCGCGCAAGAGTTCGTCACCGAGCGTCGCCTTCGGGTTCTTCGCCGAGCCCAACATGCGCTTCGCCGTCGCGTAGTGCGGCCCGAGCTCGGTCTTCCACTCGGCGAGCCCGGCCCAGGAGCCGTTCTCGAAGAACTCGTCGCCGGGCACTGGGAGCGTGTTCGCGTACACGAGCGAACCGCCACCGACGCCGACGCCCGAGAAGATGGTCACGTGGCGGAAGAACGACATGCGGAACAGCCCGCGCATGCCGGTCTGCGGCATCCACAGCCAGCGCTTCAGGTCCCAGTTCGTCTCGGGAAAGTCCTTCGCCTTGAGCCGCCGGCCCTGCTCGAGCACCGCGACCGAGTAGCCCTTCTCCGCGAGCCGCAGCGCCGAGACCGAGCCGCCGAAGCCGGAGCCGACCACGATGGCGTCGAAGTGCGCGCCGTTCTCGAGGTACTGGGTGCCGTGCTGGTGATCGCCGCGAATCGGTCCACGTGAGGTCATGACGTGACCGACTGTACGCGGTTTGACGCCGCGTTCGACGGGGAAGTCACGGACCGCCCGGGCTGTCGTACCCTCCGCCCATGGTCCGGCTCGCCCTCGTGCTGTGTCTCGGAGCAACCTCTGCGCTTGCTCAGCCGCTCGTCTCCATTCACGACGTGCAGGGAACAGGTGATGTGTCGCCGCTGGTGAACGCCATCGTGTCGGTCCGCGGAGTGGTGACGGTGGTGCGCGCCGATGGCTTCTTCTTCCAGGAGGCGGACGCGTCCACCGACGCCGACCCGAACACCTCCGAGGGCCTCTTCGTCTCCACTGGGGCTGCGCCTCCGCCGGCCGTCGGGCTTGGGAACACGGTTCGAGTCACCGCGACGGTTCGCGAGTTCGCGCCGACCTCGACGCCTCAAGCGTTGACGCGGACCGAGCTCGCCAACGTGACGAACATCACCTTGCTCGCGTCGGGCTCGCCGTTGCCCAGCCCCGCGCTCCTGGCCCCAGCCTCCTCGGGCCTAGCTGATCAGCTCGAGCGCTTCGAGGGCATGCTCGTCACGGTGAACGCGATGACGGTGACGGGGCCGACCACGGCGACGATCAACGAAGCGCTGGCGACTGCGACGTCCACCGGTGCGTTTCACGCGACTCTGTCCGCCGTCCCTCGGCCCTTCCGCGAAGCGGGAATTCGGGCGCCCTTCACGAGCTGGGCGGGCACCATTCCTCCGATTCCCCGCTGGGACGGGAACCCAGAGCTCCTCGCGGTGCGCTCTCCATCGTCGGCGGTGCTCGACGTGAACGTCGGCGACACGGTGGTTGGGATCGGTGGAGTGCTCGACGGCGCGGGCCGCTACACGGTGCTGTTGACCAACTCCGTCACCGTCACGCCGGCCTTGCTCGCGCCGATTGGAGTCACGCCTGCGACTTCGCGCGAGGTGACGATCGCGTCGGTGGGGCTCGCGCGGCTCTTCGATGGCGTCGATGCTCCCGGAGCGACGGACGTGGTGCTCACTGCTGGCGCGCTCGATCGCCGGCTGGGCAAGGCGTCCCAGCTCATTCGCGTCGCGCTCTCGGCCCCAGACGTCGTCGCGGTGCAGGACGTGGAGAACCTCGCGTTGCTCCAGTCGCTCGCCGCGAGGATCGACGCCGATGCGGCTGATGGTGGGCTGGCGGCGCCGACGTATGTCGCGCAGCTGGTGTCGGGAACGGATCCGGCCGGACTCAACCTCGGCTTCCTGGTGTCGGCGCGGCAGGTGGGTGGCGCTCCGCGCGTTCAAGTGTCGTCGGTGCAGCAGCTCGGGAGCGCCGCGGTGAACGTCCACCCGAATGGCTCGATGGAGCCGCTCTTCCGCCAGCCGCCGCTCCGCCTCGACGCCGTCGTGCGCGCAGCCGATGGTCAGACGTTTTCGGTGAGTGTCGTGAACGTCGCGATCGCCTCCGACGCGAACGTGGAAAGCACGGCGGTGGGACCGAATGGGTGGCCGTCGCTCGGCGCGTCCGTCGCGGCGCTGCGGATCCGCCAGGCGCTCTTCGTGGCCGATTCGGTGCAGAGCGCGCAGACGAGCACGCCGAATCTCCGACTCGTCCTCACCGGGCAGCTGAACGCGCACGCGGTGAACGATGGCTACGCCGACGTCCTGGGCACGCTGCTTGGAGATCCGCTCCCGGCGACCTCGACCGCCTCGGATCTCGATGGGCTCGACCGGCTGACGCCGAACCTGACACGCGTGGCCGCCTCGATCCCCTCGGAGCGATACACGGCGACCGAGGAAGGCTCGTTGGTCGAGCGAACCCACGCATTGGTGACGACGACGCTCATGGCCGCCACGCCGCCTCGGCTGGAGTACGCGCGAACGAGCAGCGCGTTCGCAGGCACGGTGTTCAATGCGCCCACTGCGCTCGGTGCTTCGACTGGAGATCCGCTCGTTCTCTACCTCGAGGCGTTTGCTCCGTCGGATGGAGGAGTCGATGCTGGCTCGCCCGTCGATGCAGGGGCCGCGGTCGACGGAGGCAGTGTCACAGACGCGGGCAGCGCCGGTGGCGGGAGCGCCGGAGGGAACGCAGCGGGTGGCAACGCAGCCGGTGGCAGCGCAAGCGGTGGCAGTGCAGCCGGTGGCAGTGCAGCCGGTGGCAGTGCAGCTGGTGGCAGCGCAGCTGGTGGCAACGCATCCGGCGGGAACGCATCTGGCGGCAACGCAGCTGGCGGGAACGCAGCTGGTGGCAGCACAGCCGGTGGCAGCACAGCTGGTGGGAGCGCAGCTGGTGGCAACGCATCCGGCGGGAACGCAGCCGGTGGCAACCCAGCTGGTGGCAATGCAGCTGGCGGGAACGCAGCCGGCGGGAACGCAGCCGGCGGTGACGCAGCTGGTGGCAATGCGGCTGGCGGAAACGCGGCTGGCGGGAATGCAGCTGGTGGCAACGCGAGTGGTGGCAACGCGAGTGGTGGCAACGCAAGCGGTGGCAGTGCAGCCGGCGGAAGCACCGCTGGAGGCAACACGGCTGGCGGCGACAGCACGACGCTCCCCGCAGGGTGCGGCTGCGCTACCGTCTTCGATCCAGCCTGGGTGGTCGCGCTGATGCTGATCGCCCGGCGCAGAAGGCGCGACTGACGACGTCATGCACTTCTTCCTGAGACAAGACCTCTTCGACGCAACGAACATCATCGAGATCGTCGGTCACACCGAGGTCTCGGCGGCCTTCGAGTGGCTCGACGGCATTCGGTTCGACCGCCCGGTGCCGCTGTTCACGCTCCAGCTCGACCCGTCCTACGGCACCGAGTTTCCCGACTTCTTCGACACCACCCTTCCGGTCATGTCGGCGCGAATGGTCGACGGCCTGCGAGCGCTCGGCATCTCCAACTTCGACGCCTACCCAGTCACCCTGCGGAACGCGAAGGACGGCTCGGAGCGAACGGACTTCTTCGCCATCAACGTCGTCGGAGTCGCCGACGCGGTCGATCCTTCCAAGTCGCCGCACCGGCTGCGCGGCGGCAAGCCGAAGTACACGGGAGCGATCGTCATCGACCCCTCGAAGACGAACGGGCTCGGCTTCTTCCGGCTCGAGCGCGGCCCGAGCTTCATCGTGGTGACCGAAGACCTCGCGAAGCAGATCATCGCGCTCGGGCTCACCGCCGTGCTGCTGCAGCCCATCGACGACTACGCGGGCACCTGACCGGTCGAGAGCATTCGATCGGCCAACCCGAGCGCCTGCCAGGTCGCGACCCACGCCTCTCGGGAGCCGTCCTTTCCGCGAAACGCCCGCAGCGTCTCGGACAGATCGAGCGCCTCATCGCCGCGAACGAAGCGCAGGTTCTCTCCCGGCGCGTTCACCACCCGAAAGCCGGCTTCGTGGAGCAGCACCGACAGCCGCAGCCACGCCTCGCGGTCGGCCTGACGCATCAGCTGCTCCTCGTCTTCCACGTGCCGGCCCTTCATCTGCTCGCGCAGCTCGCGGCTCGTCCTCGGCAGGTCCTTCACGGCGAGCCCGTCGAACAGCTTGGCGTTCGGCAGCTCGCGCTTCCACAGCTCCACGAGGTGCCGTCCCGAGTCTTCCCAGCTCACCCGTTCGAGGCTCTCGAGCTCGGTCACGAACTTCACCAACTCCAGCTCGGAGCCGTTGAGGTCGCTCAGCAGCTCGACCGCCGGCGCGTCGTCATCGAGGCGGGGCTTCACCGTCACCGCGCGCGCCTTCGCGAACGTGACCCGCTCCTCGAGGGAAGGATGGGAGTCGTAGGGATCGGTCTCCCGCGGCTCGCGGCTCGCCGCCTCGAGGGCCTGGCGAACCTTGTCCACCGAGAGGAACGACCGGAAGCCCGCGGCGATGGGAGGCACCCGGCCGGTCGCGAGCAACGGCTCCACGTCTTCGGAGAGGAACACCCGGAAGGCGAGGCCCGCACGCTCGGTGAGCTGGAGCGCCTCTTCATGCACGCGCGACCCGCAGATCGAGATGGCGAGCGCGTCGGCGGCGATCTCCTGGGCGCGGCTGAGGCCCTGGGTGAGGCGCAGATAGAGCATCGCGTAGGCCTTGAACGGTGCGCGCACGATCCAGAAGACGATGGAGGCGATGGCGAGCTCGCCCTGGTTCGCCGACTCTCCGGCGCTGGTGAGGTTGTGGAGCGTCTGCAGCATCGCGAGGCGCGCCTTGTTGATCCACGGGAGCAGCTTCACGTCTCCGCCGGCGAAGTGACCGAACTCGTGGGCGAGCACGCTGCGCAGCTGCGCCACGGTGAGGTTGCCGAGGAGCGGCAGCCCGATGCCCATCACCCGCTTCGAGAACAGGCCCATCACTCCGCCGCGCTCGGTGACGAAGGCGTTCACCTCGCGGAGCAAGTAGACGTGCTCCGGCAACGCCTGACCGGTCGCCGCGCCGATGCGTTCGATCTCGGCGAAGAGCTTGGGGTGCTTGGCCTTGTCGAGCTCGGGACCGGGTGGGACGAACTTCGCCGCCCGCGGGAAGATCGACCAGAGCACGACCGCGGCGGCCGCGAAGAGCGCCAAGGCCCCGATGCCGACCGCGATGAGGCCCTTGCCGCGAATGTGCGGAAGGAACGAGCCGACCTCCCAGCCGGCCCAGGCGAGCCCGGCCGCGGCGACCAGCGCGAGCAAGTAGAACAGCGCCGCCGAGACGAGGGCGAGAATGGCGCCGAAGCGAAGTTTGAATCCGTGCATGACGTCCTCCGAGACTCTGAGTGGAGGTTGGCCCGGCGAATTTTGAACGGGGCGCGACCTTCTTTCGAGCCCCCAACCGCCTTTGAACCCGTCCCCGAGGTGCTACACGAGCGCTCGATGCTCCCCTTCGGCCGCCTCTCCGGAATCCTCCAGCCGCTCTTCTCCTTCCGCTCCGAGCGCGACGCCGGCGTCGGTGACTTCGCCGCCCTCGACCCGTTCTTCGCGTGGATGCAGCGCGCCCAGCAGCGAATGCTCATGGTGTTGCCGCTGCTCCCGACGACGCCGGGAGACCCGAGCCCCTACTCCACCCGCTCCGCCTTCGGCCTCAACCCGCTCTTCATTCATCTCGACTGGCTGCCCGAAGGCGTGCGCCTCACCGACGCCGAGAAGAAGCAGCTCGAGCTCGCCCGCGCCTCGCCCACCATTCGCTACGACCTCGTCTTCCCCCTCAAGACGGCGGTGCTCGAGCGCGCCTTCGACGCCTTCGAGAAGCAAGGCCCCTCGGCCCGCAGCGCCGAGTTCGACCGCTTCTGCGACGCCCAGCACTTCTGGCTCGGCAACTACGCGCTCTACTCCACGCTCTCGGAGTCCTTCGACGCCAAGCCCTGGTGGGAGTGGCCCGCGCCGCTCGCCGCGAGGACCCGCACCGCCATCGACGAGGCTCGCGCCAAGCACGCCAGGCGCATTCGGTTTCATCAGTGGCTCCAGTGGGTGTGCGATGCGCAATGGCAGCGAGTGCGCAAGCAGGCGAAGGAGCGTCACGTGCTCCTCTGCGGCGATGAGCCCTTCATCATCGGGCAGGACAGCGCCGATTGCTGGGCGAACCAGCAGTACCTGCGCCGGGACGCGCGGCTCGGAGTGCCGCCCGACGACTTCTCCGCCGACGGTCAGGACTGGGGGCTGCCCTGGTTCGACTTCGTCGCGATGGAGAAGGGCGCAGACACGTGGATCAAGGCCCGCGCGAAGGCCGCCGCGGCCACCTACGACACCCGGCGCATCGACCACGCCATCGGCTACTTCCGCCAGTACATCCGCGACGCGGCGACGCCAAAGGGCCGCTTCGTTCCCTCCGAGGAACCGGCGCAGCAAGCGCGAGGCGAGCGCAACTTCAGGCTGCTCTCCGAGGGCACCAGCATCGTCGCCGAAGACCTGGGCGTGATTCCCCGCTTCGCGAAGGACACCCTCGCCCGCCTTGGTCTGCCGGGCTATCAGGTGATGCGTTGGGCTCGCGAAGACGGCGTGTACCGCGACCCGCACCACTACCCCGAGGTCTCGCTCGTCACCACCGGCACCCACGACACCGAGATGATGCGAACGTGGTGGGAGACGGCACAGCCCTGGGAGCGCGAGACCGTCTGCCGCGTGTGGCCAGAGATGCGCCGGTTCGACCCTCCGCCCGCGGAGTTCACCGAGCACGTGCACGAGGCGCTGCTCCAGTCGGCGCTCAACGCGCAGAGCGATTGGTGCATCATTCCGTGGGGCGACGTCTTCGGAGAGAGCGAGCGGGTGAACACGCCCGGCTCGGTCGGCCCGCACAACTGGTCGTACCGGATGAGGCCGACGGTGGAGTCGCTCGTCACTCGCGAAGATACCACGCGCGCGGCCGATTGGCTCGCCCGGCTGACCCGGGAGTCGCGCCGGAGTTGAGTTAGTCAACACGCTGATATTGCTGATGAATCCGTCCGGCGGGGTCGAATGTCAGACCCCTCTGCGATAACTGAACGCATGTCACGTTCAGACCTGCTTTCGAACGACGCCATCGCCGAGGGGCTCGACGAGATTTCGCGGCTCTTGTCCATGGACCAGCGCCAGGCTGGGAGGAGCGCGCGGGTCGCTCGTGCGGCGGACGCGGTGCGTGCCTGCGTGAAGCCCGTCACCGAGTTGGTCGAGCAGCGGAGCATCGAGGGCGTTCAGCTGCTGGGCATCGACTACGAGCTGGCCGGCGTCATCACCGATTGGGTGCGGACGGGTGAGCTGCCCTGGCTCGAACGACTCAAGGCACAGCGACGTGCAGAGCTCGCCGAGCTGCCGAGCATCGGGCCGCGGCTCGCGCAGGAGCTCCGTGCCGTGCTGGGCGTCGAGGACCTGGACGGGCTGGCCGAGGCGGTGCGAGCCGGGCGTCTCGAGTCGGTGTGTGGCTTTGGTCCGAAGCGCATCAAGGTCGTCGAAGGGCTGCTGCGGGTGCGTGGGGCGCTGGCCCGGTCGGCGCCGACGTCGCCTCGCTCCGCACGCACGGCACCGGCGAGTCAGCCCATGCAGGGGGAGCTGTTCGCCTGAGCAAGGCTGCGACCGCGCTCGAGTCGTTGGCGCGCGCAACAAAGGGATCGCGGCATCGTCGAGGTTCAGCGCGTACGCGTAGAGCGTGTTGGCGTCTTCAGGCGGGTTGTCGCGTTCACTTGCTCGTCGAATGACGACCGAAGGGTGCGGTCATCGATTGCCGAGCCGAGCTCGTCCAACCGGTGCCGAACCACGTCGAGATCGATCTCGTCACTCTTGCTCCTCAAGAGCCCACGAACATCTTCGAGGTCCTTCTCCCGGCCGGCGAGCGTCTTGAGCACGAGGAGATCGTTCGTCGACACGAAGGGAAGCCTTGCTCTCCCGACCCTGCGAACGACGCGGCGCTCGAGCATCGCCTCTTCGAGACCCGGACCAGCACGAACGACATCGAGTTGCATGCCGGTCTTGGCGTGCTCCATTGGGAGGACGCGATGGTGTTCGATCAGCTCCTCGACGCCTTCGATGTCACGTCGAACCACGAAGCCTGCCTTCCCGAGCGCCTTCTCGAGCCGCCGCACGTCGACGTCCTCGGTCGTGATGTCGATGTCGGCTGTTGCTCGCACGAAGCCAGCGAAGATGACGGCCTGCGCACCAAAGACGTACCAGCGAATTCCGAGCGGCTGGAGCGCCTTTGCAATGGCAACGAGGTGTTCAGCGACGTTTGGACGTTTTGCCAAGCTTCTTCCTCATCTCGAGGTGGTGAGCGAGGTCCTCAGCCCGGCGAATCGGATCGTTGATGCGAGGCCACACCTCGTCGAGGAGCGCCTGAGCCAACGCAGCGGCGCTCGACGGCCCATGCGTCGCGACGAATCGACCCAGCGACTCGTCCTTGACGCGCCGAACCGCCGCCCAATCGCGGTCGAGGAAGGCCCGAACGTTCTCCCGAGTGAGCTTGGACATCGAGCGACAGCATAGGGCTGGAGCGACCTTGGCTCTACAGCTCGAAGGGACGGCTAGGTCAGTCCAGCGACGTCGTCGCAATTTCCCGGCTCGTCAGCGTGGGCAGGACTTCTTCGGCGATGCGAGCGACCTCCGCCTCGGAGCCCGCCACTCCGAGCAGATCGTTCGACACGAACAACCGGTCCACCAGCTCCTCGTACTCGAACGACGCCGCCTGCCCCCGCTTGAAGTAGCGGCACAACGCACGCCGAAGTTCCGCGGGCGAACCCACGGCCGCTTCGAACTCCCGCAGCGCGGTGGACACGAGCGCATCCCAGGGGTCGGGTGGAAAGGCGTCGGGCGGATACTCCCACTCGTCGGTCGACGATTTCGGGACGGATGGTGGCGACTCGACCGGCTCGACGACCTCTTCTTCACCGCCAAAGAGGAGGAATTGAGACCGTCGCGCAGCCATGCGGGCTCACCGTACCCCTGAAGCGGCACGCGCGAGTGCTTCGTCTTCGGCCTGCGTGGTCGGCGCCACTCGGAAGGCGAGCGAGGCGACGCCGAACGCACCTCCCGCAACGAGGGTGGTGATGGCAGTGACGAGGAGGGCGGGCGCTCGGTCGAGACAGACACCCCGGCTCTCGGGCGTTCCCGACCAACGAACGCAATCGGCGCCGGCGGCGGAGACGGCGAAGAGCACCGCGCTGATCAATACGACTGCCGCGCTCGAGGTGATTCCGGCGATCTTGAGCGCCTCCCTCCCGTGGAAGGCCTCGACGAGGTCCCACCGGGACAGGAGCCGATAGAACTCGGGCTCAGTCACCAGCCGTCCGTCGACCAACCGCTCCTCGGCCCGCACCTCGAACGTTCGACGACGCGGCGGTGGCGGCGGCTCGACCTTCGGCGGCGGCGGCTGGGGCACTGGCTCGACCCGCGGCGCAACGGGAACTGGCTCGAGCGAGCTGATCGACACCACCACGAGAAAGACGAGCCGCTCGTCGAGGAGCCGGCACGAGCCCTCCGGCTGCTCGAGCTCCCGAGTCCCGAGAATGGTGCCGCCGTCGTCGACGAGGGTGAAGCGCGCCCGCCAACCCGTGGGCTCCTTCGCGAGATACCCACGCACCGCGCGCGGCGCCTGCGCGACGAAGAGCGGCCTCCCGATTCGACGTTCGACCCGCTCGCCGAGCTCGGCCGGTTGAATGCACTCGGCGGGTGCCTGCCAGGTGAGCGACCAGGTGCTCTGCGCGAAGGCTGGCGCGGCCCACCCCACCATCACGAGCAGGCGCGCGAGCGTCACAGGCACTCGTGGTAGTTGGGCGTCGCCGGCTTGGAGGAGCACGTCAGGCCCGGACAACAGCTGTTCGAGCTTCCCGCGACGCACTCGTGCCCCTTCGTCCAACAGAGCGAGCACGCGTTCTTCGAGAGGTCGCAGGTGTAGGCCGCTCCGACGCGCGAGCCGCTGCAGCATTCGGCGTTCGAGCTGCACGGCCCGTCTTCCTTGCAGGCCAGCACGCACGCCTTGTTCGCGTTGCAGGTGAGCGGGTCTCCCCAGAAGCCCTTCGCGCAGCAGGGCACCGTCGCACACGAGTAGGATTCGGGAGTGCACGGCACGCCTGCGTCCTTGCAGCCGCCCTCGTAGCAGACGTTCTCGACGCAGCAGCCGCGATAGTTGGTGCTCGTGCAGGGTTCGGTGCAGCCGGCGAGGCCGAGACAGAGAGCGGCGAGGACCCGGAGCATCCATCGAGGAGTCTGCCCGAATCCACCAGGGGGGAAAGCTCCGAACTCGCGCAGCGCTCGGGTGGTCGAGGCCGAAGGCGCCTCGGACTGGCGCCTGCCAACGCGGGGAGCGCGTCTCGCAACGAGTTGACTCGGCTCTCCTGGCCGCCCATCGTCGCGCTCCGAGGAGCGCCATGTTCTGGAAGAAGGACGACCCGAATGCGCTGAACCAACCGGTGCCGCCAGGCTGGGAGATCACCGAGCTCGGCATGCTCGGCAAGGGCGGCATGTCGCGCGTGTTCCGGGTGCGGGACGAGTCGCTCGGCCGCGAGGTGGCGCTCAAGGTGCTCCGGCCGGAGCTGCTCAAGGAAGACGAGGCGCTCGCCACCTTCGTCGACGAGGCGCGCATCACCGCGCAGCTCGATCACCCGAACATTCCTCCGCTCTACGCGTTGTCGGCCAACAAGGCGCGCTCGACCTGCTTCACGATGAAGGTGCTGCAGGGGGTGACGTTTCAGCAGATGCTCGACGCGAACAAGAACGGTGGCGTCGAGGCCCTCTTCGCCGCGCTCGAGGTGATGATCCGCGTGTGCGACGCCGTCTCGTTCGCGCACGCCAAGGGCATCTTCCACTGCGACCTGAAGCCCGGGAACGTGATGGTCGGCGACCACGGGCAGATCTACGTCGTCGACTGGGGCCTCGCGCGGCGCAAGGAGAAGCTGCCGAAGGAAGGCGAGGACGATCACCGCGCCGTCGGTACGCCGGCCTACATGGCGCCGGAGCAAGCGCGCGGGCACAACCACCTCATCGACGAGCGCACCGACGTGTTTCTCCTCGGAGGAATGCTCTACCGGCTGCTCGTGGGCAAGCCGCCGTACGTCGCGCCGAGCGCGGAAGCGACGTTGGAGCTCGCGCGCGCGGTGTCCTTCCCCTCGCCCGAGACGGTGGCGCCCGCTGGCCGGCCGTTGCCGCCGCGGCTCCTCGCCATCACCCGCCGCGCGCTCGCGGGGCCGAAGGAGCAGCGCTTTCAGACGGTCGCCGAGCTGCGCAAGGAGCTCGAGGAGTTCATCCACGGCGTCGCGCGCATGCCCGAGCAGACCTTCATGCCCGGTGACGTCATCATCAAGGAAGGCGACCCGGGCGACTGCGCGTACATCATCCTCGATGGGCACTGTCAGGTGACGCGCGTCGTCGCAGGGAAGAAGGAGAACCTGCGGCTGCTCGGCCCTGGCGAGATGTTCGGCGAGGCGGCGGTGCTCACCAACAACCCTCGGCTCGCGTCCGTCACCGCGCTGATGGAGACCCGCGTCGCGGTCGTGCAGCGCTCCTTCCTCCAGGACGAGATGGAGCGCACCTCGCTCATCTCGCTCGCGATTCGCGCGGTGGCCTCGAGCTTCCTCGACTTGAACGGGCAGACCTCGGCGCTGCTCCAGGAGCAGGTCGTCTCTCGCGCCTGGGAGACGGTGCTGACCGAGCTCGCGCTGATGGGCCGGCAGGAGGCCGACGGAGGGCGTTCGCTCGCCTGGTCGCCGACGCTCAAGCGGGTCGCGACCGAGCACAAGATCGACCCAGAGGCGTTGCAGAAGAAGGCGCTGCGCATGAAGGGCGTGCGGCTCGACGACGTACAAGACCGGCTCATCGTGAGCCCGAGGTGACATGAAGCGCGCGCTCATCGTCGTCGCGGTGCTGCTCGTGCTGGTCCTCCTCGCCGAGGGTCTCGTCTTCGGCCGCATGTTGATGGAGGGCTCCTCCGCATACGAGCGCAGCCGCGAGTCCCTCGAGCGAGACCGAGCGCGCTTCGCCGAGGCGGTCCTGGCGGATCACCGTCGCTGGAGCGGCGACCCGCTCCTCTCCGCGCGCGATGGAGGCGACGCTTCGCCACTGCTCCTCCAGCACCTCGGCTACGAGATCCTGCCTCCAGCGCCTGGCGCAGTGCCTGCCGCGCTGCGCGCAGCCATCGTCGACGCGGGCGCTGACTGGGCCCACCGTTCGTTCGACGTCGCCGCGGTCGACACCTCGTGGATGGCAGGGCTCGCGAGCTACGGCTATTGGGACATCGAGGCCGACGGCACACCGCTCGAGGCATTTCCCTTCGACCTCGCGAAGGAGCCGCTGCCCTCCTTCGTCCAGGCGCAGTGGCACGCGAAGGTGCGGCTGCTCCAGGGCCTCGAGCGCGGCGACATCGGCCCGGCCATCGAGGAGTCGAACGAGCTCGCGCGGCTGTGTCTGTCGAGCGAGTCGCTGCTCGGCGAGATGGTGGGCGTCGCGGTGCTGAGCGCTGCGAACAAGGCGGGCGTCGTGGCGGATCAGCGTGGGCTCGATGCCGGCACCGCGCGACGATTCTCGGAAGAGGAGATCGCCGCGCTCAGGCGTTTCCGGTGGGCGATGGGCGAGCGCAGCTCGTTGATGTCGTCTTCGACCGCGACGACCCAGCCGCCCGCGACTTGTGGGGCCATGCGGGAGCTCGGCGCTGCGCTCTTCGTTCGGCCCATGTCGCGCCACTTCGTCCCTGAGCGCTATCGGCAACTCGACGCCATCCTCCAAGCGAGCCCGTGCCGTCTCCGACGGCTGCGCGCGGCGTGGGCGAGCGAGAACGGCGAGGGTGAGCTGCCCCAGGCAAGCGCGCTCTGCGCCGCCGACCACGACGACGGTCTGCTCTGCGGAGCCTCGAGCGCGGTGCTGCGGCTGCCGCTCGCGAAGGCGGCGGTGGGCTCGCGACTCGTCGGCCTCGCCGAGGTCGATTGGTATCGACTGTACCGCGACGCGGGAGTGCCTTGAGCGCCCTCAACCGCTCGGCGGGGTAGACTTCGCGGGTGGCCGACACCGACGGCAAAGCGATTCAGCTCAGAGGCTCCGTCTGGCGCATCGACGTCACCAGCCCGGCTCACTACGCGGTCGAGTGGACCGAGGAGCACATCTTCAAGCCGCTCGAGGCCGCGTCGCAGGTGGAGCCGCTCGTGCTCCTGGTCGTCTTCTCTCCGCAGGTGAAGCGAACCGCAGCGCACACCGCCGCGCTCTGGGTCGAGGCGATTCGCTCGGGGCGCATTCGGCTGCGAGCGGGCCTGGTGGTGAATCAGTCGATGGCGATTCGGGCAGCGGCGAACGGCGTCGGCCTGGCCTTGCAGACCCTCGGGGCCGCGCTCGCCGTTCACTCGTTCAAGGCGCTCGAGGAAGCAGAAGCGTGGGTCGCGAAGAACGTGCCCTGATCAGTCCGCGGGAGCAGCCGCCATCGGGTGCCAGCGGCCTTCGAATCGAATCGCCTCGGCGAAGGACGCGTGGGCCATCGCGGCACCGACGCCGAGTCCTTCCACCGTCGCAGCGCTCTTCTCGAGTCGATGGGCGAGGCGGGCGTCTCCCTGCGCCTTCGCGGCGCTGATGGCGAGCGCGCTGGCGGCGGTGCCGATGCCCAAGATGATCGGCCCGGAGTCCGAGTCCACCTGCCCGTCGACGCCGGGTGGCCACTCGCGGAAGCCGACCACCTCGAAGGGCAGTTCGACGAAGAAGCGCTTCTTGTAGGTCGCCCACCAGGCCGAGGTTCGCGTGGGCTCGACTTCGGAGAGGTAGCGGCTGATGAACGACTGCGCGCAGCCACGAGGAAACTTCGCGCCAGGGCCCTTTCCGGTGAGCTCGGATTTCGGGAGGCCGCTCGAGTGCAGGCCACTCGAGTCGATGACGGCGAGCAGCTTCGCGGTCGGCTCGGTGGCGAAGGAGGTGCCGTGCGCCGCGTCGGCGCGACTGAGGCCAGCGAGGAGGGCCGACTGATCAGCCGGCCAGCGCAGGGTGAACGAGCGATAGGAGGGAACGATGCCGTAGGGATCCGCCACGCTCGCCTCGGCGAGTCCACGGGCGAGGTCGAGGTGAAGTGCTTCGTCGAGACAGGCGCCGGTCGCGTCGGCGTCCCCCATCACGAGGAGCAGGTGCTCGAGGGCGAGGGGATCGACGGAGGAGAGGAGCGTCTTCGCGTCACAGTCACGATCGCCTGACGGACAGGCCTTCGCGAGGAGATCGAGGGAGCGAGCGTAGGCGGCCTCGACGCACTGATGCGCGGCCTCGCGCTTCGAGGGATCGGCGTCGGCTTGCCAGCGGCAGCCATCGGCGACGTGGGAGAGCGTGATGGCGCGAAAGCCTGCGGGCGTGTTGGCGAAGGTGCCGCCGTCGAGCACGCGCTGGAGCGCGGGAGGAATCGAGAGCGCCGTCGACGGTGAGGGCGAGGCGGCGAGCAGGAGGCTGAGGAGGACCATGGGGAAATGAGACTCCGGTGGTGTGCGCCGTGGCGTCCGGTCGTGCCCAACGGTCGAAACCTGGGGCTCAGCGGCTCGAGGGGCTGCCTTGGGTGCCACGGGTGGTTTGGTACGGCGTCTCGTTGTGGAGGCATGCGCACCGGTCAGGCCAGGTGTCTCCTCGCGACCGTGCTCGGCTTTCGCGAATCGGCGACGGACGGCTCAGAATGAAGGCAGTGGTGATCGTGGCGTCTTGAAGCCTCGAGAAGCGGTGGCGACGAGGAATTTGCCCGCGCTCGAGCCCGTTCACCTGATCGCCGCTGGAAGGAATTGACTCAGGTCGTCGTCACGCTCAGTCGAGACACCCGTCGAAGCGAATCGAAATCAAGGAGCGCCGGCGGGGGCGCCTCTCCCAGCCATGTCAGGAGAGGGACGCCAGACGTCAGGTCCCTTACGTCAGGCACCTGACGAAAACCGTCGCGAGCCGAACATGGCTGTGAGGGCCTCCCCGCCGCGCGTCGGTTTTGCATTTCGAACCTGCGAACCATCGAGCGAACCGCGGCGAGGAGGGGGACGGGGCACGGGTGCCGGCGGATTCCTCGTCGCCACCGCCTCTCGAGGCTTCAGAAGGCACGACCACTCACTGCCTCCCGTTTGAGCCATCATCCGGTCCTCCTGGGCGCTCGACTCTGCCTGGCTCGCTCGGAACGATCCTTCCTCATCGAAGAGCCCTTCGCCTTCCGCATCAACGCGAGCACGCGCCCTGCTTCGTCGGGAGCAAGTAGACTCGCTCGACCATGCGCACTCTCTTCCTCGCGCTCTCCGTCCTCTCCTGCGTCGGACAAGTCGAGGGAGGTCCTGACGCCGCAACGGGCGGAGGATCGGGCGGGGCGAGTGGTGGATCGATCAGTGGTGGATCCGCTGGTGGATCGATCGCCGGCGGCTCGGCTGGCGGCGCGACGAGCGGTGGCGCGTCCGGAACCTCCGACGGCGGGACGATTCTCGGCACCGACGCCGGCGTCTGGGACGGCGGCTTCCCGTACGTGATTCCGACCGCCGGGAGCGCGCTCTTCATCGGCACCAACACGGCCGACGCGGTCCGACCCGCTCCCCTCTCCGCTGGGGATTGGGAATATGCGCTCTTCAACTGCTACGCGGGCGGCGTCTACGTGCGCGACGTCTCGCCTGGAGGCGCCTACGTGCTCGCCGCGACGGGCGGTCACAACTGTCCTCCCAACGTCGGCGCCGCGCTCTTCGACTTCACCGACGCCACCTGGAAGCGCATCGACAACACCAACGGCGTTCCCTGGCGCACCGGCGACTACGGCCCCTCGGAGGTGAACTCGGAGCTCGAGCTCTCCATCGCTGGAGCGACGCCGAACGCGGTGCCCGCGCCCTTCCACACCTACCAACTGCTCGCGGAGCTGCCGACGGCTCGCGGCGGAGGGCCTCGCGGCTCGGTCATCACCGTCATCACCCAATTCGGCACGACGAGCGCGAACAGCAACAGCCGCTCTCATCGCTTCGACCTCGCCACCGGCGCCTGGTCGCGGCTCTCGACGAACGCCGCGGGCCTCACCGGCTTCACCGCGATTCGCGACGCCGTGGCCAATCGGATCTACCTGCTGCCTTCCGAGATTCACGCCGTGCACGAGCTGAGCTGGCTCGATGGCGCCGACTGGACCTGGAAGACCACCAGCTTCTCTGGCTGGCCGGCGACTGACGGCAACAACAACACCTCCTTCATCGAGCCGAACGCGCACGTGTTGGTCATGCTCTCCTCGACCCAGCACCTGCGCGCCATCGAGCTCGACGCCGTCGCCACCGGCGTTCATCAACTCAACGTCACCGGTACGCTCCCGACGTTCAACAACACCCGCTGGGAGCGCGACCCGTCGACCGGCGCCTTCTACACGTACTCGGGGAGCGGTCAGACGCTCTACAAGCTCACGCCGCCCGCGACGAACCCGCTCACCAACCCGTGGATCGTCAGCACCCTCGGCGTCACCGGCCTCACGATGCCGGCGCACCCCACCACGGGCAATGGCACCTCGCACTACACGCGCTTCTTCTACGTGCCGCCGCTCGACTGCTTCGCGTGGATCGGCAACTCCGGGAGCCGGGTCGTGCTGCTGAAGCCGCCGCCGTGACCTCACTCCACCCGAATCGCACACTTCACCGCGCGCGCGATGTAACACTCGTGATGCGCGCGCTCGTGCAGCTCGGTCAGCTCGGTCTTCGACGGCGCCTTGCCCTCGGCCCAGACGATGCGTGGCTTCAGCACCACCTCGACGATCGACTCGCCGCTCCCGTCGTTGGCGAGCAGACCCGACGCCTCGTCCTCGTACGACTCCGCCACGAAGCCGTCGTTCGCCGCGAGGGAGAGAAAGGTGAGCATGTGACAGCTCGAGATGGCGGCGACGAAGGCCTCTTCCGGGTCGACGGCGTTCGGCGTGCTCCACGGCGCAGGCACGACATGCGGTGACGCCGACGCGGGCACCTCGATGCCTCCGTCGAACGACCAGCGGTGACGACGGTCGTACTTCTTGCGCGCGAAATCACCCTCGCGCTTCCAGTGAATCATCGCGGTGTGCCGGCTCATTCACCGAACCGTACCCGTCAGCTGCGAGGAACCGAAGCCTCGGTCACCGACCGGAGCGCCTCGATGAGCCGGCGGTGCACGAGCGGCTTGGCGAGGAAGTCGTCCATTCCGGCGCGCCGACACTGCTCGACGTCCTCCGACGCCGCCGAGGCCGAGACCGCGATGATGGGCAACCGCGGCCCTCGCTCGCTCGCGCGAATGCGGCGGGTCGCCTCGAGCCCGTCGAGCCCCGGCATGTGCACGTCCATCAACACCACGTCGAAGCGGGAGCGCGCCACCGCCTCGAGCGCGCTGGGGCCATCGGGCGCGACCTCCACCGTGCAGCCGCTCCGGTCGAGCAGCCGCCGCGCCACCAACTGGTTCACCGAGTTGTCGTCGACCACCAACACGTGGAGCGGGCGCCCGAGGCCCTGCTCTCCGTCCGGCGCCGACGTCTGCAGCTCCGCGAGCACCAGCGGGACCTCGAGGGTGAACCGGCTCCCAGCGCCAGTGACGGACTCCACCAACAGGCTGCCCTGCATGTGCTCCGCCAGCTGACGCGACAGCGCGAGCCCCAACCCCGCGCCCTGGTACTTCCGCGCCCGCGCGTCGTCGGCCTGCACGAAACGCTCGAACAGCCGCGCGAGGTGATCCGGCGCGATGCCGATGCCGGTGTCGTTCACCGCGAACGACAGCCGATCGCCTTGCACCGTCACCCGCACCGACACCCCACCCTTCTCGGTGAACTTGAGCGCGTTGCTGATCAGGTTGCCCAACACCTGCCGCGCCCGCAGTGGATCCAGCCGAACCACGCTCGGCACGCCCTGCACGAGCTCGACCTGGAGCGACAGCCGCTTCCGTTCGGCGAGCGGCACCCAGAGCGTCTTGAGCTGGCCGAGGAAGCGGTCGAGCTGCACCGGCTGGGGCTCGAGCACCAACCGCCCAGCCTCGAGCTTCGAGAGGTCGAGCAGATCGTCGAGCAACGAGAGCAGGAGTCCACCGCTCGAACGAATGGCCTCCACCATCTCCCGCTGCTCGCCAGCGAGCGGGTGGAGCAGCAGCGCGTCGGTCATTCCCAGCACGCCGTTCATCGGCGTCCGCAGCTCGTGCCCGACGTTCGCGAAGAAGGCGCTCTTCGCGCGCTCGGCTTCCTGGAGCCTGAGCATCGACCGCTCTCGCTCCCGCGCCAGCTCGTTGAGCAGGGCGACGACCGCGACGAGCGAGACCGAGAAGTTCATCAGCCGGGTGAGGGTGGGCATCGGGTCGACCTCCGGGCAGACGACCCCCAGCTGGCCCGCCACCACGGTGACTCCGCCGAAGAGCAGCGAGCGCATGACCCACCAGCGCCGCTCTTCCCTTCGAAACATGAGCGACGAGATCAACGGAATGAGGGTGATGTACCCGAGGTTGGTGAGCTCGAGCGGAGTCGTCGCCAGCGCGCCAGCCGAGAGGGTGACGAGAAAGCCCCAGAGCGTGCCGCGCACGACGGTCGGCGACCAGGTGCGAATGAAGGCCGGGAGCGTGACCGAGCAGACGACCACGTTCACCACGTTGAGGGCGGCGAGCGCCCAGAGCGACGAGCCCGCCGCCAGCGCCGCCGAGATGAAGCTGATGCCGAGCGCGAGCCAGATGGTGACGATGAAGGCCCGGGCGCGGTCTCGCTCTTCGATCGGCAGGCCTTCGACTTGGCGATCGAGCCATCGCCACCAGCGCGTCAGCATCACCTCGAAAGTTAGCGACGGCGGTCCGGCGCACCAATTGAGTCGACCTCGACCCGGCTCGACTTCAGTGGCGGAAGAACCTCAGCTCGTCGGGTAGCCACGCGCCTGCTCCACCGCTGCCGCCAACACCTCGTGACGCTCCGTCAGATCGACGAGCGGAAAGTCGGTCAACGCACGCACCTGCGCGAGCGCGGCCTCGAGCGCCCGTCCAGTCAGCACGGAACCGAGCACCTTTCGCGCGGCGGTGACTGCGCGCTGCACACTCACCTCGGCGTACACCTCCTCGGCTGCGAGCCTCCACGCCCGAGCGTTGGAGAGCTGCCGGTTCCGCAACGAGACTGACTCGAGCGCGTACGCCTCCATGATCAGATCCGACACCGAGGCGAGCACGAGCTGCTGGTGATCGAGCTTCTCGCCGAGCTGCTCCCTGGCGGTGACGAAGCAGAGATGGGCGAGCTGCTTGAGCCGACCGGCAGGCGAGTCGTCGGCTGGCGGCGTTCCCTGCTCGACGAGCCCGCGCTTGAGCCGCTTGAGCAGCGTGCCCGCCACCAGGAGCCGGTTGATCTCGTTCGTCCCCTCGAAGATGCGGTTTATGCGGGCGTCGCGGTAGTTGCGCTCGACGGCGAACTCCTCGACGTAGCCCATGCCGCCGTGCAACTGCACCGCGTCGTCCACCACCTGGCCGAGCGCCTCCGAGCCGAGCACCTTCATGATGGAGGCCTCGATGACGAACTGCTCGACGGCGGCGAGCTTGCTCTCTCCCGCGGCGAGGTGGGCGTCGATGAGCCCGGCGGTGCGGTAGGCCATCGACTCCACGGCGTAGATGGCCGCGGTCATTCGGCCCAGCTTCTCCCGGGTGAGCCCGAAGCGAACGAGCGGCGTCCCGAACTGCGAGCGCATGGTGACGTAGTCGAGGGTGAGCGAGAGGTTGCTCTTCATCGAACCCAAGACGCCCGCGCCCAGCTTGAGCCGGCCGAGGTTCAAGATGTTGAAGGCGATGACGTGGCCGCGGCCTTCGGCGCCGAGCAGGTTCTCCACCGGCACCTTCGCGCCCTCGAAGGCGAGCGCGCAGGTCGACGAGCCACGAATGCCCATCTTGTGTTCCTCGGGCCCGATGGAGAAGCCGGGCGTGTCGCGGTCGACGATGAAGGCGCTGAACTTCTCGCCGTCGATCTTCGCGAAGACGACGAAGACGTCGGCGAAGCCCGCGTTGGTGATGAACTGCTTGGAGCCGTCGAGGATCCAGTGCTTCCCGTCGGCGCTCTTGGTGGCGCGCGTCTTGGCGCCGAGCGCGTCGCTGCCGCTGCCAGCTTCGGTGAGCGCATAGGCCGAGACGAGCTCGCCTTTGCACAAGCCGGGGAGGTACTTCTGCTTCTGCTCGGCGGTGCCGAAGAAGGCGATGGGCAAGGTGCCGATGCAGGTCTGCGCGCCGAAGGTGACCGACCAACTGCCCAGCAGCGACTTCGACTCGGCGACGAGCAAGGTGGAGGTCACGTCGAGCGACAGCCCGCCGTACGCTTCCTCGAGGTCGACCCCCAGCAGGCCCAGCTCTCCGGCGCGACGGAGCAGCTCCTCGAGGAGCGCGAAGTCCTTCTTCTCGATGCGCTCGGCGTGCGGGAGCACCTCGTTCTTCGAGAACTCGAGCGCCGTCTTCGCCAGCGCCCGGTGCTCGTCGGTGAAGGCCTCGGGAGTGAAGCTGGGCGCAGGCGCCGCCCAGAGAAACGTGCCGCCCTTGGGGAGTCGCGTCGTCGTCATGACCGGCTGCTTACCACCGGGCTCCCGCCGAACGCCGAGGGCCACGCCGGGTCGCAGGCGCCAACTTCCGGGCGGGCTCCGCCACGAGCAGCGCCCACGCGCGAGACGGAGGCCGGGAACTGTGTCACACCGCGCGCGATGACCGACGAGGTTCGAGACTTCGACATCGACGCGCTCAACGAGGGCTTCCGCGAGTTCATCCCCCACAACAAGGCCCTGGGCATGGCGCTCACCAAGGTGACGGTGACGCCCGCGATGGCCGAGATGGTGCTGCCCTGGAACGAGGCGCTGGTGGGCAACCCGGACACGCGGGTGCTCCATGGCGGCGTCATCACCACCCTCCTCGACGCCTGCGGAGGCGCCGCCGTCTACCTGCACCTCAAGACGCCGGTGCCCATCGCGACCCTCGACCTCCGCATCGACTTCCTCGGGCCGTCGACGCCGGGGAGAGACGTGTTCGCCCGCGCGGAGTGCATCAAGGCGACCCGCAACGTGGCCTTCGTGCGCATGCAGTGCTCGCACGACCTCGCTGGCCCACCGCTCGCCACCGCGACCGCGACCTACATGCTCTCGACGAAGGGCAAGCCGGTGACGCCGCCCGGCATGTAAACGAGAGGTGAACGACCGCGCGCAACTCGGCCTCGGCGCGGGCGAGCGCTGCTATGGTCGGCCCGCTGGCGATGCCCTACGCGCGCGACACCATTCTGGCTGGGAAGCTGCGGGTCGTTCGGCTGCTGGGCGAGGGCGGGCTGGGCGAGGTGTACGAGGTCGAGCATCAGCTCACCAAGCACCGCCGCGCGCTCAAGGTGCTCAAGCCGCAGTGGCGGACCGACAGCGAGCTGGTGGAGCGCTTCCTCCGCGAGGCCTCCGCGGCCGGCCACATCGGCAACCCCCACATCGTCGAGGCCTTCGACGCGGGCATGCTCGACGACGGCAGCCCCTACCTCCTCATGGAGATGCTCGAGGGCCAGACGCTCGACGTGGTGCTCCGCTGGAACGGGCGGCTCGACGCGGGCGTCGCGGTGCAGCTCCTCCTGCAGGTCTGTGACGCCATCTCGGCCGCGCACGAGGCGGGCATCGTCCATCGCGACCTCAAGCCCGAGAACCTCTTCCTCCTCAAGCGCGAAGGGCACAGCTTCGTGAAGGTGCTCGACTTCGGCATCTCGAAGTTCGACAGCGGGCTCACCGGCCGCGCCAAGGTGACGAACACCAACACCGCGCTCGGCACGCCGCTCTACATGGCGCCGGAGCAGATGCGCGCCTCGCGAGACGTCGACGAGCGCGCCGACCTCTATTCGCTCGGCGTCATCCTCTACGAGTGCATCGCAGGCGCGCCGCCCTACGACGCCGACAACTTCGCCGAGCTCGCCGCCATGGTGCTGGGAGGTGGCGCCAAGCCGCTCGACGAGGCGATGCCGGGCACCACCAAGCAGCTCGCGCGCATCGTCGCCCAGGCGATGGCCGTCGACCGGACGCAGCGGTTTCCCTCGGCCGCCGCCTTCGCCGAAGCCCTCGAGCCGTTCGCGACGTCGGGCGTCACCTCCCTCACCGAGCTGCCGGCGAAGGCCCGCGTCCCACCTGCGCGCGCCGAGCGGCAGCCGACGGTGAGCCCCTGGGGCGCGACGGCCAAGCCCGACGACGAGACCCAATCGGGTGCCGCCGCTCGACCCACCGAAGACGCGACCCCCGTCGCAGTGCGGCGCGAGCACAGCACCGTCATCACTCGCCGCTGGCCGCTCCTCGTCGGCGCGACGGTGCTCGCCGTGGCAGCCGGCTTCGTCGGCGTGCGGGCCGTCACCGACCAACAACCGCCGGTGACGCCGATTGCAGAGCCGGTGGTCGACGCGGGGCCGCTCGCGGTCGTCGCCACACCACTCCCACCGGTGCCACCCGAGCCGGAGCGCCTCGGCACCGAGGTGGACGCGGGCGTGACGATGACGACGACGACGACGCTCGATGCCGGGCTCGTTCGACCCAGCGCGCGGCCCGAGGGGAAGAAGCGAGAGGTCGTCGAGGGCTATCTCCAGTTCACCTGTCCGGACGCCAACTCCGAGCCCTGCATCGTGCGCTGGCTCGAGTCCTCCCTCAGCCTCGAGGCGCCCTTCGTCAGGGTGCGGGTGCCGAGCGGCCGAATCGTCGCCAGCACGCCGACGGGAACGACCAAGCCCTTCAACCTCGTCTTCTCGAAGTCCGGCGAGACGAAGAAGCTCGAAGCGAGCCTCCAGCAGGGCCTCATCAGACCGCGTCCGTGAGGGGCGGGGTCAATCGAAGAGAAAGAAGACGCCGACACCGGCCGCCGCGAGCGCCAACCCCGCGAGGGTCGCGCCAACCGCCGTCAGTCCCCTGCCGTCGCTCATCGTCTTCTCGTAGGAGGTGACCTCGAGCTGCGGAATCGAAGCCGCGCGCTGAAAGGCCGACTGACCGAGCGCGAAGGTGAGCGCGGAGCCGATGGCGAGGGCCCCTGCACCTCCGAAGGCGAGGAGCGCCGGGGCGAGCGGCTTGTTCGGCGTGGGGCTCTGCACGACGGTGGTGGACGACGGGCTCGACGACGACGACGGGGTGGACAAGGCCGCCGCGAGGGCAGCGGGCGTGGCGGTGGGAAGCACGAGCGCGAGCGCGGGGGCCACCTCGCCAGCGCTCACTCGGACCGGCCGAAGGCCGTCGCTCTCGCGGAGGACGACGAACTCGGGCACCGGGAGTTCGACGGACGGAGGCTGGCCTCGCCGGCTCGACTCCACGACGGCCGCTCGGGTGGCGAGGCGGCTGCTGGGGAGCGCGGGGGCGGGAGCCAGCGCCGTCGTCGAGGCTCCGTCGACCTTCACCAGCTGCTGCGTCCGCTCGCGCTCGGGGCTCGAGGCGCACACCACGTGAGCGCCGCGGGTGAGCATCAGCTCGAGCGGAGCGACGCCCCGGAACACGCCGTCGACCCACACGAGGGCGGGGACGCCGCTGGTGATGCGGTGTCGAACGACGGGCAGCTGCTTCGCGCGTTCGCGCTGGGCTGCCACCCACTTCGCGAAGCGCTCGGCCTTCGGCAGCTCGACGGTGAGAGCTGGGTCGATGGCGAGCGCCCACCCGGCCTCCTCGACGCCCGCCAGGGGTTGGCTCTCGTTCTGGAGGAACTTCGAGAACCCGCGCACGAACCACACCTCGAGCCACCCTCGCATCGTCCGGCGGGAGTCGGCGGCGGTGAGCTCGCGCTCGAGGGCGGCGAGGCGCTGCTCGAGGTGCTCGAGTTCGAGGGTGCGCAAGAGCGGAGGAAGTCGCGCCAACTCGGCGTCGAGGGCGGCGCCGGAGATTCCCGTCGCGCGCAAGCTGTCGTCGAAGTCGACGAAGGTGTCGTCGCTGGTCACCGACGCGAGCACTTCGACGGCTCGCGCAGGAGGCGCGTCGACGAGCACCGGAGTCGCTGCCACGACGAAGCTCAACAGCCCTTCCACCATGTGACGAGCCAAGCACCCGACCCGCGCGTTGCCAATCGAACTCCCCCGAGGACGAGGCTTGCTCACGCTGCGCCGTGCGGCCAATCTCCGTCGTCATGGCGGCAGGTCGTTTCGCAGTGCTCGTCGTCTCGGTGGTGCTCCTCGTCGGATGTCCGGAGAACACGCTCGAGGGCCGGCCGTGCTCCGACGCGGGCCTGTGCTGCAAGGGCTACACATGCCGCGCAGGGGTGTGCGAGCGGCTCCCTGGCGTCGCCGAGCCCGAGACGTGTGAGCCGAACACTGGCGGTGGCGCGGTGGGAGGTGGTTCGACCTCGGGCGGGAGCGCGGGCGGAACGAGCGGCGGCTCCACCGCGGGCGGGAGTGCCGGCGGAGCGAGCGGCGGCTCCACCTCGGGCGGAAGCGCAGGCGGAGCGAGCGGTGGGTCCACCTCGGGCGGAAGCGCCGGCGGAGCGAGCGGTGGGTCCACCTCGGGCGGAAGCGCAGGCGGAGCGAGCGGTGGGTCCACCTCGGGCGGGAGTGCCGGCGGAGCGAGCGGCGGGTCCACCTCGGGCGGGAGTGCCGGCGGCGGATCCACCTCGGGCGGGAGTGCCGGCGGCGGATCAGCGCTCGCCTGCGACGGAGGAACGCCGCTCACCAATGTCGCGGCGCTCGCTGCTGGCGCGATGCACTCCTGCGCCATTCTCACTGACGCCGGAGTGGTGTGTTGGGGCTCGAACCTCGACCATCGCGCGGGGCCGTGGACCGAGCCTCGCCTCTTCTGCGCTCACCCGGTTCCGCTCACGACGCGGGCGCTGGTGATTGCTGCTGGCACGGCTCACACCTGCATCGGCACGGTGTCTGGCGTCTCCTGTTGGGGCCTCGTGCCAGATGGGGGCATCACCCGCAACCCGACGCCGCTCGCTGGCATGCCGAGTGGACCCGTCTCCGCCATCGCGGCTGGAGAAGCCCACACCTGCGCGGCGATCAACACCGGGTCCCTTGCAGTGACGTGCGTCGGCGACAACCGGGTGAGCCAGCTCGGCGAAGGCATGATGCCCGGCTCGTACACCTCGCTCTGCGCCGGGAGGTTCCACACCTGCGGCGTTCGCAACCCCGGGGTCCTCGAGTGCTGGGGACAGAACACCGCCGCCCAAACCGTTCCGAGTTCTGCCACGCCAGCGTTCGCGACGCCGACCGAGCCGTTCACCAATACGATGGCCCTTCAGGCGGTGTGCGGGGCGGCCTTCTCGTGCCTGCGCTCGGGGAGCTCGCACGAGCTGAGGTGCTGGGGCTCGAACTCGAACAAACAGATCGAGTCGAGCACATCGATGCTCATCACGACTCCAACACCGGCGCTCAGTGGGATCCTTCCGGTCGCAGCCGGGTGGGCACACATGTGCTTCGGGTTTGGCAGCGGCACGTCATGCAGAGGCGACGACACGGGTGGCCAGTCGTCGGGAACGCCATCGGGACAGGTGCAGACCGCCGAGCCCGTCGCCAACACCCCTCTCGAGAAGCCGCAGGCCATCGCCGCAGGCGCGGAGTTCACCTGTGCCGTCTACGACGGAGGCGTGTGGTGTTGGGGCACGAATGACGCCGCGCAGCTCGGCCGCCTCGGCAGCACGATGGGGCCTCTGCCTGTCATCATGGGCCGGTAGAGCCGCTCGGTCGATTCGAACGGGCCGCAGGCGACCTCAGCGCCGCGCGAGGCCCATCAAGCCCCACCGCCCGGACACCCAGTCGGGTGACTCCAGCTCGTCCTTCGCGGCGATGGTGACGACGTCGCAGTTACCCGGGTTGGCGAGGTCGTCGAACTCTTCGACGGTGAGGTGGAGGAACCGCATCGCGAAGCAGCGAATGGTGAGGCCGTGGCTGACGATGAGCACCCGCTCGGCCGACTTCCGCTCGATCTGCCGCATCAGCGATTCGAGGAACGACGAGGTGCGGTCGTAGCAGTCGGCCGGGCTCTCGCCGCCCTCGAAGCGGTAATAGAACCAGCCGTGGGTGCGCCGCCGCTCGAGCTGGGCTTCGTACTCGGCGTAGCCGTGCTCCACTTCGCGCAGCCGTGGGTCTTCGAAGATGCGAACCTGATCAGGCTCGAGGCCGGCGCCGGTGATGATGTCTCGGAGCGTCTGCCGGGTGCGCCGGTACGGAGAACAGTAGACGAGCGCGTCGCCCAGCCACGCCGGCCCGAGTGACGCGCCGACCGCACGTGCCTGCTGGTGTCCGTCCTCGGTGAGGGCGATGGTGTGGTCGCCGACCTCCGACGAGGTGACGAGCCCGACGTTCGCTTGCGATTGACCATGCCTGACGAGCTTGATGGTGAGCGAGGGCGACATCGACCCATCATCGCTCAAGCACGAGCCAGCCTCGACCGTTCGTGGTCGACCCCCTGCCTCCTCGAATTTTCGTGATCAACCGCGCGCAACCGCCCGATTCGAGGCGAGCCGCTGCGGGAACACGCCTTGCTCACGCCGTGGGGAATGCGGCTCCTCCTCCTCCTCGCCTCGCTGTCCGTGTCCTTCGGCTGCAACATTCTCTTTCCCTGCGGCCCGCCCCAGTTTGGCGCCGTCGAGGCTGCCCCTCGTCAGGACCCCGCGTTCCGTGGCTGCGCGACCGACGCCGACTGCCCGGTGGGCAACGAGTGCCGAACGCCCGAGGCGCCGACCTGTGGCACGAGCTGCCGCTGCACCCCGCGAGGCATGGAGTGCGCGGAGAGCTGCGCGACCTTCCAGCAGTGCCTGCCCCGTCGCACCGATGGAGGCGTCGATGGCGGGCTGTGCGCGACCTTCGAGCCGCCGTGCTCCTCGAGCGCGCAGTGTGGGCCGGGCCGGGCGTGTCTGCGTCACGCGAACGAGTGCAACCCCTCGGCGTGCGGCTGCGACCCGCAGAACGGCGCCATCATCTGCACCGCTGACTGTGGCGGGAGCCGCTGCACCGTCCTCTCCGATGGTGGAACGGCTGACGCCGGCTCGAAGGACGGCGGGCCCTGATCAGGCTCGGGTCGATCAGAAGCAGCTCATCGCCCCTGAGACGAGCCCTCCCGGGTTCGCGACCGACGCGCACGCGCCTTTGCCGATCGGGCGTGAACTTCCAATCGCCGAAGTTTGGAACGACGACCGCGCGCAGGTTCACGTCGACGCCCGGGTCGAACATCAAGTCGAGGCCAGCAGCGTTGAACCAGGCGTTGTCGAAGGACCCTTCGAAGCTTCGTCGGGAACCCTCGGCGCGTGAGCAAGCGCTGGGCCGCCCAGGCAAGCACCCGAAACGGTGGCTCGGCGCGCGCGCAGGCGAACTCGCCTGTCAGCGACACGTCACGTGACTCCGTCAGAGCAGCTCGAGCAGCTTCTTGGTGAAGAGGTACGCGTCTCCCGGCCAGCGCGCCGAGACGTAGTTGCCGTCGACGAGGGCGAACGCGGGCGAGTCGTCGGTGCGGGTGCCGCGCTTGGTCAGCTCGATGGGCCCGCGAACGAACTGGGCGCCTGCGCGCCGCACCTCGGCTTCGACGTAGAGCGGATACGTGCGGTAGTAGCGCCCGAGCTTCCAGCCAGTGAGCCAGTAGGCAGTGCGCTCCATGTACGTCGGCAGGCAGGTCGTCCTTCGTCCGAAGAGCACGCTGCGTCGAGTCGCTGGATCGATCGCGCGCGCCAGCACGAGCGGCCCGTGACAGATGGCACCGAAGGGCTTCCCCGTCTTCACGAACTCCACCACCTTCGAGGCGAGCGCCGTCGAGCCGAGGTACTGGCGCATGCCCGGCGCGTGGCCTCCCGGGAGCACCAGCGCGTCGAAGTCGGCGACGTTCACCGTTCCCCAGGCGCGCGGCTCGCGGAAGGCGCGCTCCTCGAGCATCTCCCGGTAGAAGGCCTTCGGCTCGGGCTCGGCGCCGAGCTGCCCGAACAACACGCCAGAGAGGAGCAACGGGTCGCAGGCCGGCGTCACGTTCGCCCGCTCGGTGGCGAACACCACCTCGTGGCCCGCCTCGCGCAACAGCCTCCAGGGCACCGCGACTTCAGTGGTGTCGAAGTCACGGTCGGGCAACGGCAACAGGATTCGTTTGGTCACGCCTTGAACCTCTCCCAGACGCGATATACCGCCCTCGTCACCAACTCTCACGCTCCGGAGCCTCCATGCCTCGCATCGCCAAAGCCGACGTCACCAAGGCCCTCACCCTCGCCGCGAAGACCATCGTGCAGGCGGGCGGCTCCGACGGCCGCACCAGCCGCGCCGAGATGAAGGCGAAGCTGACCGAGCTGCCCAAGGAACAGCGCGCCCTCGCCGACATCTTCTTCAAGTTCGTCGACAACCGCGACTTCAAGAAGGGCGCCCAGGTGACCGCGAAGGACGTCGACCGCGCCGTCGCCTACGCCAAGCAGCACATGGTGGCGAAGTACGACCTGAACCAGAACGGCCTCTCGAAGGACGAGATCGCCAAGATGTCCCTCACCGGGAAGCGAGCCGTCGACCTCGCCAAGGCGCTCAAGGCGGCCGGCGGCAACGACGCCCTGCCCGGCGCGAAGCTCGCCACCGAGCTGAACAAGTACGCGAAGGACACGCTCTTCATGTCGGAGAGCGACTACGCCGCGCAGCCCTTCGCCGTCGCCTTCCCGGCCGGCCACGACCTCACCCCGCACAACGCCATCACCGCGCTGAAGACCGAGTTCGACGCCTTCTTCAAGGACTCGCAGTACGACAACGGCATCACCGCCGAGGCCTACTCCGCGAAGGACGCGAAGGACTTCCTCAAGGGCCTCACCGAGGCGCAGGACAGCGACCCGATGTACGTGAAGAGCGCGGCGTCGTTCGGCGCGATGGTGAAGCTGGTGAACGAGAACCTCACCGACGTGAAGGTCTTCAACGTGGGCCCGGCCGATGCGCAGGGCAAGCTGGAGTCCGACCACGGCCTCTACGCGCGCCTGGTGATGGGCCGCACCGCCGATGGGAAGGTCGCCGGCTTCTTCGTCGGCTCGGTCGAGACCTGAGCGGCAGTCCAGCAGCTCGACCCGACGCGAACGCGAGCCGCGCAATCGAGGGCTCGCAGCGCCGGCAACGACCCGTCGACTCGGGGGCGCTCAGTCTCCGCTCAACACGGCCGAGTAGACGTCGGCGCGCCGGCTCGCCAGCTCGTCGAGGGTGAGGAACATCAGGCTCTGGAGGATGAGCCCCAGCCCCACCCCGACGAAGGCGTCGTTGCCCTTCGAGTAGCCCGCGCCCATCAGCCCGCTCCCGACGCCGACGATGACGAGCTCGGTCAGCTGGAACCAGTCGAAGGCGCGGGTGATGCCCCCGAGGCGCGGCTGCTCCAGCTCGAGGAAAGCCGGCGTCTGCTGGGTGTCGAGGAGCGCGTCGAAGCGTTTGATTCGCGCCGGCGCGGTGAAGAAGCTCGCGATGCCCAGGCCCAGCTGGGCGAGGCCGATGAGGCCAGTCGGCCAGGCCATGCCGCGGAAGAACTCCGACCCCGAGAGGAACATCGGAATCGCCGCCGCCACCGACAGCCCGCCCGTCGAGCACCAGCCGAAGCCGCCCGAGAACTCCCCGCGGTAATAGGTGTGCATCGCCTCCTTCAGCTCGAAGGGCGCAGGCACCGGCTCGGGCACCGCGGAGAGCATCGAGGCGAGGAGCATCGCGAACATGGCCGGGGAGCCAAGCACGCTCACCAGGAGAGCGTGAGGACGAAGCGGCGGTCGGTCTCGGCCACCATCGGCGCGAAGGTGAACGTCTTGTCGACGAGCGTCTCTCCGAAGCGGAGCGTGCCCTTCCAGCCGTGCTCGATGACGTCGATGCGCGCCGGCACCTCGGGGTACTCGAAGACGACCGAGCTCTGCTGGGGCGTGAGCGGCCGCCAGGAACACCGAACGTGCTTCGTCGCCACCTTCACCGCGTCGTCGAGGCGCTTGAGGAGCGAGTTGGGCGAGCGGCCTCCGAGCGCGAGCGCCACCTTGAGCAACGGCGTGACGATGGCGCCGAAGGCCTGGCTGGTGACGTCGAGCTGCACGTCGGAGAGCGTCGGGCCACCAGCCACGTCGATGACCGCGCCCCAGGCCTCGATGGCGAACCGCCCGGGGTGCCACTTCTGGGTGTGCGGGTCGTCGAGCGCCTTCTTCGCCTCGGGAGAGACCCGCGCGAGCACCTGAGCTGCGAGGCCGCGGGCGACGAGCACCTTCTTGAGGCCGGCCAGGTTGAGCGCGCTCACCTCGAAGTCCATGGTGCTCGAGAGTCTAGCGCCGAGCTCGTTCGATTCGCCCATCGACTCGCCAGGGAAGGAACGGAGCCGCACCGCGCGATGACGAACGTCACGGCCGCGCGTGGAGGAGCGCCTTCGCCTCGGCGACCTGCGCCGCATGCCGCGGCCCTTCGAGCGAGGCCACCGACTCGAGGAGCGCCCGCACCCGCGGCTCATCCTGCCGCAGCCCTCGGAGCGCTCGCGCCACCCCCAGCTTCGCCTGGGCGACGTTCCACGCCGGCAGCTTGCGGCGCTCGAGCTGGGGCAACACCTGCTCGAGCACCGTGCGCGCCTCCTGATGCCGGCCGAGGAGCCCGAGCGCGAGCCCTTCGCCCATCTTCGCGTCCCACGCGTCGTCCTCGTCGGGGCCCGACGCCTTCTCGATGATGGCGCGCGAGCGAGCGTACTCCTCGAGCGCCGTCGTGCCGTCGCCGCGCCTGAAGGCCACCTCACCCAGGTTGTAGTGGGGCGTCGCCAGCACGAGCGCGTCGGGGCCGAAGAGGCGCTCCCGAAGTTCGACCGCCCGCCGGAACTGCGGCTCCGCCTCGTCGAGCCGCCCATCGTCTGCCAGCGCGCTCCCGAGGTTGTTCACCGCCGTCGCGACGTCGGGGTGGCCGGGCGAGAGCACCTTCTCCATCAACGCGATGGAGCGCCGCGAGGCCTCGACCGCCTCGGCCGGCTTGCCGCTCTCGCGCAGCGCCGCGCTCAGGTTGGTGAGGACGCGGGAGCCATTCACCGTCTCCAGCTGGCCCGACGCCTCGAGGGCCGCGCTCAACGCCGAGAGCGACGTCACCGCCGCCGCCGCCCGGTCCTGCTTCATGTCGACGACGGCCTCCACGTTTCGCAGCCGCAGCTGCTCGCTCGAGAGCCGCTCGCTTCGTGGCTCCAGCGCCCTGGCAATCGAGAGCCAGACCGCCGCCGCGTCCACCTTCGGCCGGTCCACCCCTTCCATGTAGGCGAGCAGGGTGGCAGCGCTGAAGGCGAGCCGGGTGTCGTTCGCGCCGAGCCCCATCGTCATCGCTTCCGTCAGCGCCACCCGCGCGTCGTCGAACTTCGAGAGCCGCTCGAGGCCCATGCCCTGCTCGTAGAGCGCGTCACTGGTGAGCGGCGCCCAGCCCGCCGAGCGCGCGTCCTTCACTGCGGCGTTCGCGAGCTCGACGCTGTCCTTGGTTCGGCCGAGCAGCCGGGTCGCGCGCACCTCGGCCACCTTCGCCGTCACCGTCTCCACCGCCGCGCGCGCGCGCTTCGGCAACGGCTCGACCAACGCGAGCTTGGGGTCGAGACACTCGAGCGGGTCGGCGAGCGACTCCGCCGCGAGCACGGACTTCTCGACGACCTTCCCGTCGGCCTTGGCGAGCCCGGTGAGGAGCGCCTCGAAGTCGGCGAGCCGCCGCGCCGCGCAGGTCTGCCGCACCGAGAGCAGCACCTCGGACTCGCCCTCGAAGGCAGTGGCCTCACAGGCCCGACGACGGGTGTGCCCGAGGTCGGTGGCGTAGCGCGAGAGCGCCTCGAGGACGCGGGTCGCCGTGCGCTCGGCCGCGGGGTGCGAGGTGGCGAGGAAGGCGTCGCGAATCGTCTTCTGGCGCGCGGCGGTCCAGGCGCTCAGCACCGGCGCATCGGAGGACTCGCAGCGCGCCCGCCGCTGCTGCACTCCGACGGTGAGCGCGGCGAGGGACGCCACCGCGACCGCGCCTCCCGCGAGCCAGCGCCGAGAAGCCGTGGGCCGGAGCGTCGCCGCCAGCTCGTCGGTGAGCGCCGTCATCGAGGGCCAGCGCGCGCTCGGCTCGAACGCCAGCCCGCGACGGAGCGCGTGCTCGACCCGCGGGTGCACCGAGCCTCCGAGCGGCGGCGGTCCGCGCCGAAGCTCCTCGAGGCGCCGAGCGACGTCTTGCGCTTGGAACGGGAGCCGGCCCGCCAGGCACTCGTAGAGCGAGACGCAGAAGCTGAACTGGTCGGTGGCGGCGTCGGCCGGGGCGCGCAGCCACCGCTCGGGAGCGAGGTAGGCCGGAGTCCCCGAGACGCTCGTCTTCGTCGCCGACGCCGTGGCGGGCGCTTCGGAGACGCCCGAGTGGCGCGCGAGCCCGAAGTCCACCACCACCACGCGCCCCGCCCCGTCGACGAGCACGTTGTCGGGCTTGAAGTCACGGTGAATGACGCCCGCTTCGTGCGCCGCCGCCAGCCCGCGGCCCGCGTCGACGAAGGCCTGCACCATTCGCCGCGCGTCTCGGGTGCCGTCGACAGCGGCCTTGAGGCGCTGGGCGCGCTTCACCAACTCCATGACGATGACGTCGGCGTCGTCCTGGGCGAGCACGTCGTGGACGACGACGACGTTGGGGTGCTGCACCTTGGCGAGCGCGCGCGCCTCGAGGAGCAGCCGCTCACGCAGCGACGCCCGGCTCGGCTCCAGCACCGAGGGGTAGAGCCACTTGAGCGCGACGGTGCGGTCGAGGGTCGAGTCGTAGGCCGAGAAGACCTCCCCGATGGCGCCCGCGCCGACCGGGTCGAGCACCACGTAGCGCCCGAGGACGAGCCCCTTTCGTGGGCCGTGGTCGGACGGCTCGAGCACCTGCAAGAGGCCGGCGACGACTTCGCGGCACTCCGAGCAGCGCGCGACGTGGGCTTCCATGCTCGAGAGGCTGTCGCCGAGGAGGTCGCCCTGGGCATACTCGGCGAGCACTGCGTCGTCCGGGTGGGTCGCGCGGGAGAGCTCAGGCATCGCCATCACTCGCCGCCTCTTCGACGAAGCGCCGCAAGCTGATGTCGAAGCCGCTCTCGAGGCTCGCCATCAACCCGTCGAGTTCCGAGGTGGTGAGCTTCGTTCGCTGCGCGAGCCGGTCGAGCGTGCCCTTCTGGAGCGCCTGCCGCGCCGAGGCGAGCCACCGCGCCACCGTCGCTCGACTCACCTGGTAGAGCGGCGCGAGCGCGTCGATGCTGGCGCCGTCGACGAGGTTCAACTTGAGCAGCGCGCGCTCTCGGGGGCTGAGGGCCTCGAGGGCCTCCCTGAAGGCGGCGGCGAAGAAGTGCGCCTGGCCGGTGCGGGCGAGTTGCCGTTCCAAGTCGACGGCCGCCGGGAGCCGGGCGAGGGGCTCGTCGTCGCTGCGCTTCTGCGGGCCTCGGTGGGCGTCGGTGAGCGAACGAACGGCGGTGGTGACGACGAAGGCCTCGAAGGAGCCCACCCCACGGTAGTTCTTGAGCTTGGCGCCGCCCTCGTCGGCGAGGAGCCGCGTGCGCGCCGTCTGGAGGTGCTCCTCGGTGCCCGCGTCGTCGGCGCCCAGCTTCTTGAGCGCGGCCCGAACTCTCGGAGCGATTGCCCGCTCGAAGCAGGCCAGGGCCTCTGGCTGCCGATGAAAGAGGGCACAAGCGAGCACCACGCCGGGGTCGAGCTTCGTCTCCTTGGCGACCTCGTTCACCCAAGCCTCCGCGAGCGAGACGTCGATGGTGACGTCGAACTGCGCCTTCGCGCGAGCCAGCAGGCTCTCGAGCTCGGTTCGGAGAATCGGCACCCGGGCAATTGAGCGGTTTCACTTCGAGGGCGCAAGCGCGACATGCGGATAGACGGGCGGGGCGCTCCGAGGTCTCGGGTTCGCGAAGTCGTTGCGGTGAGACCTCGCGGCGGCTCGTTCGTCTGCTGCCGAACTCGACGGACTCACCCGTCACTTCTCGGAGCGATGAACGATGACCAAGTATCTCGTGTTGATGGGGGCAGCAGTGGCAGTGGCGTTCGCGGCGTGTGGCGGTGAAGCCGCGTGCGCGAAGGACTCGGATTGCAAGGGCAGCCGCGTGTGCAAGGCCGGAGAGTGCGTCGACACCTCCAACCTGAGCCCAGGCTCGGGAGCGGGCAGCGCGGGCGCGGGGAGCGCTGGGGCCGGAAGCTCGGGCGCAGGGAGCTCGGGGGCAGGCAGCTCCGGCGCCGGCTCCTCGGGGGGCTCGTGTGACAAGGACACCGACTGCGCCTCGGGCAAGTGGTGCAACCAGGGAACCTGTCAGGCCACCACGCTCAAGCGCGTTGGCGAGCAGTGCGCGGACCGGAACGAGTGCGCGGGAACCACCTGCCTCTACCGGAACCCCAACGACGTGAGCGGCTACTGCAGCAAGCAGTGCAACTCGTTCACCGAGTGCCCGACGTTCTGGAGCTGCTCGGAGATCGCCAACGGCGCCGGCAAGCGCTGCGTGCAGTGATTGCTGGGCTGACGCGCGGCTCCGACGGCGAGTCGCGCGTTGGCGGCTGATCTCAAACGGCGCCTGGCCTGATCATCCGTCTGGCCTGATCACGGCGTGCAGCGACCGCCGATTCCACGAATCGGGCAGAACGGCAGCGCGAACGAGGCGTTGACCTGCTCACCACCTTGGAGCTGCCCGGTGAAGGTCCCTGTCGCGCGACCGTCGAGCGAGCTGATGGTCACGCTGCCGCTCGCGAAGCGAATGCCGTCTCCGAGGTCGGCGGGACAGGTGCTGGGGGCGCGGTAGCCCGAGCCAACGAAGCCCGTCATCGCGCTCTGAGAGACGATGGGGAAGGTCCCGGTGGTCACCGCTCCGCCATCGGCTGGTCCGTAGAGAATGAGATCGACCGAGGCCTCTCCCGGGCGCAGCTCGAAGCCGTTCGCGATCGGACAGTCGAGCGCAGGGCGGCTCGAGAACAGCAAGAGCAGCTGCGCCGAGATGCCAGCTTGCGCGGTGGTGAGCCGCGCCCAACCGGAGACGAACGCCGGCGGCGTTCCGCCAATCGTGCCCGACTGCGACTGAATCACCAGCGGAGCGCCACCAGCGGCTCCACCGGCGGACGCAAATCCACCTCCGGAGGCGAAGCCACCACCAGCGCCACTGAGTCCACCGCCGGTGAAGAACGACGAGCCCCCGCCGGATCCACCATCGTGGGTCGACGAGGGAGCACCGCACGCCGAGAGGGCCAACACCGAAAGCAAAGCCAGTCGCATGTCGGCGGCCTTACCCACCAGCAATACGCGAAGCAACGAACTCGATCAGCGGATCTCGACCGTGCTCCCGAGCGCTGCCTTCACCCTGACGATGCCACTCTCCCAGGACGCTCCGCGCGGCACGCCACCGAGGTCGGACACGAAGGAGACCGAGACACCATCGACGGTGACGCTCGAAGGCCGTGGGGCGAAGAACTCGAAGACGGCGGCGCTGGTGAAGGTCGTCCCCTTCGTCGAGGTGAAGACGACCGCCTCGGCGGTTCGCTCCTGAGTGACCACGGTGCCATCGAAGACGGTGAAGCTCGTCTTCGTGTTCGACGGCACGACGTGCACCCAGAGGTCGCCAGGCGAGTTCGCGAACGAGTCGGTGCTGCCGTCGCTCGCAGGAGAAAGCGTGTCGATGGTCGGCCGCAGCATCGGCACGAGCGCGCCGTCTCGAACGAAGAGCGGCAGCTGGCCGAGCGAGGCGTTCACCGAGACCGCTTCTCCAGGCTCGCCCGCGAGGATGGTGCCGTCGAACCACGAGCTCCACCCGCCGGGAGGATGAATCACGGTTCGCGAGGTGACGCCGGCGGTCTCGATGGGCGCGACGAGGAGCGCGTCTCCCAGGAGGTACTGATCCGCCGGGTGCACGCCCAGCTCGGGGAACTGCACGCCGAAGGGCCGCTGAATGGGCCGCCCCGTCGTCGCGAGCTGCGCGGCGAACGTCCACACGTAGGGGAACAGTCGCAGATGCAGCCTCGCGAACGTTCGGTAGTGCGCGACGGCCTCGTCGTCGCGGCCGTTCTCCGCGGTGAAGACCCAGGGCGGTTGGCTCGAGCTGTCGCCGGTCTGCATGCAGGTCGAGAGGGCCGACTGGGAGACCCAGCGCATGAAGGTCTCCTTGTTCGGCGGGCTGTGCCGGTAGCCGCCGGTGTCGGCGCCGAAGAAGGGAAACCCGGACATCGAGAGGCTCTGGCCCGCGCGCACCGCCGAGGGGAGCCCACCGATGCCGACGACGCGTTTTCCTCCGCGGTCGGTGAAGGGCTCTTGGAAGCGGGTGAGCGTCGCGTCGATATCGCCGGGCCAGATGACGAGGCCGTCGGTCTGGCTGCCCCAGCGGCCCGCACGCGCGAGGAGGAAGCCGTCGAGTGGGCCGAGCGAGGCGCGGTAGGCGCGGTGATAGAGGCGGGTGTAGTCGACGTGCATCGTCTTCTCGGTGGAGCCGTCGGAGAACTGCCAGCCGCTCCGGTTGCCCGCGATGCCCGCGGCGATGTCTTCGGCGAAGTCGAGCTTGTAGCCCTCGATGCCGAGCGACCGGTACGCAGCGAGCCGCGCTCTCCAGAAGGCGTCGGCGCGCGCGTTGGTGAAGTCGAGCGGCGCACTCCACCGGTTGATCAAGAGGCCCTGCATCGGCGGGAAGTAACCTTCACGCTCCGCCTCGGCGCGGTAGGGGCTCGCCGAGGTCTCGAGATAGGGCGTGTGCCAGACGGCGACGCGGAGCCCGGCGGCCTGCGCGGTGGAGATCATCTCGCCGGCGTCGGGGAAGAGCCGCTGGTCGAAGTCGAAGGTGTTCACCGCGGTGGCGTAGGGTCGATCGATCCACACCCCGCTGGTGGCGAGGTCGAGCCGGCGCAGCGTCGCCACGTCGTCGAGCACCTCGGCCTGATCACGGCTCTCGTTTCGCCAGATCAACGGCCCGTAGCCCCACGGCGCGGGGAGCCGCGGCGCTCCGGTGAGCTGTTGATAGGGCGCGAGGAGGTCGAGCGGCGCGTCGGCGGTGAAGAGGTGGGCGGTGAGGCCGTCGGCGCTCGCCTCGGCGGTGCCCCACATCGAGTCGATGAGGTCGGCTTCGTCCTTCGCGATGGTGAAGACGCCGAAGCGCTTGGTCTCGACGAAGAGGCCCCAGCCGTTGGTCCCGAGGAGGAGCGGGGTCACCACGTGGTTCTCGGTCGTCGCGCTCTCGACGGACAGGTCGGGCTCGATCTGCATCGGGCGAATCTTTCCCCGGTGGTTGGGGCCGTCGAACCACTCGCCGAGACCGTAGAAGCCCTCGGTGGAACCGGCTCTCGCGCGCACGCGGAGCATCGCCACCGGCCGGGCCTCGACGTTGGGGACGAAGCGGAGCGTGAAGCCGTGCGCGGCGGTGCGGACGGTGATGGTCGCGGTGACGTCGGCGTCGAAGGTCGCGTCGAGGCGTACTTCGTCGGAGCTCGCCTGGGTGACCGTCGCGTTGATCAACGCGCGCCACTTGAAGCTCGGCGGTTCCACCTTGGTGAGGACGGGATCTTCGACGACGAGCCAGTAGGGGTCGTAGGACTTGGAGGCGTCGAGCTCGCGCACCGTGCCGACTTGGAAGGCCGAACGAT
Source organism: Myxococcota bacterium (assembly GCA_052034585.1). GTDB lineage: Bacteria > Myxococcota > Myxococcia > Myxococcales > Myxococcaceae > Xiheimicrobium. The sequence goes on from JBPOIJ010000004.1 coordinate 88,843, forward strand.
CGAAGGCGAGCAGCGGCTTCCCAGGGCGTGCGAGCTGGAACGTGCCGTCGGAGGAGAAGGTGATGGTGGCTCCCGCCGAGGAGAGGGTGACCGGCTTGGGCGGAGGCGGAGGGCAGCCGAGGACCAAGGCGAAGACGACGAGCAGAAGACGCACGCGGCGAACCTCGCATGCTCGTGGGCCTCGAGCCACCCGACGTGCGTGCCTCGTCGGCTTCTTCGTCGCAGCTCCGGTGAGCACGCCCTCTCCGCGCCTGTCCTTCGTGGCCTCCACGCTGCGAGCGAAGCCTATCGACGAGGGGCACGACATCGCCCTCTGGGACGCTCTCCTTTAGAGGCGGAGCCGACTCGTGCGATGCTCTCGGCCATGCCGGAGAAGCTGGTCTTCCGCACCACCGTCGAGGCGCTCCTCCAGCGAATCCTGCGCGCGAAGGGTCGGCTGACGTCGTCCGTGGTCGAGCAGCTCAAGGCGATGGGCGTCGACCCTGATGCGCCGAAGGACGTCCCCAAGGAGACCTGGCAGAAGCTGCTCTGGTTCTCGGCCGAGGTGTTGTCGCCGAACGAGCCGCGGGAAGTGCAGCTCCACAAGCTCGGCGGAGAGCTGTTGCGCGCGTGGAACGAGACGCTGCCGGGCAAGGTGCTGTTCACGACGCTCCGGGTGATTGGCGTGCGGCGTGGGTTGCACCGCATGTCGACGAACTTCCGCAGCAGCAACTCGTACACGACCTCGTCGGCGAAGGACGTGGGGCCGAACGACGTCGAGGTGTGGATCAGCGACGTGAACGCGGCGCCCACCTACATTCAGGGCTTGATGCACGCCGCGGTGGAGCTCGCCGGTGGGAAGTCCGTCGAGGTGAAGGTGAGCGCCACCGAGGGTGACTCGGCGACCTACCGCATCACCTGGTCCTGAGCGTCACTTCACCTGCTCATCGAGCTCGTCGAGCGCGGCGCAGAACCGGTCCTTGAGGTGCTCGACGTCGTCGGCGCCGATGGCGCTCGGCTTGTAGTTGAAGTTGAAGCAGGCGTTGGCGTTCGAGCGCGCGACGGTGAGGTTCACCGCCTGCGGAGGGACGCACGGAGTGGTGATGCGCAGCCGTTCGAGGGCCATCGTCTCGGTCCGCCACGGCCCGCCAGGCGTGCCGAGCGGGAGCAGGTTCGAGAACGAGAAGTTCGTGAGGAGCCGGCGCTGGACGAAGACCGCGCGCCGCATCGACTCGAGGGGCGCCAGCCGGCCGAGGAGGTCGTCGAAGGGCACCTTCACCCAGGGGAGCCGGGCGGCGAAGACGGGCTGGGTCGCCTGCTGCACGTGGCGCGCGAACTCGAGCGCGGTCGTCGCCGGGTTCGAGCGCCAGCGGAGCTGCACGTTGCTCAAGTGATTCGCGAACGAGGTGAAGCCGGTGCGCGGGCGCGCGTCGACGGGGAAGAAGAGCGTGTGGGTGCCGTTGGGGCGGGCGCTCCAGGGCGTGAGCGCGCGCAGCAGGGCGCCCGCGAGGAGGTCGTTGGTGCCGAGCTGGTGGCGCTCGCGCGTCGCCTTCCACCGCTCGAAGCGCTCGAGGGGAACGTCGTGGTGCAGGGTGCGGTTGCCGCTCTCGTAGTCCTTCGCCTCGTTGCACCGGAGCGCGTCGACTGGGCTGACGAGCGCGCGGGCGAGGTCGCTGAGGCTGCTCCAGGCGCCGCGGAGCGAGTCGAAGAACCAGGCGAGCCCGCGGGTCTGCACCACCTCGCGCTGGCGGCGCCGCGGCACCATGGCGGAGAAGTCACCGGGCAGCGGAGCCCCTCGCTCGAGCGCCGAGAGCGCCGCAAAGAAGTCGCCGAGCAGCTCGAGGAAGGCGCGGCCGTCGGCGAGCGCGTGGTGTTGGTGGAAGTAGAGCGTCGCCGAGCTCTCGCCAGTGCGTCGGAGGACGGCTTCGAAGACTGGAACGCTGTCGACGGTGAGGAACTTGTCGAGCACCGCCTCTTCGCTCGTCGTGGTGGCGAGCGCGAGCACCGGCCGCTCGGGAACGAGCCAGTGGCCGTCGCGAATGGTGGCGGAGAGGAAGGGGTAGCGCGGCGCGAGGGCGTCGAAGGCACGCCGGAGGAGCGGCTCGTCGATTCGGCCGGTGAGGTCGAGCTTCCAGGTGGGCGCGAAGGACGACCAGGGCGCCTGCATCGCGGCGAGGCAGGCCTTGTCGAGCGAGTCGAGGGGGAACGACGGCACCCTCGCATCATGTCAGGGCACCGGAGCGGCGCCTCCCGAAACGACGGACGGTTCACTCGAACCCGTTCGCAGCGAAGGCGGGATGAACGGGCTCCCAGCCGACGAGAAGGGCGTCGGCCGAGCAGCGCACGACGGCGGCATGGGAGCGATTCGAGGAGCGTCGACGCGCATCGTGAGCCCGTGAGTATGGACCAGCAGTTTTCTCGATTTCGATGAAGTTGACTGGTCCATGCATCGCGGTGGCACGAGGTCGATTCGCGCGCCAAGCTGGGGCACATGGTGATGCTGGTCGAGGACCCCACGTTCCTTCATTCGGTGTTGGCGATGGCCCCCATCGAGGCGAACGAGGAGCTCACCGTCGCGTTCGTACTCGCCACCGAGGCGCTCCCTCCGTCGGCGGAGGCGGTGTTGCGGCAACAGCTCCGTCGCGAAGTGGCGCGGGGCATCATCACTGGGCCTTCGCTCTCTCACCGGCTGTCGAGTGCGCTGGGTTCCCACGCCACCGAGCTCGGGCGCCGAATCGACCCTCACTTCCGCTGGGCGCAGGCCGCCTGGCGTGCGTTCGAGGCGGGACGACGCTGCGCCGGTGAGTGAGTCTTCTATCCGGGTGACGAGCGGCTGAACGACCCACGCTCGGACAATCGGCCGAGTCGAACCGGACGCTCACGCCGCCTGCAGCAGCGACTGACTCCACGACGCAAACGCCTGCGCCCGCGCGGGGTCGAGCGCCCACGGGTACAACCGAAACTCCCCGTCGCAGACCCACTCCACCCGCGCGTGGAATTGGAGCCCGCCCACGTGCACGCGAACCAGCATTCGCGGCGGCAGGTCTGCCTCGACGGCGAGGTGCAGACTTCGCGCATCGGCCGAGAGGAGCGAGCCGTGAAACACCCGGTCGCCGGTCGAGACCGCGATGCCGTCGACCTCGAAGGGAGAGGACTCCGCGCGCTCGAGCGTGGGGTCCATCAAACGAATCGCATCGACGAGCTCCGGGAGTCGCTCGGCCATTTCGAGACAGGCGTTGGTATCGAGCGCTCCGATGTGCCCGAGCGCGACCGCGGTGACGTGGGGCACCGCCTCGACTTGCGCGACCACCGCGTCGACCGTCTGGAGCCACTCCGCTTCGCCGAGCTCGTGGTGATCCGTGATGGCCTGCCCGAGCACCGCCGGGAGCTTCCACGCGTCGACCAACAACGCCCCGGCCGACAGGTGCACCGACTCGATGAGGTCCCACGCGTCGTTCACTCGAGCATCCGGGTGCTGACGGAGGAGATCCTCCAGGGCGCCGAGCACCACCAACTTCCCGATGTCGTGGAGCATGCCCATGACGAACGAGGTCTCCGGGTCGTGCGGCGAGAGCTGGAGACGCGGAGCGGCGAGCCACTGCGCGACCTGGGCGGCCACCAGCGCCTCTCGCCAGGCACGCTGCCGAAGCCGAAGGAGCGGACCAGGCGGGGTGAGAGACGCGGTCGTCGAGCTCGCCCACGCCAGCTTGAGCACGCCGCGCGCGCCGAGCCTCGTCACCGCCGCCGGAATGGTCGTGATGGGCTCGCGACCTCGCAGCGCCACCGAGTTCGCCATGCGCAGGAGAGAGCCGGTGACCGCGGGGTCCGAGCGCACAACCCGATCGAGCTCCGCCATCGACCAGTCGCTCTCGGACAAGAGGTGGGAGAGCTGCAGACACGCGTTCGGCGCCGGAGGAACCGTGAGTTGGCCAGCTTGGACGCGCTGCCGGAGCGCCTGCTCGAGGTCCATCACACCCTCCTCGGCTCTTCGGCACGATCCACCGCAGCCTTCATCTCGGCGGATCAGGACGTGCGCCCTGAACAATCAGCGACTCGAAGGACAGCGGGCGTCGTTCGGCTGGCGCGTCGTCTTGGGCGGACGTCTCGACCGTCGTGGCCGCACCCGGTCGAGGTCGAGCGTTCGAATCACGAGGCAGCCTTCTGCAACTGCCTCACCCGAAACATCGCGGCCAAGCGCTGCGGCGACGACCGCTGGTTCGCGGTTTGGCGTGAGGGGGCTCTGAAGATGTCGCAGGAGGAATTCTCGCTCAACGTCGAGATGGCCAACGAAGACGGGCGTTGGAAGGTTGCTGAGGAGTAGGCGTCGGCGCAGCATGGACCAGCTGAGTTGTTCGAAATCGGTCCTTCGCCTGGTCCATGCGTCAGGGCTGATCAGGCGGCAGGAAGATCCGCTCGCCCTGATCGAGGACGATCCAGGAGACTCCGGCATCGACCTCTTCGAAGGCGCGCCGCGCGGCGGGGAGATCGAGCCCGGGCATCAGCGCGAGCCCCTTCTCCCAGGGCTGGAAGAAGTTGTCGTAGTGCGTCGGCAGGACGAAGCGCGGCCGCGCCGCGGAGACGAGGCCCTTCGCCTTCGTGCTCGTCTGGGCCTCTCCGGTGACGCCGACGATCAACGTGCCCGCGCCAGGACCATCGACTGAGATCTCCCCCTCCGCCCAGGTGCTCGTCGGGTGCCACCAGATGGAAGTCCCGTTGGCCTCGAGCCGGTAGAACAGCGTCTCGTCGAGCGCGTACTGCCAGAACCACAACTTCCCCGCGTCTTCGGCGACGACCCCACTCATCGGTTGCTCGATGCCAGCGATGCGCGTGTGCCTCGAGCGGCCGACGTCGATTCGAAAGGTGCCGATGGTGAGCCGATTCCCCGCGTGCACCACCTGCGTCTTCGTGACTCCGCGCGAACGAGCGAGGTTCACCGTCGATTGAGACCCGACGACGAGCGCGCCGGTGCGATTGGCGATGGCGGGCACGTCGAGCGCGTGGTCGTGATGCGTGTGGTTGACGAGAATGACGTCGGCGCGCGGGCACTCGCGAGCGCCGAGAGCCTCGTCGGGCTCGAGTGGGAGGAGCAGCGAGAGCGGCGGTGGGCGCGTTGGCGTCGGGTCGAGCAGCACTGTGGTGACGCCGTCGCTCACCTCGTACCCGGACACGCCGAGGTACCGCAGCGAGAGCCCTCCATCGAGCGGGACACGCAACGTCGCGGGGCCACGCTCGGTCTCGGGGACCGTCCACGGTTGGTGACGAACCGCGACGAGGAACACCCCGACGACGAGGAGCACGAGGGCGAGCACCACCGCAACCAGACGACCGACCCGCTTCATCGATGGACTCCTCCGAATCGTCGATGGCCGCGGCACATCGTGCGTTACGTGCACCGACCGTACGGTTCGCCAGTTCGATCGACGACAAGAATCGTCGGCGTTCGAATTGCACTCACTGGCAACTCCGTGGGTTTCACCGCGTGGTGACCTTCACGCGTGCAGCGGACTACATCGATCGATTTCTCGAGTGCTCCTCGAGCGCTGAGGGTGCTCTCCACGAGCTTCGCTCCGTGGACCTTTCGACGCTCGAGGGCCTCCCACACGAGGTGGCCGTCGCGGGCGCGTGCGCCGAGAGGCTCTCGACGGGCCATTGGTCGGCCGAGAAGTTGATCAACGCGCTCGAGCTGACGGACCCAGAGCGGCTCGACGAGCCCGTCATCGACGACGTCTTGTTGTTGGAGGTGCCGCTCATCGACGTGCTGTGGCGAGTGGCTGAGGGCGCCGAAGCACCTGCCAGAGCGGCGTTCGCCGTGGCGGTGGACAAGACCTTTGACCCGCGCGCGACGCCCGCGAACGCGACCCGGGCGAGAACCCGGTTGCGTCACCTCGCCGGCATGGCGCGCGCCAAGTCGCTGCACCTCTTTCACGAGGCGCTGCTCTCCGCGGAGGAGCAAGGCAGCCGTGCTCGCTCGCTCGCAAACGGCCAACAGGCGCTTGCGCGCACGGTGTTGCTCGAGTTTCGACTGATGAAGCAGCACCTCCAGCCGCCTCCCTCGTTGGCAGCGTTCGGCATGGTGTCGGCGCTGAGTCTGGGAGGCGCGATCATCGCGCCGTTCACTTGGCTTCGCGTGGTGGCTTCGGTGGTGCTCGTTGGGGTGATCGGCTTGTTCGTCCTCCTTCGAAAGTCGACCTCTCCCGCCTTCACGGACCCCGAGGTACAGGCACGCTTCTCTCGAGCTGAGGCACTGATCCCCGAGCTCGAGGCGATCGTTCGACGCACGGCCACCGAGTCAGATCCTCGCGCGCAGCGGATCATCGACGAGTTCAACGGCCTCGTTCACTGGACCGACGGCAACGGTTGAGCGGCCGGGCACCGCTCGAGGCCACGTGAGCTCGTCGCGCGGGTCGCCTCCTCCACGTTGAGCAGTGCAACCAACGCAGCCTCGTTCCATCACTCGGTATGACGAGTGAGGCTGTCGGCAGATCAACCCGGCCCATTCGCGCTGAGCCGCGGTGGTTCTCATTTCGTCGCCACCCGGGTCGAGCCGGCGCCGAGTGACGGGTTCGACGGGCGCATTGCCCTCAGTCGGCCTGAGTCGCGCATGGACTACCGAAAGTTCGAACTTCGAGAACTTCTGCTGGTCCATGCGAAGTGGCCCCACCTCCTCCCGTGCGCTGAGCCGTCAGCGCCGCGCTCGATGGACCGTGCGCGATTGCTCGACGCCGGCCGAGAACTCGATGTCATGCGTTGGCGTGCCCTTGCGGTTCCAGGAGCGCCAGGTGCCATCGGGGAGCCCGCGCGCGTCGAGCCTCCCTGCCGACCACTGCCCGTCGGCGAAGATGGCGGTGGCTGGCACGGTGCGCGGTCGTCGTGGGAGCGGCTGACCCGTCACGGTGAGCTGCTCGCCCTTCGCGCCGAAGTACCGCTGGGTGACGCTCAGCCCGTGCAGGAAGACCGTCTCGAGCCGCCAGATGCTCGCCGGGTACGCGTTCTTCAGCAGGTCGTCGCTCGAGGGCGACTTCGGGCGGTAGATGACGTCGAGCCCGTCGAGCACGTTCTTCGAGAGGAAGCCGGTGCGCGAGACCTCTCCCGACTCGTGGTACCGCGTGTAGGCGCCGTGCGGCGTTCCGTGCACGAACTCGCAGCGCTGCTGCAGCGTTCCGTCCGCCCGCCAGATGCAGATGACGCCGTGGTCTCGTCCCTTCGCGTCTCGAGGCCCGGTGAGCCATGCGTTGGACTCGCGGTCGAAACGCGCGCCTCGTCCGATGCCCTTGGGCGGCCGCTTCGGGTCGACGGCGAGCCGGCGGTGGTGCTTCGTCAGGGTGGTGATGAGCCGTGCTCCAGCGCGCTCGAGGGTCCGCCGGTTCGCGAGCTGCCGAAGCTCCGAGGCCCGACTCGCCGTCGCCACCTTCGTCGCGGAGATGGCGGCTGCAATGAGTGTCGCCCTCGTCGTCGGAGGGGTCGAGGCGAACGCCGCCGTCAGGTGCTTGAAGAGGCGCGCCGGCACCAGTCCCCGAACGCCCTCGAGCAGCGCCGCGACGACGCCTGCCGCCGCGTAGGCCTCGCTGACCTCGTCAATCTCGTAGAACCGCTCGCCCTTCTCGAGCGCGAGCGCGGCCTCGACCGACTCGAGTGAGTCCAATTCGCCAAGCCAGTCGACGGCGTCGTCGTTGTCGAACGGTCCATCTCCGAAGACGCCCATGGGTCACCCTCCGCCGATGTGTCCTTCGGCGGACACGGCATATCAGCGCGCTTCAGCGGTGGACGCGGGAGGTATTGGGCTCTCCGACGGTGGCTTCGTCGCGCCCTCGGGCTTCCAGGGCCAACCCGGCGTCCTCGTCCGTGTGGCCGTGCCACGGACCGTTCGAGGCGTCACGACCATGTGCACGGAGGCGCCTCGTCGACCCGGGCTCCGGCGCATGGACCATCGAACGTTCTCACATTCGCCACACTGCCTGGTCCATGCACTCGGCGTTCACTGCGCACGCCCTCGGAACGCCGAGAAGAATGGCCTGATGGACCAGACGGCGGCATGGACCAGTCAACCTGACGAATTTGACGAACTCTGCTGGTCCATGGAGTCTCGCTCCGTGGGCCTCGACGGCGTCACTCCGACCCGATGCTCCGGCAGAGCGCGAGCCCGTCGTCGATGTCCTGCGCGGAGGCCTTCGCCGTCGACGCGCACCACACCGTCTTCGTCGCCGTCTTCTTCACCGCGAGGAAGCCCTCTCGGCCGGCACCGAGTGAGTAGCGAACGGCCGCGTAGCCTTCTCCGTCTTCCTGGGTGACGTTGGTCGCGCCCTCGGCGGTGACGGCGCGGCTCAGCTCGAGGCTCCGCGGCACGTCCTTCGCGCGCACCTCGAGCGTCGCCGTCACCCTGCCCTTCGGTCCGACCTCGAGGCCGCCACCTCTCGGCGTCGCGACCCAGCCGTCGGGCAATGGAACCCGCAAGCCCGCCGGAGCCGCCGGCTTCTCGGACGAGCAGGCGACGAGCACTGCTCCCAGCACCCACCTGGCGCTGAGGCCCTTCACTTCGGAGCGGGGGCTCCCGGCGTGGGAGGCGCCTTGTTCGAGAGCCCCTCCATCTTCGTCGTGCCCTCGAAGATGACGCCCTTGTCCATCGACATCGACGGCGCCTCGATGGCGCCCTTGATGCGCGCAGGTGCGTGCAGCTCGATGTGTTGCGAGGCACGCATGGTGCCCTCCACCGTGCCGCTGACGATGATGACGCCCGCCGAAATCTCGGCCGTCACCTTCGCCCCGTCACCGATGGTCAGGGTGTCTTTGGTGACGATCTGCCCGCTGAACTTCCCATCGATGCGGACCTCTCCCTCGAAGGTGAGCTTGCCCTCGAACTCACTCCCCTTGCCCAACAGCGCGTTGAGCTGGCCTTTCGTTGACACCGGTCTGTCCTCCTTCGCGGGAACCTGGTTCTGCTTCTCTCCGAAGAGCGCCATTTACGAACTCACCTTCATCGTCTGATCAACCCCACGATGCGCTCGAGGTCCTCGTAGCTGAAGTACGCGATCTCGAGACTGCCCTTCCCTGCCCCCTTCTCCACCAGACGCACCTTCGTGCCAAGTCGTCGTTGCAGATCTTCGACGAGCCGCTTCGCCTCGGGAGACGATTTCGCTTGAGCCTTCTTCCGAGGTGAGCTGGTGACGCCCTTGAGTTCCTTCACCCGCGCTTCGGTCTCGCGCACCGAGAGCTTGTCGGTGACGACGGCGCGGGCCATCGCGACCATCTCCGCGGGCTTCGAGAGGGCCAGAATCGCGCGCGCGTGGCCGGTGTCGAGGTCGCCCTCGAGGACGAGCTGCTTCACTTCGTTCGGCAGTGAGAGCAACCGGAGCGCGTTCGAGACGGTCGAGCGATCCTTCCCGACGCGGTCGGCGACCTGCTCCTGGGTGAGGCGGCGTTCCTCGATGAGGCGCTTGAAGGCCTCGGCCTCTTCGAGCGGGTTCAAGTCGGAGCGTTGGATGTTCTCGACGAGGGCGAGCTCGTAGGCCTCGGCGTCGGACGCCTCGCGGATGATGACAGGCACCTCGTGGAGGCCCGCGCGTTGAGCCGCTCGCCAGCGCCGTTCACCGGCGATCAACCGGTAGCCGCCTCGCGAGTCTCTCCGAACGAGCAGCGGCTGGAGCACGCCCTGGTGCTTGAGCGAGACTGCCAGCTCCTCGAGCTCGGCTTCGTCGAAGCTCTTGCGCGGGTTCGATCGATCAGCGTGGATCTGATCAGTCGCGACGCGAGTGAGGCCCGTCGTGGAGGCGGGCGCAGGCGCCGCCTTGGGCGAGGGCAAGAGCGCTCCGAGACCCCTGCCGAGCGCCGGTTTCCGATTGGCTGAATTCAAGACCTTGACGACACCGGGCACAGGGCCCTCCTTCTCACTGGAGGAAATGACTGACGTTCAGAGTGAGCAACTCCTGGCTCACGCGACTCGGCTCTTTCGCCGCTTCGACTGCCGCTTCTGGAGCTCCCGCGCGAGCTGGAGGTACGCCTCACAGCCCTTCGAGCGAATGTCGTAGAGGAGCACGGGCTTGCCGAAGCTCGGGCTCTCGGCGAGGCGCACGTTGCGAGGGACGACGGCCTCGAAGACGAGCTTGGGGAAGACGCGGCGCACTTCGTCGGCGACCTGGTGGGAGATGTTGGCGCGCGAGTCGAACATCGTCAGCACGATGCCTTCGACCTCGAGCTTCGGGTTGAGCGACTGCTGCACGAGCTCGACGGTCGAGAGGAGCTGCGCGAGGCCCTCCATCGCGTAGTACTCGCACTGGAGCGGGATGAGGACCGCGTCGGCCGCGGTGAGCGCGTTCAGCGTGAGCAGGCCGAGCGAGGGTGGGCAGTCGATGAGGACGAGGTCGTAGGCGCCGGCGAGGCTGGTGAGGGCGTCTTCGAGCCTGCGTTCCCGGTTCTCGAGGCCGACGAGCTCGACCTCGGCGCCAGTGAGGTCGGGGGTCGCGGGGATGACGTCGAGGAACCGAAGCTCGGTCTGGTGAACCAGCTCGCCCAGCGGCCGCTCGTTGATGAGGCAGTCGTAGATGGTGCCGTGGAGGTTCGCTTTGTCGATGCCCAGGCCGCTCCCGGCGTTGCCTTGGGGATCCATGTCGATGAGCAGCGTCTTCTGCTCGGAAGCCGCGAGACTTGCTGCGAGATTGATGGCGGTGGTCGTCTTTCCCACCCCACCCTTCTGGTTCGAGATTGCGAGGATGCGCCCCATGGACGGGCGTCATACGCGAGGGGGCTGACAGAAAGAAGGCTTGGTCCGCTTTTTCAGGGGGTCTGTGGGGGCGATGTTTCACGTGAAACGAGGAGTGGCGACGCTTCACGTGAAACACGGGAATGAGGATCGATGGCTCCGGCGGCTGGTGGCTCCGGCGGCTGCGGCTCCGGCGGCTGGTGGCTCCGACGGCTGGCTCTGACGGCTGGCTCTGACGGCTGGCTCTGACGGCTGGCTCTGACGGCTGGCTCTGACGGCTGGCTCTGACGGCGGCTCTGACGGCTGGCTCTGACGGCTGGCTCTGACGGCTGGCTCTGACGCCTGGCTCTGACGGCTGG
>JBPOIJ010000142.1:0-12521 GCA_052034585.1 Myxococcota bacterium
GCTTCAACGGAGCCGGACCTCGTGGGCCCGGAGAACTTGGAAAGCTTCTCCTGCTACTGCGGCTGTAGGTGCTTCAACGGAGCCGGACCTCGTGGGCCCGGAGAACTGCCCCTTCAGAACTCCCAAACTTCTCGATGCGTTACCCACCCGATTTCGAGCGCCCCACCATCGGTCACACCACGGGATCAGCCGCACACCTTCCCTCTTCTTACCAACCCTCCGATTCTCCATCGGAAGTCCCTCTGCGAGCGGGCGAGCGAGACCGGTCGTCACGCCGCCGCTCGCCATTCACTTTCCAAAGACCGTCACACGATCTTCGGCCCCTTCTCTGGCGGCCGGGTCGCGCGTCCCAGGCATTCGAACGACGTCATACCACGCCCATCTGACGGCCCGATGTCGACGATCAGCACCGCATCGTGATCGTGATGAATCACCTCATTCAGCGCGCTCTTCATCATCACCAACGTCATCTCGGTCAAATCGCATGAGAACACCGACAACTGCAGCCACGTCCCGAAGCCCTTCATCACCTTGAACACCTGCCTCAGCCGCTTCGGATCCGACACGTCGTACGTCACCAGGAAACGAGTCCGCATGCTCACCTCGTCATGAAACCGGGGTACTCCTTCAGCTCGCCTCGCAAGTGACGCGCGAGCAACCGGCACTGCATCTCGAACACGCGCCGATACGAGACCCGATAGCCAAACAGCGGGTGCGTCACCTTCTCGCTCAGCCGCCGTTCCCACGCGCGCAGCACCTTCTTGCGCCCTTCCCCATTGAGCGACACGCCGACGCCACGGCTGATGAAGTCCTTCGCTCCAACCACGCCGGTGTTGATGACGTTGATGACGACGGAGTCCGCGACGATGGGCCGGAACTCCTCCATCACGTCGAGGGCGAGCGAGAACCGGCCCGGCCGCGGCTGGTGCAAGAACCCGACGTACGGGTCGAAGCCCACCAGCCGCGCCGCGACCGCGACGTCCTTGGCGAGCATCGAGTAGCAGAACGAGAGCAGCGCGTTCACCGCGTCCTTCGGAGGCCGGCGGTTGCGCACGGAGAAGTCGAAGGTGCCCAGCGCGTCGGCCGTCAGCAATCGGCCGAAGTTCTCGATGGTGAGTCTGAGACGACCCATGGCGATCGGCACTTTCTGGCTGCGGCGCGCGAGTGAATTCCGGTACCGTTCGCGCCGCTCGGAGGCGTGGGGCCGAGCACTCCAATCACAATCGAAGACACACGAGGAGGCACTTAGCTGGGATGAGGAGCCGCCTTTTGAGGGTGAGGAAGCACTTACGAGGGGTGAGGAAGTCGTAAGTCCTTGTTTCGACGGGCGGTGGCTTCGATGTCAGGCCCTGCTGCTACGACACCTTCATCCTCTGATCTCAGGTGAGACATGAAGCCGTTCTCCACTTTCTTCGAGACCCTGACAGGCACTGTTCCGTGGGCGTGGCAGGCGGAACTCGCGAACGACACGGGTTGCCACGACCGCATCCTTCGGATCCCAACTGGCTTCGGGAAGACCGCGGGCACCGTGCTCCCCTGGCTCTTCCACCGCATGGTCCGCAATGACGAGGCATGGCCGACGCGTCTCGCCTTCTGCTTGCCGATGCGTGTCCTGGTGGAGCAGACGCACGCGAATGTTGCCACCTGGGTCGAGCGCGCTGGCCTCAAGAACCGCGTGGGACTCCATGTGTTGCTTGGTGGGGTGGACGCGGCACCCTGGGTGATTGAGCCAGAGCGACCAGCGATCCTCATCGGAACACAGGACATGCTCCTCTCTCGCGCGCTCATGCGCGGCTACGCCTCTGCGCGCGCCCGTTGGCCGATGGAGTTTGGTCTCCTCAACACCGACACCCTTTGGATCTTCGACGAGGTGCAATTGATGGGCGTCGGCCTCGCAACCTCGACTCAGCTCGCCGCGTTTCGTGAGCGCGCCCATCCGCAGTCCGTGCAGAGCCGACCCACCCGGTCATGGTGGATGAGCGCGACCCTTCAGCCCTCGTGGCTCAGTACGGTGGATTTCGCCCCCCGTATCGCGCCCCTCATCAGCAAACAGATCACGATTCCCAAGTCTGCGCGCTCGGGCGGGCTCTTCGCCGTCAGTCGCACAATTGAACGCGCTACCAACTCCGAGCCGAGTGACGTCGCAGCCCTCGTTCGCTCGCGCCACCAAGCCGGCTCGATCACACTGGTCGTCGCGAACACGGTGAAACGCGCCGTCGCGATCGCGAGCGAGTTGAGGCGAAAGCCAAAGGGCAAGAGCCCGCCGTTCGCGGATATCTGTCTCGTCCACAGTCGTTTCCGCGGCGCCGATCGCCAGGGTTGGTCGACCAGCTTCCTCTCGAAGAGCGCCTCGCTCCCGCCCGAGGGCCGCGTGATCGTCGCGACGCAGGTTGTTGAAGCTGGCGTCGACCTTTCCGCACGGTTCCTCGTCTCCGACCTCGCCCCCTGGGCGAGCCTCGTTCAGCGCTTCGGGCGATGTGCCCGGTACCTCGGCGAGTCAGGGAACGTGATCGTCGTCGGAACGGTGCCAGAGAAGTCGTCTGATGCGCTGCCGTACGAACTCACCGAGTTGGCCGCTTCTGCCGCTGCGCTCGACGAGCTCGGGCCTTCGGCTGACCCCGCAGCACTCGAGCGGTTTGAAGAGGGCCTCGCTCCAAACCGCGTAGCCGACCTCTACCCCTACCAACCCGAACACGTCATTCGCGCCAAGGACGTGCGCGATCTCTTCGACACGACGCCGGACCTCAACGGAGCCGACCTCGACGTCGGCCGTTTCATTCGCGAGGGCGTTGACCGGGACGTCTCGGTCTTCTGGCGCGCAATCGAGGGAACGCCCAGCAAGCTGGCGCTCGCACAAGAACCGTTCCCCCAACGCGCAGAGCTGTGCCCAGTTCCTCTCTTCGGCGACGGCGGTTTCGAAAAGGCATGGGTCGACAAGAAGCGAGAAGCGTGGGTCTACGACTACCTCGATGAGACCTGGGTCCGCGTTCGGCGTCGGCCGGCGGCCGGGAGTGTTGTGATGCTCCGCGCAAAGGATGGCGGGTATTCAGACCTTGGCTGGTCACCCGCGAGCGCAGCACCGGTCGACGTCGTCGTTCAGCGAGTCGATCTCCACGCGCAACAGCTCGAGGCGGCGACGAGCGGTCAAGGCGACGACTCGCTATCGGAGGCAAGCCAGTGGCAGTCGATTGCCGACCATGGTCGCGACGTGGGCGAATTGGCGAGGCGCATTGCTTCGATCGCGCCCGCGATCGCGCCACTCCTTGATCTCGCTGGCCGATGGCACGACGCGGGAAAGGTCCATCCGGCGTTTCAGAACAGAATCGATTCTGCGAAGGCGCCTCAGCCGCATCGCGAGTGGGCAAAGGCTCCACCTTCCGCATGGACTCGCAAGTCGGAGCGCCGCGGGTTTCGGCACGAACTCGCAAGCACGCTGATGCTCCTCGAGACGGCTCGCGCGGGTTCCGCAGAGCACTCGGCAGAGAGCATGGGTGAGCTGCTCTCCGCACTCGGCCTCACCGCAGAACCAAGGCCGATGGTTTCCGGCGCGCTCGTGGAGGAGCTCGGCCGGCTGAGCAAGAACGACTTCGACCTTGTCGCGTACCTCGTCTGCGCTCATCACGGAAAAGTGCGACTCCAATGGGCAGCAAGTCCTCATGACGCCGAAATTGAGAACAGACTTCTTGGCGTCGACGACAAGGAACTCGTACCGCCCGTGACTCTGGCGACTGGCGATACGACCGAGAGTCTCCCGTCGACATCGCTGTATCTCGACTGCGCGCGGCTTGGATTCAACACTCGCTTCGGTCGCTCCTGGACCGAGCGGGTCGAAGGCCTCGTGTCACGGCTTGGCGAGTTCCAGCTCGGCTGGCTCGAGGCCGTGTTTCGCGCCGCCGATTGGCAGGCCTCGGCTGCGCTCGAAGGCGGCCACCAATGAGCCTCACGGTCATCTCGCTCGATGGCTGCCGTTCTGACGTTCTCGCCCACTATCTCAAAGCACTCGCAGTCTTCCGGCTCGTTTCGCAGCAGAAGGAGCCAGGCGCTCGTGCGTTTTGGAAGGACGGCGCGTTTCAGCTCGTGGTGCCATTCGGCCGCGACGAGTTGGTGCGATTCTTCACCGAACAGTACGTTCCCTCGCCAATCGTCGCGCCCTGGAACGGTGGCAGTGGCTTTTACCCCAGTGACAACCACCAGGCGTCGACTGCCATCGAGAGCAGTCACGCCCAGCGGTTCGACTTGCTACGCGATGCAATCTCCGCGGGCCGGGCAGTTCTCGGCAAACGAGCAGCCAGCCCGCGCGACGAAGAGAAATGGGCGCTCATTGCGAAGGCTCGGGCCTCTTGGCCTGCGAGTCTGTTGCCCTGGTTGGACTCAGCGGTCTCGCTCTCTGACGAGAGGCCGCGCTATCCGGCGCTTCTGGGCACCGGCGGAAACGATGGTCGCCTCGACTTCACGAACAACTTCCACCAGCGGCTCATCGAGTTGATCGACCCTGATACGGGCGCCCCCATCGCGGGAGCCGCACAGTTGTTGCGTGGAACGTTGTTCGACCAGCCGGTCGCTGGCCTGACGAGGAACCTCGCAATTGGTCAGTTCCTTCCCGGTTCGGCCGGCGGTGCCAACGCGAGCTCCGACTTCTTTGGACCGAGTCTCCTTAACGGGTGGGACTTTGTATTCGCACTCGAGGGAACACTCGCCTTTCAGGTTGCCGCGGTGAGGCGCTTGGAAAGCCAGGGACTCGCACAGGCCGCCGCCCCGTTTGCCGTTCGCTCGTCCGGAGCCGGCTACGCGAGCAGCGCGCTCGCAGACGAGTCCGCTCGGGGCGAGCAGTGGATGCCTCTTTGGAATGGCGCGAGCACCTGGTCGGAGTTCGAGCGCATGATGGCAGAGGCGAGATTGCTCTCAGGTCGACACCCGGCCGGCGATGCAATCGACGCCGCAACCTCGATCAGTCGAGCGGGAACGGCGAAGGGCGTCACTGCGTTTCAGCGCTTCGGCTTCATCGAACGAAATGGCCAGGCGAACCTCGCGGTACCGCTCGGCGTCTGGGCGGTAAGCAACCGACCCACGGCCCAACTCGTCGAACGGCTCGAGTCGTGGGTCAGCCAGCTCCGATATCGAGCTTCGCAAAAGGGCGCGCCCGCCGGGATCGGCAGGCACGCACGCCAGCTCCAGGACGCCATGCTCTCGGTGCTCCGCCAGCCGGTCCCAGAACGAGTCGAGACGCTCCTGGTCCGTCTCGGTGCGGCAGAAGACGCAATCATTCGGAGCCCCAAATGGGCGGCGGCGGAAAACCTCAGCCCTGCGCCCATGCTCGATGAGGACCTCATCGCGAGCAGACTCTGCGACGACGCGGAAGTGGAGCTTGCACGCGCACTCGCGGCGCTCTCAGGGCCCGCTGGATGGACGCTCCGGTACCACGCGGCACCGCTCGACAACACTGGCAGACGCTTCGAGTCGAACGGCGATGCGCTGCGCGACTCGCCCGACCTCGTTTGGAACTCAGCAGACTTGATCGCGTCGTTGTGCGGAATCCTGCATCGGCGCCTGCTCGCCACGGGAGGGAGGTTTCCGTTCATGGAAGCCTCACAATGCGTTGGCACTGCGACGCTGGCGCGCTTCGTCGCGGGGGGAGTCGACGATCGCCGAACTGCCCAGCTAACGCGGGGGTTCATGCTCGTCGACTGGAAGAGATCGAACCAGCGCCGTCCGCGCGGCGACCTGCCGCCGGTCTTCGCCGCGATGAAGCTGGCGTGGTCGCGCTCTGAAGAAGGTGCAGACCCGCGAGTCCCCGAACTTCTCGCAAGGGGACAGGGTCTCGCTGCGCTTCGCGCCGCTGAGCGGCGGTTGGTTTCACTCGGACTACGCCTTCGCTTCTCGACACGGTCGCACCGCTTCTCAATCAGCCCAACCGCCGCCCGGCGAATGGGTGCTGCGCTGCTGTTCCCACTCACCGAGATCGACTCGAAGCAGGTTCGAAGGACGTTGCTTCGTCTCCCAACCGACACGACCCAATCACAGGAGCCCCAATGACCATCGACTTCGCCTCCCTTTCACAGACCACCCGCCTCCTCGTCGAAGCCTCTCTCGCACCTCTGCAAGGCAGCCGATTTCAACCCACGGGCTTTCCCGATCTCGGGCCGGCACTGTTTGACACCGCAGATGGGCAGACGCTCCTCGTCGAGAGCACCCAGAGCATGGCGAACAGGCTCGAGGCGACACTCTGGGACGGTGGGGCACAGGACGTGTTGAGCCAGGCAAAGGGGCTCTCGTACGTGCGTGTCACCCGCAAGGACGGCAGCTATCTCACCTCTTCAATCACCGAGGCACACAGGCTCAATTCGCCGTACGTCCTCTCTGCCCTTCTGGACGAACTGAAGAAGAAGACGGATGAGTTCAGCGAGGGCGTGATCGACCGAGCAAAGCTGGCTCGGGTCGTTGCTTCGTACGACGTGAACGCGCTTCTCCACGGCCTCTTCCTGGCCCAGAGCAAGCTCGCCGGCGGTCGCTTGCGGTTGGAACGAGCGCTTTCGGGGTTCATTGAGGCCTCAGGCGTACGAATCGCTGCTTCGGGAGGCGTCAAGAACGACCCCGTGAACCCGAGCGGCGACGCGGCGGAAGGATTTGGAAACGTCCCTTTTCAGCGCGACGAGTTCACTGCCGAGCGCATCACGGCCTTCTTCAGTCTCGATCTGAAGCAGATCCGCTCGTACGGCCTCGGCCCAGCGGGCGAGAAGCTCCTCATCACTCTCGCGCTCTTCAAGATCCAGAGCCTGCTCGAAGGCGATCTCCGACTTCGCACCGCTTGCGACCTCGAGTGCAAGGAGGTCCTCGTGAAGCGCCCAGGCGGATTCAAACTCCCGACTGCGTCGGAACTTCGCGCAGCGCTTCCGGCGCTCATCAGCGAGGCCAAAGATCTCCTCGGACAGGGGACTCGAACCGTCGTCTTCCAGAAGGAAGACAAGTGAGCATCATCGCAAGGTTCTCGTTTCCCGCGGGTCGCTACCACGCGACCCCCTGGGGGCGTCACGTCAACGAGGGCGCGATCGAGTGGCCGCCAAGCCCTTGGCGGCTCCTTCGTGCGTTTGTCGCGTGCGGCTTCAATCGACTGGCATGGTCTGAAGTCCCCCCGACCGCGGTCGCTCTTCTCGAGAAGCTCGCGAGTCGGGCTCCTTCCTACGCCCTCCCCTCGACAGGCTCGGCCCACACCCGGCACTTCATGCCCCCTTTCAAGGGCAACACGACGCTCGTCATCGATACGTTCGCGATTGTCGACCGCGAGGACGCGGCCCTGCTCGTGCGATGGGACTGCGACTTGCTGCCTGTCGAGAAGGCGCTGCTTCGTGAGCTCGTCGAAGCGCTCCCGTACCTCGGTCGCGCTGAAAGCTGGGTGGATGGCTCGTTGGACGATGACGCAACGGCCCAAGAGTGGATCGAGCCGGGATCTCGCACCTCGACTGAAACCGAGCGAGTCGATCTGCTCGCGCCACTTGCGCCGGATGCCCTCGCTCGTTGGCGCGCCGATGCGGTTGCGTCGGCGACGGCCTCGAGACGCCAGGAGCTCGAAGCAGCCGGCAAGAAGTTCACCCCCAAGGAGCAGAAGAACCTCGAAACGTCCGTTCCGAGTTCGTTGATCGAGGTCCTACGAGCCGACACCGGGGCGCTTCAGAAGGCGGGGTGGAGTCTTCCCCCTGGAACGAAATGGGTGAGCTACTGGCGGCCCGCCAGTGCGCTCAACCGCCCGCGCACGTCGAAACCAAAGCATGCGCGACCGCCAGCCCTCACCGCGGTGGTCTACGCGCTCTCCTCCGAAACACGATCGGGCTCCACGCTTCCTCCCCTTCGGGACGCGGTGAGGCGTTGCGACGCGATTCACAAGGCACTTGTGCGCAGCACGGGGCCATCCCAATTCGCTCAGCGGGACGACAACCACCGCCACCCTTCTGTCTTCTGCCTATCGCTGGGAACTGAAGGAAAGGCGACAGCGCGACCGGGCTCCTGGCCTATCGACCATGTTCTCGTCGCCGCGCACCGAGAGAACCCGTTCGATGAGAGTGCCATCGAATCCCTTCGCAAACTGAAGCGCACCTTCGCACGCGGCGTCCCGTCGCTCTGGCTGACACCCATTTCGGAGATCGAAGGACCTGCAGACTTCCCCGCGCTACGAGCGAGCAAGACGTGGGTGAGCCACACTCCCTTCGTGCCGCCTCGACACCTCAAGCGCGCAGGAAAGAACAGCCTGGCAGGGCAGTTGGCACTCGAACTCGAGCAGCGTGGAATCGGCACGCCCGAATCGGTCGAGGTGCGCCTCGACGACGGCAACTGGGTCCCAGAGCCCGACTTCTTCGGCGTGTGGAAGTCACCGAGCGTTTCGAAGCGGCTCGATCTGCGTTGGCGATCGTTCCGGCGCAATCGGCTCGGTGAAGAGTCCCAACCCGCCGGCCTAATGAACCAGCCGGCGCTCTGCATTAGGTTGAGCTTTCGTGTCGAGGTGAGCGGGCCCATCGCCGCCGGTGCTTGCTCGCACTTTGGACTCGGCCTCTTCCTTCCGGAGACTGCCGTCGCCAGGTAATCCGCCCAAGCTTCGGCAACTCGTTTCATCGGCAACGGCGAACCCTGGACTGGCCGCAACTCACCGGAACGGCATGTGATTTTCCCGTGAATGCGCCCCCCGTCCGGCCTGTTCTTCTTCCCGCTGCCTTTCTTCGGGCCGGCCCCAAACGGGTGTAGAGTTTCCGCCGAGTTCCACGTGCTCCGACGCCTGCTCCCCCTCGTCTTGGTGCCCTCCCTCGCCTTCGCGGGCGGCGGCATCTTCAAGTACGTCGAGAAGGACGGCACGGTCGTCTACACGAACGTCGCTCCGAAGGGCGCCGCCGGCCGGCAGGCGCGCAAAGTCGAAGGCGAGTTCCGACCCGCGCCCACGCCCACCACGCCCGCGCGGGTGACGCCGATGACGAAGAAGGAGCTCACCGAGTTCGACGAGATCATCGAGGAGATGGCGATCAAGTACCGCATGCCGGTCAACCTCGTCCGCGCGGTGATGCACGCCGAGTCCGCCTTCGATCCCAACGCGATCTCCCACGTCGGCGCCTCGGGCCTCATGCAGCTGATGCCGCAGACCGCCCGCGAGATGTACGTGAAGGACATCTTCGACGTGCGCGAGAACATCGAAGGCGGCACCCGCTACCTCCGCGTGCTCGCCAACGAGTTCGACGGCGACATGGTGAAGATGGTGGCGGCGTACAACGCCGGCCCCGACGCGGTTCGCAAGTACGGCGGCCAGGTGCCTCCGTACCCCGAGACTCAGGCGTACGTGCGCAAGGTGATCTCGCTCTACTTCCAGTACAAGGCTCAGTCGGATGCGCGCAGCGAGTGATCGCTGATTCGCGCCGCGGACGGATTCAAAGGGACGGGGAATGGCCACGACGTCGCGGGCTCCAGTGAACGAAGAGGAATTCCTCGGAGCGCTGTACAAGGGCGGTGAATTGCTCGCGGCGGGGAAGATCGTCGAGGCGAGATCCCAGCTCGAGAAGGCCCACTCGCTGTCGCCGAAGAACGAGAAGGCGCAGAACCTCCTCGGGCTCACCTACTTCAAGCTCGGCCTCTTCGATCGCGCCTCCGACATCTACGAGAAGCTCGTCAACGAGAACCCGGCCGACCCCACGCTGCGGGTGAACCTGGGCCTCGTCTACCTGAAGACGAACAACCTCCCGCGCTGCATCAAGGAGTTCGAGACCGCCACCGATCTCGATCCCGAGCACAAGAAGGCGCACAACTACCTCGGCCTCGCCCTCGCCCAGGCCGGTGACTACGCGAAGGCCAAGGAGCACTTCCTCCTCGCCGGCAGCGAGCAGATGGCCGAGAAGATGGGCCGCGCAATCAGCGCCAAGGCCGAACAGGCCGCGCCGCCTCCGCCGCCGCCACCGAAGGCCGTCGAGCCGCCTCGCCCGCCGCCGTCGCCGCCGCGCCCACCGTCGCCGCCGCCCCTGCCTCGCGATCGCGTCATCGCCCAGGCCCTCTCCGCGCCCCTGCCGCCCGCTCCCGAAGAGGAGATCGAGGTGATGAGCGACTCGGACGTGATGGATCCCGAGTCGACCTCTGGTGAACAACCCCTCCCTCCCCCACCGCCCGAGCCGCTCCCCGCGGAGGTCGAGATCGCGCCTCCACCGTCCTCGGGCCCTCGCCTCGATCGCGACTGGGGCGCTCAGTTCGGAATGGACGAAGCGCCACCGCAGCCTCCGAGCGAGACCGCGACCGAGGTGGCCGAGTCCGTCGAAGCCGTCGAGCCCGTCGAAGAGCTTCCGATGATCGAGGCAGCGGTCGCCGCGCCCTCCAGTCCCTCCGCCAAGCGCTGGCGTTCACCGCTCGTCAACAGCTGGGACGCAGCGGCCGGCATGTCTCCGCCGTCGCATCGGTCGAACGCCGCTGCCGACGCGCCCGATCCCCTCGCGGTGCCGCCGCCGATGCCTGGGCTCACCGTCACCGAGGGAGATCCCACCGCGAGTCACCATGACGACGCCGCCTGGGCCGCCGCGCGCGCCGCCTCGTGGGACGCGCCGCCGTCCACCTCCTCGACCGAACCCGCTCCCGAGGCGATGGTCGAGGCGGCTCCCGACCTGCTCGCCGAGCCCCCCTCCGACACGAGCGTCACCGAAGAACCCCAGCCACCCGCGCCTCCCCAAGAGGACATGAGCTGGAACGTGCCGCCCGATCCAGCGCGGGAGCTCGACTTCGGAGACGTCGCCCCGACCGACGCGCCTGCCACCGCTGCGCCGACCTGGACCGATACGGCCCCTGAAGCCGAACTCTCCACCCCCACCGATGCCGGCGTGAGCGAGCCGCCCGAGGAGTCGAACGAGCGCTGGAGCGAGCCTGCGTCGACAGGCGACGTGAGCGAGCCGGCACCGAGCTGGACCGAGCCTGCGCCGACGGGTGACGTGAGCGAGCCGGCACCGAGCTGGACCGAGCCTGCGCCAACGGGCGACGTGAGCGAGCCGGCAGCGAGCTGGAGCGAGGCGGCGCCGACGGGCGACGTCACCGAGACGGCACCGAGCTGGAGCGAGCCTGCGCCGGTCGCCGAGATCGGTGAGCCGGTCGAGATCGAGCAGGCCGCGAGCCCACCAGCAGAACCCGAGGCCCAGAGCACCTTCTCCGGTGAGGAGACCTACGTGCCCACGCTCGGCGCTGCGCAGGCCGAGTACGAGCAACAGCTCCAGTACGCGCAGACCGAGCTCCCTGCCGAGCCCGCGGCCTACGCCGAGTCGACCGAGTACGTCGCGAGCGCCGAGGCCGCACCCGTCGAGTACCAGTCGGAGCCTCCCGCCGACGCCGGCTACGAAGCCTACGATCCCAACGCGACCTACGTTCCGACCCAGCAGGCCCAGGCTGCCGACCCATCGTGGGTCGCGCACCCGCTCTCCCAGTTCGATCCCGCCATGCCGGCGCCACCGCCCTCCTCACCCGCGGGCTACGCCCCGATGCAGGGTCGCAGCCTCGTCGAGCTCGGCGCCGAGACCTCCGGCGAGTTCGATCAGCCTCAAGGGCCGTTCCTGGTGGGCCCGCACGGCCTCGCGGTCTCGGTGAACGGGTTGATGCTCAGCCGAATGACCAACCTCGTCGCCATCGTCGGCAGCGTCGCCGCGGAGCCAGAGACCAAGCGCACCCGCGGGCGCTCCACCGACGCGCCGTTCGGTCAGGGCGCGAACCAGATGCAGCGCCTCTCTGGCCACGGCGTCGTCCACCTCGAGATGAGCGGCGAACGCTTCCACGCGGTCGATCTCGCCGAAGACACCGCCTACGTGCGCGAAGAACGTCTCTTCGCCTTCGAGGAGTCGATCGGCTTCGAGCACGGCAAGCTGGCGGACGAGACGGGGAAGATCTCCCTCGAGCTCGTGCACCTGTCGGGCAGCGGCCGGGTGCTCCTCGCGCTCAACGGCGCCATGAAATCGCTCGCGGTGCCGCCGGGCGCGCCGATGGTGGTGCCGCTCCAGCGCCTCGTCGGGTGGTTCGGGCACATCACGCCCCGTTTGACCGGGTTCGCGGGCCAAGGCGCCGTCGAGCTGACTGGTGATGGCCACGCGCTGCTGGTGACCCCTGGGTGAGCGATGGATCGCGAGACCGCCCGCCAGCTCAAGCAGGACGCGCGCCTCAAGAAGCGTGAAGAGAAGGCGCGCCGAAAGGCCGAGAAGCTCGCGAGGAAGGAAGCGAAGAAGGCCGAGCGTCGCAACCGGCCGCCCTCGGCGCTGCTGAAGGAGTTCTGGAACCTCCCCAACATGCTCACGATGGGGCGGATCGCGATCATCCCCCTCTTCGTCTGGTTCACCTACGACGCCGACCCGCTCTTCTCGTACCTCGCGGCGGCGCTCTTCACCCTCGCGGCCGTCACCGACGTGATCGACGGCTTCCTCGCGCGGCGGTGGAACATGATCACCGTGGTGGGAATGCTGCTCGATCCCCTCGCCGACAAGCTGATCGTCGACGCGGCGCTGGTGATGATGGTGCGCCTCGGCCGATTCCTCGCG
>JBPOIJ010000102.1:0-38756 GCA_052034585.1 Myxococcota bacterium
GGACAGCCGGAGAACCCTCCCTCGGGCCTGGAGGTGAACACGCCAGCGTCGGCGCCGGTGTCATTGAGTTCGCGGAACGCGAGTTCGACGAGCGGGGGGGGATTGCCGCAGCAGACTGCCTGGCTCACCCGACTGTTGATGGTGAACCCGCCGAGGATCGTCGCCTGAGGCGAGGTGAAGATCTGTGGCAGGGCGGCTCGTTTGCCGAAGTGCGTCGTCGTGCCACTCATGCACGTCGTCCAGGGAGTGCGAGAGCTGATCACCTGCTCGGGGCTCGATTGGATCGGCGCGAGCGTCGCGCGGTCGAGACGGACCAGCTCGAGCGCGCCATTGGTCTTATCCGAGGCTCCGAGCACGATGACCTCTCCGGTGGGGAGCACTTCCACGGCGGGCGCGCCCGCGTTGGGCGGAAACAGACTCCCGCTGGTGAGCTGCGTCGGCCCGAACGACGGATCGCTCGACGGCTGCCAGCGGCCCTCATCGATCAACCCATCACAGTCGTTGTCGACGAAGTCACAGAGCTCGTTCGCGCCGGCGTAGACCTTCGGGTTGCGATCATCACAGTCCGTCGCGCCGCCGCAGCCTGTTGGTGCATGGCCGTCGCGGTCGAGGTCGACGAAGTCGATCATCGGTCCAAGGCAGCTCTTCGTCTCGGGGACGCACAGGTACGTCTCGCACGGGTTGTTCGTCGCGCAGGGGCCCCGATCGTTCCGGCACTCCCCGTTGATGCATCGATTGAAGCCGTCACAGAACCCCTTCTGCGGGCAGTCGGCATCGAAGCGGCAGCCACCGCCGTCTGGCGCGCCGACGCCCGCGTCGGGCACGCAGGCCCTCCCACTCACACACCGGTTCTCGGAGCAGCACTGGCCGAGCGCGGTGTTGCAGTCGCTCTCCACCAGGCACTCCACGCCGCAGCGGCCCGAGGGCAGACACGACAACACGCTCGACAGTGGGGTGCAGGTGCTGTTGGTGACGCACGTCGCACCAAACCCGTTCGGCGGCGTCACTCCGGGCGGAAGCGCGATGCCCTGGCCGATGCAGACCCCGCGTTCGTTGCACGACTCTCCGCTGGGACAGTCCTTGTTGAGGCGGCACTGCGGAGCGCAGAACCCCGCGCGGCAGGTGAGATCGCCCGGGCAGTCACTGGGAATCTGGCACGCGCTCGAGGGAGCGATCTCCGGCAGCCCCCCGTCCACCAGCTCGTTCGAATCGGCACACCAGTCGTCGGAGCACACCTGCTTCTTGGGACAGCCCGCGCTGCACCGGCTGCGACAGGTCTTGTCCGGCCCGCACGCCAGACTCCCGAGGCATTCGTTGTCGTTCCCTCCGACGCAACGCACTTCTTCGGGGAGCAGGCAGACCCCCGCGCCGCTCCCCTTGTACGACTGGAGCGGCCTGCAGACGGTGGGGCGAACGCAGTCTCCGTCCTTGGTGCACTCCGCGTGGCAGCGCTCGAAGAGGCACACCAGCCCCTCGTTGCAGTCGGAGTTGAGGGTACAGGCGGCGCGGACGGGCAACTTCTCCACCTCGTTCGAGGCTGGGCACGCGGCGAAGGCGAGGGCGACGACGGCGTGGAATGGTCGAGATGTCACAGGGGTTCCTTTCGATTTCAGAGCCGTCTGAGCAACCAGCGTGCCGTTGGGTGGTCCATCTTCCGTGGTAAGGGCGTCGAAATGTACGGTCTTCTGCTCGCGGTCGTCGTCGGCCAATCGCTCCCACCGTGGATGACGGGGCAGAGCCGGCCCGAGGACGTGCGCGTCTCGTTGGTGACGTTCAGCCCGGGCGACACGCTCACCGAGTGGTGGGGCCACACCGCGCTGGTGGTGGAGGACACGAAGCTCAACCACGGCCGACTCTACAACTACGGCATGTTCAGCTTCGACGAGGGCTTCGTGCACCGCTTCGTGCAGGGCCGCCTCGAGTTCTGGGTCGCCGACGATTCGATCAGCGGCACCTATCGGCTGTACCAATTCCTCAAGCGCGACGTCCGCATCCAGGAGCTCAACCTCTTGCCCGAGCAGGCCGAGAAGCTCGCGAAGGCGCTCGGCAACAACGTGCTCCCGGAGAACCGGGTGTACCTGTACCACCACTACAACGACAACTGCTCGACGCGGCCGCGCGATCTCGTCGACGCGGCGTTCGGTGGGCAGCTGCTCGAGTACGAGCAGCAGCCGTCGAAGCTGACGCTGCGTGAGCTGACGCGGCGGTACTCGCGGGTGAACGTGCCGATGAGCCTCATCCTCGACTACCTGCAGAACGACGAGCTCGACGGGCGGGCGACGTTCAAGCAGGCGGCGTTTCTTCCCGACGAGCTGGAGAAGCACCTGAGCGCGCTGCAGGTGAAGCGGCCCGATGGCACGGTGGTGCCGGCGGTGAAGACGCAGTGGAACTTCTACAAGTCCGATCGCACTCCGCCGCCCGAGGAACCGCCGAACTTCATCCCCGCGATCCTCGCGTTCTCGGCTGCGCTCGGAGGGCTCGCGCTCGGCCTCGGGCATTGGGGGCGAACGGGCAAGCGGCTGCCGCGGGTGCTGCTCGGGCTCATCAACGTGCTGCTCGGGCTCTCGTGGGGCAGCCTGGGCGTGTTCCTCTTCATCGTGGGCCTCTTCACCAACCACACCGTCGCGCATCGGAACGAGAACCTGTTCCTCATCAGCCCGATCACCTTCGGAGCGCTGCCCTTCGGCGTGATGCTCATGTGGGGCGCGCGGCGGGCGAAGCCGCTGCTCAAGTGGACGTGGACGATCCTCACGGCGACGACGGTGCTCGGCATCGTGGTGAAGGTGTCCCCGATGTTCGATCAGGCGAACTGGAACTTGATCGCGCTGGCGCTGCCGGTGAACGCGGCGTTGGCGGCGGTGTTCTGGCTCGACGCGCGGATGAAGCCGGCGTGATCGCGGGCGCGGAGCTCGAGACGTTCATTCGCATCACGCTCGGGCCCGACGCGGCGGAGCGGCTCTGCTCGAAGGAAGGCCTGCCGCTGTGGGGCTCGATCGGGTTCGATGCGTTCCTCGCGCGAGACGGAGCGATCTGGTCGGAGCGGGAGGATGGGGTGCGCCAGCGAGTGACCGGACCCGAGCGGCTCACCCACCTGCTGATCGCCGCGGAGCGTCGCCCGGAGCTCCAAGGCTTGCTCCCGATCCGTCCGCCCGCCGCGCGGACCTGCGCGCGGTGCTCGGGGCAGGGAACGCTCGAGCTCGCGAGCGCGGTCGGTGAGGTCTACCTGGTGATGAACACCCAGCCGCTGCGGTTCTACTGCCCTGCCTGCGGAGGCATCGGCTTCGACGCGGAGTGAGCTGCTCAGAGCGCCGGAGGCGTCGGCGCCGCGTCCGGGAGCGGCTCTTCCTTCTGCGGCTTGGGCGCAGCCTCGGTGGCGAAGAGCTCGGCATAGAGGCCACTCGCGCCTGCGGTCTCGGCCAACCGCGCGCGCAGCTTGAGCACCGAGAGCGCGCGACGGAGCGGGCGATCGATCGCATTCCGATCGATTCGTGCGTTCGTCGATCCTGCGACCGCGGCCTTGAGCGCCGCTTCTTTCGGAGCCACCCGCGCGTTCGCCGCCGCGAGCGCCTTCGCTGCCGCGAGCACGGGCTTCGACGCGCTCTTCGACTTCATCACCTTGGCGACGAGCGCTTTGACGGCGGCCGACTCCTTCTCGACGGCGAGCGTCACGAAGGCCGAGGGCGCCGGCGCTCCGAACTGCTTGAACGAGTTCTGCTTGCTCGCCCCGTCGTTGATGAGCGCGAGATCGAGCGAGAGGACGGCGTCGTCGCGCACGGTGTCGGCCTCGCCGAGCGCCTCCCGCGCCTTCGCCTCCTTCGCTTCGGCGGAGTCGACCGCCTTCTGCTTCGCCGCGTACTTCGCGTACAGGCCGAGGTACGCCTTCATCTCGGCGGCGACCACCGCGTGGTTGGTCGGGTTGAAGTACCGCTTGAGCTGCTCGCCCGCTCCCAGGTGATGTTGCGGACTGAAGCCGTCGATGAAGTTCGCCATGGTGTTTTCCCTCCCAAGAAGTGGACGCGCGGACCGTACCAAAGGTGCGTTGGGCGGCCCAATCGTCGTTCTGCGGATCGGAACGCCGCGTCGGGTGGCGCAATCGTCGTTCTGAAGTTCGGAACGCCGCGTTGGGCGGGCAATTCGCCGCTCCGAGGTTCGGAATTCCCCGTGTCGGGGAGCAACGAGCCGGTCCGAAGTTTGGAATCCCCCGTGCGGGCGATCAACGAGCCGTTCCGAGGATCGAAGTGCCGCGTTGGTGGTCGAAAAACCGGCTGCGGCGCTTCGCGAAGTCCACAGTAGGTGGTGGTGCAGACTTCTTGCTCGCCCTGGGGGCCTGTGGTGCGGTTGAGGCATGAAGCACCTCAGCGAGTTCGAGGTTCGTTCGTTCAGAAACGTTCGTCCCACGACGCTCACGTTTCGGCCAGGCATCAACGTCGTGCTCGGCAAGAACGCAGCGGGAAAAACGACGCTGCTCAATCTTCTCGCTGACTCCATGAGGCTCTTTCGGGTACCTCAGGATGAGATGCACACCCGTCAGGTGGTGAGAGACGGTGCTCAGGTCTTGCGCCGCGAGACAGAGGTGATCCCGAGGAGGAGCCTCGACCCAAGCCGCTCGCGAGACTTCACCATCGTCGAACGATTCGACGCCGCCTTCGACGAGGGGCGTTTTTCCGCGGTGCTCAGCGACCGGGGGCTCGAAATGGATGGGAAAACGATGCCTCTGGTGGGAGCCGAGTTCCCTTTGCGTGGGCTCGTTCGAGAACTCGAGACGCGTTCCAATCCCCTCATGATGCGCTTTTTCTGGTTCCCACCCGATACTCGCCGCCTGGACGAATCGCTCGAATACCTCAACGAGCTTCTTGCGTTCTCGCAGACGCGGAAGAAGGGCTCGCTGACCGAAAACAGCATGTTGCACGGCCTCCCAGTCAGCTTCCATGAGGTCACCGTTCAACTCGACGCGGAAGTGGGGCCCTACTTCCACGCTGAATTCCTGAGCCGGGCAGCTTCAGTCATGGGCTATGACTCCGCGCAGTGCCGCGTCGACGTCGACACCAAGACGACGGGCGGCGTCGTGGAAAGCAAGTACTACAAGTTGCGGTTTGCGTTTCGGGCTGGCCAGGACGCATTCAGCCACGCCAGCCTCTCGTACGGAGAGAAGCGGCTGCTCGCCTTCTTCGCGATGAGCGACGCGTGCCCGGACATCGTGATTGCCGACGAACTGGTGAATGGCCTTCACCACGAGTGGATTCGCGCCTGCATCGAGGAGATCGGCGAACGGCAGGCCTTTCTCACGAGCCAGAACCCACTGCTTCTCGACTATCTGAAGTTCGAATCGGTCTCCGACGTTCAGCACGGCTTCGTCCTCTGCGAGCGCGCGACGGGGCGTGGTGACCTGGTGTGGCGCAACCCGACCGAGGACGAAGCCAAGGAGTTCTTCAGCGCATACGAGACGGGCATTCAAACCGTCTCAGAGATCCTCATCGCGAAGGGGTTCTGGTGACCGCGAGGTTCCTGCTCCTCTCCGAAGACTCAGGAAAGCAAGCGCAGCCCACGCTTCGGTTGCTGATGACTGCCGCCGCGAAACTCTTGAAGCCGACCCTCGACACTCGGCGCCTCGAGCTCCGGCCCCTCGCCGAGGGCGACCTCTCGGCGAACGCCCTTCGTGCGAACGCCTGGAAGCAGCGCCACTCCAGCCCCGAGAAGATCGCGCTCGTTCGTACGATCGCGAACGAACTCGAGCAGGGCCGGTTCGTCGTGCTCCACTTCGACACGGATACAGCGTGGTCGAAGCGAAAAACGAGTGAGAACCGAGCCAAGTTCGAGACTCACCTCCGGGCCGCGGTCAAGCTGACGCTCACGACTCCGCGGGTGACCCCGAAGTTCGTTCCGCTCTCCGATCAGGAGGCGAACGAGCGACTCAGTAGGCTCTTTGCGATGTCTCCCTGCTACTCGATCGAGGCGTGGCTCTATCAAGCGAGTCCCTCACTGGTTCGGTTCTGCAAGGAGCGCCACAACAAGCAGACGCACCTGGCGCTGATCGATGCGTGGCGGGCCGATCGCAAGCTTCTCGATGAAGTCAAGCAACCCAAAGATGGCGAACTCGCAGAGTGCGTGGGCGATCGGCACAACGCCGAGCTTGCCGCGGCCTTCCCAGCCGCCGAGGTGTTCGCGGCGGAAAAGTCCTGGCACGAGTTCATCGAAGCACTTCGGGGTTGCGGTGCACTTCTCGCCCTGCTCGACGAGACTCCAGCCTGACGCCGTGGCGCTCGGGCGTTGCCTCCGGTAGACGAGCACCGTGCTCTCGCTCTCGTTGATGCTGGTCCTCACCCAGACGCCCGCGAGCTGGTTGGACGACTGCGGTCTCGAAAAGCCCGGCACGCCGACGCCGTCGCCGGTGCCTCCGAAGAGCTGGGAGACGCCGTGGACTCCGAGCGATCCCCCGCTCGTGCGCCGTGAAGTCATGGTGCCGCGGCTCGGTGGTGCGCCGGCGGGCCGCTTCACCAACACCGGGGTGCTCTCGGGGAAATCGGTCTACCTCTCCGCCGGTCACGGCTTCACCTACACCGACGTCGGCGGAGGCTCCTTCAGCTGGATCACCCAGCGCGGCAACACCCACGACATCGTCGAAGATCTCGTCTCCACCGAGACGGTGCACCAGTGGCTGGTGCCGATGCTCCAGAACGCCGGCGCGCGCGTGTACACGATGCGCGAGAGCGACCCGAACCCCGACTTGGTCCTCGTCGACAACGCAGACCCCGGCTACGTGGAGACGGGCAGCGGCTTCTCGAACAGCGGCTCGACCTTCTCCTGGGGCCGGCCCTCGTTCCCGATGGACGGCGGCTTCAACCCGTTCGCCGGCGGCACGAACCGGCTGATGGTGATCTCCAACTCCGGCGTCACCGCCAGCGCGACCTGGACCGCGCAGCTGCCGCGCGACGGCTTCTACGAAGTGTCGATCACCTACTCACCGTTCAGCGCGCGAGTGACCGACGCGCACTTCCTCGTCCGCCACGCCGGCGGCGAGACGAGCTTCCGCGTCAACCAGCAGCGCCACGGGAACACCTGGGTCCCGCTCGGCACGTTCTATTTCAAGGCGGGCGGCGTCGCGCAGGTGGTGGCGCAGAACGACTCCACCAACACCCACGCGAACGCGAACGTCTCGCTCGACGCGGTGAAGTTCGGCGGCGGCATGGGGCTCATCGATCGCGGCGGCGGAGTGAGTGGACGGCCGCGCTTCGAGGAGTCCTCTCGCTACCAGGCGCAGTGGGCCGGCGCGCCCGAGGCCGTCTTCGCTCCGAACGGCACCGCCCCCTCGCGCGATCGCACCGACGACGTCGGCACGCGCCCCCGCTTCGCCGCGTGGATCCACGAGTCGAACGAGCCCGCCGTCTACCTCGCCTGGCACACCAACGCGCTCGGAGCGACCAACACCACCGTGCGCGGCACCCAGACCTACGTCTACGGCACGCTCGACGTGAACACCTGCTCGTTCCCCACCAACTACGCGGGCGTCACCGGGAGCCGCGAGCTCGCCGAGGCGCTGCGCTCGGAGCTGATCAACGACCTGCGCCAGGACGCCGGCTTCAACGAGCCCACCTGGCGCGACTTCGGCGTTCGCTGCGCGAACTTCGGAGAGGTGAACCCGGCCAACAACGGCGAGTTCCCCGGCGTGCTGATGGAGGTCGCGTTTCACGATCAGCCCACCGATGCGGCGCGGCTCAAGGAGCCCGACTTTCGCTACGTCGCCGCGCGCGCGCTCATGCAGGGCATCATCAAGTACTTCGCCGCGACCGATGCGGGCGTGCAGGCGTATCCCCCCGAGCCGCCGGTGCAGCTCCGCGCGCGCAACGTGATGAACGGGCAGGTGGAGGTGAGCTGGGCGGCGTCTCCGACGGACTCGCAGGGTGTGCGTGGTGATCCCGCGCAGCGCTACCGGGTGTACGCGAGCGACGACGGGCTCGGCTGGGACGAAGGCGTCGAGACGGTGATGACGAGCTACCAGACGGCGCTGCCGGCGAACCGGGCGAAGTATTTCCGGGTCGCCGCGGTGAATGCCGCCGGAGAGAGCATGCCCTCGGCGGTCGTCGGCGCGCGCGTCGGCCAGGTCGTGGCGGTGATCGTCAATGGGTTCGATCGCACCGAGGCGGCGCAGGCCCAGCTCGAGACCTTCGCAGCTCGCTACAACCTCGGCACGGTGACTCGGCTGTATCCACGGCGGATCAATGATGGCTCGTACGTGCGGGTGCATGGGGAGGCGCTCGACGCGATTCCCTTCGGCTTCGACAGCGCGACCGATGACGTCGTCGAGGCGGGAGCGATCACGTTGTCCACGTATCCCGTGGTGAGCTGGATCGCGGGGCGAGGGAAGAAGGGGGCGGCGGCTCCGTCGGCGGCGTCGGTGGCGGCGCTGCGGTCGGCGGTGCAAATGGGCACGCGGGTGATCTTCAGTGGAGAGGCGGGCGCGAACGCTGGCCTCCTCGGGGATTTCAACGCGACGATGGGGACGGGGACGGCCGGGCGCTCGCTCTCGGGAGTCGGGCCGCTCACCGGGCTGTCGTGGTCGCTCGATGATGGAACGCAGGGGACCTACGACGTCGGGAACGAAGATGGAGGATCGCTCGACGTGGTGGCGCCCGTGGCGGCAGGGCAGCGGCTCGCGTCGTATGCGTCTGGTGCAGCGGCGGCCTCCGGAGTGCCGGGCCACACTGCGCTCTTCGGCTTCCCGCTCGAGTCGATCACCGATCGCGCGACGAGGAACGAGATCTACCGGCGGCTGCTCCTCTTCACTGCTGACGGCGGCACGGACGGAGGCGTCTTCGTCGAGCCTGACGCAGGCACGGGTGGTGGCGCGGCCGGTGGTGGCAACGCAGCCGGTGGATCGGTCGGTGGTGGCTCGTCGGGTGGTGGATCGTCGGGTGGTGGATCATCCGCCGGAGGCACCGCGGGCGGAGGATCGGCGGCTGGTGGGGCTGCTGGCGGGGCTCCGGTCGGCGGCGGGGACGCGGGAGGGATGGCTGGAGGAACGGCACCGATCCCTCACAAGTTCGCGTTCACTGGAGGCGGGTGCTCGTCCGTCTCGGGCTTCGCGCTCTGGTTGGCGCTGGCGCTCTTCCGACGTCCGCGTCGCCACGTCTGAGCGCGGCTTCGTGCCGTCGTTGCGACCCCGTCGGCCAGTCCGCCCGCGTCAGCCCGCGTCCGGAAAGCCAGCGTCCGGGAGAAGGAGACACGGCCGAACGCACCGGGTGAACTCCGCACCGCAGGTCCAGCTGCAAGGGGCGCAGACGTCGACGACGGTTCGATTGCAGGCCGTCTGGCAGGTCGTGAGCGCGTTTTCGCACGCCTGCAAGCAGGCAATGCCGAACCTCGAGCCGAGCTGCGCGTCGCAGGCGGTGATGGCGTCTTGCACCAGTCGCTCACCCGCGATCGCCCCGCCGTCAGCGCGAACGCCCGGGCAGAGCGGAATGACGGGAGCAATGCACCTCAGCCGTCGGGCGCCGAACTGACTGCAGGCCTCGGCGACACCTTGTTCGAGCAGCGTGCGTCCGTCGGCGACCGTCAGCATTCCGCCGTCGGCCCAGCGGCCCGTGAGGCACCGACTCGCGCTGAAGGCGTTCAGTGGTTCCATGCGGCAGTTGACGAGGAAGTTCTGCGCGAGCGTTGGGTCGCAGAGCTCACCCAGGGTGACGGAGAGGTCGACGGCACTCCCTCCGGCAGCGGAGCCTCCACTCGTCGCTCCTCCGCCCGACGCGCCACCGGCCGAGCCTCCACTCGTCGCTCCGCCCGACGCGCCGCCAGCCGAGCCTCCACTCGTTGCACCGCCCGACGCGCCGCCAGCGGTCGTTCCACCGGCTGTTCCTCCATCAACGGTACTCGGGGTTCCACACGCGGAGGCTGCGACGAGCACCAGCACGAGACGGTTCATGGTCGGCACTGTGGTGGCGTCGACTGCGCCGTTCAAGCGAAACCTCGTCGCCCTGTTCCCTCCCATCGCGCGGCCTCATCACGCTGGGAACTCGCGTTGACTCGCCCACCTTCGACACCTAAACGGACCGCAACTTCTCACACCGAAGGAGCACGTCATGGCCATCAAGTTCGCGATCAACGGGTTCGGCCGCATCGGCCGCATGGTTTTGCGCTCGGCGCTGTCCCGCAAGGAGTCGGACGTCGAGATCGTCGCCATCAACGACCTCGACAAGCCGGCCACGCTGGCGCACCTCTTCAAGTACGACTCGGTGCACCGCAACTGGCCGGGCACCGTCAGCCACTCCGAGAACAGCCTCACCATCGACGGGAAGAGCTACCGCGTCACCGCCGAGAAAGACGCCTCCAAGCTGCCGTGGAAGGAGCTCGGCGTCGACGTGGTGATCGAGTGCACCGGCAAGTACACCTCGCAGGAGAAGGCGGTGCTGCACCTCCAGGCCGGCGCCAAGAAGGTGCTGATCAGCGCGCCCGGCAAGGGCGTCGACTTCACCCTCGCCTACGGCATCAACCACACCAAGTACGACGCGTCGAAGCACCACACGATCTCCAACGCCTCGTGCACCACCAACTGCCTCGCCCCGGTCGCCAAGGTGCTCAACGACACCTTCGGCATCGAGCGCGGCCTGATGACCACCATTCACTCGTACACGAATGATCAGCGCATCCTCGATCTCGTGCACGAGGACCCGCGGCGCGCTCGGGCGGCGGCGCTCTCGATGATCCCCACCTCGACCGGCGCGGCGAAGGCGATCGGCGAAGTCATTCCCGAGCTCAAGGGCAAGCTCAACGGCGCGGCGATTCGCGTGCCGACCCCGAACGTCTCGCTCGTCGATCTCACCTGCTTGCTCAAGAAGTCGACCACCGTCGACGAGGTGCACAAGGCGATGAAGGCCGCCGCCGACGGCCCGATGAAGGGCGTGCTCATGTACGACACCGAGCCGACCGTCAGCATCGACTACAACGACAACCCGCACTCCTCGATCTTCGACTCGACCCAGACCCAGCTCATCGACGGCACCTTCCTCAAGGTCTTCGCCTGGTACGACAACGAGTGGGGCTACTCGCAGCGCATGGTCGACGTCGCGAAGTTCCTCGCCACCACGAAGTGATCCGGGAAGGGGAGCACCATGGCGGTCAAGTACCTCGACGAGCTGACTCTGCAGGGCAAGCGCGTCTTCATTCGGGTCGACTTCAACGTCCCGCTCGATGATCAGCAGCGCGTCACCGACGACACCCGCATTCGGGAAGCGCTCCCCACCATTCGCAAGGCGCTCGAGCTGGGAGGCAAGGTCGTGCTCGCCTCTCACCTCGGCCGTCCCAAGGGCCCGGACAAGAAGCTCTCGCTGCTGCCGGCCGCCAAGCGCCTCGCCGAGCTGCTCGGCAAGCCGCACGAGGTGTTGATGGCCGACGACTGCGTCGGCGAGGGCGTCGGGAAGATGGCGAAGGACCTCGAGCCCGGCCAGGTGCTGATGCTCGAGAACCTGCGCTTCCACAAACAGGAAGAGGCCAACGACGAGGCCTTCGCGCGCGAGCTCGCCAGCTTCGCCGACGTGTACTGCAACGACGCCTTCGGCACCGCGCACCGCGCTCACGCGTCCACCGCGGGCATGGCGCCCTTCGTGAAGGAGCGCTGCGCCGGCTTCCTGATGCGCAAGGAGATCGAGAAGCTCGGCAAGGTGGTGAAGAACCCCGAGAAGCCGTTCGTGGTGATCCTCGGCGGCGCCAAGGTCTCGGACAAGATCAAGGTGATCGAGAACCTGCTGCCGAAGTGCAACGCGATGCTCATCGGCGGCGCGATGGCCTACACCTTCCTCAAGGCGCAGGGCGCGAGCGTCGGGAAGAGCCGCGTCGAAGAGGACAAGGTGCCGCTGGCGTCGAGGCTCCTCGAGGTCGCCAAGCAGCACGGCGTCGAGCTGGTGCTGCCGATCGATCACGTCGTCGGCAGTTCGCCGGATGAGAAGAGCGAGGCGATCGACGTCGCCGATCGCAACATCCCCGCGGACAAGATGGGCCTCGACATCGGCTCGAAGTCGCGCGCGATGTTCACCCAGCACATCAAGGCCGCCAAGACGGTGCTCTGGAACGGGCCGATGGGCTTGTTCGAGGTCGCCAAGTTCGCCGAGGGCACCAAGTCGGTCGCCGCGGCGATGGCGATGAACTCCCAAGCGCTCACGGTCGTGGGGGGCGGTGACTCGGCGGCGGCGGTGAACGAGCTCGGGTACGCCTCGAAGCTCTCGCACGTCTCGACCGGCGGCGGCGCCTCGCTCGAGCTCCTCGAAGGCATCAAGTTGCCCGGCATCGCAGCACTGGAGTGAACGACATGACGACTCGGCGCTGCTTCATCGCGGGCAACTGGAAGATGAACAAGACGGTCACGGAGTCGCTCGCCCTCGCGCGCGAGCTCCGCGGCCTGGTCTCGATGGTGCGGCACGTGGACATCGCGGTGGCGCCGACGTTCCCCGCGCTCCACCCGGTCGCCAAGGCGCTCGAGGACTCGAACGTTCAGGTCGCCGGTCAGAACTGCCACGCCGAAGCGAGCGGCGCCTTCACCGGGGAGATCGCGGCGCCGATGCTGAAGGACGCCGGCTGCAGCTGGGTGATCCTCGGGCACTCCGAGCGGCGCCAGTTCTTCCAGGAGACCGACGCGGGCGTGAACCGGAAGATCGGCGCGGTGCTGAAGGCCGGCATGCTCCCGATCGTGTGCGTCGGAGAGACCCTCGCCGAGCGCGAAGCGAACCGCACCCTGGAGGTCGTCTCCACCCAGGTGAAGGGCTGCCTCGATGGCTTCAAGGCCGACGTCGGCGCGAGCTTCGTCATCGCCTACGAGCCGGTCTGGGCGATCGGCACCGGGAAGACGGCCACCTCGCGGCAGGCGCAGGAGGTTCACGCACACATTCGGTCGCTGCTCACGTCGCTCTGGGGTGCCGAGACGGCCGCGAAGGTGCGCATTCAGTACGGCGGCTCGGTGAAGGCCGACAACGCGGCCGAGCTGCTCGCTCAGCCCGACATCGATGGCGCGCTGGTGGGCGGCGCGAGCCTCAAGGCGGCCGACTTCGCTGCGATCGTGAAGGCCAAGGCGGTCTAGGCACCGGCCGAGCACGGGCCACAGCCCCGCCAGTCCTCCAGACAGCCACCTTCGAAGATCGAGGCTGCGGAGCGAGGTCCGCCGGAGCCGTGTCGTGCGTCAGAAACACTCGTGTTGGTTGGCCGGCTGCGCGCCCCCATCGGCGAGCGGAAAGGTCGACCACCGGCCACAGAAGGCGGTTCCGTTTGCGTCCCTCAGACAACTGCACTCTCCGCTACCGCACTGGGCCCCGCCTGGGCACGGAGCAGCACAGACGCGAGGACACTCCTGGCGACAGATCCCATCGCTCAGCGCGACGCAGATCAGCCCGGGAGCGCACCCGAGCGAGAGTGCGCCGCCGCAGGCCGCGCCACCGCAACCGCAGCCTGCGACCGAGAGCGTCGAGAGGACGGCGATCACGATCGGCAAACGCATGTCGACCGTCTGGCACCGCTCCACTCCCCGGGCAACCACGCCTCACCGTTTCACCTCCACAGCCACTTGCAGTTCGGGGAAACCCGACCTAAGCCGCGCCTCCCATGTTGGTCTTCTTCACCACGATCCACGTCCTCCTCTGTGTCTTCATGATCTTCGTGATCCTCCTGCAGCCCGGGAAGGACGCAGGCATGGGCGCAGCCCTCGGCGGCGGCGCGGCGACCTCGGCCTTCGGTGGCCGTGGAGCCGTGACCTTCCTCGGCAAGGTGACCGCCGTTTGCGCGGTGGCCTTCTTCGTCACCTCCCTCGGCCTCTCGCTCGTCGGCCTGCGCACCTCGGCCGTCTCGAAGTCGTCCCTCGTCACCAAGCAGCACGAGGAAGCCGACAAGGCCAAGGCCGAGGCGGACGCCAAGGCGAAGGAAGAGGCCGCCAAGACGGACGCGACCAAGACGGACACCGTCAACCAGGGCGATCCCACGGCGCCGCCGGCTCCGACGCCTGGAACCGACGCGCCCAAGGCCATCGACGCGGTCCCGGCGAACAAGGTGCCCGACAAGGCGCCCTGATCGGCTTTCCGACCCTGAATTTTTCCTCGCGCGGTCAGAGTTTCTGGTAGAGGGCCGTCCGCGCAGGACACGACAAGTGAATTGCCCAGGTGGTGGAATTGGTAGACACACCAGCTTGAGGGGCTGGCGCCGCGAGGCGTGAGGGTTCGAATCCCTCCTTGGGCACTCCTCTGTGAAGCGTGCTAGTCGAGTTGAATCATGCACCGCTTCAACCCCGGCGCAGCCGCGCTCCTGATCATCGACATTCAAGATCGCCTCGCTGCCCAGATGCAGCCGCCGAAGCTCGAGCGGGTGCTGAACCGGACGCTCGCCGCGATCGAAGGCGCCAAAGCGCTGGGCATGCCGATCGTCGTCACCGAGCAGTACCCGAAGGGCCTGGGCCCGACGCTCAAGGTGCTCTCCGACAAGATCCCCGACTTCAAGCCGATCGAGAAGATCGAGTTCTCGGCCTTCGTGCCCGAGGCGAAGGCGCGCCTCCAGGGCCGCTCGACGGTCCTCCTCACCGGCATGGAGACCCACATCTGCGTCTTTCAGACGACGCGCGCGATGGTGGAGGCGAACCTCACGCCCTACGTCGCGGTCGATGCGGTGACGTCGCGAGCCGACGCGGACGAGCGGGTGGGCTTCGAGCTCTGCCGCAACGCTGGAGGCCTGCTCACCACCGTCGAGACCGTGCTCTTCGACGCGCTCGGCAAGGCTGGCGGGCCGGCGTTCAAGGCGATCTCCGCGGCCGTGAAGTGAACGGCTTCGTCGACGTCGGGCCCTCCTCGCTGGTGGCCGAGGGAGGGAAGCAGCGCGTCACCGTCGGCACGTCGACCCTCGCGCTCGTGCGAATTCAAGGGCGGGTCTACGCGGTCGACGATCGCTGCCCGCACCGCGGCGGTGAGCTGAGCCAAGGCGATCTCGACGGCTTTCATCTCTTCTGTCCGCTCCACGCCTGGGTCTTCGACGTGCGCGAT
The DNA here is from genome assembly GCA_052034585.1 of Myxococcota bacterium. Taxonomy (GTDB): domain Bacteria; phylum Myxococcota; class Myxococcia; order Myxococcales; family Myxococcaceae; genus Xiheimicrobium. The sequence continues at coordinate 15,000 of JBPOIJ010000102.1, forward strand.
GGTCGAGGCTTCTTCCCCAAGGGCGCCGAGGTCGCGTGCTTCGAGGTCCGGGAGGAAGGCGGGCGGCTCCTCGTCGCCGAGCGAGGGATCAAACCGAGCCAGGCGGGCACCTGGCCCTGACCGAACGTGCGAGCGGAAATCGCGGCGTGGCGCCGAGCGCATCGATAGGGTGCGCCTTCCACTCGGAGGGGAACCTTGAAGATCGCGGTGCTGGGAACTGGAATGGTCGGTGAGACGATCGGCTCGAAGCTGGCCGAGCTCGGTCACGAGGTGAAGATGGGCTCACGCTCGGCCACCAACGAGAAGGCGCTCGCCTGGGCGAAGAAGGCGGGCAGCAAGGCCTCGGTGGGCACCTTCGCCGATGCCGCGGCCTTCGGAGAGCTCGTCTTCAACTGCACCAAGGGTGACGCGACGATGGCGGCGCTCGAGCTCGCGGGAGAGGCGAACCTCTCGGGCAAGGTGCTGGTCGACGTTTCGAACCCGCTCGACTTCTCCAAGGGCATGCCGCCCTCGCTCCTCGTCTCGAACACCGACTCGATGGCCGAGCAGATCCAGCGGAAGTTCCCCAAGGCGCAGGTGGTGAAGGCGCTCAACACGATGAACTGCTCGGTGATGGTGACGCCGCGTCAGCTGAAGGACACCCACCAGACCTTCCTCTCGGGCAACGACGCCCAGGCGAAGGCGAAGGTGCGCGGGGTACTCGAGCAGTTCGGGTGGACGAACGAGGAGATCATCGATCTCGGCGACGTCACCACCGCGCGCGGCACCGAGGCGTGGCTGTTGCTGTGGATCCGGTTGATGGGCGCGATGAAGACGCCGACCTTCAACCTGAAGCTCGTGAAGGCCTGAGCGGGTAGCCAAGCACTGGCGAGCGGGTTACGAGCAGCGGGCATGGCGCTGGCGCTCGTCACTGGTTCAGGCGTTCGAGTGGGTCGGGCGATCGCGCTCGCGCTCGCGAAGGCTGGGTACGATCTCGTCCTCCACGCGAACCGCTCGATCGACGCGGCGGCCGAGGTCGCGACGCAGGTTCGACAGCTCGGTCGCCAGGCGTCGGTGGAGCAGGCCGATCTCTCCGACGTGACCGCAGTACAGGCGCTCGCGGCTCGAGTCGCGAAGAGCCACCCCTCGCTCACGTTGCTGGTGAACAGCGCTGCCGCCTACGAGCACAAGGACTTCGAGGCCGTCACTCCGGCGGACTTCGAGCGGATGTGGACGGTGAACGTGCTCGCGCCGTACTTCCTCACCCAGGGGTTGCTCGCCCCGCTGCGTGCCTCGAAGCAGGGCTGTGTCATCAACATCACCGACATGGCCGTCACCCACGCCTACACCTCGACGCACTTCTTCTCTCACTACCTCGCGGCCAAGGCGGGGCTCGAGCAGGTCACCCGATCGCTCGCGCTCGAGCTGGGACCGGCGGTTCGGGTCAACGCGGTGGCGCCCGGGCCGGTGGCGATGGCGAAGGAGACGACGGCGGCGCAGCGCAGCGAGATCCTCGAGCGGGTGCCGCTCAAGCGTGAAGGCTCGCCCGAGGACGTCGCGCTCGCGGTGGTGTCGCTCGCCCAGGCGCCGTACGTCACTGGACAGGTGCTTCGCGTCGACGGAGGGTTGAGCGTCGCATGACGACTCCACTGGATCGCCTCTCGCTGCGCGGCATGCGCTTCGACTGCATCGTCGGGCTCTTCGACTTCGAACGGAACACGCCGCAGCCGGTCGAGCTCGACGTGACGCTCCACTTCGACACCCGGGCGGCCGCGAGGCAGGGAAAGCTCACCAGCACCGTCGACTACTCGAGGATCCTCGGCGAGCTCCGCTTCATCTTGGTCGCGGGCCGGTTCCGTCTGCTCGAGAGCGCGGCAGAAGCGGTGGCGGCGTGGCTGCTCGCGCCTCCGAGCCAAGACGTGCCCAGGCCGCACGTGGAGCGCGTCGACGTGCGGCTCTCCAAGCTCGTCGCGCTCTCGGGCGCCGCGGTGCCGACGCTGGAGATCCACCGCACCCGCGCCGACTTCGCGATGGCGACCGAGAAGAAGGCCTTCGGCCTCGTCGACGTGGTGTTCGAGACCAAGGAGTGCGGCGTCTACCGCGAGCGCATCTTCCCGAAGACGGTGCTCCCGACCCACGTGCACCACCACCTCGACGAGTCGGAGCTCGTGCTCGGCGACGGGCTGCTCCTCCAAGGGCAGCCGGCGATTCCAGGAGTCGCTCACACCTGGCCGCGCGGGTTCCCCCACCGCTACGAGAACGTCACCGACGTCGAGCAGAGCTTTCTCTGCATCGATCGCCCGGCGTTCATTCCGACCGACGAGATCGAGGTCGATGCGCCTGTGGAGAAGCTCACCAGGACCGAGCCCATTCGTTTCTTCTGAGGAGCAGTGGTCAGGGACTGCCCGTTCGCGCGGGAGTAGCGAAGGCCGCCGCGAACGAGTTAGAGGCTCTCCATGCAGATGTCGTTGTCAGTCGAGTTCCACTTCAGCGCTGCGCACCAGCTGCCGTTCTACGACGGCCCCTGCAAGCGGCTCCACGGGCACAACTACGTGCTCCACGTCGTGCTCCAGGGCCGGCCGTCTCCCAAGGACGGAATGATTCGCGACTTCGACGAGGTGAAGAAGACCGTCTGGGACAAGGTGCTCACCCAGGTCGATCACTACTACTTGAACGACATCGTCCCGAACCCGACCGCCGAGAACCTGGTGGTGTGGATGTGGGAGCGGCTCGAGCCCCTGGTGCCGGGCCTCCTCGAGCTCAAGCTGTGGGAGACCCCCGAGTACTGCGTCACCTATCGACAGTGAGCGCGCGCCGAAAGCCCACTTCGGTCCCGAACCGGCCTGCGATGAAGCGGGCGATCGCGGACTTTCTCCGTGCGGCTGGCGTCGACCCCTCCGATCCCAACCTCGCCGAGACGCCTGGCCGGGTGACGGAGGCCTGGGCGGACGAGTTTCTCGACGGCTACCGGCAGAGCGCGAAGCAGGTGCTCGCCGAGCGCTTTCCCGTCTCGAGCCCGAGCGATCGCGAGCTGGTGGTGGTGAGCGATCTCTGGTTTCGGTCGATGTGCCCGCACCACCTCTTGCCCTTCGCCGGCCGTGCGCACGTCGCCTACGTGCCTGGCACGAACGTCATCGGCTTCGGCCGTCTCGCCGCGCTCGTCGATCTCTACGCGCACCGGCTGATCCTCCAGGAAGAGCTCGCCCGGCAGGTCGTTCGAGCCTTGATGACCGAGCTCGGTTCCCAAGGCGCCGCCTGCATCTTGGAAGCGGAGCAGAGCTGCCTGCGGCTCCGCGGCGGCGAACAGTGTGACGCGGTCACCCACGCCGAGGCGTACGAGGGCGTGCTGAAGGAGAAGGCCCTGCGTGCCGAGCTCTGGGCGCGGCTGAGGAAGCGGCCGTGACGGTGCCGCTCGAGAAGTTGGTGGCCTACCTCCGCCGGCTCGACGCTTCGTTCTCAGGGCGCCTCGAGCTCCACACCGACGCCGCGAAGCTCGTTCCCTATTCGCGTGACGAGTCCGACTCGGGCACCTTCTCGCCGCAGCTGTTGGTGAAGCCGGCGAACACCGCGCAGGTCGCCCGCGCCGTCGAGCTCGCTGCGGCCCTCGCCATTCCCATCACGCCCGTGGGCGCCCGAACCGGGAAGAGCGGTGGGAGCCTGCCGGTCGAGGGTGGCGTCGCGCTGTCTCTCGAGAAGATGAATCAGATCCTCGAGGTGAACGCCGAGGATCTCCTCATCGTCGCGCAGCCCGGGGTCGTCACTGCCCGCCTCGACGAGGCAGCCGCGAACCTGGGCCTCTTCTACCCCCCCGATCCGAACTCGAGCGACACCTGCACGATCGGTGGAAACGTGGCGGAGAACGCCGGCGGCCCTCGCGCGCTCAAGTACGGCGTCACCCGCGACTACGTGCTCGGCCTCGAGTGGGTGTTGCCGACCGGCCAGGTGCTGCGCGTCGGCCGACGCACCAGCAAGGGCGTCGCGGGGTACGATCTCACTTCGCTCTTCGTGGGCTCCGAGGGGACGCTCGGCGTCGCGACCGAGATCACCCTCAAGCTGATCCCCAGGCCGCGCATCGTTCGCACCGCGCTCGTTCCCTTCAAGACGGTCGCCGACGCCGCGCGCGCGATCACCTCGGTGCTCACCAGCGGGCTGTGGCCGCGCACGCTCGAGCTGCTCGATGAAGTGGCGCTTCAGGCGATCTCGGGAAAGGGCCTCCCGGTGCCCCCGGAGGCCGGCGCCGTGGTGATCGCCGAGCTCGACGGGAACGACGATCGAGGCGTGCTCTCCGAGCTCGAGATGTTGGTCGATCAATGCGCGAGCTGGAGGTCCCTCGAGGCCCTCGTCGCCCAGGACGAGTCACAGCGGGCGCGGATCTGGAGCGTTCGCAAGGAAGTCTCCCCGGCGCTCCGCACGATCGCGGGAAAGAAGATCTCCGAAGACATCGTGGTGCCGCGCTCGAAGGTCCCCGAGGCGATCGAGCGCTTCAAGGCGGCTGGCGCCAGGCACGGGCTCACCGTCGCCACCTACGGCCATGCTGGAGACGGGAACCTCCACTCCAACGTGCTCTACCGGACCCACGCCGACTGGCCGAAGGTCGAGGCGGTGCTGGCGGAGATGATGGAAGCGACCGTCGACCTCGGCGGGACGATCTCGGGCGAGCACGGCATCGGGCTGTCGAAGAAGCGCTTCTTGTCGATCGAACAACCAGAGCCACTGAGGGCCTTTCAGAAGGCGCTCAAGGTGCTTTGCGACCCAGCGGTCACGATGAACCCCGGCAAGATCTGGGAATGACCCGCCATCTCTTCGAGATTCCACCAAAACGGTGACGGGTTCCCGCGGCCCCAGCCTTGCTGTGAGCCACCCAGCGCCGGTCACCGGTCACATGGGGAGGCGAAGTCATGCCCTTTTTCGAAACGGAAGTGTGGTCGGAGCATCTGCTGCTCGAACCTGAACAGAGCACGTTCAGGGCCGAGGAGGACACGATGCACCCCCGCACGAGCACCGACGGCCTGTCCCACTACATGCGCAGCATGGGTGGTCACAAGCAGCTGACCCGAGAGGACGAGTACGAGCTCTCGCGTCGCGTTCGCAAGGGTGACGAGTCGGCCCGGCGGCTGCTCGCGGTGAGCAACCTGCCCTTCGTGGTCGCGGTCGCGAAGAAGTTCGCCGGCCGCAACGGCGCTCGGCTCGACGATCTGATCCAAGAAGGCAACGTCGGGCTGATGAAGGCGATCGAGCACTTCGACTCGAAGAAGAACGTGCGCTTCGCGACCTACGCCGTCTGGTGGATTCGCGCCTACATCACCCGATACTTGAAGGACAACCGCAGCCAGGTTCGTGGCGGCGAGGCGGAGCGGCTCTCGATGAGCGACTTCTCCCTCGACACGCCGCTCGACGACGAGTCGGACTCCACCTACCTCGAGCGGTTGGAAGACGCCGGCCCGACGCCCGATCTCACCTTCCTCCGGCTCGAGCAGGACGAGGAGGTCGCGGCCGCGCTGCAAAGAGTGCGTCGGCGTTTGGGCGATCTCGGCTGGGACATTCTCCAGGAGCGGCTGACCCAAGACAAACCGCGCACCCTCGAAGAGCTGGGCGAGCGCTGGGGCGTGAGCCGCGAGCGAGTGCGCCAGGTGGAGCTGAAGACCAAGCACTTCCTCGCCCGCTACCTCGAGTCGTACTCCGCCAACGACGAGGGCGCCGAGCTCAACGCAGCGGCGTGAAGTTTCCTGGTGGCTCGGCGTCAGCCCGGCCATGACAGACGACTCCAGCACCCATGCCGCGATGCGCCACGACCGGCCATCGCGGTTTCCATTTTCGACGAGATCTCGCCGAGCATGCGCGCCCATGCGACTCCTCTTCGTGGCGTTGGTGTGCTCGTTCTCCGCGTTCGCTCAGCCGGCTTCGGCGGGCGACGTGACGGCGAAGTTCGATGAGCTCTGGAAGACGCGAGACGACGCCGCGTCGCTCAAGGCGATGGACGAGGCGGTGACGGAAGGCCTCAAGGCGTTCCCCGAGGACTATGAGATCCTCTGGCGGGCTGGCCGGCTGCGCTGGTGGGTCGCCGATGGCGCGTCCGACATGAAGCTGCGCAAGCAGGTCGCGAAGGAAGGGTGGACGTTCGCCGAGCGCGCGGTGAAGGCGAAGGGCGACGGCATGCAGGGCCACTACTACGTGGCGCTCAACATCGGCGCCTACTCACAGGCGGTCGGCATCTTGAAGGCGCTCGGCGAGGGCCTCGAGGGCAAGTTCAACGACGAGCTCGACAAGGCGCGCAAGCTGGACGGCGCCTTCGATCGCATGGGCTGCGCGAACGCGAAGGGCCGGTACTACTGGGAGCTGCCCTGGCCAAAGCGCGATCTGGGCAAGTCCCGCACCGAGCTCAAGTCGGTGCTCGAGAAGCACCCGGAGCACCTGCGCGGCTGGCTCTACCTCGCGGAGACGGAGCTCAAGGACGGCAACGCGAAGGACGCGAAGACGGCGATCGACAAGGTGACGGGTGGGACAGACGGGTACGATCCACCCGAGGCGCGGCGCATCAAGAAGTGGGCGAAGGCAGTGGGCGAGGCGATCGACGCTGAGCTGAAGTGACGCTCAGCCCTGTTTCTGGGCAGCTTTGTCGTTCGACGGCTGCACCTGCTGCCCGCTCGAGTCGGCGAGCTTCTTCTCTTCGGCTTCGGCCTCGCCCGACAGGCCCTTCTTCAGGTTCTTGACGAAGGAACCGATGGACGAGCCGAGCTGCGGCAGCCGTGAGGCTCCGAAGAGGAGCACGATCACGACGACGATCAGCAGAATTTCCCAACCGCGAAGGCCACCCATGGCTGACTCCTTTGTGCTGCGTTGCGACAAGTCTAAACGGCCCCAGCACCTGAGTCGATGCCATCAACCTGGCGATCAGGCAACGGTGAGGGTGCCTGGGGTCGCGCGGGGTTCGGCCTTCTCGACGGGCGACCCGACGTGACGCAGCACCGGCTCGGCGGTGGTGGGCACGTGACGCTTCACCAGCTCGAGGAGCGTCATCTGGCTGCGAATCGTCTGCCCGTCGAGGGTGAGCGGGCGCGGGGCGTAGGTGCCGTCGGGTTGGAGCTGCCGGGCCTTCACGTTGTCCTTGAGCGCGAGCGCGATCACCTCTTCGAGCAGCCTCGCTTTGAGGGCCGGGTCCTCGACGGGCGCCATCACCTCGACCCGGCGATGGAAGTTCCGGGGCATCCAGTCGGCTGACGAGATGAAGACGTCGGTCGTGGCGCCGGTGCCGAAGGCGAAGACCCGCGCGTGCTCGAGGAACCGATCGACGATCGAGATCACCCGAATGCGCTCGCTGACCCCGGGGACTCCGGGCCGCAGGCAGCAGATGCCGCGCACGAGGAGGTCGATCTCGACGCCGGCCTGGCTCGCTGCATAGAGCGCGCGAATCGTCGTCGGGTCGACCAGCGCGTTCATCTTCGCCTGGATGCGAGCGGGCTCACCCTTGCGCGCCTTGTTCGCTTCCCGCTCGATGAGCTCGAGCACCTTGGTCTGGAGCGTGTTGGGCGCGACGGCGAGCCGCTTCCAGTTGGGCTGGGTCGAGTAGCCGGTGAGCAGGTTGAAGAGGGCGGTGACGTCGTCGGCGATCTCGGTGCGGGCCGTGAAGAGGGAGACGTCGGTGTAGGCGCGCGCCGTGGCAGGGTTGTAGTTGCCGGTGCCGAGGTGGACGTAGCGGCGAATGCCACTGCCTTCTCGACGCACGACGAGCGTCACCTTGCAGTGCGTCTTGAGGCCCATGAGGCCGTAGACGACGTGCACGCCGTTGTCCTCCATGCGCCGCGCCCAGGCGATGTTGTTGGCTTCGTCGAGGCGCGCCTTCAGCTCGACCAGCACCGCGACCTGTTTGCCGTTCTCGGAGGCGCGCACCAGCGAGCGACCGATCGGGCTGTCACCGGTGGTTCGGTAGAGCGTCTGTTTGATCGCCAGCACGTTCGGGTCGTCGGCCGCTTCTTCGAGGAGCCGCACCACCGGATCGAAGGACTCGTACGGGTGGTGAACGACCAGATCCTTCTGGCTGATCGCGGTGAAGATCGACTCTTCCTTCATGAAGGCCGGCTGGGTCGGCACCAGCGGCTCGACGCGGTTCTCGGGCCGGGGGTCGGTGTCGGAGACGGCGGTGAGATCGGACAGCTGCAGCGGGCCTTGGACCCGGTAGACGTCGGAGGCCGAGAGCTTGAGCGCGTTGACGAGGAGCGACTCGATCGCCGGCGAGGCCGAGTCGTCGAGCTCGAGCCGCACTGCCGCGCCACGATCGCGCCGCCGCAGTTCCTGCTGAATCGAGGCGAGCAGATCGATCGACTCTTCTTCGTCGACGTCGATGTCCCAGTTGCGGGTCAGGCGGAAGGCGCACGACTGCTCGACGGCGAACCCCGGGAAGAGCTCGTTCGCGTGCATCGAGATGAGCTCCTCGAGGAGGAGAAACGCCGAGCCGCTCGCCGACGGCATGGTGACGAGCCGCGGGAGCACCGAGGGCACCTGCACGACGGCCATCGACGACTCGCTGGCTTCCTTCTTTCTCCGCCGATCACCGCGTCGCACCACCATCACCAGGTTGAGCGACTTGTTGCGGAGGTGAGGGAAGGGGTGGCCTGGATCGACCGCGAGCGGGGTGAGGGCAGGGAAGACCTGAGTCTGAAACAGCTGCTTCGCCGCCGCCTTCTGCTCGGGGCTCAGCGTCTCGCGGGTGAGGAGGTGGAGCCCGTTCGCCGAGAGCAGTGGAACGAGCTCCTTCGCCCAGACCCGGTACTGCTCCGCGACCATCTGGTGGGTGCGCTCGCTGATCGCGGTGAGCTGCTCCTGCGGGATCATGCCATCGGCAGGGAGTTCGGCGACGCCACCCAAGGCCTGCTGCTTGAGGCCCGCGACGCGCACCATGAAGAACTCGTCGAGGTTGCTCGAGACGATCGAGACGAACTTGATGCGCTCGTGGATGGGCAGCGTCGCGTGGCGCGCCTCGGCCAGCACGCGCTCGTTGAAGGCCAGCCACGACAGCTCGCGGTTGATGAACAGGTGCCGGTCGGAAGAGTCGACCATCGGGAGATCCTCACCCTCTTTCTGGCACGGCTTCGAAGGACCGCAAACGGACGATCAACCCGGCCCACGCGGCGGCGGGTTGCTACAGCGTGCTCCAGCGGTGACTTGGCGATACGTTCCCCGCCGCGATGGGTGTGCGACGGAAGAGCGACGCGAGCGGTGAAGTCCTGGCGGCGATCGACGTGGGCACCAACGCGGTTCGACTCGAGATCGCCACCGCGTTTCCAGACGGGTCGCTCGAGACGCTGCACACCGAGCGCGATCCCGTGAGGCCCGGCGAAGGCCTCTTCAAGACGGGCGTGATGCCGAAGGACGTCGCCGGCCGGTTGGTGGCGACCTTGCGCCGGTACGCCTCGGTCTGCGATCGGCATGGCGCCCGGGTTCGCGCGGTGGCCACCAGCGCGCTGCGAGAAGCGAGGAACCGCGACGAGATCGTTCGGCGGGTGAAGCGCGAGGCGGGGCTGACGCTCGAGGTCGTCTCCGGGCGCGAAGAAGCGCGGCTCATCTGTCTCGGCGTGCTGGCTGGAAAACCCGACGAGGCGCGCGCGCTCTGCATCGACATCGGCGGCGGGAGCACCGAGGTCATCTCGGCGCTGGGAGAACGCCCGAAGGATCTCTGGAGCCTCGACGTCGGCGCGGTGCGGCTGACCGAGTTGTTCGCGGTGAAGGACGAGGTGCCTCGGCGTCAGCTCGGCCTGATGCGCTCCTTCGTGCGCGAGCTGATGGAGGAGTCGATCCCCTATTCGATCGTGGGGCTGCCGCGCAGCGCGCTGGGCTCGAGCGGCACCATCGGCGCGATCGTCGCCCACGCTCGGTCGGAGGGCGTCGGCCACGCGACCCTGCTCGAGATCTCGCGCACGGTCGAGGCGCTCGCCGACATGGATCTCGAGAAGCGCCGAAAGCGCTTCGACCCTCGTCGCGCCGACATCATCACGGCTGGGGCGGTCATCCTCGAGTCGGTGATGAAGCACCTCAAGGTGCAGAACGTCACCGCGGTCGATCGGGGCCTCCGCGAGGGCATCCTCGTCGATCTCGTCCGCAAGCAGCAGCGCCGCGGAGGCGATCACGATCTCGCCGACGCCGCGCTCGCGGTCGGCCGCCGCTTCGGGTTCAGCGAGACCCACGGGCGCCACGTCGCGAAGCTCGCCCTCACGCTCTTCGACTCGCTCGCGGTGGTGCACAAGCTGCCCGCGGCTGCGCGGCCCTGGCTCGAGGTCGCCGCGCTGCTGCACGACGTGGGGCACGCGGTGAACTACCAACGCCACCACAAACACGCCTTCTATCTGATCTCGAACGTCGACCTGCCGGGGCTCACCGATCGCGAACGCCTGATGGTGGCGACGATCGCCCGCTTCCACCGGCGCAGCAACCCGGACCTCACTCACGAGCTGATGACGCCGTTCTCGACCGTCGAGCGGCGGATCATTCGCAAGTGCGCCACCTTGTTGCGGGTCGCCGACGCGCTCGATCGCAGCCATCATCAGCCCGTGCAGAAGCTCATCGTCGCCTCGCGCGCGCGCACCGTGTGGATCAAGGTGAAGGCGCGGCAGGCGGTCGACCTCGAGCTGTGGGACGTGGAGCATGAGTCGGCGCTGTTCCGGGAGGTCTTCGGGCGAACCCTGCTCGTCGCCCGCGGGTAGCGTCAGACGTCGTTGAGCCGGTAGCCGACGCCGCGAACGGTCTCGAGCCGATCGCGCGCGCTGCCGAGCTTCTCGCGAAGCCGCATGACGTGGGTGTCGACGGTGCGCGTCTCGAGCGCGCTGGTGATGCCCCACACGTCAGCCAGGAGCTGCTCGCGCGTGCGCACCTTGCCGGGCTTCGCCATGAGCTGGTGCAGCAGCTTGAACTCGAGGGCGGTGAGCTCGATCTCCTTCCCGGCGACGAAGGCGCGGTGGGCGTCGAGATCGAGGGCGAGGTCCTTCACGGTGAGCCGCTCGGTGACCTCTCCACTCGCGCGTCTCAGCACGGCCTTCACCCGGAGCACGAGCTCGCGCGGCGAGAACGGCTTGGTGACGTAGTCGTCGACGCCCACTTCGAAGCCCTGCACCCGATCGGCCTCTTCGCCGCGCGCGGTGAGCATGATGATCGGGATCTCCCGGGTCGCCGGGTTGGCGCGGAGCTTCCGGCACACCTCGCGCCCAGAGAGATCGGGCAACATGAGATCGAGCACGATCAGGTCGGGGCGGCTGGTGCGCGCCGACTCGAGGGCCTGCTCTCCGGTGAGGGCGATCGAGGCGTTGAGCCCGACCTGCTGCATGTTGAACTGCACCAGGTTCGCCAGGTCGAGCTCGTCGTCCACGATCAGGATGGTGGCCACGTGCGCGATCTACCGATCACCGTCGACGTGCAGGTGGCGGCCCGGTCACGAGGAGGTAACGATCGGCGACATTCTGATGACGCTTCAGGAGCCGGTGGGCGGCTCGTCGGCGATGGGCTCTTCGTCGGCCAACACGTCTGGGTGCTCTCCGCTGTCAGTCGAGCTCGTCTCGGTCTCGGAGGTGGCTTCCGTCTCGGCAGGCACGTCGGTCGGCATCGGGAACGGAAGCCGCGCGAGCACTTCGTCGGCCGCCTCGTCGGCTTGGGTCGACTGGCCGGGTGGTGGCGGCTCGAGGCCCGGCGGTGGTGGGAGAACGGGCGCGGCGACCCCGAGCGGCTTCACCGAGGCGGGGGCCCCGGGTGGCGGCTTGAGGTACGGCGGCAGACCCGAGTGCCGTCGCGCGGCCTGCGCCATCAGCTCGTGGTGCCGATACCGACACTCGAGCATCTTGTGAATGAGCAGTGAGGCGCCTGGCACCTTGCGCTCCTGGAGCCCGGAGGTCGCTCGTCGCACCGCGTACCGAACGCGCCGGATCTGCACTCGCCAGCCGCGCGGGGTCCAGGTGAAGAGGCCCCAGGCGGGCCGCAGATCGCCGTCACGCGGAATGCCCGCAGACGCCACGTCGGCGATCACCATTCGACCCAGGCGTCGCCGATACGGAAAGTGCAGGTGCCCAAAGGCGAAGGCGGCGGCGTCGAGGTGCCCCAGGAGCCGGCGCAGGGTGTGGTCGTCGAGGGTGGGCTCGAGCGAGTCTTCGAGGTTGCGCGGGTTGGCGTGCGCGACGAAGAGATCGTGCCCCTTTCGTGGCGAATAGCGAACCGAGAAGGCGAGCTGGCCGAGGCGCTTGGTGCGCTCGTCGCCGAGCTGGTCCCGCGTCCAGGAGAGGAGCTCGGTCTTCCAGTGATCCTTCTCGCGATAGGCCCCCGAGAGATAGTTCCCCGCGAGGTAGCAGTCGGTGTTGCCCATCAAGAGCGCGTCGCAGGTGTCGTCGACGAGCTCGAAGGTCTCCTTGGGCCAGGCGCCGCGGAGGCAGAGATCTCCGGCCGCGACGATCGCGTCAGGGCTCTGCCGCTTGATGTCGTCGAGCACCGCCTCGCACGCCGGCAGGTTTCCGTGGATGTCTGCCAGGACCGCGACGCGCATCGGGGCCTCGACTGTACCATCTGTGTCGCGCCCCGCGATCGTCGAGTGCGGACCGTGTCGTGCTGCCTCACTCGTCGACCGTCACCCGATCGGTGGGGCGACCGCCTGAACGGCCTCGGCAGACGCCTTGGGGACGGTGACGAAGAACGTACTGCCCTGACCCGGCGTGCTCTCGACCCGCACTTCGCCCTTCATCGCGTTCACCAGGTGCTTGACGATCGAGAGGCCCAGCCCGGTGCCGCCCATGTCGCGGCTGCGGCCTTTGTCGACGCGGTAGAACCGCTCGAAGATGCGGGGCAGGTGGCGCGCCTCGATGCCGGGCCCGTCGTCGCGAACGATCAGCTCGAGTTCCTTGGCGTCGATCTCGCGGGCGCTCATCCACACGTGGCCGTTCGGCGGCGAGTACTTCACCGCGTTGTCCACCAGGTTGAGCACCACCTGCTCGAGCCCCCGTTGATCGCAGAGGGCGAAGAGCGTCGGCGAGATGCTGATCTCGACGGTGGTGTTGCGCGCGCGGGCCTTCGGTCGAACGGCTTCGCTCGCCCGCATCGCCGCGTCGGCGAGGTTGACCGGTCGCTCGGCGAGCTGCAGCTCCCTGGACTCGAGGCGGGAGAGCTCGAGCAGGTCTTCCACGAGCTCGGAGAGCCGCTCGGACTGCCGGTGGATGATGTCCACCATCTTGGTGGCGGTCGCCGAGTCCCCCAGCGCGCCCGAGAGCAGCGTCTCGGCGTACCCCCGAATGGCCGTCACCGGGGTGCGGAGCTCGTGGCTCACGTTGGCGACGAAGTCCTTGCGAACCTTCTCGAGGCGGCGCAGCTCGGTGACGTCGAAGAAGACGGCCGAGCTCCCGTTCAGCTCGCGCGCGAGCGGAGAGACGTGCACCGAGATCACCCTCGGCCGCACGCCCTCGAGCTGGATCTCGAGCTGGCTCGACACGTTCTCCTTGCAGGCGCGCTGCACCGCGAGCTGGAGCTCCTCGCTCGGCACGATCTCCTTCGGCTTGTGACCGACGATCGCGGTGCCCGAGAAGAGCAGTTCCTTGAGCGCGTCGTTGTGCTCGACGACGGTTCCGTCTTCGCTCGTCACCCACACGCCCTCGGCCATGCCGTCGATCACCGCCCGGAGCACCGCGAGATCGCGGCTCATCTCGGCGACGTCGTCTTCGGGGAGATCGTGCTTGGCGCGAGTGGTCATGTCTCGATCAGCTTGTACCCGACGCCGCGGATCGTCTCGATGATGTCGCCCGCGGGCCCGAGCTTCTCGCGCAGCCGCTTGATGTGGGTGTCGACGGTGCGGGTGGTGATCTCGGCGTCGATGCCCCAGACGTCGGACAGGAGCGTCTCTCGCGTCTGCACCCGCCCAGGGCGCTCGAGGAAGCACTTGAGCAGCTTGAACTCGAGCGCGGTGAGGACGACGGGCTTGCTCTTCACGCTGACCTCGTGCCGCTCGATGTCGAGCACGATGTCGGGCGCGGTGAGCTTGCCGCCGCTCGTGGCCGACGCGGCCTTGGTGCCCTCGCCGCCGTCGCGCCGGAGCACGTTGCGGATCCGGAGCATCAGCTCCTTCACCGAGAACGGCTTCACCACGTAGTCGTCGGCGCCGAGCTCGAGGCCCTTGACTCGATCGGACTCCTCGCCGCGCGCCGTCACCATGATGATCGGCGTGCGCTTACCTTCTCCTTCGCGAATCAGGCGCGCGACCTCGGTGCCGCCGATGTCGGGCAGCATCAGATCGAGGAGGATGAGATCGGGCTTGAAGGCCTTCGTTCGAGTCACTCCGGCAGCGCCCGTGCGCGCGACCTCGGTCTCGAAGCCCTCTTGTTTGAGGTTGTATTCGAGCAGGGAGGCCAGGTCCTGTTCGTCCTCGACGATGAGGATGCGCGGCATGCGAGCTTCCTAACCCAACTCCCTCCGTGGCATAAGCCGCACGCGCATGGCGACCGGACGAGAGAAGCGGAAGGAAGAGCGCGTGCCCGTCGATCTGTGGATCGAGGCGTCGCGCGACGGAGAGCTCTACTTTCAGCGCGCCTCGAACCTGAGCGTCGGCGGGGCCTACTTCGCCCAGACCATTCCGCTGCCGGTGGGGAGCCGGGTCTCGCTCAAGTTCGAGCTGCCCGGTGACGCGGTGCCGATCGTCTGCGAGGGCGACATCGTGACCGCCAAGGAGCTCGGCATGGGCGTGTCCTTCATCGGGTTGACGGCGGCCGATCGGAAGCGCGTCGAAGCCCTCCTCGGCAAGTTGTCTCGCATCAAACGCTGAGCCCTTCCCAAGGGCTCGGGCTGCCTTACCCTCGAGCCGTGAACGCCCTCGAGCCCATCGGCGAGGTGTGGACGCGCCCTGCGGACGAGGTGCTGGGGCGGCTGTCGAGCTCGGTGAAGGGCCTGTCGACGGTCGAGGCAGAGGCACGGCTCGCGAAGGTGGGGCCGAACGCGCTTGGCGACGAGCGCTCGGCGACCCGGCTTCGGGTGTTGTGGAACCAGCTCAAGAGCCCGTTGCTGCTCTTGCTCGTCTTCGCGGCAGCGATCTCGGCGCTGACGGGCGAGTGGATCGACGCGGTGATCGTGCTGGTGATCGTCGTGGCCTCGGTGCTGATCGGCTTCAGCCGCGAATATCGAGCCGAGGCAGCGGTCGCGGCGCTCAAGTCGCGGGTGAAGACGAAGGCGAAGGTCTGGCGCGACGGGCACGCGGTGCAGCTCCCGCTCGAGCAGTTGGTGCCTGGCGACGTCGTGATGCTCGCGGCGGGCAGCGTCGTTCCGGCCGACGGCTACCTGCTCGAGGCGACGGACTGCCACCTGAGCGAAGCGGTGCTCACGGGTGAGAGCTTCCCCGTCGAGAAGCGGCCGGGCGTCGTCGAGGCGACCGCGCCGCTGAGTAAACGAACGAACTGCGTCTTCCTCGGCACCAACGTGCGGAGCGGCACCGCGAGCTGCGTGATCGTCGCGACCGGCCAGGCGACCCAGTTCGGCTCGATCGCTCGAAAGCTCGAGCTGCGACCTCCCAAGACCGAGTTCGAGTCGGGCCTCGAGCGCTTCGGGCTGCTGCTCAGCATCGCGATGTTGGTGATGGTGCTCCTGGTGTTGGCGGCGCACGCGCTCCAGGGCCGGCCCTTCGTCGAGACCTTGCTCTTCTCGATCGCGCTGGCGGTGGGGCTGTCGCCCGAGTTGCTCCCGGCGATCCTCGCGGTCAACCTCGCTCGCGCGGCGGAGGCGATGGCGAAGCAGGGCGTGTTGGTTCGGCGGCTCTCAGCCATCGAAGACCTGGGCAGCATGGACGTGCTGTGCACCGACAAGACCGGCACGCTCACCGAAGGCGTGGTGCGGCTGGAAGGTGCGTTCGACGACCAGGGCGTCGAGTCGGAGCAAGTCCTCGAGCTCGGGGCGATCAACGCGGGCCTCGAGACGGGCCTGCCGAGTGGGCTCGACGACGCGATCCTCGAGCGCCGCAAGCCCGACCTGTCGAAGCTCGTCAAGGTGGCGGAGGTGCCCTTCGACTTCATGCGCAAGCGGGTGAGCGTCGTGGCGCGCGAGGGCGACCGGCTCCAGCTCGTCACCAAGGGCGCGGTGCAGCACGTGTTGGACGTGTGCGCGCTCTCGAAGGAGCGCCGCAGCGAGCTCGAGCGACGCGCCGAGGGGTGGAATCGAGAGGGTGTGCGGCTGCTGGCGATCGCGCATCGCGACCTCGATGCGTCGGAGGCGACCGATCGCTCGGTGGAGCACGATCTTCACTTCGACGGCTTCCTCACCTTCCTCGACCGGCCGAAGCAGGGCGTGGCCGAGGCGATCGCTGCGCTCGGGAAGTTGGGCGTCTCGGTGAAGCTCATCACCGGTGACAGCAAGCTCGTCGCCGAGCACGTCGCGCGCCTCGTTGGGCTGAGGGCCGAGCGGTGCCTCACCGGAGCGCAGCTCGACGAGCTCCACGACGAGTCGTTGTGGCAGTCGGCCGAGCGCACCGATCTCTTCGTCGAGGTCGATCCGAACCAGAAGGAGCGCATTCTCCTCGCGCTCAAGAAGACGGGGCACGTCGTGGGCTTCCTCGGTGATGGAGTGAACGACGCGCCGGCGATGCACGCCGCCGACACGAGCCTCTCGGTCGATCAGGCAGTCGACGTGGCGCGCGCGGCCGCCGACTTCGTCTTGCTCGAGCGCGGGCTCGACGTGATCCGCCGCGGTGTCGAGGAGGGCCGCCGCACCTTCGCCAACACCCTCAAGTACGTGCTGACGACGATGAGCGCGAACCTCGGGAACATGGCGAGCATGGCCGTCGCGTCGTTGTTCCTGCCATTCCTCCCGCTGACCGCCGGGCAGATCCTCCTCAACAACTTCCTCTCCGACGTTCCCGCGGTGGGCATCGCCGGAGACGCGGTCGACCCCGAGCTCGTCGCCAAGCCGCGCCGCTGGGACATGCGGTTCATCGCGCGCTTCATGGGCGAGTTCGGGCTCTTGTCGTCGGTGTTCGATCTCGCGACCTTCGGCACGCTGCTCTGGGTCTTCCACGCCACGCCCGAGTCGTTCCGCACCGGCTGGTTCGTGGAGTCGCTGCTCACCGAGCTCTTGGCGGCGCTCGTGGTGCGCACGCGCCGGCCGTTCTTCTCGAGTCGGCCCGGCCGCTTCCTCTCGATCTCGACGCTCGTCCTGGTGCCGATCGCCTTCGCGATTCCGTTCGCTCCGCTCAGCGGCCTGCTCGGGTTCGTGCCGATGTCGTTGGGCGTGTCGGTCGCGATCGCCGTCATCGCGCTTGGGTACGTGCTCAGCGCCGAGGTGTTGAAGCGCTGGTTCTATCGCTCGATGCGCGACTGACGGTCGGTCACGGAACGAGGCGCGGGTCGCAGGCCTTCGGCGGGTTGTACTGCTGGAGCTTCATCAGCACGCGCGGGTTCGATCCGGCGCTGAGCTGGGGAACGAACTGGCACTCCGAACCAGCGAGGCGCACCCCGTCTTTCGAGATCGCTTCGATCACCAGGCCATAGTCACGCCCAGGAGGAACCTCGGTCAGCGAGAGATCCTGCGTGTTGGGCATGCCGGTCGTCAGGTTGATCGGGAAGACGAGCGCCGGCTGGTTCTTCTGGGTCTGGGGGTTCTTCAGCTGCACGAAGCGGCTCGTCGGCACCTGATCCTTGATGCACTTCTGCCGAATCACCGTGCAGTCGCCGCTCTCGACCGACGAGATGTTCGTCACCAGCGCCACTTGGAACGCCGAGATGGTGTCGAGCAGGCCGCGCTGCACGACGAGCTCGAGATCGAAGCCAGGCTCGTGGCTGGTCGGCTCGGGCCCACACGCTGCGAAGGCTGCGACGAGGAGCGCCCACCAAGACCTCATGGCGTCCCCTCGATCTGAATCGTGATCGGCAGCGTGCCAGTCGGCTTCTGCGTCGCGAAGATCACCACGCCGGTCGTCACGGCCGCCGCGCCAGCGCCGATCCCCACCCACACCCAGGGGTTCTGGTACCAGGGCTTGGGCTTCTCGGGATCTTCGGTCACGGTCTTCGGCGCGACCTTGAACGAGAGCGGGGTGAAGGGGTCTCCGCGACCGGCGAGCCGTCGCTGGGCGGCATCGGCGACCTCCACGTAGTACTCGAGGTCGTAGCCGCCAGCCTCTTCCGGGAGCTCGAAGGCGGGGATCACCGCGCGGTAGATCGAGCGATCCGTCTTGTCGCGACCGAAGTCGGTCGAGCTGTAGTTCTGCGCGCCCGAGCGCCGATAGAAGAGCTTGGCCTTCGCCCCCAGCGCCATGTCGTCGATGCGCGCCTCGACCGTCACCGCCATGCCGGGCACCTGCTCGGGCACGCCGTTCACCGTCAGCGTCACCGGCCGCACCCGCCGCTTGCGAATGTCGTCCTTGATGCGCGCGTACAGCGTTCGGATCTTCGGCGGGGTCGCCTTGGGCAGCTCGTAGTCGGGCCGCGCCTGGAGGAGCTTCTCGAACGCGTCGCGCGCCTTGTCCTCGTTGCCCAGGTAGAGGTGGGCGAGCCCGAGGAGCCGGTACATCTCGGCGAGCTGCTCGTCGGTGAGATCGGGCGCGTCGATGCCGGCCTCGAGCGTCTTCACTGCCTCTTCGAAGTCACCTTCTTCGACCTGCTGCTGGCCCTTGGTGAGCGCGTCGTTCCGGGGAGCGACCTGCGCCCAGGCGAGCGTCGAGATCGTGATCAGGGCGAGCACCACCGGCCGGAGGAGAAGGCGCACCCCTTTCGTCTAGCAGAACTCGGTGCGCGCAGCGCGGATCAGTCGAGCAGGCCCAGGCCGAGAGCGAGCTTGAAGTCCGACATCTGGTTCGCCTTGTCGCGGGCGGCTTCCTTGAACTGCTTCTCGAAGTCGTCCTCCACCTTGCTCTTCACCGACTTGTCGGGGACGAACTTGAGCTTCACCCCGCCGCCGACGCGCTCGCTGCTCTCGAAGTGGAGCGCCGTGTCGCAGACGATCTCGTTCTTGTTCACGTCGACGATCGAGAGCCAGCCATCGAACTCGCCTCCGATGAAGGAGTCCTTCGCGGCGATCGGGAGCGCCTTGGCGTCGGTCGCGTAGAACACGGCGAGCAGCTCGGACCGGCTCCGCGCCTCGGTGATCGCCTTGGCCCGGTCGAGGTCGCTCTTCTTCGCGTCGAGGATGTCGCGGTGGTGGTCGTCGGAGAGGATCTCCCACGGCGTGAACTCGTCGCTCGCACCCGGCAGCAGATCCGCGTCGACGTGGTTCGCCTTGGTGAGGCTCTCGAAGGTGGGGCACTTCTTCTCGGCGTGCTGGGCGGTGTCGACGAGGTGCTGCACGGCGGCGAGCTTCTCGAGGTAGCGCTCGACCTGGCCCTTGGCGGCGCGGTTCGCTTCGGCGGTGCGGAGCGTCTCTTCCTGCTCCTCGAACGCCTCCTCGGTCGCGGGCTTGGGCTTGGGCAGGGCAGGGGGCTCGGTCGGACACACCCCATCGCCGGGCGTCGCGAAGACGAACCAGCGGTGGGCCTTGGCGAAGCAGACGGTGTGGGTGCCGTTTTGACTCTTCACCCCGCTCAGCACGCTCACGGGCCCGGCCTTGAACGACCCCGGACACGACACGTTGGGGACGAACGTCTTCTCGAAGTACACGGTGGCGAGCGCGCAGGCGGCGTCGGCGTCGAGCGTGTCGCCGTCGAGCTTCCCGGCCAGCTTCTGCTTCGCTTCACCGACCCGCGCCTCCTTCTCCGCCTGGAGCCGAGACGACTGGATCCACCCGGCGACGGCGAGCACCATGCTCAGCGCCGTGAGCACCAGGGTGACGATGCTCCACGGAGGCACTGGCCGGCCTTCCTTCTTCGCGGCGGTGATGCCGGTGATCGCGATCACGGCCGCGACGAGGCCCAGCGGAAAACAACAGAGGCCGATGAAGCCGAGGAGCAGTGCCGGGGTCGACGCGTCCTTCTTCGGAGGCGCCTTCGGGGGAGCGGGGTTGGGCGTCATGGGCGCTTCGTACCACCTCACTCCCGGCGGTCAGTGCGGTGTTTGACTCCCGTCTCCCCGGCATGTACATGACGCCGCCCTTTCGGGCTCCGAGCGCGCAAATGCTGGTCAAGATTGAGGAAATTCAGGAGCCGGGCCTCGAGCTGAGTCAGCCGCTCGAGCGCAAGGTGCTCGAAGGCGCGCTGGCCGAGAGCGAGGGCTTCACGCTGGTGAAGCCGGGCACGCTCGACGTCTCCTTTCGCAAGGTGAGCGGGCAGGTGCACGTGAAGGGCTCCTTCGAGGCGGAGGTGAGCTGCCCGTGCCGCCGCTGCACGAAGGACGTGGCGCTGACGATCCCGGTCTCCTTCGCCTTGCGGATGATTCGCGAGCAGCCGAAGGAGGACGAGGAGGAAGACGAGGCGCTCCCCGTCAAGGGCAAGCGGCGCCGCCAGAAGAAGGACGACGACGAGCAGGCCGAGGAGGCGGCGAGCTTCGAGCTGGACGAGGTCGACGCCGAACCGTTCGACGGAAAGACGATCGATCTGGACCCGATCGTGCGGGAACAGGTATTGCTCGCCCTCCCGGTGACGGTGCTGTGTCGGGAGGACTGCAAAGGGCTCTGCTCCACCTGTGGACAGGACTTGAACGAGAAGGACTGCGGTCACTCCTCGAAGAAAGAGATCGATGTCCGGTTGGCGAAGTTGAAGGACATCAAGTTGAAGAACTGACGAAGTCGAAAGGAAGACGAAGCCATGGGCGTTCCCAAGAAGCGCACTTCGAAGATGCGGCGAGATCGACGTCGCGCGGCCAACAACAAGCTCAAGAGCGCGGTGCAGGTGATCAAGTGCTCGAACTGCGCGGCGCCGACGATGCCGCACCGGATCTGCCCGGCCTGCGGCCACTACAACGGTAAGAAGGTCGCGAAGGGCTCGGCAGACTGAGTCGAGCATCACCCCGCCGGAGCGCGCGATCGCCCGGCTGATTCCGTTTGCAGCTAATGAGCTGAATCACGTTCGACCGGCGGAGGGCCTTGCCAGTGCCCGCGCCGGCTTGGTCGTATGCGCCGCATGATGCTCGCGATCGCGCTGACCCTCTCGCTCGCGCAGGCCCCTCGCGGTTCGTTCGAGCTGACGGCCTACCCCGTCGTGCCGCAGCTGAACGTCCTCGACAGCGAGCACGTGGGAACGATGGGGCAGGTCGCCTGGCGGCCGCAGGAGCGATTCGCGATCGTCGTCTTCGGCGGTCGGAACTGGAGCAGCTCCAACTCGAAGCTGAATGACGAGCTGATCGCGAAGTCGCGCGTCGAGGTCAGGGCAGCCGCTCGACGTTGTGGACGTGGGGGCTCTTCGGGGGCGTCGAGCTCGCGCCGCTTGCCACCGAACTCCCCGTCTCAGACCGCGTTCGCGCCACGGTGGACGTCCTGGTGAGCCTCGGCGCTGGCGTCGGTGGAACCCGTCACTCGCTTCGGCCGCTCACCCTCTCGGCGAGTGTGCCACCAGAACCCATTCCCGCGCGCTACGGCGACACCGGCACTCGTTTCATGAGCACGTTCGGCCTCGGCGCGCGGGTGGGGCTCGGCGAGCACCTCGCGCTGCGGCTCGAGCTTCGTGACGTGATGTACTCGGCGAGGGTCGACCAGGTCTTCGGGTGCACCGAGTCCGATCTCAATCCGTTCAGGGAGCACGGGCCCGGCGCCAGCTGTGACTTCGGCCGGTTCGAAGAGCCAGGTGACACCGTCGTCGCGTGGGGCACCGTTCGCACTTCGAGCAGCCAGGTCGTGCACTCTCTTGGGCTTTGGGCCGGCGCCTCGGTTGCCTTCTGAGCTGTCACCCAACGGGCTCGGCGGAACTGCGGGCCGGGCACGACGCAGGTCGATCGAGTAGGAGGTCGGCATGCCAACGATCTCCAAGACGATGGCGGCGACGCGCTCCACCGCGAAACCAGCGCCCTCCAGTCCGGCCACCACCAGCTCGACGCGATCGCGCTCCCTCGCCGATCGCACCTCGGCCGCGCTCCGGAGCGGCGGCTTCGTCACCACCCGCACCAAGCTCGAGGCCGACGGCGCCTATCTCCCCGAGCTGATGAAGCTGCTCGACGGCGCGAAGAAGTCGGTCGACGTCATGCAGTACACCTTCTTCTCCGAGGACGGCTCGGCGAAGGCCATCGTCGACAAGCTCATCGAGCTGAAGACGAAGCACCCGTCGATGCCGATTCGGCTCTTCATCGAGGCCGATCACGGCGACGCGGCGCCACGAAACCAGAAGACGATGAAGCTCCTCAAAGCCGCCGGCATCGAGGTGATCCCCGACGGCTCGGGCGTCGTCACCCACGCGAAGGCCGTCTGCGTCGACGGCACGCGCCTCATCGCCGGCTCGCACAACCTCTCCAACACCTCGGTCGGGAAGAACAACGAGACGAGCCTGCGGGTGGCGTCGAGCGAGCTGGCGAAGGCCTTCGGCGACTACTTCAACGCGGTGCGCACCAAGCCGAACCAGCTCCAGTCGAAGGCCATCACCTCGGGCAACGTCACGATGCTGACCGACGGGGCGTACTTCGATCGGCTCATCTCGCTGGTGAAGGGCGCGAAGACGAGCCTCGACGCCTCGATGTACTACCTGTCGACCAGCCCGAACGACCCGAAGTCGAAGGAGCTCATCGCGGCGCTCGGCGATGCGGCCAAGCGTGGGGTGAAGGTGCGGCTCCTGCTCGAGCAGAACGACGGCTCCTTCGCGCCAGCGATCACCAAGTCGAACAAGAAGGCCGCGGCGACGTTGTCGGCGATGGGCGTGGAGGTTCACCTCGACGATCCCAAGAAGATCTCCCACCAGAAGTTCATCGTCCGTGACGGCGCCGAGGTGCTGATGGGCTCGACCAATTGGTCGGGCGAAGACTTCGATCGCCGCCACCAGCTCAACTGGCTCGTCGACAGCCGAGCGCTCGCGCGCGACCTCACCAAGGGGCTCGAGGCCGACTGGTAGATCAGAAGGGCGGGCCGTCGGCGCCGGTCGGCCAGCCGTTGGCGATGCGGACGCGATCGAGGTCGACGGTCATCTGCTGCAGCGCGCCCGCGAGCGTGTCACGGCCCACCATGTCGTCCCAGTAGCCAAAGAGCGGGGAGAAGAACATGAGGAAGCCTCGGCCCGCGTAGGGCTGGAGCGGCTGGACCGGGTTGTTCTCGGCGACGAGACCCATGCGGGTGACGCCGGGCTGGCCCTGCGCCTTGTAGTACGCAGCGAGTGTGCGCTGGGCGGGGTTGGCGCTGCGCATGTCGACCACGAAGCAGATCCACACCCATTGATCGGCGAGGGTGCGCCAGTCGGGGCCGATGGCCTGGAACTGGCCTCCGCCGCCGCTCGAGAACCAGAACTGCGGTGGGTTTCGTCCGAAGTGAACGCCGTTGCGGCCCCCTTCGCCCGTGCCAGCCGCGTCCCAGTACTTGAAGTCGAAGGTCTTGTTGACGTGAGCCCAGAAGGGGCCCCCGCGCGCGATCTCCGAGAGGAGCGGCCCGGAGAGTCGAAGCATGAAGCTGACCGTCACGAGGTGGTAGCTGTCGACGGTGAACGTCTGCTGATCTGGCATGTTCCAGCCTGCGCTGTCTTCGTTGCCAGCCGACGGAACGCCGTTGACGGGATCGGGGGTGAAGCGCCAGCCGCCGCTCGGACCGAAGCCCGACGTCGCGTTCCAGGCGCCGCGCGCGATGTTGGTCTGGTCGAGCACGTCAGCGGCGTTCGACGTCTCGTAGTCGCGCGAGAAGATGATCGAGGTCGCCGCGCTCACGTTGTCGGGGTTGTTGGTGGTCGAGCCACCGGCGACCGAGCCACCGGCGACCGAGCCTCCGCCGCCCGAGCCTCCGCCGACCGAGCCTCCG
>JBPOIJ010000093.1:0-2921 GCA_052034585.1 Myxococcota bacterium
ACAGCGGCACGGTGGGCGGTGACTGGCAGGCGTGGAACGTCTTTCACAACACCTTCGTCAGCGGCGGGACTCCGGGAGGCGCCGCGGTGATGTTCGACGACGTCAGCACCTGGTCGGGAACGCGGTCGTTTCGCGACAACAATCTCAAGGACGGAAATTGCGCGGCCGGGTGGCTGTGGTTCTCGAACGGGCCGACGTTCCCGGCGTACTTCGCGGCGTTTAGCCGTCTCGACTACAACTTGTATTGGGACGTCTCGGGGCCGGCGCGGTTCAACGACGGCACCAACCGCACGCTCGCCCAGTTCCAGTTGGCCTTGGGATCACTGCCGGCCCCGGTTCGAGAGGCCCATTCGATCGAGTCGAGTCCCCAGTTCGTGAACGTCTCAGCTGGGAACTACCGGCTCACGACAAACGCGCAACCGGCGCGAACCGCGTCTTCCACCAACGGCCCAGTGGGCTGCTACGAGACCGGCGCCGAAGAGCTCGGCGTTCGCTCGAACCCCACCTACTGACGTGAGGCCGGTAGCTCAGCGCACCCACGTTGCGGTCTGCGACTGTACTTCTCGCGCCATGGTGTGGGCATGTCGAACGAGAACGAGGAAGGCGGCGGGGAGGGGTCGGTGGGGATGAAGGATCTGAGATGAAGACGCTGCACGCGAGCCTGAAAACATGAGCTGCGTGACACGAGCGACGGACTCTCGTCGGAGATCCGGTCGACGAATCAACGGATCGATACGACGAACGAACGGCTCGAGCGCGTCGCCGACGACATGCGAGTCGATCTGACTGCGGTGCACAAACGCACGATCGAGACCGAGGTGCGCGTCTCGACAGCGGTGAACGAGTTGACCGACACCGTCATGTTGCTCCGCGAGACGATCGTCGGCTGGCGCGCCGAGCATCGAGCAGATCGGGAGCTGTTGCGGAATCGGCTCGATTCGATCGAGTCGCGTTTGCGGGAGCGGTGAAGGCGCCTCAGAACAGATCGGCGATCAGGTAGATGTCCATGCCGTTCGGCACCTCGAACTCCACTCGTCCGTCCGCCCGCAGCACCACCGGCACCGTGACTGGAGCGGCGAGCGGCGCTTCGGCCCGGTAGATCCGCGCTTGAGTCGGAGCCGGCGAGGCCGGAGGAACCCGAACGGCCACCTTGAAGCTCTGCGCAATGCGAGTGAGCGCTGGCGAGTTCTGCCCGGGCGGCGCCGATGGCAGCCAGTACCCGCGCGCCACGTCGTAGTTGAGGACGTGCACCGTGAGAGAGGCCGTCTGCGGTCCCAAGCCTCCGTTCGGTGTCCACGCTGCCACTCGGAGCCGCGCCGACTGGGCAGGCGTGAGGGTGGTGAACGGAGAGCCATAGCCCAGTCGTGACGACGCGAGATCGGCCACCTTCTCGGCGAAGGCGGCTCCCGGAAGGTCGCCCTCCACGTACCAGAAGCACGGCGCCGTCCCATTGCTGCACTCGACTGGCTTCGTCGCAGAGAGTGGCGCTTGTGGCGAGACCCCGTCTTGCGACCGCAGCGGCCACAGGGAGACGAAGGCATCACGCCGCCGACCGAGCTCGTCGCGGAAGCCGGGAGGGTATTTCGCGCCCGTGGAGCCCTGCGCGAAGTACTGGTTCGCCCACTGGGTCGCGATCACTGCTCCGCCTGCGCCCTTGAAGCCCATCAGCGTCCCCGCCTCCGCCTCCGAGAGGCGCGCGACCCGGTCGAGCACGACGATCTTCGATCGATAGACCTCGGCGCTGGTGAGGTTCGTGGTCACGTCCACCAGGTAGCCGCGCGCGGTGAGCTCGTTGAACACGGCCACCTGCTCCGTGGCGACGTAGTTGTCCTCGCTCAGCCGCATGAGGATGTCGGCGTGGAACCGCTTGCAGGTGAAGAGACTCGGGTTCTTGTTGATGAACGTGTCGAAGAACGGGCGGAGCCGATCGCGATAGGAATTCCGCCTCGCATCGACGACCCCAAGACAGTTTCCCGCGCTGGTCTCACAGAACACTCTTCCGCCATCGAGCACGTCATTCTGCGCCGAAAACGCGAACAGCGAGGAATCGTAGCCAAGCCCGCCTCCGAACGCGGCGGTCTGCGCGAGATCGAGCAGCATCGTGTCTGGGTTGTCGTAGTCGAGGTGGAGGCCTCCGTCGTTGATGGTCGCGCTCATTCCGTAGCGATGCATGATCGGACGGCTCGAGCTGGCACCGCGGAGATCGTGGAGGTGCCGGAAGTGAAACGCCGAGGTGATGAGCTGGCTGTTGGGAATCGGGGCAGCCCCCTCGAACACGGTGGTGGCCGGGTAGACGCCAGGTCGGCCCACGGCCTCGAAGATTCGCCAGTCACCCCCATTCTCGCTCATGAACCAGCTGGCGCCCTTGATGGGCTTCTTGCTGTTCGCGAAGAAGTCGAAGCGCGGCGCCACCTCTCGACCTGCTGAACGCAGCGTCTCGGTCGTCTTCCCAGCGAGCTGATCGAGGTACCACCTTCTGGCCGTCAGGCGCGCCATCGTGCAGTCCGGAGCGACACTGCTGGCGGTCTCCATCCCGATCGGGAGCTTGGTGGGCCACTGGGGAACGCTCGTGACCTTCCACGACAGGCTCGCCGCGTCCCAGGAGGAGGTGATTCCAGGACCAAGGCAGTAGTCATCGTGAGTGAACGAATCGCGCGGGTTGAGCGGCGTGAGTTCGAGCTCGTCGAATCGGACCTCGGTGTTGGGCGGGGTCGTGAGGGAAACCTGGGCAGGGCCGGAGGTGTTGCTCACCACGCAGCTCGGACTCGTCGCCCACGAGCCCGTTCCCACCACGCTGAGCTGACACGGCGCGGTCGAGGTGATCACCGCCCCCGCGGACGCCTTGAACCCAAAGCGAAAGGAATAGGTCTTCGACGGCAGAAACGCCGGAGCGGCCCCCTTCGACCAGTTGAACTTGACCG
>JBPOIJ010000073.1:0-27436 GCA_052034585.1 Myxococcota bacterium
ATGCGCTCGACCCCGTCGATCACCGCCGAGATGAGGGGGAAGGTGGTGCCGTTGTTGATGCGGAAGGTGGTCGTGGTGCACCGGCTCGGAGCGCCCGTGCAGACGTAGCCGAGGGAGATCTGGCACCCAGCACAGCCGTCGGTCGCGATCATGTTGCCGTCGTCGCACTGCTCTCCGACCTGCACGACGCCGTTGCCGCAGACGCCCGCGGCACCACCAGCGCTCCCACCCGCGACGGAGCCACCGCCAGCGACCGTTCCACCGCCCGTCACCGTTCCGCCGCCCGTCACCGTTCCACCGCCCGCCGCGCCCCCGCCGGTCGACTGGCGACGACAGAAGCCATCGACGCAGAGCTCACCGGCCTCGCACGAGTTCGTGCAGCCTCCACAGAAGCCAGGATCAGTCAGCAGGTTCCGACACTCGCCCGCGCAGAGGCTCAAGCCTCCCGTGCACGTCGAGCCTCCGCCGTTGCCTCCAGTAGCGCCGCCTGCGCGTCCGCCTCCCGCCGCAGTGCCTCCCGAGGAGCCTCCGTCAAGCTCCGACGAGGCTGGACCGCACGAGACCGCGAGCGCGCAGAGGAGGACCGCGCAGACCTTCGAGCGAGGCGCGGCCGATCGAGTCGTTGGGATCATGCCCCAACTGTACGGCAGTCCGCCCGAACCGGGGTGTAGTCATCGCGTCGACGTCAGGGCGGGGTCGTCAGAAGCCACCGTCGTATTCCCCCTGGTAGGGCGCGTTGTCGAACCGCCCCGCAAGGGAGCCACCGTCGTCGAAGGTGACGCTGAAGGAGCCCCAGCTCTTGGCGCCCAGGTAGTGCCCGGTCGTCGTCAGGTTGATCGTTCCCGCGGTTGCGACGTCGACGAGCTCTGGGGCACCTGCATCGCCACGCCCCTTCACGAGCGTCACCCTCGAGCCGCCATTGAAGAGCCCACCCTCGACGGCGCGCGTCCCGTCGAAGCCCAGCGGGGTCTCGACGATCACGACCACGCCCTGCTGAAGCACGTCCTCCCAGGAGGGCTTGTCGACCGCCGGCTTCCGCTCCGCCAAGACGACGGCCTGGGTCCACCCGCGCCGATTATCGAAGCTGCCGGCGAAGGCGACTGGGAACGCGGCTCCACCGTCGAGCGACGTCGTGAGGCACGCATTCTTCGAGCACCCAAGCACACAGGTGGTCCTCGTCGTGTAGCCGCACGACTCGAGCGTCGGGGGACGATAGGAGAGGAGTGTGTCGCCCACACAGTGCGGGGCAAAGGGGTCGTAGCAGTCGTCGCGGGTGGGCCCGCAGCTCTGGGTGCTCACCGCCGCGAGGAGCAGGATCGCAGAGAAAACGCTCAGTGACGTTCGCATCATGGCCGCGCCCCGTGCATCGCCAGTGCCGAGCCTCAACCGCCCTTGACCCCACGCCAAGACCCTCGGTCGCCCATGACGATGATGTCGCGTTCGGGTCAGTCCTTCTTGCGCTCGATCGGCAGCTTCATGCGGAGCCGCTCCACCACCTGGCCCTCCTTGAGGTGGCTCGAGACGATCTCCTTCACGTCACTCAACGTCACCGGCCCGTACCAGACCTGCTCGGGGTAGACGACGATCGACATCCCCCGCTCGCAGGCGTCGAGACACCCCGCGCCGTTGATGCGCGTCCCCTTCACGTCCTGAGCGTCCATCTCCTTCTTCAGGGCGAGCTTGAGATCCTCCCCGCCCTTCGAGGCACAGCAGCCGCGCGGAGAGCCATCGGGACGGCGATTCGTACAGACGAAGACCTGGCGCTGATACGGAGGAGGCATTGCGCGGATCAATAGGAGCGCACGCCCCGCGAGACAACTCCCACGCGTTCTCGCCGCGGAGAAAGCAGCCGATTTCGCGCCAACCGTCGAGGCCCCTCGCTGATGGTGCGAGACCGATCGCTCTCGGAAAACGCACCCGCTCCGAGGGAGGCGTGATCAAAATCGACACATACAATGAGCAAAGTCGCTTCTGGAGAATCACGCCCTTGATGAAAAGTGATGTAGGGCCATGACGATACCTAGAAGGGGCGCTGATGCGCACTCTGGCGCACCTTTCAGCGCAACCCCGCGCCGAGGCCGGTAAATCGGCCTGGGATCGATCTGGGTTTTCCACAGGGGTTCAAAAAAGCCCTAAGTGTTGGGTATCGGTCGAAAAATTGACACAAGATGTTGGGGGTCTAGGCTTGACACCGAAATGAGACGAGCGCATAAGCCGCGTCCCAATTCGGAGGCGAAGCACCCTGTAGCACCCGGTCCGGGAGGGAATTCGGGTGCGAAATCTCCCACCTTTCGTCCTTTGCACCCCCAGGGGAGCAGCCTGAGGGGTCTGATCAATCGTCGGTGTCCACCCACACTCGCAGTCACATGTCAGTCCACGCAGCTACCCTGGAGGGGAATCACATGGAGAAGGAGCTGGCTTCCATGAACGTTGGCGCAACCCACGTCGAGATCGACACCCGGGCCGTTCCGCGAAACGGCAAGCGCCAGGGTCTGACAGTGAAGCGGGTCTTCACCACGCCGGGCGTCGACCCGGCCGACGAGATCGCCTGGGAGTTCCGCACCGCCTCCATCGCCGGCGAAGACGGCAAGGTGGTGTTCGAGCAGAAGAACGTCGAGGTTCCCAAGTCGTGGTCGATGCTGGCCACCAACGTCGTCGCCTCGAAGTACTTCCGCGGCAGCCCCGGCACGCCCGAGCGCGAGACGAGCGTGCGCAGGCTGGTCGGCCGCGTCGTCGACACCCTCACCACCTGGGGTGAGGCCGGCGGGTACTTCGCCAGCACCGAAGACAAGGCCGCCTTCCACGCCGAGCTGACCCACCTGCTGCTCCGGCAGAAGGTGGCCTTCAACTCGCCCGTCTGGTTCAACGTCGGCGTCGAGGATCACCCCCAGTGCTCGGCCTGCTTCATCAACTCCGTCGAGGACTCGATGGAGTCGATCCTCGGGCTCGCGAAGACCGAGGGCATGCTCTTCAAGTACGGCTCGGGCACCGGCTCGAACCTCTCGCCGATCCGCTCCTCCAAGGAGAGCCTCAAGGGCGGCGGCACCGCGTCGGGTCCGGTCAGCTTCATGAAGGGCTTCGACGCCTTCGCCGGCGTCATCAAGTCGGGGGGCAAGACGCGCCGCGCCGCGTAGATGGTCATCCTCAACGTCGATCACCCCGACATCCTCGACTTCATCCGCTGCAAGGTGAACGAGGAGAAGAAGGCGTGGACGCTGATCGACGGTGGCTACGACAGCTCGTTCAACGGCGAGGCGTACTCGTCGATCTTCTTCCAGAACTCGAACAACTCGGTGCGCGTCACCGACGAGTTCATGAAGGCCGTCGCCGAAGATCGCGCGTTCTCGACCCGCGCGGTGCGTGACGGCGCCCCGATGGACACCTACCGGGCGCGCGACATCTTCCGGGAGATCTCGGAGGCCGCTTGGCACTGCGGCGATCCGGGCCTCCAGTTCGACACCACCATCAACGCCTGGCACACCTCGGCGAACACCGCGCGGATCAACGCCTCGAACCCGTGCTCCGAGTACATGTTCCTCGACGACACCGCCTGCAACCTGGCGTCGCTGAACCTGATGCACTTCCGCACCATCGACGGCGACTTCGACGTCGAGGCGTTCAAGGCGGCGGTCGACGTCACCCTGCTCGGCCAGGAGATCATCGTCGGCTTCTCCAAGTACCCCACCGAGCGCATCGAGAAGAACTCCTTCGACTACCGCCCGCTCGGCCTCGGCTACGCCAACCTCGGTGCGCTGCTGATGGCGGCCGGGCTGCCGTACGACTCCGACGAGGGCCGGGCCTACGCCGGCGCGATCACCTCGCTCATGGCCGGCCGCGCCTACTACCAGTCGGCTCGCATGGCTGAACACCTCGGCGCCTTCTCGGGCTACGCCGCCAACAAGGAGCCGATGCTCGGCGTCATCCGCAAGCACCGCAAGGCCTCCTACCAGCTGCCCGTCGGCAAGACGGAGTCGAAGCTCCACGCCGCGCAGAAGAAGGTGTGGGACGAGGCGCTCGCGCTCGGTGAGCAGGCTGGCTACCGCAACTCGCAGGTCACCGTGCTCGCGCCCACCGGCACCATCGGCTTCATGATGGACTGCGACACCACCGGCATCGAGCCCGACATCGCCCTCATCAAGTACAAGAAGCTCGTCGGCGGCGGCATGCTGAAGATCGTCAACACCACCGTCCCGCTCGCGCTGCAGAAGCTCGGCTACAGCTCGACCGAGGTGGAAGCGATCATCGCCTTCCTCGACAAGCAGGAGACCATCGAGGGCGCGCCCTTCCTCAAGGCCGATCACCTGCCCGTCTTCGACTGCGCCTTCAAGCCGTCGAAGGGCAGCCGCTCCATTCACTACATGGGGCACATCAAGATGATGGCCGCCGCCCAGCCGTTCCTCTCGGGCGCGATCTCCAAGACGGTGAACCTGCCGAACGAGGCCACCGTCGAGGACATCGAGATGGCCTACCTCGAGTCGTGGCGCGCGGGCCTCAAGGCCGTCGCCATCTACCGCGACGGGTGCAAGCGCAGCCAGCCGCTCAACACCTCCAAGGAGAAGAAGAAGGAGGAGGTCGTTCCCCAGGCGGTCGTGCAGCGTGACGCCCGCCGCCGCCTGCCCGACGAGCGCCGCGCGATCACCCACAAGTTCTCCATCGCAGGCCACGAGGGCTACCTCACCGTCGGCATGTACGAAGATGGGCAGCCGGGTGAGCTCTTCATCACCATGGCGAAGGAAGGCAGCACGGTGTCGGGCCTGATGGACTCGTTCGCCACCGCGATCTCGCTCGCGCTCCAGTACGGAGTGCCCCTGCAGGTGCTGGCCGACAAGTTCAGCCACACCCGCTTCGAGCCGGCCGGGTTCACCAACAACCCCGATCTGCCGATCGCCAAGTCGATCACCGACTACATCTTCCGCTGGCTGTCGCTGAAGTTCCTGCCCCAGGACGGCGCCACCGAGAGCCTGATGGAGGCCGAGGCCAAGCGGGTCGAGCCGCTCCGTCGGCCGAACCCCACCCCGCCGTCTGCCCCCGCGGTCGAGGTGATGAAGTCGTCGAACTCGGCGTTCTTGAACCAGGCTGACGCGCCGCCCTGCCCTGTCTGCGGGACGATCACCGTGCGCAATGGGGCTTGCTACAAGTGCCACAACTGCGGCGCCACCACTGGGTGCAGCTGACGTAACGGTTCGCGCGATCGGGGGCCTTCGAGGCCCGACGGGGACTGCGAACGCGACTCCTGTCACCTGAAGCGCGAGGGAGGGGAAGTCGAAGTCGAGGAGCGGCCTCGGGCAACCGGGGCCGTTTCCTTTTTCGGCGATCGCGGCTCCAAGGGCCGTGGAGGTCCGTCTCCCAGCGAGCCACGCCCAGTTCGGCCTCGAGTGGCACGTCGAGGAAGGGTGCGTCGTGCGCACAGGGCAGCTGCTCGCCTGGCTGGCGGTGCCCGATCACTGCGCCCTGGTGGCGCTCTCGAGCCCCGCCGATGGCCGCCTGACGGCCCGCTGGAGCCCCCTGTTGGCCTCTGGCGACGCGAGCGCCTTGGTGGCGCTGGTCGACGAGGATCCCGCGGCCTGTCGCCTGGCAGAGCGCACCGCCCTCGAGCGAGCCATCGCCCGGACGCACGAACGAGTTGCCTCCCTCGCGGGCCATACCTCCGCGCTCGCCGGCCTCGTCGCCTCCGAGCGAACGTCGCTCGAGCGCTGGCTGGCCGAGGCCGAGGCCCGGCTCAGAGCCCTGACAACGGGGTGACGAGGTAGCGCCGGCCATTCGCCCGGGGTGCCGGCAAGCGGCCCGCGTCCACGTTCACCTGCACCGAGGGATAGAGGAGGCGCGGCGGGCTCAGGGTGCGATCGCGCGCGGTGCGTTTGTCGACGAACTCCGACTTGCCGAGCGACGCCTTCAGCTGAACGTTGGCCGCCCTCGCCTGCTCCACCGTCGTCATCGCGCGCCAGGTGCGCCCAGCCGGCGGGTAGTCGTGGCCCACGAAGAGCCGCGTCGCCGGTGGAAGGGTGAAGAGCCGCTGCGTCACCGAGTCGTAGAGCGCGCCCGCGTCGCCCTTGGGGAAGTCGCAGCGGCCGACTCCGACGTCGTCGAGGAAGAGCGCGTCACCGGTGAAGACCGCGTCGCCCACCTTGAAGCTCATGCAGGCGGGCGTGTGGCCAGGCGTCGCGATCGCCTCGAGCTTCAGCCCGCCGAGATCGAGCACCTGCCCATCGGTGAGGAGGACGTCGAACTGAGCGCCGTCGGTGCGAAGCTCGTCGAGCGCGAAGACGTCCTTGAAGACGCTCTGGACCTCGGTGATGCGCGCGCTGATCGCCACCTGCGCGCCGTACCGCTTCTTGAGCCACTGGCTTCCAGAGAGGTGATCGGCGTGAGCGTGGGTCTCGAGGACGTAGCGCACGTCGAGCTTCTGCCGATCGACGAAGGCCGCGAGCTTCTCGAGCGACTCCGTCCACACCTTCCCTCCGGCTGGTTCGAAGTCGAGGACCGGATCGATCACGACCGCGCGGCGCGAGGCCTCGTCGAACACGACATAGGTGACGGTAAACGTCCGTTCATCGAAGAAGGGCTCGATTTGCATGGTCACTCCGGGTCGCCCTGCGCGGGCGTGGAGACAGAGAGCCTCGAGCCCCTCGGCGCGATTCACCCCGCCGGGCTCACCGCCTTCACCACCATCGAGATCGCGATCGCGATGGCGATCAGCGCAAAGCCAATTCGCAGCGGCCGATCGGGGATCTTCCCAGCCAAGGGCGCTCCCGCGACGGCGCCCACGATCGCCCCGGCGCCCATCGGAACGGCCAGGGTCCACGACACGTGACCCGCCAGGAGATGCACGAGCGCTCCCGAGAAGCTCGCGAGCGAGATCACCGCCATCGAGGTGCCCACCGCCCGGTGCAAGGGCAGCCGCGCCCACAAGGTCAGCGCTGGGACGATCAAGAAGCCGCCGCCGACGCCGAGGAAGCCGGTGAGACTCCCCGTCAGCACGCCGCCAAAGACGAGTCCCGCCAGCGACACCTCCCCCTCCTCCGCGTCTCGCTTGGGACGGAGCATCGCCGCCACCGCGCCCAGCACCACCACCGCGAAGAGGAGCATCGTCACCCGGTCGGGGACGAGGGGATGGGCGAGCGCACCGAGCGCGGCGCCCGCCATCGAGGGGACTCCAAAGCCGACGACGATGCGACCCACCACCCGGCCTGCTCTGGCATGGGCGAGCGCTCCGGCGACTGCGGCTGCCCACACGACGACGAGCCCGCCGCCCGTTGCCTCCTGGAGCGAGCCCGAGAACGAGAGCAGCGCCGGCACCGCGAGGATCGCCCCACCCGCGCCGAGCAGCGAGAAGAGCAGCCCCAAGAAGAGCCCGGCAAAGAAGACCATCACCGCTCTGGAGCCTCCCTTCTCCGCTTCGGTTCGTGAACCGCACCCACCGCTTCCTGGCTCTCCGTCGCGTCGCTCGAAATGCCTCGACGACCAGAGAGGAAGGCATGACACATCATCGAGATCTCGTCGCGCGAGGGGCCCTGCTCCTCGACGTGAGGACCCCCGCCGAGTTTCACGAAGCGCACGTTCCTTCTGCGCTCAACATCCCGGTGCATGAACTCCCGACCCGCCTCGGCGAGCTGGGAACGACCGACCGCACCATCGTCGTCTACTGCCGCAGCGGAGGGCGGAGCGCCGCAGCCAGTGGCCTCCTTCGCGCCGCTGGCTACCACGTGCGTGACATCGGGCCGATGGCGGCGTGGTGAGCTGAAGTAAGCTCCTCGGCGTGTCGAAGGGGCCCATCCTCGTCGTCGATGACGATCCCAACCTGCGGGAGGTCGTGCGGGTCGCCCTCGAGCTCCAGCACTTCACCGTCGTCGAGGCAGGGGACGGCAAGGCCGGGGTCGAGGCCTTCACGCAACACCACCCGATCGCGATCGTGCTCGATCTGATGATGCCCGAGCTCGACGGCTTCGAGGTCTGCCGACGCATTCGGGCTCAGAGCCGGGTGCCGATCGTCTTCCTGTCCTCGCGCGACGACGAGCTCGACCGGGTGCTCGGCCTCGAGCTGGGCGGAGACGACTACGTCACCAAGCCCTTCTCTCCCCGGGAGCTGGTCGCGCGAGTGAAGGCGGTGATTCGCCGCTCCGAGCCGCCGCCACCTGCCTCGAGCGCGGCCGAGGCCAAGCGCGACACGACGATCTCCCGCGGCCCGCTCACCCTCGACTTCGAGGCCTGGCGCGCCTTCTGGAACGGCACCGAGGTGACGCTGACGGTGATGGAGTTCCAGCTGCTCGCGACGCTCTTGCGCGCTCCAACCAAGGCCTTCAGCCGCGACGAGCTGATCGAGCGCGCGTACGACGGGGTGGTGGTGAGCGATCGTACGGTCGACAGCCACATTCGGCGGGTCCGCCAGAAGTTCGGTTCGGTCGGCGGGACGGTCGTCGAGACGGTGCACGGGGTGGGTTACCGCCTGGGCGTGCCGTGACGGTGCAGTGGTTGCCGCGGTTGTGGATGGTGCTCGCCGCCGTCGCGCTGGTGACCTTCGGCGGCTCGATCGGCGGCCTCTCGATGGTGCGCTTCTACGACGATCAGCTCGTGCGGCAGACCGAGTCGGAGCTGCTCGCCCAGGGCGCGGTCCTCTCCGAGGTCTTCGCCGGCCTCATCGGCTCGCGGGTGAACGACGAGCTCGCCTACGGCGTGGTGGCGCAGGTCGAACGCCCACGCGCCGCCGATCCCACCTTGACGCCGCTGGTGCCCACCTTGCGCGCCGACGATCCGGTGCTCCCCTCGCCTCCACCGGCCCCGCCCGCGACGGTCGCGCCCGATCCGATTGCCCAGGACGCAGCGCTCGCGATGGCCCCGTTGCTCGAGGAGGTGAGCCGAACGACCCTCGCGGGCCTGCGCCTGGTCGACCTCAACGGGGTCGTGCTCGCCTCGAGCCAGGAAGAGCAGGTCGGCCGGTCGCTCGACTCGCGAGTCGAGTTTCAGCGTGCCCTGCGCGGCGAGGCGGTGAGCGTCTTGCGGGAACGGCCCGACGAGCCGGCCGACTCCGCGCTCTCGAGCCTCTCTCGCACCAACGCGATCCGCGTCGTCGTCGCCTTGCCCGTCGTTCGCCACGGCCGCATCTGGGGAGTGGTGATGCTGCTGCGCACGCCGATGACCCTGTCGAAGGCCGTCTACGGAGATCGGTACGTGCTCGCGGCGACCACCGCCGTGCTGGTGACGGTGATCGCGCTGGTGGTGCTCGGCCTGTCGATCGTCGTGGTGCGGCCGGTGCGCGCGCTCGTGCGGCAGACCCGCGCGATCGCCCGAGGAGAACCAGAAGGCTCCAAGGCGATTCCGAGCCCTCGCGTCGCCGAGCTCGCCGAGCTCTCCACCAGCCTCGCGAGCATGGCCGAGCTGCTCGATCGCCGGGCGCGGTACATCCAAGGGTTCACCTCGTCGGTCTCCCACGAGTTCAAGACGCCCTTGGCGGCGATCCGCGGGGCGATCGAGCTGCTCACCGACGATCACGACGCGCTCACCGCGGAGCAGCGCACCAAGTTCCTCTCCAACATTCGCCAGGACGCCGAGCGCCTCACCCGGCTCGTCGAGCGCCTGCTGCTCCTCGCCAAGGCCGACATCGCCACCGCGACGAGCGAGACCTGCGACGTGTCCGCGATCGTCGGCGCGCTCGCTCAGCCCAGGGTGGTGGTGACGACGGGGCCTTCGATTCGGGCGCGGCTGCCCGCCGACGCGCTCCAGGCCGCGCTCGGACACCTGGTCGAGAACGGACTCGCCCATGCGGGGCCCACCGCCACCGTGAAGGTGACCGTCAGCGACGGGGAGCAGGTGATCATCGACGTCACTGACGACGGGCCAGGCATCTCGGAGGCGAACGCGAAGAAGATCTTCGACCCCTTCTTCACCACTGCGAGGCACGCAGGCGGCACCGGGCTCGGGCTGTCGATCGCCTCCGCGCTTCTTCGAGCCTTTGGAGGCGCGGTGAGCCACGTCCCCACGGGCGCGGGCGCCCACTTCCGAATCGAGGCGCCCAGGGCGTGAACGAGGCTAGGGCATTCCGACCGTCAGCTCGGTGACGACCGCGAGCACTCCGACGGTCAGCACCGCTGCGAGCGCGATGCGAACGACGTCGAGCTGCTGCGCGACCGGCGCCATCGGCACCTCGAGGAGGATCAACGCGAGCAGCCCTCCGAACTGGAGGATCGCGCCACCGAACGAGATCCACCGAATGCCGCGCGGCCACCACTGACGACCGACCGCGAGCAGGAAGGCCCAGGCCCCCCACGCCGACCCCGCGATGATGGAAGGCACCACGCTCACCGGCCGAATCATGACGACGAGACGCGGGTCGGCGCAACCTCGTCCAACTGCCTGACCGACCCACCTTCCGCCGAGCCTGGCCGACTCAGCGGAAGTACCGGTTCGTCAGCTCGACCGAGTAGCCGAGGGAGACGACTGGTGCGCTCGCGGTGATCAGGTGCTGGGAGAAGAACAGCGACTTTCCCGGCACGTCGCCCTCCGCCACGCTCTCGCCGCCCATCTGCTCCATCGAGCCACCGTGGCGCTCGTAGGTGAACACCTTCGGCAACACCGTCTGGGTCGTCCAGTGCGCCACCGGCCAGGAGAGCTTCGGGCTCTCGAGGGTGAGCTCTCCAGAGAGATGAAAGACGCCGAGGGCCTGGGTGGTGGCGAGCTCGACGACGGCCTCCGTCGCGCCGAGCGAGGTGGGAGCGACCTCGAGCGTGAGCCGACGGGACTCGATCGTCGTCGCCACCGGGAGCCCGTTCACCTTCGCGCGCACGAGCTGCTGCGTCTCTGGAAGCTCGACCGACAGGGTGCCTGGCCGATCGAGCTGGAGCGAGAGCTTCACCTCCTGAGTCGCGCGGCCTTCCAGCGTCGTCGTCCACCGGCTGCTCGCGTCCTTCACGAGCGGATCGACCGGCGCCCGCTGGCTCACCGGGCGCTTCGAGGGTTCTTCGCTCTTCGACGACCAGCTCACCAGATAGGCATGGCGCTCTGGGAAGACGACGTACCCGCCCCACTCGCGCACGATCGACGCACCTGGCAGCTCGAACAGCCCATCGTCGACGTCGAGCTTGAGCGGCGCAGGCGGAGCGCCCGTCGCCGCCGAGAACCGCGCCACCGATCGCCGCCCCTCCTTCGTCGCGCGCACGAGCAGCTTGAAGGCGAGCCGATGTGAACCCGCTCCGCCGCAGACGACCCGCACCGTGCCGTCATCGAGCTCGACGACGGCGTTCATCACGTCGGGCAGGGACTCCACCACCGTCTCGGGGCCGACCTTCAAGACGGGGACGATCGCAGTCGTTCCGGAGACGACGCGCACGGTGACCTCCACGTCCAACCACAGGCCCACTTCCCCCGGGTGCCCCGTCAGCGAGAGCCCGGTGATCGCCGCCACGCCCCGTTCGGCGACCGCCGCCGGCTTCGCCTCGATCAGCTCGACCAGCTCGTTCAAGGGAACCGTCGCCGTGCCAGACGGCGCCGCCGCCAACATCGCCAGCACGAGCGCGCTCATGACGCCACCCCCGCCTGCCGAGATGCCGAGTCGTCGAGCCACCCGCGCACCGACTTGCGCGTCGAGAGCACGAGCGCTCCGAGGAGACCGGCCAAGAGCTCGATCGTGTAGATGAGCCCGGTGTAGCCCTGCGCCACCACCGCCAGCGTGGGGATCGCCATCGTCGCCACCCACAGCGCGATGAACGTCCTCTTCGGCTCCGCGGGGATCAGCCTCGACATCCAGAGCGTGAAGGTCGCGCCCAGCCCGATCACCGAGAGCGGCCAGGCGATCTCGAACACCAAGAAGGCCGAGAGGTACGCGATGAGGACGAAGGTGAAGCCGAAGAGGGCTCCGACGAGCGGCACCTCGTAGAAGGCGAGCCGGCGGCCGTGCTTCACCCCGAGCGCGGTGAGCAACACCAGCAGGCCCGCGAACGGAAACCACGCTCGCCTCGACATGGTGGCGATGATCTCGTCCCACGTCTTGAGCGAGGGGAGCCGAACGCCGAGCGCGACCCCCGACTCCAACGTCGAGAAGGTCCAGTCGAGCGAGATCGCGCTCTTGCTCTGCGAGACCGTCGTCGCCGAGAGCACGTTCGGCGGGTAGTCGAAGTTGTCGCCGCCGATCACCCCGAGGTGGAGCGCGACGTCGTTCGCCGGCATCGAGGGATCGAGCCGGTAGACGAACGAGTCGAGCCCGCGAGCCCGGTAGCGAATGGTGAACTCGCGCGACTGGCCCGAGGCGATGCGGCCCGTCCACACCAGGCGGTTTCGTTCGGCGCCCATCTCGATCGGCGCCGCGCTCCCGTCGATGAGGAACTGGAGATCGCTCAGCAGCACCTGCGCCTTGTTCATCTCGATGGGGAACACGAAGGCGACGTCGATGTCGTGCGGCCGCGGGTTCTTGACCGCGTACTGGCCGGTGAACTCGAAGTCGAAGCCCGAGAAGTAGCGCAGGCCGCGCTTGCGGTAGTTCATCGTCGAGTCCACTGAGACGTGCTGCCGCGCGAGCGGAATCGGCTCGAGCGTGGTGAAGACCGTTCCACTCGGCACCGCCAGCACCGACGGCGCGGGCTGATCGACCGGCGCGCCCCACCGCTCCTCGACGCCGGCCGCGAGCTCCGAGTTCGCGAAGTCGTCACGCGACTCGACCTGAACCGAGATGATCAGCGTCAGCGTAAGCACGATGAAGAGCGCGCCCACGATCGGGAGCACCCGGGCCGGTCGCTTGGGCTTGGGCGGTGGCTTGTTGGTCGGTGGAGGCGAAACAGGAGGCGGCGTGGCGGGCTCGTTCATGCCCCCATCAACGGCGACTCCAGTGGTGCGGCCGAGGAGCGACCGAGGAGCTTCGAGGAAAGCCTCGTGCAGATTTCGTGCAGGTCAACGACCGGCATCCACGACGCCGCCGTCAGCGCGCGCGAGCAACTCCTTGCGGAGCTGGATCGCCTCGGCGTTCTTCGGGTCCACCTTGAGCACGTCGTCGACGAAGCGAACGGCCTCTCCCGCGGCCCCCTGGTTCGCCCAGTCACGCGCCCGCATCATCGGGCCACGCACGAACCGCTCGAGGATCGGCTTGGTCAACTTGCCTGGGGCAGCCGACGACAGCTTCTTGTCGAGCGCCACCACCGACGCCGCCTCGTCGAGGGTCAGCTCCTCGTACTTCCCCATGAGAAACTTGTACTCGGCGAGCGCCTTGAGGAACGGCTCGCAGGCCTTTCGTTCCTTCTTGAGGCCTCGCTCGCACCACTCACGCGACGAGCCGAGATCACCGGCCAGGTAGTAGAGCTTCGCCGTCTCGAACGCGGTCGGCGCCAGGGCCTTCGGCACCATCGGGTCTTGCGCGAGCGCCAGGGTGAGGAGTGCGGTGAGCATCAGTAGGCGTTCTTCGAGAGGAACCCGCCGAAGGCGGTGCGGAGGAGGATCTTCAGATCGAACAGGAGCGACCAGTTCTCGATGTAATAGAGGTCGTAGTCGATTCGATCCTTGATCGAGGTGTTGCCGCGCAGCCCGTTGATCTGCGCCCACCCCGTCACCCCGGACTTCACCATGTGCCGCAGGTGATAGCGGGGGATCTGCTTCTTGAACTCCTCGATGAAGACCGGCCGCTCTGGCCGCGGCCCAACCAGGCTCATGTCGCCCACCAAGACGTTGAAGAACTGGGGCAATTCATCGAGCGAGTACTTGCGGAGGAAGGTGCCGATCGCCGTTCGCCGGGGATCGTCGGCGGTCGCGAACTGGGCGCCAGACACCTCGGCGTCGATCCGCATGGTGCGGAACTTGAGCATCGAGAAGAGGTGCCCATCCATCCCCATGCGCTCCTGCTTGAAGAAGACCGGCCCTCGGCTCGTGAGCTTCACCGCCAACGCCAACAACACCATCAACGGGCCAGTCACGACGACGAGCAGCACCGACATCGCCACGTCGAAGGCACGCTTGGCGATCAGGTTCCAGCCCTCGAGCGGCGCCCCTTGGAGGCTGATGATCGGCAGGCCGCCGAACTCCTCGAGCCCGCCGCGCAGGGTGACGTAGTTGAAGAGATCGGGCACCAGCTTCACGTCGACGGTCCGCAGCGCGAGCTGCTCCATCAACTCCTTGAGGATCGGCTGGTCCTCCAGCGGGAGCGCGAGGATCACCTGATCGACCTGCTCGCGATCGAGCACCTCACCGAGCTGCCCCATCATGCCCAGCACCGGCTTGCCCTTGATCGTCGTGCCGACCTTCTCCGCCCGCCGGGTGAGCAGCCCCATCACCGTGAAGCCCAGCTCGCGGTGCTCTTCGATCGTGTCCACCACCCGCTGGCCGAGCTCTCCGGCGCCGACCACCAAGATGCGCTTCTCGTTGAAGCCGCGCCGACGCAGCTCGTTGAAGATCGCCCGAAACGCGAGCCGCACGGCGCTGACGAGCACGAAGGCGTAGCCGGTGAAGAGGGCGATGGTGACGCGGGAGTAGCGCTCGTAGAAGAAGAAGGTCAGGGCGACGAGGAGCGTGGTGCCAAGGATCGTCGACTTGAAGACCTCGAAGACCTCTCCAACGTGGGTCCGCGCGCGGTTGGTCGTGTAGAGGTTCGCCTGTCGGAAGACGAGCGGGAAGATCACCAGCACCGCGCTCATGACGATCAGCGTGTCCTCGACGGGCGGAATCGACTCGAAGGCCAGCACGCTCGAGAAGCGCGTCAGGTACGCGAGCCCGAACGCCGCGGCGAGCGCCAGCACGTCGGCGAGCAGCTTGATGGAGTTGTAGAAGCGCTGAAACCGGGTGAACACGACGAGACGCCCTTATCACACCCTCGGCGCTGGAACCGACCGCCCCACCAGTCCGTCCGGCAGCAACGCGCCGATCTCGTCGAGCAGGCCTCGTTGGAACCGCGCCTTGGTGAAGCGGCTCGCTTGCGCCCTCGCCGCGCGCGGGTCGAAGCCTGCCTCGAAGCCGTCGAACCGACGCAACGCCGCGACCAGCGCCTCGACCGTCTGCTCCTCAAAGAAGAGCCCGGTCTCGCGAGTGACCGTCTCGAGCGCCCCACCCCCGGCGAAGGCGATCACCGGCCGACCACACGCTTGCGCCTCGAGCGGGGTGATCCCGAAGTCCTCGATGCCCGGGAAGACCAGCGCGCGGGCGTTGCGGTAGAGCGCGCCGAGCTCGGAGTCGGGCACCTGGCCGAGCACCGTCACGTTCGGCGGCAGCGAGGCGAGCCAGGCCTTCGACTGTCCAGAGCCTCCGATCCACAGCGGCCAGCCGAGCTGACGAAACGCCTCGATGGCGAGATCGAGCCGTTTGTACGGAGCCAGCGCGCCGAGGCAGAGAAAGTAGCCGCCCTGCCCGGTGCCCTCGAGCGAGCCGGTGCTGAAGCGCTCCAGCTCGACCGGCGGAGGGAGCACCCGCGCGAAGCGGCGATACCGCTGGGCGAGCTGAGCGGCGACGTGCTCACTGTTGGCGAGGAACCGATCGACCCCCGACGCGGAGCGCACGTCCCACGCTTGGAGAAACGGCCGCAGCGCCTGCGCGCTCCATCGCACCGGCAGCG
Source organism: Myxococcota bacterium (assembly GCA_052034585.1). Classification (GTDB taxonomy): domain Bacteria; phylum Myxococcota; class Myxococcia; order Myxococcales; family Myxococcaceae; genus Xiheimicrobium. Next base: position 15,515 of record JBPOIJ010000073.1, read on the forward strand.
ACGCCTTGCCACGGCCGAAGTAGTCGTCGAACCGATCCCACATGTAGCGGAGCGGGGCGTGCACGTAGCTGAGGTGCTTCGCTCCCAAAGGGATCGGGATCGCCTTGGCGACGCAGTGGCTCGAGGAGATCACCAGATCGACGGGCCCGACCTCGAGCGCGCGAATCGCCGCCGGCATCAACGGCAAGAAGTGACGGTGCCGCTCGCGCGCCCCGGGGATTCGGTCGAGCACCGAGGTGACGATCGGGTGCGACTCGAGCTCGGACGGCATCGCGCCCTGGGCGTGGAACAAGGTGTAGATCGGCGCGGTCGGGAACAGCTCGGCCATCGCCTGGAGCACCTTCTCGCCCCCGCGCCAGGTGATGAGCCAGTCGTGAACGAGCGCCACCCGCACCCCGCCGCGATAGCGCACCGACGCAGGTCAAGCGATCTCGAATGTGCGCCTCGGGCGCAAACCGCTACAGTGCGGCGCCGTGGTCAAGGTCGTCATCGACCTCCGCATGGTGCGGGGTCCGCTGCATGGAATCGCTCGGTATGCGCTCGAGCTGGCGCGGCGAATTCCCCCGCTCGAGCCAGGCTGGCAGTTCGTCGGCGTGACTGGGCCCGACGGCGTTCCTGACGATCTCGGCGAGCTCGCTCCACGAATCCCGCTCGTGCGCTGCGGAGCCGACTTCCTCGCGCCAACCGAGCAGCCCTTGCTCGCCGCGACCCTCGTCAAGCAGCGGCCCGATCTCTTCCACGCGACGTCCTTCTCGCTGCCTGCCCTCTGGCCGGGTCGACTGGTCGCGACGATTCACGACGCCAACCACCTCGCCCTCGACGAAGGGCGCAGCCACACCCGCACCGCGTACTACCGCCTCGTCGTCGGGCCCCGCGCCAAGCGCGCCAAGGCGCTGATCACGGTGTCGGAGTTCTCCCGGGGAGAGATCGCCCATCACCTCGCGCTCCCGCCCGAGCGCCTGCAGGTGATCGCCAACGGCGTCGACGCGTCGTTCCGGGTCCCGCCCGAGTCCGAGCTCGACGACTTTCGGAGCCGCCGCGGCCTGCCACCCCGCTACTTCGCCGCGATCGGCAGCACCAAGCCGCACAAGAACCTCGGCGTCCTCAAGCCGATCGCCTCGGCGCTCCCTGCTCCGCTCGCGCTCCTCGCTGGCCGCGGCGCTCGACGCTCGCTCGGCTTCGAGGAGTCGGTGATCGAGCTCTCGCCGCTGCCGGACGACGATCTCGTTCGGTTCTACGCCGCGTCCACCGCGGTGCTGGTGCCCTCGCACTACGAGGGCTTCGGGCTCCCCGCGCTCGAGGCGATGGCCTGTGGGGCAGCGGTGATCGCCGCCGACGCCGGAGCCCACCGCGAAGTGATCGGCTCGGCTGGGCTGCTCGTAGCGCCCCACGAGCCCGCCGCATGGAGAGACGCCTGCCAACGCGTCTTCCGAGACGAGGACTTCAGACGTGGGCTGAGCCGTGCGGGGGTGAGCCGCGCCGCTCGTTTCTCGTGGGACGACTGCGCGCAGCAGACGCTCCAGGTCTACCGCCGCGCGCTCGGGCTCGTCTGACGAGGAAGACGACTCGGCGACCGAGCCAGCTCAACGCCGTCGCAGCCGCCCCTCCGACTCGAGCCACAGGCCGGCGCCCAACACCACCAACCCCGCGATCGGCGACCACGCCGCCACGGCCGGCGAGACGTGCTCCCCCAAGACGAGCGCCTTCCCCGCCAGCATGAACGCGAACAGCGCGAGCGAGACCAGCAGCCCCTCGATGAGCGCGAGGGTGAGGTGCCCTCTCCGGCTCGGCCTCAACGCGAGCGTCATCGCGAGCACCGCAGCGGCCACTCCCGTCAGCGGGTAGGCGAACCGGTTGTGCATCGCGAGCCAGAACCGCTCGACCGGCAGGCCGACCCTCGCGCGAATCACCTGCTGCTCCTCGAGCTCGCGAAGCCGCATCTGTTCGGGCCGGCCCTGGCGAATCCGAAACGTCTGCGGGTCGCTGCCGGGCATCGTGAAGGCGAACTCGGGGAAACGAGTCACCGGCGACTGACCGCCAGCCTCGAAGCGGCGCTCCACCGCGTCGGCGAGCACCCACGCGTCACCACCTCGCGACTCCAAGGCGCGTGCGTCGATCCGTGAGGCGAGCTGGAACCCGTCGCGGAGCCGATAGAGCGTGACGTCCTCCAGCCGCCCGTCGTGCGCCTCACCGCGAACGTGCACGATGTCGCTGCCGACCCGAAACCACTGCTTGGGGAAATAGAAGAAGCCGTAGTCACCCCAGCGGCCGAAGCGGTTCACCATCAGGAAGTCGACCCGTTCTCCCGCCTTCGTCACCACGAGCTCGTCGAACACCACCAACGCGGCGGCGACCGCGAGCGCAGAGCCGACGATCGGGGTGACGACCGTCCAGCGGGAACCCCCGAGCGCCTGAATCGCCGTCCACTCCGAGCGGCGCCGGAGCACCGAGATCGTCGTCCCAGCGGCGAGCAACATCGCCGCGGGCGAGAGCTGATGCACGGTCATCAGGCCCTTGAACCAGTAGAACTCGGCCACCAGCGACGCGGGGTGGTTGAGGAAGACGCTCAGCCGATCCCCGAAGTCCGCCACCAGGTACACCAGGGTGACGCCCAACAGGCAGAGGAGGAACACCCCGAGGTACAGCCGCGCGACCAACCGGAACAGAGTGCGGCTCACGCGGCCCCTCGCCGCTCGACGCGGAACATCAAGGCGATGCCGAACGCGACGAAGAGCACGTTGGGGAGCTGCCCAGCGAGAGACGGCGCCAGGCTCCCCTTCTCGGCGAGCTGCACCGCCGCGCGCGCCACCAGGTAGTAGCCGACGTAGCCGAGCAGCGCGAAGATCGCCGCCCACGCAGCGCCACCACCTCGACGCCCGGCGCCGAGCGGGGTCCCCACGAAGGCGAAGGCCAGCGGCATCAACGCCTGCCCGATGCGCCAGTGGAGCGTGACGTCGATCGGCAGCGTCGGCTCGCCCTTCTCGAACGCCTCCGTCCTCGCCCGCCAGAGCTCGAGCGGCGTCGACTCCTCGCGCACCGAGCGGAAGTTGTTCTTCTGGAAGAAGGCCCCGCCGATGTCGGCCTTGAACTCGGCGCGAGAGAAGCCAACCGTCGAGTAGTCCTCGTCGAACCCTCGGGCGCGATGCACGCTGCCGTCTTCCAGCACGAAGACGACGTTCTCGAGCGCCTCGTCGGGCTGCACCAGCCCCTTCGCGCCGAGCGCCAGCAGCGGGGTCTCCTTGTCGCGCCCGTCGAAGAGCAGCACGTTCGTCCAGCGGTTCCCCGACTCCACCTTCTCGGCGTAGAGCGTGAAGTCCGAGACCTCCTCGTGGAAGACGCCGCTCCGAATGTCGGACACCACGTTGCGCCGAATGATCTCGTGCGCGATGCGGCGCAGCGACCGCATGCCCCACGGCTGCAGGGTGGCGGAGATCGCGCCCAGGGCGACGGTGAGCACCAACCCGAGCGCCAGCGGCCCACGGAAGAAGACCCGTGGCGACACGCCCAGCGCCTGCATCGCGATCAGCTCGCGATCATCGGCCAGCCGCCCCAGCCCGAGGAGCGTCGCCAACAAGAGCGCGATGGGGATCGCCTGCACCAGGAACTGCGGCGTCAGCGCGGCGGTGAAGCGCACGAAGTCCCACGCCGTCACCGCGCTCCCGAGGAGAAAGTCCATGCCCCGCAGGAAGGCCATCACGAAGAAGAGCACGCAGAGGAACCCGGTCCAGGCTCCGAAGGGCGCGACGACTTCGCGGAAGAGGTAGCGGCGGAGCATTTCAGGGAGCGTGACGGGCGATGTCTCGACGCAGCTGGCGGCCCTCGAACTCCACTCCGAGCGCCCGCTCCAACGCCCGCGCGCGCGCCTCCGCCACCGTCGCTCCGCGGGCGCAGACCGTCAGCACCCGGCCCCCAGCCGTCACGATTCGCCCAGCCGCATCGCGAGTCGTGCCCGCGTGGAACACCAGCACCTCGTCACTCACCGGCGCGTCGAGCCCGCTGATCGGCAGCCCCGTCTTGGGCGCCTCGGGGTAGCCGGGCGCCGCGAGCACGATGCCCACCGACGCGCCGGGGTGGAGCTCGAGCGTCTGCTCCCGGAGCGCGCCGTTCGCCGCCGCGACCATCAGCGGGAGGAGATCGCTCGCGGTCTGCATCATCAACACCTGCGTCTCGGGGTCACCGAGCCTCGCGTTGAACTCGAGCACCTTCGGACCGGCGGGGGTCAACATGAGCCCTGCGTAGAGCGCTCCACGAAAGGGCGCGCCTCGGCGGGCGAGCTCGCGCAGGGTGGGCAGCATCACCTTCGTTCGAATCGTCTCGAGCGCGGCGCCGTCGAGCAGGTTGGCCGGCGCGTAGGCCCCCATCCCTCCCGTGTTCGGCCCGCGATCGCCGTCGAGCAGCCGCTTGTGATCCTGCGAAGGCGGCAGCAGCACCGCGCGCTCACCGTCGCACAGCGCCATCACCGAGAGCTCCGGCCCAGAGAGCCGCTCCTCGAGGAGCACCGTCTGCCCGGCAGGGAGCCGCCCCAACGCCCGAACCGCGTGGGCCGCCTCCGCCCCGGAGTCCGCGACCACCACGCCCTTCCCCGCCGCGAGCCCGTCGGCCTTCACCACCACCGCGCCGCCTGACGCCGCCTTCGCCGCCGCCGCTTCGAGATCGCCGAAGATGTGCGCCTGCGCCGTCGGCACACCGGCCGCCAGCATGATCTCCTTGGCGAACGCCTTCGAACCTTCGATGCGCGCGGCCGCGGCATCGGGCCCGAAGACGGGTACTCCGATCGCTCGAACCGCGTCGCCGACCCCTGCGACGAGCGGCGCCTCTGGTCCCACGACGAGGAGCTCGATCTCGAGCCGCTTCACCGCGTCGACCACGGCCGCAGCGTTGGTGGCCTCGAGGGGCACCCGTTCGGCAAGCCGCTCGACGCCAGGGTTCCCGGGCGCCACGAAGAGCGCCGAACACGACGGGCTCTGCGAGAGCTTCCACGCCAGGGCGTGCTCTCGCGCGCCGCTGCCCAGCACCATCACCCTCATCGGCGGCCTCCCTCGCCCGTCACAGGCCTTGCTTGAAGAGCACGCGCTTGGCGTCTCGGTAGACCGGGTCCGCGAGCAAGACCCCGGTCAAGAGCTTGCGCGCCTGCTCGGCGTTCTTCTGCCGAGCCTCGGCGTCGCCCACCACCACCCGTGGCGCCAGGAGCACCGGCGCCAGCCGATTGGCCTCGTTCCCCTCCACCTTGGCGGCCTCGACTTTGTTGGCGGCGAGGAGCGCGGTCGCCAGGGCCGCACGCGCCAGCCCGTTCGCCTTGTTCGCGGCGACCCCGCGCTGGGCCTGCGCCACCGCGGCACCCACGTCCTTCTTCTTCAAGGCGACGAACGACCGCATCGCGAACCCATCGGCGCTGCGAGGATCGATGCTGGTGACCCGCGCGAAGTGCTTCTCAGCCGACGCCAGATCCTCGCTGTACCAGGCGACCAACCCCTCGCAGAGCACCGGGTTGGGGTCTTCGTCTCCACCGCTCACCAGGCTCGCCCACGCCCCGACGGCCGGCTTCAACAGCTCGGCCTGCCGAACGTAGAAGTGCGTCAGCGGCGGGAGCGGGTTCGAGAGCGGATCGAGCTTGAGCGCCTTCTTGAGGCACAGCTCCCACGCGCGCCCGTCCTTTCGGAGCTTCGCAGCCGCCGCGCCCGCGAGCAGCACCGCCCCCACCTGACTCTGTTCCTTCTCGCCGAGCGCGGAGAGGTTCGAGAGGGCCTCCGGCAACCGGTTCTCCAGCACGAGCAGCCGGCCCTCGACCATCGTCTCGAGCGCGGGCGGCAGCTTGCCCTTGAGCGAGTCCATGGTGAGCCGCGCTTGCGACGGCACCCCCTTGTCGATCAGCGCGAGCACCTGCTGCACCCTCGCCGGAACATGATCGGGCTCGAGCTCGAGCGCCTTCTCGGCCAGCTCGACCGCCTTGGCAGCGTCACCCTGCATGCGGGTGATGGTGGAGAGGTGCACGAGCGCGTCGGCCCGGTCCTTCTTGGAGACGTCCGCGTCGCCCATCACCCAGTTCAGGTGTTCGAGCGCCTGCGGCACGTCGCCCTGGTGTTGGTAGGCGAACATCGCGAGCGCGATGCGCGGGCGTACGTTCTGCGCAGTGGCGCCCTTCGCGTCCTCGAGCACCTTCTTGGCCTTCGCCAGCTCGCCGACCTCGACGAAGACGCGGGCGAGCGTCTCGGACGCCTCCCACTGATCCGCGTCGAGGCTGAGCCGCTTCTCGAGGGCGTCGACCGCGGCCTTGTATCGACCGAGCGAGATCGCGAGCTGCGCCTGGAAGAGGTAGGCGCGCTTCAGCTTTGGATCGAGCGCGAGGGCTTCCTTGAAGAGCTGCTCGGCCGTCTGGGCGTTCTTCTGAAGCTGGGCCTGCCCGAGCGCGAGCATCGCGATCGCCTTGTCGCGCGGCAGCTTCGCGTTCTTCCCGATCTCGGCGCGATGCTGCACGTCGTTGACGTTGACGCCCCTCGCGATGTCGAGGTGAGCGTGAGCGGCGTAGAGCGCGGGTGACCCGCTGCGCTGCTCGGCTGCGATCAACATCGAGTCGGCGGCCTTCGAGGTGAGATCGTCGATGGCGCCGCCTCGGCCGAACGCGAGCGCGAGGACCCAGCCCGCGATCGCCGCGTCGCTCGAGCTGTCCAGGACGAGGGCCTGCTCGAACTCCTCCTCGGCCTGGCGGTAGCCGGCGGTGGTGTCGAGGGCGAGCAGATCGTCGCCCTTGTCGGTGTGCACCCTCGCCTGCTCGGCGTCTTCGTCAGCCAGCTCGGGGAACCGCTGGCGCCACTTCGCGACGATCTCGTCGATCGGCTTCGACGACGCGCTGCCCGTCACCGTCGTCACCTTCGGTGGGCGCCGGACCCAGGGCTTCTTCCAGAGGAGACCAGCGACGATGCCGCCCACCACCACGACGACGCCGAGGATCGTGACGACGAACTTCGCCTTCGAGTCGCCTTCGGGAGCCCTGCTCGCCGATCGAACCGCAGCGCTCGGCACCGCGATCGGCGCTGGCGGCGGCGGGGCGATGGGTGGTGGAGCGGAGTGCACCGCAGGAAGGTTGGGGGCGCTCCTCGCGGCGGCCGCCTTGATCGCCGAGACGTCGACGCGCTCGGACTTTCCAGCGTTGGTGTCTGGAGTCGGGCCGTCGATCACCTCTTGCTGTCGCGCGCGGCACTCGTCGCAGCTGCCGAGCGCGATGTCGAAGGGGTCGGAGATCGCCTTTCCACAGCTCTTGCACTTCGCCTTGCCCGCAGACGGCTGAGTCTGGGTGATCGCTTCGGGCGCCCGCTCGTCACCGAGGGCCGGCGGAGCTGGGACCGGCGGCGGAGGCGAGGCGAAGTCGAAGCTGTTGAGGTCGAAGGGGGCTGGCGCGGGAGGCGGTGCCGGCGTCGGAAAATCGGGGAGCGGCGGGAGCGCGGGAGCCGGCGCTGCCGCTGCAGGTGGAGGCGCAGGGGGCGCGAGATCGAAGTCGAAGGGACTGCGAGTGGGCGGCGCGGTGAGCGGGGCTGGCGCAGGAAGAGGCGCGCTCGCGGCCCGCGGAGGAGGCGGCGCGGCGAGGTTGAAGTCGAACGGGTTGCCGGTCGGCGGCGGGGCCGGCGCGGGCGCAGCGGCTGGCCCCCCTCCCGAGGCCGTCGGAAGATCGAACAGAAAGGGTGACGGCGCTGCGGTCGGACCGCCTGGCGCTGGTGGGGGAGGTGGGGGAGCAGCGACCTCCCCCTTCTTCACCATCTGAAGGTTTCGGCAGCGCGGGCACTGCGCTCGCACGCCCTTCTCGGTGACGAACTTGTCGTCGATCGCGTAGGCCGCTGAGCATTTCTGGCAGACGATGCGCATGGTTCGTCAGTGACGGAAATGCCTGACACCAGTGAAGACCATCGCCAGCCCGTGCTCGTCGGCGGCTGCGATCACCTCGGCGTCGCGCACCGAGCCCCCCGGCTGAACCACGCAGGAAGCCCCTGCAGCGGCGAGGGCATCGAGCCCATCTCGAAACGGAAAGAACGCATCGGACGCCACGGCGCTCCCTTTCAGCGAGGAACCTCCTCGACCGGCGGCAATCTTCACCGAATCGACGCGGCTTGTCTGCCCTCCGCCCACCGCCAAGAGGTGGTTCGAGTCGGAGAAGACGATCGCGTTGCTCTTGACGTGCTTGCACACGCGCCAGGCGAACCGGAGCGCGTCCAGCTCGGACGAGGTCGGCGCGCGTTTGGTCACGACCTTCCAGTCCGCGGCGGGCTCGACGGCGTCACGGTCCATCAGGAGCAACCCACCGGAGATGCTCCGGGCGTCGAGTTGGGCGGCGGGCCGGGCCGTGCTGGCCGCCAGGGTCGCGCCTGCGTCGAGCACCCGGAGGTTCTTCTTGGTCGCGAGCACCCGCTTCGCCGCCTCGTCGTACGAGGGAGCGATCACCGCCTCGAGGAACGTCTCGGCGAGGGCGGCGGCGGTCGCCTCGTCGACGGGCCGGTTGAGCGCCACGATGCCGCCGAAGGCCGAGACCTCGTCGATCGCCCGGGCGCGACGGTAGGCGCCGACGAGCGAGTCCTCACAGGCGACTCCGCAGGGCGTGTTGTGCTTGATCACGACGGCGGTGGGCCGCTCGGGGAACTCGAGCAGGAGGCCCAGCGCGGCGTCGAGATCGAGCAGGTTGTTGTACGACAGCTCCTTGCCCTGCAGCACCTCGGCGAACGAGACGGTGGGCTCGGCGGGGCGCTTGGGCGCGCGGTAGAAGGCCCCGCGCTGGTGCGGGTTCTCCCCGTAGCGGAGCTCCTGCACCTTCTCGTAGGAGAGGCTCAGCGAGTCGGGGAAGGCGACGTTCTCTTGCTCGGCGAGCCAGGCCGCGATCGCGCTGTCGTAGGCGGCGGTGTGGGCAAAAGCCTTGCGTTGGAGCGATCGTCTGGTCGCGAGCCCGACCTCCCCATTCGTCTCCAGCTCGCGCAGCACGAGCTCGTAGTCCGCAGGGTCGACGACGATGGCGACGTGATCGGCGTTCTTCGCCGACGCACGCACCATCGCGGGCCCGCCGATGTCGATCTGCTCGATCGCTTCGGCACGGCTGGCGCCTTTCGCGACCGTCTCTCGGAAGGGGTAGAGATTCACGGCGACGATCGAGATGGGCTGAATGCCGTTGGCCTCCATCTCGGCGCGATCGGAAGCGAGCGTGGGCCGCCCGAGCAGCCCGCCATGGATCTTCGGGTGCAACGTCTTCACCCGCCCTCCGAGGATCTCGGGCGAGCCGGTGTGCTGACTCACCTTGGTCGCGGGCACCTTCGCTGCTTCGAGCGCGGCCAAGGTTCCGCCGGTGGAAAGGAGAGTGAAACCTCGACGAACGAGCCCCTGAGCGAAGGGAACCAGTCCGCGCTTGTCCGAGACACTGAGGAGGGCGAACACGCTCGGCACGTAGCAACCGGATCGTGAGGGGTCAACGAACCGATGCTCCGCTCGTCTCGGGTGCTCACCCGTCGTTCAGCTCAGCGCGCGCGCTTCGGTTCCGCCTCGGTGGCGTGCCGCACCTTCTCGAGGCCGCGGGTCTCGACCTGGCGAATGCGCTCGCGGGTGAGGTTCATGATCTCGCCGACCTCCTCGAGCGTGATCCCGCCCTTCTCCGACACGTCGAGCGCGCAGGTGTATTCGAGCTCCCAGATCTCCTTGTCTGGAAAGTTGAGCTTGATCGACCCGGTCTCGGGGTTTACGTCGAGGTAGAGGTTGTACTTGCAGCTCACGAAGACGCACGGACGCGGGCTGTTGACGCAGTCGGCTCGAGTCCGCGGCCGAGTCTGGTTCAGCTCGCTCAGGAGCTCGGCCTCTTCAGGATCGATCAGCCCCAGCTGGCGACGCCGTCGAAGATCGCGCGCCATCTCCTTTCGCGACATCGTCTTGGAGCGGCGCCGCTCTTCGGACTCGTCTTCGGACTTGAGAATCGGAACCTGCTCTTCGTTGACCGCTGCCGTCATGTCCCCTCCTTCGAATGGCGAACCATCGCCAGTGTTGCACTACCAGAAATCTCGAGCCGCCTCCGCCGGTGCAGGAGGTTTCGAGGTGACGACGCTCCCGAACCGCGCCACGTCACGAACGAGCGCCGTCGCGCGCGCCCGCAGGAGCTCGAGCTGTTCGCCGAGCTGGGCTCGCTGAACCTCGACGCCCTTCACTCCCACCTCCGTCGACAGCTTCTCGAACACCGAGTCGAACTCCCGCTCGACGACGTCCATGTGGTTGCGAACGAAGACGTACGATCGGCGAATGTCCTCGAGGGTGTGTCCCTCGGCCATCATCTTCTTGATCGCGTTGATCCGACGGACTGACTCGACCGGGTAGAGGCCCTGACTCCCGCGGTGCTTGCCCTTGCGGCCGACGCGACGGCTCCGGGGCAGGAGGCCTGCTTGCACGTACTTGCGGAAGGTCGCCTCCGAGAGGGCGACCCCGCGAGGGCGGAAGATCTCCACGATCACGCGCGCAGGAACCCCGTCCGCGTACTCGCGCTCGATCCGATCGATCTCGTCGGGGCGAAGGATTTCCGTCGTCATGTGGAACTCCACTCAGTAGCACCTCTTGAGTGGCGGCGTATGAATACCAGACACTGAAAAGAAGTGTCAAGGTGGATCAGCGACTTTCCGATCGCACTGTTGTCCGGGAGCTGAACGGGGCGCCGCTGCCTGTCCGAGAACGCGACGAAGCGGAGCCGAAATCGTCCGGGTTCAGGTCGAAATGCCGTTGATCGGGCAGAAACGACCGTGATCCACCGATCGCGCGAGCCTGATCCAGAGATCGGTATCAGCCCAGGTGATCCACGCGATCACGATCCCTGTGGTCGCGAGTCGCCAACCCTGATCGGCCTCCGGCGCCCCGAGTGCGGCTGGCGGCGACACGAGTCTCCAGCGGTCGGTCCTCGCCCGGTGCCTGCAAGGGCGCGCCGATGGTGTGGCCTTCGAGTGGGCTCAGCGACGTCGGCGGTACTTCCTCGGCTGGCTCTTCCGCCCCATCGGGCGCTGCTCCTGCTTTTCCTTCGCGTCGTTCAGCAAGGTCTTCACCGGCGGCTTGACCCCGAGGTCCATCTCTCGAAGCACGATCAACCGGTCGCGCTCGGCAGCAGCCTTTTCGAACTCCATCTCGTCGGCGAAGGCGACCATGCGCTTCTCGGTCTCGGCCATCAGCGTCTTGATCTCGTCCTTGGTGAAGAGCACCGCTCCACCCTCGGCGGCCATGGGCAGGTCGAGCGAGTCGGCGCCGTAGACGAACTGCGAGAGATCGGTGATCGCCTTCTTCACCTGGGTCGGGGTGATTCCGTGCTCCTGGTTGTACTTCGCCTGGAGCTCCCGGCGCCTGCTCGTCTCCTCGATCGCCCGCTTCATCGAGTCGGTGACGGTGTCCGAGTACATCAGGCAGCGGCCGTTCACGTTGCGCGCGGCGCGGCCCATCGTCTGGATCAGCGAGACGTGGCTGCGCAGGTAGCCCTCCTTGTCCGCGTCGAGGATCGCGACCAACGACGTCTCGGGAATGTCCAACCCCTCGCGCAGCAGGTTGATGCCGACCAGCACGTCGAACTCCCCTTTGCGGAGATCACGAATGATCGCGGTCCGTTCGATGGCGTCGATGTCGGCATGGAGGTAGCGCACCCGCACGCCCACCTCGGCGTAGTACTCGGTGAGATCCTCCGCCATGCGCTTGGTCAGCGTCGTCACCAAGACGCGCTCACCCTTCTTCGCCCGGTGGCGAATCTCCTCGAGCAGATCGTCCACCTGGTTTCCGGCTGGGCGCACCTCGATGATCGGGTCGAGGAGCCCGGTCGGCCGAATCACCTGCTCGACGAGCACCCCGCGCGCCTGGTTGATCTCCCACTCGGCTGGCGTCGCCGACACGTAGACCGCGTTCTTCAGGAAGGCCTCGAACTCGCCGAACTTGAGCGGC
>JBPOIJ010000090.1:0-41075 GCA_052034585.1 Myxococcota bacterium
GTCGGCGAGGCGCTCGACCGCTTCGACCCAGATGGCCGACGAGCCTGAGCACCTTGACGCCTCCCCCGTCCGACGCCGAGGCCATCGCGTCGGCGACCGCTGCGCTCGACAGTGACGCTGCTCCCCGGCAGCGCCTACACGCCCTTCGACAACGACGTCGCACTCCAGCCCGCCTCGGCCATCTGGGTCGAAGCGGTCGAGCGCCTCGCCGACACCATCACCACCCAGACGCTCGCCGACCCCACGCGCCGCGCGAAGGTGCTGCCCTGCACCCCGACGGGCAACCAGGACCTCGCCTGTCTCGATCGCTTCATCGACGGCTTCGGCCGTCGCGTGCTGCGCCGGCCCGTCACCGCGGCGGAGAAGACCGAGTTCAAGAGCCTCCACACCCAGGCGCTCGAGCGCGGAGACTTCCTCACCTCGGTCGGGCTCATCATGCGCCGGCTGCTCCAGGACCCGGAGCTGCACTTCCGCGTCGAGCAGGGCGCCACCACCGCGACCGGCACCATCAGCCTCACGCCCTTCGAGCTCGCGAGCCGGTTGTCGTTCTTCCTCCAGGGCCGTGCGCCGGCGGACTGGCTCCTCGACGCCGCCGCCAACGGGCAGCTCGACACCGACGAGGGCCTGCGCACCGCGGCGACCCGGCTCGTCTCCGAACCCGCCGGCCATTCTCGCGTCGAGGAGTTTCACGCGATGTGGCTCGGCTTCCTCGCGCTCCCGCACGCCGCAGACTTGAACACCCGCCTCGTCACCGAGTCGACCGCCCTCGTCCGCCGCGTCGTCTACGACGACCCAGGAGACTATCGGCGCCTCTTCACTTCCACCGACACCTACGTCGACGCCACCCTGGCGATGCACTACGGGCTCACCCCGCCGAGCGGCACCGCCTTCACCTGGGTGAACTACGGCGCGAGTGGCCGCAAGGGCATTCTCTCGCACGGCTCGCTCCTGTCGAACGGCGTCAAGCAGCTCGACACCAGCCCGACGCTCCGAGGGAAGTGGATTCGCAATCGGCTCTTCTGTCAGGAAGTGCCCGCGCCGCCACCGAACGTGGTGGCCGACGTGCCGCCACCACAGCAGGGCGGAGCGGTGTGCAAGAAAGACCGCTACGCGATACATGACTCGGTCGCCAGCTGCGCCGCCTGCCACCGCGCGATGGATCCGCTGGGCTTCGGGCTCGAGCAGTACGACCGCACCGGCGCCTTTCGGAGCGTCGAGGCCACCCACCCCGAGTGCACCATCGAAGGGAAGGGCGAGCTCGACGGCGTCGGTCAGTTCACCGGCCCTTCCGGCCTCGCCGACGTGATGGTCAGCAGCGGCGCCCTCGAGGAGTGCACGGTGAAGCAGCTCTTCCGCTTCGCGAACGGCCGCCGCGAGCGCGAGGAAGACGACGGGCTCATCGCCACCTTGACCGCGCAGTTCGACGCGAAGGGCCGCCGCTTCGACGCGCTGCTCGTCGACTACGTCGCCCACGACACCTTCAAGCACCGCCGACTCGAGGAGCTCCCGTGAAGCGCCCGTCGCTCAGCCGCCGCTTCGTCCTGCGTGGAGCCGCCGGCATCGGCATCGGGCTCCCCTTCCTCGAGGCGATGTGGGACTCGCGGGCCTTCGCGCAGGCGGCCGCTCCCAAGCGCTACCTGCTCGGCTTCGCGGGGTGCTCGCTCGGCGGCTACGACGGCGACATCGCCACCACCATCGTGCCGACGACGGTCGGCGCCAACTTCGACTTGAAGCCGGGCCTCGCGAACCTGGCGCCGGTGCGCGACCACGTCTCCATCGTCACCGGGCTGCGAATTCCTCCAACGACCAACAGCGTCACTCCCGCCGGAGGGCGGCCCAACAACTTCCACGGCAACTCGCACGCGCCGCAGCTCACCGGCATGCGCGGCGGCAACTTCACCGCGCCCACCACCGAGCAGCTCGCGGCCGGCTTCCTCGGGACGACGACCTTCCCCGCTCTCGTCGTCCGGGTGCAGGTCGCGTCCTACGTCGGCGCCGACTCGCCCGGCAGCGGCGAGGTGTTGTCGTACCGTCGCAATGGCACTGCGCTCCAGGGCGTCTCGGCGCGGTACAGCCCGCAGCAGCTGTTCCAGGCGTTGTTCGGCAACTTCACCCCAGGGGGCCTCACCGCCGACCAGGCCGCCCAGCAGGAGTGGATGCTGCGCAACCGCAAGTCGGTGCTCGACGGGGTGAAGACCCGCTACGAGCGCCTCTCGACGAAGCTGGGCGCTGCCGACAAGCGTCGGGTCGACGATCACCTCCAAGAAGTGCGCGAGCTCGAGCAGCGGGTGAGCGCGATTCCACCGCCGACCGCGGGCGCCTGCCAACGCCCGATGGATCCCGGGGCCGACCCCGGCGTCGGCGGCGGGCAGGCCACCAGCAACGGCAACATCACCTACTCGCAGAACCTCGGGTACAGCGGCGAAGAGGCCCGCGCGAAGTCGATGTGCGACCTCGTCTACATGGCGATCGCGTGCGATCTCACTCGGAGCGTGTTGTTTCAATTCACGAACACGCAGAGCTTCCTCAACATGTATCAAATCACCGGCCAGCGCTCAGATTTGCACGAGCTCTCGCACGGTGGGTTTGGAAACCTGAACGAGAACACCACCACCTCGCTCGGCCGCGGCATCAACTGGCACATGAAGCACTGGGCGTATTTGCTCGGGAAGCTCCAGGCGACCCGCGAAGGCGCGACCACGATTCTCGACAACACGGCCTCGGCGTTCTGCTGGGAAGGCGGTCACGGGTTCGATCCCGCCGACGGGCGCGCCATCAGCGCCCACAGCACCGAGAACATGGCGGTGCTGGTGGCCGGTGGAGCGGGCGGGCTGCAGAAGAAGCAGCACCTCCGCGGGAACAACGCGCACCCGGCGCAGGTGCTGCTCACCTGTCTCCGTGCGGTCGGCTATTCGGGCACCACCCTCGGGGAGATGAGCGGCGAGATCCCCGGTCTCCGCATGTGAGCTCACGCCGCGCTCGTTCTTCGCGGCGGTCGCCGACTCCACCTTCGTTCGGCCGAGCGTGCCGAAGGCGGCGTTCGCTCAGCGCTTCCGCCTCACGGAGGCTCGTGCGTGTAGTCGCCCAGCGCATTGCTCGCGTACGTGTTGCCGCTCACGTCGCCGCGTTGTGAGGCATTGAAGTAGATGCCCCACTGCGAGGAATGGCGAACCACGCTGTTCGTCACCGTCACCTGCACGCCGTGGCTGTCGGCGTGGGAGTTGATCATCGCTCGCCACCCGAAGCGTTGCGCGCCGCCGCCGTACTCGACCACGCAGTGATCGATGGCGTTCGCCGTGTTGAGCGTGGTGTCGAAGTCGATGCCGTCCCACGAGCCCGCCGTCTTGTCGGTGCCGGTGAGGGTGATGGGCTTGGCGCTCGTTCCAACCGCGTGGAAGCCGATGCCGTCACTGCCGCCGACGTCGATGCGCGTCTGGGGCCGCATCTCGATCGTCACGCCGGGGTCGAGCGTCCACACCGCTTGGGGCTGCAGCGTCGTCGCGGTGTTGAGATAGGGAACGCCGAGGTCGTGCCAGGTGACGGTTCCACCGACCCATCGCCCATCGACGAACACTCGATCGACGTCGTTTCCAGAATAGATGGAGTCGGCGCCAAGTTGATACACCGCGTTGCTGTCGACGAGCGCCGGACCGAGGGCGTTCTCGGTGAAGGTGTTGCTGGTGAACGTGGGGAAGAGGGCGCTCCCCGCCGCGCGCAAGCCGTAGCCTTGGCTCTGGCTCACTCGCACGTGGTCGAGCTTCACCTGCACCCCGTGGCTGTCGGCGGTGACGAGCAGGCCCGCGGCCTTCGCGTCCGACGAGGTGTTCCCGGCGTACTCGATGGCGGTGTAGCGGAGTTCGTTCGCGCCGGTGTTGCTGCGATTGAAGACGAGCCCTTCCCACGCGCCGCGAGTCTGGGTCTGACCGGTGAAGACGACGGGGCTCATCGCGGTGCCCTGAGTGACGAGGGCGCCGGTGTCGCTCGAGATGGTGATGGCGACCTCCGGGGCGACGACGAAGCGCACGCCTGCACGCACCGTCCACGTCGCGGTCGAGACCGTGAAGTCGTTGACGAGGTGGTAGGGCACTCCGACGTTCTCCCAAGTCGCCGAGGCCGGCAGCTCGGCGCCGCGCACCACCACCTCGTCCTTGCCGTTGCCCGTGAAGGTCGAGGCGACGTCGAGGCGGCCTGCCAGCTTCGCGTCGAGGCTGATGGGCGTGAGCGCGTTCGAGGTGATGACGTTGGCCGCGAAGGACGCCAGCTCGGTGCTGCCGGTGAGCCAGAGACCATGGCCGGCGCTCTCTCGAATCGTCGAATGGCTCAACCCGAACCGCACTCCGCGGCTGTCGCCGGTCGCTTTGACGTTCGCCGCGTCGACGTCGCCCGTGGTGTTCCCGCCGTACTCCACCGTCACGTAGTCGAGCTGGCTGGGGGCCGCCGTCTGGTAGAAGAGCAGCCCCTTCCAGTGCCCTCGCGCGGGCAGCGCGCCGGTGAAGACGATCGGCTCCTGCTCGGTGCCATTCGCGAGGAGCACCTGCGCGCTCTCGATGCGCAGCATCGTGTCGGCCGAGAAGACGAGCTTCACTCCGGGTTCCATGACGATGGTCACGCCCGCCGCGATGACTGGCGTCTTCAAGACGAGCCAGCAGCCCTTCGCGACGGTGACGTTCGCGTCGATTCGCTCGGGGAACGCCTTCACGCAGGGCTCGGTGCCGGCATCGGTGCCCGCGTCCTTCGCGTTGCCGGCGTCGGTGCCCGCGTCCGAGGGCTCCGTTCCCGGGTTGCAGCCGAGCGCGAGGACGAGCAGCGCGGCCGAGAGGAGACGAGTTCGCAGCATGGTTCCACTCCCGTTGGAGAGTTGAACGCCGAGCGTGCATGCGCTTCGCCAGCCGAAGGGGCGCGAGAAGTCGACGCTCCGAGAAGCCGCTCACGCAGGCGTTGCGGCGGCGCGCGTTGAAGGCACCGGCGTCGCGTGGAAGGTCGGCTGCTCGAACGCAGTGAGGCGGCTTCAGGCGTGGAGGCCGACGACGTCGCCCGGCCCGCCCGGGAGGAACTCGTCGATGCCGAACATCTTGAGCGCGGTGAAGATGACGTCTCGGCTCTGCGGCGGACGGGGCGTCGACATCACCCGCCCATCTTCGGCCTTCATCGGCACCGGCTCGCCCATGTAGCCCGGGAACCCGGCGCTGATGTTCGCCTGCGTCGCGAAGCCGCCCACCATTCGGTTCGGCGAGAGGAAGCCGTTGCCCCCGGCGAAGATGACGCTCGTCGTCGGCCAGTGGTCCGTGCCTCCGGTGCGGTTCCAGGTGCGGCCGAACTCGCTCATCACCAACACCAGCGTGTCGTCGAGCAAGGTGCGCCCCGCGGTGCTCGACGGCGTCAGCGAGAGCTCGGCGAGGAAACGGCCGATCTGCTCGATGGTGGCGCGCAGGTAGGGGAAGTGGCTCTCGTCGTCGTTGTGGGTGTCGAAGTCGAACAGCCCGCCGCCGGCCGGCCACTTCAGGCTGATGGAGGTCGTCAGGTCGCTCTTGAGCAGCTTGAGCGCGAGGCCCGTCACGTCGACGACGCCGCCTCCGCCGATGGCCACTGACGAGCCCAGATTGTAACCCATGAAGCCATTTTCCGACCACGTCGGGAAATTCGGCCCCATTTGATTGATGTATTCGAAAGCCGCGGTGCCCTCGAGCCGGCCCACCACGTCCTTCGCGAGCAGCGCGCTGTAGTTTCGATAGCCGTCGTAGATGGACTGGTAGAGCGCGTCGGTGCTCGAGCCAGTCTTGCCCTGGAGGCGGCGGCTCCGCTCGGCGAGGAAGCGCTCGAGCTTCGTCTGCGCGATGTCCGAGCCGGCGCTCCCGTCCCAGTTCGGGTACGGCGCGGCGGTGCGCGTCGACAGCCCACCCCAGGAGTTGGTGTTGCGCTGGGAGAACAGCTTCGCCGCGCTCGCCACGCTCGACATGCGAATCGCCGCGCTCGCGGGCGGGAGCCGAACCGAGTCGCCCACTGGCCCTCCGAGCGAGACGTGCGGGAGCGCGCGATCGGGGAACCGAGCCATCATCGCGTTGGCGACGAAGGCGTGGAGCGCCGGTGACTCGAAGCTCGGGCCCGCGATGCCGCACATCATGCTCACCGCGCCCGAGTCGTGCGCCGCGGTGCCCATGTCGATGCCGTGGAGAACCGAGGCGTAGCGCCACAGCCGGTAGCCCGCCCACGACCAGCCGAGCGCCGAGGTGCGCAGACCCGAGCCGTCGGTGAGGGCGACCCGGCGATCCTTCCTCCCTGCGGCGAGCTCGGCTTCGTCCCAGAGGCGCGGCATGCGGAGCGGCCGGTTCGCCCAGCCCGCGTCGTCGACGTTCGTGCCGTCGAGGTTCTTCTGCACGTGCGCCTGCGTGTAGCTGTACGGCTCGGCGCCGCCGATGACGAGCTTGGTCGGGGGAATCAGGCTCGCGACCTCGGCGTTCTTCACCGGCGAAAAGAGGAACTGCGGAATCCACCCGCCACCCACGTAGATGGTGAGCAGCTTCGTCGGGCCCGTCGAGGTCTGCGCCCAGGCGCGGCTCGGTTCCAGCGCTCCGAGCCGGTGGAGCAGCGCCAACTGCCCGGCGCCGAGCGTCATCTTCAGCAGGTCGCGTCGCGTCTTCTCGCGCATCGTCGTCACCTCAGAACGTCAGCCACAGCGGGTCTCGCACCATCGCCGCGCACACGCCGGTCCACGCGGCGCTGCGATCGGGCTCGAGCGACTTGAAGAGCTCGAAGTAGGCGTCGACGTCGGCGTCGCTCAGCTGCGTCGCGAGGAGCAGCCGCCCGAGGTGCTTGATGTTGTCCTTGATCTTCTGAGGCGCCGCCGTGCTGGTGTCGGCGATCGCCGCCCGCTTGAGCACCGTGTTCGTCGCCGCCGGCGCCCCCACCGCCGCGCGACAGTACGACTGCGACACGTTCACGAAGGTCTGGATGAAGACGGGATTCACCGAGTCGTTGCGGCGGCGCAGCTCGAGCCAGTGCGGGCCTCCGAGCGCGGCGTAGTTGTCGTCGCGTTCCCGGTAGACGTCGGTGTTGGGGATCGCGTCGGGCAGCGACAGCCCGTAATAGAAGACGTTCGACCCCGACACGCCGAGCTGCTGCTCGAGCGCCACCATCAGCTGCTCGGCGGAGAGGCGCCGCGCCACCGGCAGCGGGCCCGCCGGCGTCATCGACACCGTTCCCTTCAACCCCGAGATCCAGCAGCGCAGCGTCTCCATGCTGACGTTGGTCTTCCCTGCCGCCGCCTGCGCCGCGAACGCTGCCGACGGCTCACCTGGAGGCATCTGCGCGAACGCGCCGGTCGCCGTCCCCTCGAGGATCGGGATGAACTGGCCCTCGCCCGGCTTCCCGGGAACGATCCACTGCGGCTTGGCGACGATGAGCGCCTCGAAGGACTGCACCGACGAGAAGTAGGGCCGGTTCGTTCCCGCGCCGTGACACGACGCACAGGACGCGGAGAGCGCCTCGAAGACGGCGGGCGTGGTGCACTCGGTCGCCACCGGGTGGTTCGGGTCGTTGGGATCGTTCGGGTCACCGGGCTTGCTGGGCCCGAAGACGCCTTCGCAGCCGAGGACGAGCACGCTGGAGAAGAGCAGGGTGCGCATGGCGTCAGAGCCCCTTCCTGAACTCGGGCCGCTTGAGCAGCTCACGAACGAACGGGCGCACCTTGCGGTCGTTCGCCAGGAAGCGCGCCTCGAGCTCTTCGATGAGGGCCTCGTTCACCGCTGGGTCGAGCTTGGGGCCGACGACGCGTTGGTAGAGCTGACGGACCGCGCAGCGATCGAACTCGTGGCTGTCGAGGAGGATCTTCCCGAAGCCCAGCGGCCCGTAGGTGCCGTCCCCGGTGCTCCCGAACAGCCCCTGGCCGCTGGGGAGAAAGTCGATGAACTTCGCGTTCGGGTTCTGCGCCACCTGCGCGTCGGTCGCGGGCGTCAACACCGTGTTCGGGTCGAAGGCCTTCGACCACCGCACGAAGGGCAGGCTCGTCATCGAGGTGGTGGCCGTCCACTTCGCCTTGCCGAAGCCGCCTAGGAAGACGACGCCATTGCCCGCGAAGCTCCAGCGCTTGAAGAAGACCGCGGCTGGGTCGATGACGGCGTGGCAGTGCTGGCAGTTGCCTTCGGTCGCCGGGTCCTTGCGGAACTCGGTGAACTGAATCGTCGGCGGCGGAGGCACGAAGGTTCGGCAGGTGAGCGTCTCGAGCCAGCGCGCCGCGCGCACGCGTTCCCGGGTGTACGAGGCCTGCGCGACGAGGGTGGTGAGCGCGCCGGCAGCGGGAATTCCGCGGAACGAGGTGGCTGGCTCCGAGCGCGGGTCGTAGGTCGCCTTGCGATCGCGCGCCGCCTGTCCCGAGGCGAGCGTCTTGTTGGCCGTGAGGGACAGCAGGTTCGGGTGCAGCTCCTCCACCACCACCTCGTGCCAGGCCATCGGCGAGCCCGGCGTGTGCTCGGGGTCGGCGGGAGACGTCCAGGTCAGCGGGTCCCACCAGCGCGAGTCGTCGAGCGCCGCGTTCTCCGCATCGAAGCGCGCCGCCCGCACGTACATGTGCTTCAGCCAGAGCGGCGCCACCGTGTAGTTGCCGACGAGGAAGTCGGAGAGCGGTCGGTCTTGCCAGACGAGGTGCGCATAGAGCCTCGCCACCTCTTCGCTCGCGATGCGCCGAGACGACTCCTCGTTCGGCTCGAAGGTGTGGCTGTTGGCGAGCCGGCCGTTCTTCGGAGGAATGCAGTAGACGAGGTTGGGCCCGCACCCGCAGGTCGGGTTCATCGCGCGATCGGCTGGGAGGTTGGAGCGATCGCCGACGCTCGCGACGCCGCAGTCGTACATGCCATCGCGACGAGTGGCGACGTTGCCCGCGCGCCCCAGCACCGCCACCATCGCCGACGCGTCCCACCACGGCTGCACCATGGCGACGGGCGCGTTGGCGTCGTTGCAGATCGACGGCGGGTCGCCGTACTCGGTGTAGCTGTTGAGCAGCCCGAGCTTGCCCGCGTGGAGCGACGTCATCGGGCAGGCGTGGAGCTCGATGGCGAGGTGCCCGGTGAAGTAGCCGTGGGAGATGTTCGCGTGCGCGTTGTGCGCGCCGACCCTGAACCAGTCGTGCGCGAACTTCATCGACTGCCGGTAGAAGTCGACCGAGGTGAGATCGCGCTCGACGAGCTCGGCCAGCTCCGCCTCCTGCTGCTCGGGCGTCGTCGCGTTCTCCACCGCGTCGAGCTCCGCGAGCGTCGGAGGTCTGCCCAGCAAGGCGAGCTGGAGCCGGCGAACGAGCCGGCCTGGCGGAAGGTCGGGCTCGACGAACCCACCGTCGGCGTCGAGGGCCTGCCGGAGGGTCGGCGCTCCCGACGGCTGAGCGCATCCCACGAGGGTCAAGAGCAGGAGAAGATGGAGTCGCATGGCGGGGGCCAGTCCTTCATTCAAGCAACGCGCCACCCTCGGCGAAACAGGGAACCAGCGCGGGCGATGCGCACCTGAGGGGCGACCCCCACAGTGTGGGAGCGGGACACCCCACGCCTCGCAATCGTTTCACACTCCTGCCCTTGCGCGAGCAACTCGACCGACCTACGCGAGGGGCTCGACGTTCGGCCGTTTCACCTCGAGGAGGCTCGGATGAACTGGGGGCAGGCATTCTGGGTCGCGGTGGGCATCGCGCTGTTCTCCGCCTGCATCGAGCCGGTCGACGAACGCGACGGCGGCGCGGTCTCGTGCGGCATGGGCACCATTCTCGACAACGGGCAGTGCATCAGCCTGCTGAGCTGCGGTGCGGGCACCCACCGAGAGGGCGCGACCTGCTTCACCAACACCGCGGGCCTCACCTGCGGGTCGGGCACCGTCGAGCAAGGCGGCGCCTGCGTGGCGCAGCTCTCGTGCGGGCCGGGCACGGCACAGCAGGGGACCCAGTGCGTCGCGACCAGCGGCCTCACCTGTGGAGCGGGCACCAGACAGCAAGGCGCGCAGT
Source organism: Myxococcota bacterium (assembly GCA_052034585.1). GTDB lineage: Bacteria > Myxococcota > Myxococcia > Myxococcales > Myxococcaceae > Xiheimicrobium. The sequence goes on from JBPOIJ010000090.1 coordinate 9,977, forward strand.
GCGTCGCCACGAACGGGCTGACGTGCGGCGCCGGAACGATGCAGGTCGGCACCGAGTGCGTCGCGTCGGCGACCGGCACGGTGTGTGGTGCAGGTACGATGCGGGTGGGGAACGAGTGCCTCCCAGTCAACGGCGGGGCGGTGACCTGCGGGGCTGGCACGACGCGCCAGGGGAACACGTGCGTCGTGGCCGCCGGGGCCGACGGCGGCTGGTACGAGGTGAGAATCGGTGCGCTCCAGGTGCCAGCCGACGGCGTCTCGAAGGTGCCGGTGTTCGCGATTGGCCGGCTCGCCGACGGCAGCCCAGCCCTCGACGCGGTGGTGTTGTCGGTCAACCGCGCGGGCGCCGGCTCGCTCCTCAACGCGGGGCTGATGCTGCAGCAGCTCGGCGCCGGCACCTATTTCACGCCCTGCAACTCGGCGAACAACCCGTTGTGTCCTGGGCCTGCGCAGCTCGAGCTGCGGCTCACCAGCGCACCCACCGTCGTGGTCGCGACCTCGCAGGAGTTCACCCTCGTCGCGCCGGCTGGCGTCGGAACGACGGCGCCGTGTGACCCGTACCCCAACGCGCTCTTCTTCGACGGGAATGGCTACATCTTCACCGGCACCCAGCTGGTGACGCTGGGCCAGTTCACCGCGACGGCGAGCAGCACCGTCGTCTCGATTCACCTCGCGCCGACGATGCAGAGCCAAGGGCTCTGGTGGGACGCCGACTTCGCGGCGCCGTCGGGCGCTGGGCCGCTCAACGAGCAGGTCTACCCCACCGCCTCCCGTCACCCCTTCCAGCCCCCGGGCGTGGCCGGACTCGACGTCACCGGCGACGGGCGCGGCTGCAACCAGTCGAGTGGGCGCTTCCAGGTGCACCGGCTCCGCACCGACACGATGGGCCTGCTCTCCGAGTTCACCGCCACCTTCGAGCAGTTCTGCGAGAACACGCAGACCAACGTGCTGCGCGGGTGCGTGAAGTTCACCCGTTGAGCGTGAACATCGGCGCCGCGCGACGAGACGGCAGTGCTACCGTCGCGGCCCCATCCTCGACCGGAGTTCACATGGCGCTCACCGACGACTTCACGAAGGCGCAGGAGCGGGTCAAGACGCTCAAGTCCGCGCCGTCGAACGACACGCTGCTCGAGCTGTACTCGCTCTACAAGCAGGCGACCGCCGGCGACGTCGACGGCAAGCGGCCCGGCATGCTCGACTTGAAAGGCCGCGCGAAGTTCGACGCCTGGGCGGCGCGCAAGGGCACCACGAAGGACGCGGCGATGCAGCAGTACGTCGCGCTCGTGAACCGCCTCGTTCCGTGAACTGCCCGACGGAGTAGGGTCGCGCGCCATGGGAACGGCCGCGAAGAAGATCGTCGAGGGGCTCAGGAAGGCGAAGGTCGGCGCCGAGGCGCAACGACGCGCGAAGGACCTGATCGACGAAGCCCACGACTGGGACTCGAAACAGGCCGCCGAGATCGAGGCGGTCGTTCGTTACGTCTGTGGCGCAGCACCCCGGTTGCGAAGCCCGCTCGGTGCGGAGTTCCTCGAGCACGCAGCCAACCAGCTCGTCTACGGCCTCTCGAAGAACCGCACCTTCGACGAGTGGGACCTGCGGGCGCTCGACGTGCTCGCGCAGTGCCGGAAGTCGTACTGGTTCTGGGCGCTCGACACCAAGGTGCGCGACCGGGTCGAGAAGTTTCCCCAGGCGCCGATCTTCGAAGAAGCCCTCGAGGTCTTTCGCGCGCGCGGCCTCTGGAAGACCGAAAAGCAGATCTACGCCTCGATGTTCGGGCACCTCACCGCCCACCTCACGCCGAAGAAGGCGCTCACCTCGACCGGGCGCTGGCTGCTCGCGAAGCTCGACGCCGACGCCGACGCCGTCTTTCGAATCGCGCGCACGCAGAAGAAGGAAGACGAGACGAGCGCGCTGTTCCGGTTGCTCGCGTGGCATCGTCGCGCGCTCTTCGAGAAGCTGGTGCGGCAGCGGCCACCGAAGGAGGACTCCGAGCGCAGCTACCTCGCGGAGGTGATGCTCGAAGTCGATCCCAAGCGGTACGAGCGGCAGGCCGTGGCGCTGCTCGCGCGGGTGAAGGCTCCAATCTCCGCCGCGCTCGGGGCGCGCATGCTCGAGCGTCACTTTCCCGGCCGATATCGACCGTTGGTGAAGAAGCTCCTCCTGCGCGTGGCGAAGGAAGGTGACACCGGGTACTTCGACGCCGACGACTCCGGGAGGACCCACGAGCTCGCGCTCTCTCTCGCCTGGCCCACCCTCGGGAAGGAGGCGTTCGAGGTGTGGAACGCGCTCGAGACGGTGGACGACGCCAAGCGGGTCGACTTCTGTGAGATCATCGAGAGACAGGCGAAGAAGGAAGCGTTGCCTTGGCTCGTCGACGCGCTGGTCTACCCGAAGGATCCGAACGTCGAGTACGGCTTCCTCACTCACGCGAAGTACGTGGCGAGGCTGGTGAAGCTCGTCGAGAAGTACCCGCTCGGGTCGCACGCCGCGCGAATCGAGAAGGCCTTTGCTTCGACGACCGACGCCAAGATTCGTGAGCTCATCGACGGGCTGCTCGGCACGAAGGCGAAGCCCGCACCGAAGAAGGCCCGCTCCCGGTTCACCCCGAAGGACGGGTATCGCTTCGACGTCTACTGCGCGTCGGTGACGAGAGCGGCGCTCGCGGCGGCGAAGAAGGCGCTCCGACAGCTCCCGTCTCCCATCGAGCGGGTGAAGCTGGCCGGCTTCCAGGGCGAGGTGCAGCTCAACGTGCTCGTCCTCGAAGGCGTGGGCAAGCCCGCGACCTTCAGGCTCGCCGTTCCCGCGAGCACGGTGCCGGATCACGTCGACTCGGGAGACACGGGCGTGCTCGCGAAGCTCGGCGAGGCGCACCAGCTCTCGGAGGACGAGCTGCCGTCATGGGGTGACGCGTTCAGGTTGCCGTGGTGCGTGCTCATCGAGGCGCAGCTCCGCGCGGCCCATGAGATCGCGAAGGGCCTCGAGACCCTCGGCTGCAGCCTGAGCGAGGATCTTCGAGTCGGCGTCGGCGAAGACGACAACTTCTGGACGACGGACGACGGCTTCGAAGACATGGTGCGCGACGAGGTGTCGGCGCTCCCCACTGCCGTGCAGGCTGACTTCGCCGTGCTCTGCTTCGAGGACGTCAAACGCCAGCGTGCCTTGCTCGCGACCTAGGCAACGACGGCTGCAGTTCGTGCGCGGTGGAGAGAGTGCTCGAAGCGTTCACCGGCGCTCATGCCAACGGCGCAAGCTGACCACGATCAACTTGGCGCGCGCGTGCGGCGTTCTATCTGTGCAGCGAAACGCTCAACGCGAGGTCACCCATGCGCATCGTCCGGTTCGCCGTCCTCTGTCTCATCTCGCTCCCCGCGCTCGCCGTCCCTCAGAAGGACGACCCGAAGTGCAAGGACTCGCCGCTCTTCAACCGCATGCCCGACAGCTGGATCCGCGGCTGCGATCAGAAGACCTTCGATCGGCACGAGTTCCTGGTGGCCAAGGGCAAGAAGGAAGCGATCGAGGGCCGCAAGGAGTCGCTCAGCTATTACCCGCAGGCGGACGCGAAGACGCGACCGAGCGATCTGGAGATCGTCCGCAACTTCGAGAGCGCGGTGACGAAGCTCGGTGGCAAGGTGGTCTACTCGGAGAAGAACCGCGCCACCCTTCAGCTCGTTCAGGACGGCAAGGAGGTGTGGGTCGACGTCACGGCGGAGTTCACCGGCAAGTACTGGCTCACCATCGTCGAGCGGCAGGCGATGGCGCAGACGATCGTCGCCGACGCCGCCGCGTTCGCGAACGATCTGAAGGCGACCGGCCACGTCGCGGTGTACGGCATCTACTTCGACAGCGGGAAGGCCGACCTCAAACCCGAGTCGACGCCAGCGCTCGAGGAGATCGCCAAGCTGCTCGGCGCCGACGCCGCGCTCAAGCTCTGGGTCGTCGGGCACACCGATTCACAAGGGAACGCCGAAGCGAACCTCGAGCTGTCCCGCCGCCGCGCCGATGCGGTGATCAAGGCGCTCACCACGACGCACAAGATCGACGCGAAGCGCCTCGCTCCGTTCGGCAACGGGCCGTTCGCACCGGTCGCGACCAACGACTCCGACGAGGGGCGCGCGAAGAACCGGCGAGTCGAGCTCGTGAAGCAGTAAGGGCTTCAGCGGTAGTGCGCGACGTACTTCGCCTGCCGTGGCGTGAGCGCCTTCGGCTTCGGCGCCGAGAGCGCGTCCCACAGCTCGTTCTCGAGCCACCAGCGGTAGACGAAGTGCTGGAAGGAGGGCGCCACCAGCCCCGAGTTCGCGAGGAGCGTGCGGCGATCGACGTCTCTCGCCGCGCGTGGATCGTCGTAGGGAATGGGCGACACGACGACGCTCGGCTCGAGCCCTGGCGCGAGGAAGAGGTACCAGAAGAAGACGTCTTGTTGATCGCGGAGAAAGCGCGCGGTGAAGGAACCGGGGAGCGCCTTGCACGCCACGAGCTTCTCCGAGAGGTCCCACTCGCACGCCGTGCACGACGGAATTCGCGCGCGCAGCTTCGGTCGGCTCATCAGGAAGACGAACTCGTCGGGGAGCGCGAGCCCGGCCTCCTCGGCTTGGGCGGCGAGGGCCGTGAGGTGCTTGGCCTCCTTTGGGTCGTGTTTCGCGCCAGCCGTCCCCAGCCAGGTGAAGCGCCCGTCGAGCTCCGATTCGTCGATGGGTGGAATGCTCTTCGCTGGATACACCTCGTAGGTGCCATCGCAGGAGCGGTAATCGCCGAGGTCGAACGACACCCACGCGGGCTTGAACGGGTTCTTCTGCTTCGTCGAGGCCATGACCTCGACTCGAGCACAGGCGGCGTCGAGCGGCCTCAGCGAAGTCGAGCGGGAGGTGTTGCCGTGTCGAGCTTGAGCAGGCCGAGCCCGATGCTGACCTCCGGGCGCGCCTTCCTGAACTCGAGCGCGGCCTCGCTCAGCTTCAACTCGTCGATGAGTTGCAGGTGCACCAGCTGAGGGAAGATCGACGCACCGAGGTGCTTGAAGATGTTCGGCGAGAATCCGTACACGACGAGCGAGCGGAACGGGAACGGTCCTCCGAGCCGGGCGATCGCGCGCAGGTCGGTGTCGCACAGGCCTCCCACGCGGAGCACTCGCGTCATCGACGGGTGCACCACGAGCTGGCTGGGCACTCCGTAGCCAACCGTCTCGAACTCGACGGTGTGAATGGTCGACCAGGCCGGGTGACCGAGCGCTGCGGCGAGGTGCCGCGCGGTGGCGAGCTTCACCTTCACCGCGGCGGGGAACCCACGCTCCCACGAGAGCACGTCGACGACCGGTGCGAGCGGCCCGGCCCAGCTCTTTCCGTGCTCGGTGAGGAGGCTGGTCGCGCGGCGGCGCTGCTCCGTCGTCGGCGAGTCGAGGCATTGGAGGGTGATGAACTCCCCGCGTGGATCGCCAGCCGAGGTGAGGAGATCGGCGTACACGAGCCGGCACCCGAGATCGTCTGGTGACGCCCACACCGCCGAGACCGCATCCTCGAGGCTCGGTGCCGGTTTGGCGGCGCTGATCGCTGCTCGCTCGGCGCTGGTGAGCGCACGAAAGGTGCGTGAGGCGAGGCTGCGCTCGAGTCGAGACCTGAGCGCCGTGAGGAACGCGCCGATCGGCTCTCGCATGAATGGCTTGAAGAGGTTCGTCCAGCCCGTGCCGAGCTTCGCGACTGCGTCGAGGCGCGCCTTCGTCCGAGGGTCGGCGTACCGAATGATCAACTCGCCGAGCGCTTCCCACACCGGGAGCGTCGAGACGTTCAGCTGAGACGGCCGCTCGAACTGGAGCGCGAGCGCCGAGGAGATGCGTGGGTCGTCGGGCCACTGGCCGATCGCTTCCACTCTCGCGCTGGCATCGGCCGTGTACGCATCGAGCAGCAGCGTGAGGAGCGCGGGCAGATCAGCCGGGCTCCGCGCGTCACTCATCTTCATCCACCGCGCCTGCTTGGCGTCGGTCTTCGCCGACTTCGGGTAGGGCAGCTTGCCCGCCGTCGAGAGCCGATCGATCAGCTCCGAGAGCTCAGGTGCGCGGGTCTCCCGCCAGAGTTCGACGAGCGCAGTGACGTCCTTCGACATGCGGGCGTCGTAGCACCAGAGGCGTCACTGGCACTCGGGCGTGTTGCAGACGCAGGCGACGTCCTGCGGGGTGACCGAGCAGCCTCCGACCGGCGTCATCATGATGGTCGCCGTCGCGTTGAAGCCCGGGTCGAGCGTCACCATCACGCTCGCCGCCTGGTAGTGCTCCTTGCCTGCCGCGAGGGTCTGCGGTCCTCCGGGGATGAGGTCTCTCAGCTCGGCGAACCCACGAAAGCCGGTGGAGCAGGTCGCCTTCCCCTGCAGCACCACGCGCGCCGAGATGCCGATGCCGGTGCACGCATTGGTGACGTTGAAGCTGATTCGCGCGGGTTCCTTGCAGGTGTTGGAGCCGACGTCGCAGAGCAGCCCCGCGGCGCAGCCACCGCACGGAATCGGCTCGAGGGAAAGGTCGAGGCGGTTCATGCCGCTCTGGAGTTGCTGTTGGAACGGCTTGCGCTCGAAGCCCTGGAGGACGACGGCGCCGTCGACGACGCCGCTCATCAGGCCTTCGACGAGGAAGCCGCCCGAGGCGTTGGTGTGGACCGTCGCCTGCCCGATGCTCACTGCGGCGTTCTCCAGCGGAGCGTTCGTTCGCGCGTTGGTGACGGTGCCGGTGAGCGACGCGCAGGTCGGACAGCGCGCGCGGCTCATCACCAGGTTGAGCCGGTTCGTCCCCGGGGTGAGCGTGACGTGAAAGTCCTTTCGCTCATAGCCAGCCTTCACCGCGGTGCCGTCGAACTCGCCGGTCGCCAATTCGTCGAGCACGAACGCGCCGGAGTCGTCGCTCGTCGTCGAGACCGAGGCGAGGTTCACCGTGACGCCAGCGAGCGGGCCCTGGCTCGTCTCTTCGGAGATGGCTCCAGTGAGGCGCACCTTGGGCACCACGCTCGGCGTCCCGAAGAGCTGCTCGCGGGAGAGCGGCTCGAGCCCGCAGCTCGACACGAGGACGACGAGGACGGCGAGTCTCACCACCATAGGCTGGCTCCAATCGTCACCGCCGGCTCGCCGAAGGGCACGCGCGTGCCGTCGAGCTGCACCCAGGCGAGCTCGTAGCGCCCGTCGGCGAAGAGCGAGAACTGCGGCGCCAGCTGGCCCTCCACCCGCAGCCCGGCGCCGAGCGACGGCGCGAACGCATCACCCATCACCATCGCGTTGGCGTAGCGGAGGATCGTCTTGAAGCCTGCGCCGCCGAAGGGCGCGATCGCGAGGTGCTCGTCGAAGAGCAGAAATCTCCAACCCGCGCGAAGCTGGAACGCGAGCCTTCGGAGCAGCGCTTCGTTCGCCGTCGAGCTGCGGAAGGCGCCACGGAGCCCGAGCTCGAGGTGGCCCAGGTGATAGCGGGCGCCGAGCTCCACGCCGTGCTCGAGCCCAGGGAGCCCGAACGGCGTCGGCGAGAGGACGTAGGCCGCGTCGAGGGCGAACCGTCGCGCGCCGCTCACCACCGACGGGCGGCCGGAGACGTAGCCCGCGTCGAGCGCCGCGACGACCTGCGACGAGAACGGACCTTGGAAGGACACCGGCTCCCAGTCGAGCTCACCGCGCATGCGTCGTTGAGGGCTCGCTGCCGCCACCAACGCGCTCAAGGTGCGCACCTCGCCGTCGACGAGCTCCACGTCGGCCGCGTCGCCCGAGTCCACGTCACGCCGCTGTACCTGGTACTTCCCCTTCGGCAGCGTCAGCGTCATTCGTCGGCCCTTGGCCTTGAAGAGCTCGGCGAAGACGGGGAGCCCGCTCGGAGAGACGACCCGCAAGCGGCCTTGGGTCTCTTCTGGCAACACCAGCCGCGTCGTTCCTTCGAGGGAGATGACGGGCGCGTGGAGATCTCCGCTCGGTGGCTCGAACCAGGGCCGCTGGCCAGTGAGGCCCTCGGTGTTGAAGGCGACGAAGGCCGCGAGCTCGCCGAAGCGCACCACCTGGTCGCCATCGGCATCGGCCGCGCCCGCGAGTCCCGACGCGAGCACGTGCGAGAAGAAGCCGCCCATCAGGTCGCTCGCCTCGCCCGCGGGCTTGTCGCTCTGCGCCGCGGTGAGCACCCCGAAGGACGTCGAGGCCGCGCGCTCCTCGAGGCTGGCGATCTCCTTGGTGAGGTCGGGCCCGCCGCGCTCGGTGAAGAGGCTCTGTGAGCGGCAGGCGTCGATGAAGAGCTCGACGTGATCGGCGCCGACGTCTCTCAGGGCGAGCTTGAGCTCCTTGCCGGTGATGCTCGCCTCGTCACCGGCTTCGGGCTGGAGCAGCAGCCGGCCGGTGAGGCCGTGACCTGCGTAGAAGAAGAAGACCGTCGAGCGGCGCTTGCGCTCGGCGATGACGCGCTTGAGTCCATCCAGCGTGGCGGCGAGCGCTCGTCGAGTCGGGCTCGCCAGCGTCGGCATCGGCAGCGCGGCGGCCGAGAGCGTCTGCGTCGTCTGGCTGTCGGGCGTCGTCAAGACGAACACGTTTCCTTCACCAGCCAGCGCTTGAAACCAGCGCGCCATTCGCAGGGCGTCGTCGTCGGCGAAGCGCAACGTCGGGAGCCCGGGAGTGGACTCGCCGCGCGAAAGCCCTCCGTTGTGACCGACCACCACCGCGTACACGTCTCCCCGCTCCGTCGGAGCCGCCGACAGCATCAACGCGAGGAGCAACGCGGCGCTCATGGCTGCACGGACACAACCCCCGTCACTTGTGGTTTGGCAAGCGGGAGCCGCTTCTCTCCGGCCGGTACGGACTTCGCGGCGCTGACGACCTCTTCGAGCGTGGCGCCGGTCACCGCGAACACCCGCCACTTGCCCTGCGCCAACGAGACGCTCTCGCCCGCGCCGAACGACTGCACGCCGGCTTCGCTCACGGCCACCACGACGGCGCCGTTCTTCGACGACACCTGGAGCCACTCGTTCTCGGACACGGTGGCCTCTCCCGAGGTGGGGAACTCGGCGGCGAGCCGAACTGGCGTCGAGCCCGACTTCGCCTTCGCGTACAGCGAGATGGTGAAGGGCGCGGCTGGCACCTCGACCCCGCCACGCTCGGTGACGTCGGGACCAGAGAAGGGACGGATGACGAACAGCACCAACGCCGCGGCGACTGCAGCGGGGATCCAGAAGAAGGCCCACCGCCTGGGCGCCGGTTGCCTCACTGCCGGAGGCGCCATCGCGGCCTCGAGGCGTGCCCGTTCTCGGGCGAGCTCGTCGTTCGTCGGCTCGTTCGTGCCCTTCGTCGCGCGCAGCGAGAGCACCAGCGCGTCGTAGTGAGCGCGGCATTCGCCACAGCTCGCCAGGTGTGACCGGAGCGGTCTCTCGTCTTCGAGCTCTCCCGCCACCGCAGCCTCGATGGCGTCTCGATGCGTCGACAGGCTCACGACAGCCACTCCTTCGCCAGGGCCTTGAGCGACTCGCTCGCCGACAGCCGGGCCACCAACTTCTTCTTGAGGTACTTCGACTGCCGCACCGTCACGCCCATCGACTTCGCCAGCTCGTCGTGGGTGAGGCCCTCGCCGATGCCCTGGGTCAGCACGGTGTCTTCGTCCTTCGGGAGCGTCTTGCGGAAGTCGTCGAGCGCGGCCTTCACCGTCGCCGTCATGAAGCGCTCGTCAGGGAGCGGCGCGTCGAGCCAGAGCGCATCGTCGACGTCGTCGATCGGCACCGACGCATCGGGCCTGCGTCCCTTCGCGCGGAGAATCTCGCGGCACCGGTTGGCGGCCACCGTTCGCAGCCACGGAACGAGTCCGCCGCGGTTGACGTCAAAGGCCGATTGCATGCGGTGCACCATCAACCAGACCTCCTGCGACGCTTCTTCCTGCTCGAACGGGCTCTTGAAGAAGCGCGACACCCAGCGGCGCACCTGTCGGGCGTACGCCGAATAGACCTCGAGAAAGGCGGCTCGTTCGCCCCGTGCGAATCGAATCAGCAACGCCGTGTCGTCCGACACCATCGAGGGGTATGCCTTTGAGGAAAATGGGGACAATGGCAGTGGGAATGGAACCGGTCGAGCGCCTCGTCTTCGTCGTCGGCCTGAGCCTGGTTGGGTGTGCTCACCTCTCGTCCCGGCCGCACCTCGATGCAGACGACGAGCTGGTGGCCTTCTTGAGCACCGCGCGCCAGGAGCGTCGCGCGCTGCGTGTCGAGGAGGAGCGCATCGACGAGGCCGGTGGCAGCTCGGTTCACTACCGTTCGGAGCGGCGCGCCCCGACGTTCATCACGCTCGCGACGTCAGCTGGCGTCGAGCCGGGCCGGTCGATGGTGAACGAGTGGGCGGTGACGCCAGGCTGGGTGAGCCGAGAAGGCGAGCGGCTCGACCTGACGGCAGGAGAGAGCGAGTTCGTGGAACGTGGGCTCGTTCGCGGTCCGATCGCGCTGGCGAAGAACGCGTGTGGCGCGGTCGATCTCCGGTCGAAGGGCGCGACCGTTCGGCTCTGTGGGCGGCTGGTGAGTGAGCCGCAGCTGGTGAAGCGCGAGAACGAGCTGGTGTTCTACGGCGTGTTCGACGCGATCGGCGATCCCGACGTCGATCATGCGACTGGGGCGATCAGCCCGCAGCCGCCGCTCGTGGTGCCCTCGCTTCGAGTCGGCGCGGGTGCTTCGACGAGCATCGCGCGGACCGGGCCGGTGTACTTCCCAACGACCGATGTCGCCGACGTGCTCGTGCGAGTCGTCGCGCGCTGCTCGCTCGCGCTCGATCGGTGCAGCACCCACTCCTTCGTCTCGGAGCGTTCGAGCGTCGATGCCGTGCTCGTGGACGCTCGCCGGGTGAGTGTCGGGACGGGGCATGACGTGGTGGAGATTGCGTCTGACGAGTCCGTTCGGGTCACGCCGGTGAGTGGCTGGGTGCTCGGGCTCGGCCGGCGAGCGGATGGTCGGCTGAACGTCGCGCGCTCGAACGTCGAGCTCACCCATTTCAAGGCGACCGGCCGAACGCCGAGTGACACGGTGCCGCTGCTCGGCGCGCTTGGCGAGGACGGACGATTCGAGGAGGGGCCCACGCTGCCGGCGCCAGTGACCGGGCGCGAAGGGAGCTGGACCTGGACGTTCGCGGATGACCGTTTCATCTACGGGCCGGCGCGCACGCACAATCTGGGCGGTGCCGAGGCTCCGCAGCTCGTCGTGGCCTCGGTCGGGAGCGCGGTCGAAGCGCAGCGGGTGAGCTCGTCGGTCGATGCGATTCACTCGACGGCCGAGGAGCTGATCGTGATCGGCGCGAGCGACCAGGGCGTGAAGACCGTGCTCCGGCGGCCTCGAGCCGGCACCGCGCCGTGGAAGGAGTTCGCGATCTCGCCGCCGTGGTCGCTCGAGCACCCATCGACGGACGCGGCCGCGAGGAGCGTGTTGGTCGAGGTGAAGGGCCGCCGGCTGTTGGTCGTGCCGAGCAACGATTTTGCTCCCTCGCCCGAGCTTCGCGTGCTGGAGCTGACCGACGGCGCAGTCGTCGACCGAGGTTCAGTTCCGAAATTCTCGCCGGCCGTGCCCTCCCGAGCTGGCTCGCTCGACGATTGGTTCGCGGTCGGCGTGTCGAACGATCGCCTCGCGGTTCGAGTCTCGGGGGTGTTGATCCTCCTCGACGTCGACGGCGACACCGTTCGAGAGATCGAACGGCTCGCGCTCTGATCAGTACTCTCGACTGAAGACGAGGTCGGCGCCGACCGAGGCCGCCGAGCCCGCGGTCACTTCGAGCGAGACGCTCTTCGACACCTGATACTCGAGCCGGCCGGTGTGCTGACTCTCTCCGCGGGTCTCGTTGGCGCCCGGCTGGAAGGTGTACCCGAGATAGAGCGAGTCGCTCAGGTACTTGCCGACCTCCACGCGCGTCGACTCGAGGCCCTCCGCGCCAGTCTCGACCGAGATCGTGTCGAAGAGATCGATCGGCAGCCGCTTGATCAGCGCGTTCTTCAGTTGATTCGCCGCGTACGAACCGACGACGGACACGGCTTGATCCGCCGTGATCGACGCTCCCGATGATCGCCGCAAGTCGCGCCGCCCCGTCGCCAGCAACGCATAGATGTCGGACTCGATCATCGCGGGGTCCGAGCTCACCTTGATCTGCACGTCGGTGCCGCGGCCCACCACGTTCACCGTCACCTTCACCTTCTCCCGATCGTTCGTGTGGAAGGCCGTCACGTTCACGTACGGCTGCTTGGCCGGCCCGGCGAACCGAACGGTCGACTCCGCGCGCTCGCTGCCGGTGTTCGTGCGGCTCACCTTGAACTCCCGCCCGATGACGTCGATGCGCCCGCCCAGCACCTGCGCTTCGCCGAACAGCTGCGTCGAGTCGACGTACTCCACCCGGAAGCCCTCCGAGAGCCCCAGCTCGAGGTTCACGTCCGAGCTGCGCACCCAGATGTTCCGCGGCGCGTCGATGTTCGCTCGATAGGCGCGGCCGCTGCTCGTCTTCGCCACCTCGACCTTCTTCTTGCCCGCCACCACTCTCCCTTGACGGGTGATGACGACGTCGCTCGGGCGCTCGAGGTTCTGCACGTTGCGGCGCTTCACCTCGGGCAGCTCGACGTCGACCCGGGCGAGCGACAGGCGCGTCAGATCCAGCTCGGTCTCGCTCACCTCTCCCTCGAGCGCGTACTTCACGTTCACGATCGCGAGGAGCTGGTCGTCGGTGACGATGGGGAAGCGCGTCGCCGAGCCGCTCGACGTCAGCGTCCAGATGCCGGTCGCCTGCCGCACCGCGACGGTCGGGTCGATGGCGAAACCACCCGAGCCCGCGCGCACCGAGAGGCGCTCCACCTCGATGCGTTCGCGGGTCACCTTCGTCTCGAGGTCGATGTCTCGATAGTCACCGAAGCTCGCGAGCGCGAGCCGGCCCTTCTTCCAGGCGACCTCTCCGGCGACGTCCGGGTTGCCGAGCAAGCCGCTCACCTTGAAGTTCTGCACGGTGAGCTCTCCGCCGACGGTGCGCACCATCGGGTGCACGCCCGAGAGGAAGCCGAGCTCGAACGCGCGCGAGGTCACCGAGACGTCGATCGGCAGCGCCGTCCACTCGAGGCCGCGGCGGAGCGTCTCGATGCTCGGGTCGAGCCCCACCGTGCCGGTCGCCCGCAGCTCACTCGCTCCCGACGCCTTGAGCGCGAGCCCGATCGTCTGCGCCTTCCCTTGCGTCCGGCTCACCAGGCGCGCCTGACCGAGCGGCACCTTCCCGAAGGAGAGGTTCTGCACCGTGGAGTCGATGACGAGCTTCGGATCGTCGAGCGTGCCCTTCACCTCCAGGTCGAGGCTCACCGTGCCCGACGCTTGCACCTCGTCGTCACGCTTGGGCAACAGCCTCGCCAGCGGCATGGGCGCAATGGAGAGATGGGTGGTGACGTGCTCCGGGCCGAGGCGATCGAGGTGCTGCAGCGAAGCGAGCGAGGTGTCGACGACGGCGTCGAGCTCGTACAGCGGCTTGCCTTGCATGCGGCCTTTTCCAGCGAGCCGGGTGAGGCCCTCGGCGGCGGTGAGCTCGAAGTGTCCATCGAGCGCCTCGAGCGGCGGCGCGGTGACCTTCTCGTAGCGGAGCGTCAGCAGCCCACGTGGATCGTCGACGGAGCCGCGCGCGGTGAGCGTTAGCGAGGTCTTCCCGCTCACGTCCTCGATGCCCGGCACGCCGAGTGGCCGCAGCTGCTCGAGCTCGAGCTGTTCGATCGTTCCGTCGACGGTGAGCTGGAGCTGGCGAAGCTCCTCGACGGCCGGCAGCCGTTCTCGAAGCGACGGGAGGCTCAGCGGCGTGTGGAGGGTGAGTGACGTCGTCGCCCCGAGCGCGGAGGTTCGCAGCGTCGCGCCCAAGGCGCCGTGCTCGTCGGTCGCGACCGTCATCGTGGTGGCGGCGAAGGTGAGCTGCTTCAGCGGAGCGCCCCATGAAACGGTCGAGGACGCGCTGGTGGTGGTGACGGTGAGCGCCGGGTCGTTCGCGGGGCCCTTGAGGGAGAGCTGTGCGTCGAACAGGCCGGTGAACGGCGGCGCGGAGACGGGCACCTCCTCGAGCGGGCGTTTCCTGAAGCGCTTCGCCAGCGGAACCGGGGGAACCCGATTCGCCCACCACCGCTGAATCGCCTCGGTGTCGATGGCCTTCGCCTCGACGTCGATCTCGAGCCCGTCGCTCTTCTTCTTCAGCACCGCGTCCACCGGGACGTCGAAGCGCGCGTCGAGGCCGCCCAGCGACGTCGTGCCACGGAGCGTTCCCGTCGCCCGGCCCGCGAGGAGGCGCCCCTCGAGCTGGGCCCCGATGCCGGTGATGCCTCGAACCGAAGCGTCCCGCGCCGAGGCCTTCACGGTGAGATCGGGGCGCGGCAACACCCCGTCGGCCGTACCCTCGAGCGTCACCACGCCGCCGAGCCCCCAGTCGGCCGGCACCACCACCTGGGGCAGCTTGGCGAGCTCGACGTCGACCGCCCGCGCGTGCGCGCTCACCGTCTTCCCAGCGAGCGAGCCGCTGACGGAGAGGTGCTGCGAACCCGAGGTCAGCGCCGTCGGCTGCAGCTCGAGCTGGCGATGCCAGGAGACCCGAGTCGGGGCGTCGAGCGTCCATCGGTCGGTTCCGGTCGAGAGCTGGAGCGTTCCGAGCGCGAGCCCGTTGGAGTCGTCGTCGAGGCGGCCTTGCGCTTCGAGCGCGAGATCGCCCAGGCCGCGAGTCGTCAGCGAGAGGTCGAAGTCGCGGCCTCGCGTCGCCACGCTGCCCTTCACCGAGTCGAGCGTCTGACTCCCGACCGTGAGCGAGGTGGCCTCGATGGTGCCGTCGGTGTCGAGCGGCTTGGTGACGTCGGGCACGGTGACGTCGAGCGCGAGCCTCCGGGCGGCGAGCCGATCGTAGCGGAGATCGACGAGCTCGCCCTTCGCGGTCACCTGCGGGCTTCGCGTCGGCCCTTTCACGGTGAGGGCGAGCGCGCCGTTTCCGGCGAGCGGCGGCAGGGTGACGCCGGTGAACTCCTGCACCACCCTGGGGAGCCGAGAGAGGTCCTTCGCTTCGAGCGCACCTTCGAGGTCGAGCTTCGAGAGCCCAGCGCTGCCGTGCAGGTCGAGCGTCGCGCCGGGCACCATCGCGTGCACCCGCTTCACCTGCGCCCGGCCGTCCTTCGCGTCGACGTTCAGCTCGAGGTCGGCGAGCCGACTCCCGCTCGGGGTCTTCCAGGTGCCGGACCCTTCGACGTGCCCAGTGAGCTTCTCGAGGGTGAGCGAGGTCGCCGCGCCGCGAAGGTCGAGATCGACGCGCGAGGCCTTTCCACCAGCCAGCCACTCCGAGAGATCGACGTCTTCGGCGCGGAGCGCGAACGCGGAGACGGTGCGCGCCTCGAGATCCCACTTGCCGTCGAGCGAGAGCCGGCCGCGCCCTCCCTGCGCCGCGAGCGTCGCCCCCGACGTCGACGCCGTGCCGTGGAGGACGACGGGCAGCCTGAGCGCGTCCGAGCCAGTGAGCGCCTTCACCAGCGCCGGCGTCACTCGCACCTCCTCGACGGTCGCCGAGGTCTGCGGCCAGACGAACGAGCCCTTCACCACTTCGTCCGCGAAGTGAAGGTTGCTCTCGACTCGCAGCGTGCCCGGCGTGGGGCTGGTCGTGGAGGCGACGAGCGTCACCGGGCCCGGCACGGGATCGGTCGCGACGGCGGTGAGGTCGAGGGAGGAGTCGACCGAAAGCGCTTGCGTCTTGATGACGGCGTGCCCCGTCGCGTGCAGCTGCTCGAGCCGAACCGTCTTGCCGTCGGTCGTGTAGCGCGCGTCGGAGTCCACCAGCTCGACGTCGTCGAGCGAGAGATCGAGCGGCGCGCTCGGCCCCGGCTTCGGCGGCTGCTTCGACGCGAGCGCGCGCACGAGGTTGAGCCCTCGCTCGTCCTGCACCAACTCCGCATGCACCTTGTCGAGGCGCACGTGACTCAAGCGATAGCGGCCCTGCGCCGCCGCGCGCACGTCGACGTCGAGCTCGGCGCGCGCGATCGACAGCACCAGCTCGCCTTCGGGCGTGTACAGCTCGAGCTTCGTCAGCACGAGGTGCCCATCGACGAAGTCGGCGCCCTCGAACTCGAGCCGCCCCGCCAGCGCGTCCTTGGTGGCCTTGACCACCTGATCACGAAGGAAGGCCTGCCCGCCCGCGCTCCCGAGCCAGAACCAGAAGCCGACGCCGACGAGCACGAACAGCAGCAGCACCACGAGGAACAGCCGGCCGAGCCGCTTCAACGCCCCTGGCTTCTTGCGGGTGGGCTCGCTCAGAACGCCTCCCCGATGGAGACGTGAATCGTGCACAGCCCGTCGGGAGCGCCGCCGTACGTCGTGGAGCCCGAGTTGCCGGCGTTGAAGTAGCAGCCGGAGAAGTACGGTGCGGTCGCGTTGGACTCGTTGCTGGTGATGGGCAGCGGCCCGCCGATGAAGGGCAAGCGGAAGCCGACGTCACCACGAATCGGGCCCAGCGGCGTGCGGTAGCGCAGCCCGGTTCCGACTGCGACGTAGAGGTCCTTCCCGAAGTCGGTGCCCACGAGCAGTGGGTCCGCCGTCACCATGCCCGCGTCGACGAAGAAGGCGAGCACCAGCGAGTCGGTGAGATCGAAGCGCGCCTCGACCGAGGCCTCGAGGAGCCCATTGCCGCCGACGGGCACCGTCGCGCCGACGGTCCCGGTGACGCACGCGCCGCTCGCGTCGGTCACGCAGCGCAACGGCTCGAGGAAAGCCGTCCGGTCGGGCGAGGGCACGTTCCCGGTCCCCGTCGCGACGATCGCCATCGGCGACAACCGGCGCTGGTTGAACCCGCGCATCGACGAACCACCCGAGAAGAAGCGCGAGACGATGGGGGTCTCACCTCCACCAATGCCAACCAAGGTGCCGGCCTTCAGCTTCCCGGCGAGGGTGAACCAGCGCTCCTCCCCGAAGCTCACGTAGCCGCGCACCTCGGGTACCAGCTTGATGAAGGGCGTCTCCCGGTTCGTCTTCGAGTAGCCGAGCTGTGCCGAGGCCGCAGCGTAGAAGCCCTGCTTGGGCTCGAGCTTGTTGTCGCGGCGGTCGAACTCGGCCGTGACGTCGAAGAAGCCGACGAGGCAGAGGTCGTCGAAGCCGAACGCCCCAGTGAGCACGGGGCAGCCGACCGCCGCGCTGGGAGTCCCCGAGGTCGCCGACTGGGTGATGCGGGTGTTCAGCACGTACGCGTTCGCGTTCACCGACGGGTAGATGGTGAGGTCGACGCGCGGCCGCCAGAGCACGCCCAGCTTCCCTTCCGCGGCGTAGTAGTCGAAGGCGGCGTCGAGGGTGCGGTTGAACCCGAGCGTCGAGACGAGCGAGACGTTCTTCGAGCCGAAGACGCGCGGCACTTCGTATTGGGCCGTCAGATCGAAGATGGGCCCGTGCCGCAGCGTCGCGTTCTTGTTCCCGAGCTTCAGGAAGAAGTCGACGACGTTGGGCAGCACCGCGTAGCCCGCGCGGCCCTTGAGGGTGAGCTTGTCGAGGAGCGCGCCGCTCGAGAAGAGCTTCGCGAAGCCGACGTTGCGATCGACGTACTCGCCGAAGAGGTGCACGTCGCTGCGGAGGAGATCGCTGCCGAAGCCTCCGCCGAAGCGGGTGTTGGTGAGCGGCGCCTCGCGCGCGTCGATGATGATCGGCAGTTCCTGGTGCTCGCGATCCGGAATGCCGCCGTTCACCTTCACCGCCGAGAACACGCCCATCTGGAAGAGCCGCGCCTGGGCGTTGGCGAGCGCCGACTCGGAGAAGACCTGCCCGCGCACGAGCTCGGCCTCGGCGACGTCGATGATCAGCTTCGAGGGCACGACCTTGCCGACGACTGGCGCGTAGATGGGCCCGAAGGTGTAGCGGAGGCCCGGCTCGGCGCTCAGCGTCGCGTCCACCTTCGGTCCGTCGAGATCGACTTGCGCTTCGCCGACGACCTTCGCCTCGGCGTAGCCAGCCTCGTGGAGGCTCTCGAGCAAGAGCGACTTCGCCTTCGCCCAGTCGTCCTCCAGGAAGGTGATGCCCAGCTTGAGCGGTGACTTCGCCTCGAAGCGAGCGCGCTGATCAGGCAGCCCGTCGAGGCCGGTGAGGCGGAGCGACGCGAGCGTGGCGGGCGCGCCTTCGGTGAGCTTCACCTTGATCCGCACCGAGCCCTTGCCGGTGTCGGTGACGGTCTCGTCGAGAATGCGCGCCTGGTAGTAGCCGTGCGCCTCGTAGAGCCGGGTGATGCGGCGCAGGTCGGCCTGCCAGGTGTTGGTGTCGAACCACTCGGTGCCGCCGACGAAGGGAAACCAGCGCGCGTACCAAGGCGTCGCGTTGGTCACGATGCGATCGGTGATGGTCTCTTCTTTGAGCGCCTTGGGGCCTTCGAGCTCGAGCTCGTCGACTCGCAGCGCGTCGGGCGAGGGCTTGGTCGTCGCGCACCCGCAGAGCGAGCACACCACCAGCAGCCACGCGCGGTGACAAAGAGAGGCCATCGTCTGCCTCAGACGTACACCGAGGGCCGCGGCCTGTCCCTTCGTTGGCTGCCCGGAAAGTCGTCCGTTTTCTTGCGCCGGCTCAGAGCCCTTGCGCGCGATTCAAGAACGTCTCGCTCCGTGCCGCGTCGTAGTCGGTGCGCAGATCCGGGTTCGAGATGAGCTCGCCGAAGATCTGGTGGAAGGGAATGGCCTCGGAGGCGTTCTGCGGGTGCTCCTTCATGCTCGAGGCGACCCACTTCTCGATCTCGTCGATGCCCGCGTCGACCAGGAGCCCCACCCCGGGAATCGGGAGATTGGGCAGCAGGCCCTTCGCCGAGAAGAGCAGGTCCACCATGCCGTCGACCGAGTCGTTGCGCTTCTTCAGCTCGTCGACCGCGACCTGGAACCCGCCCTCGAGCGAGCCCACCAGGCTGCCCAACAGCCGCGCCTGCCGCTTGGACTCGGCGGTCGGCGGGCTCTCGTTGGCGTGCAGCTCGAGCGCCTTCTGCAGCGTGTCCAACCGTGACATCACCGAGGTGCGGAACGCCTCCTGGCCTTCGTACGACGGCTTGGTGAAGAGGGTGCGGGCGAAGAACTCCGAGAGCACCTTCTGACCCTCGAGGCCGAGCGAGCCGGACTTGTCCTGGAGGGCCTTGATGACCGCGTCTCCGTTCTTGGTGAAGAACGCGGCGGCCGCCTGGCGCGAGGCCTCGTTCTCTCCCAGCTGCGGCACGGCCTCGGTGAAGACCGCGATGGACTCCGGCGTGGGCGGTTGGATTCGCGACGCGGCGTCGAGCAGCTTTCCGAGCGCCGGCGAGGGCCCGTACTCGTAGGGCGCGTTGGCGTTGGCGAACCCGATGACCTCCTTCATCGCGTCGGGGTTGGCCGCGAGGAAAGCCTGCAGCTTGTCGGGAGGCAGCGCCGCCAAGGCCGTCATCACCGCGCCCGAGCGCAGCGGCCCAATCTCGTTGTCGTTCGCCTGGAGGACCTCGAGCTCGCGCTTGGCGTAAGCGGTGATGAGGTCGGGGTTGTTGGTCATCGCCACGATGCTGGCGAGCTGCTCGTGCGAGTCGAAGCCGTAGTCGTCGACGACGTTCGCGAGGTCGGCGTCGGTGATGGCCCCCGAGCGGTAGGCGGTGTCCATCGCGCTGGCGAGCTGCTTCTGCTGGTCCTCGGTGAGGTTCTGGGTGCCGTTGAGCACGCCGCTCGTCACTTCCGGGTACTTGAACATCAGCTCCATGAAGGCCGCTCGTTTCGCCGGGTCCGGGTGAGCTGCCAGCCAGTCCGTCACCGCGCTGGGGTCACGCCGGTCGCTGGCGTTGACGATGGCCTGCTCGGCGCTCTCGAGGTCCTCGCCCTGGAGTGGCGCAGGCGGTGTCGGTGCAGTCGGTGCCGTCGGCCGCGGTCGGACGGGGACGATGGGCGTGAACGCCATCGCCGAGCCGAGGAGCGCAGCCGCGTTCCGTCGCAGCGCTCCGCCCTTTCCAGTCGAGAGCTCGTCGCTCTTGAAGGCGAGCTTGGGGGCGAGGGGCTTGGCGGCCGTCTTCGCCACGTTCTGCGTCGTGGCCCGCTCGGCTGCCTTCGCCGCCGTCTCCGCGATCCGCCGCGCCGCTTCGGTGCCTCGTTTCGTCACGTCATCGCTCTTCCAGGTCATTGGCTCTCCCCTTTCCTTCGTGGAGAGTTTTCCTCGCGGCGCGGCACTTCTCTCGGCTGAGAAATGTCAATACTCATGACAAGTTCATCTCGTCCGACAAGAAGTTAAATATTCGGAAATACACAGGAAACTCGGTGAGGGCAGGTGCGACAATGTCTCTGTCCGCAGCACATGTCGCTCCGCTGCACCCGGTTCTCCCACCCGCTTCCCCCGAGGTTTCCCATGGCCGTCAAGGTTGCCGACTTCATCCGCTCCTCCGCCTCCTACATCCGCGCGAACGTTCGTGGCGCGAACACCGACGGGAACACCTACCTGACGAAGGCCGAGGCGAAGGGCCTGGCGAAGGACCTGAAGGACAACTTCGAGCACCACCGCTGGGGCGCGCAGGCGAACGGCTCGGTGACGGCGGAGAAGTTCGTCACCCGCTTCACCGACTACGTGGCGGTGAACGCGAAGCGGGCCGACGCGAACGGTGACGGCTTCATCAGCGCGAAGGAAGCGCGCTCGCTCCCGACCGACCTGCAGGACAACTTCCGCAACTACTCCAAGTTCCGCTGAGCCTTCCCTGAGAGGCGCAGCGCCCGAAGGCGGTCTCGCTCCTCCCCGGCGAGATCGCCTTCTCTTTTTGGGAGTGCGATGAGCGAGCGGGTGGAGATCTTCTGCGACGGCTCCGGTGGCGAGCGGGTCGATCGCCCCGGTGGGTGGGCGTTCGTGGTGGTGAAGGACGAGCAGGTGCTGGCGGAGCGGAGCGGCGGTGAAGCGAAGACGACCGCGCTGATGATGGAGCTCGTCGCGGCCCTCGCTGCCCTCGAGTGGCTCGAGAAGGAACGGCCGAGAGCCCACGTGCTGCTGGTGAGCGACTCGCGGCTCACGCTGGAGGTCGTCGATGGGACGCGCGAGCTGAAACGGGAGCGCTACGTCGAGCTGGCGGAACGGCTCCGGGCGCTCGCGGCTCGGCTGCGGGTGACCACGAAGTGGGTGCGCGGTCACTCGGGCAAGCGGTGGAACGAGCGGGCCGATGCGCTCGCTGAAGAGGCGAAGCGGGCCGTCGTCGTGCCTCGGAAACGCACCCAGCGGAGGTAGTCGTCCTCGGGGTTCGCGCTCGAGGGTGAGTTCGCTCTCCGCTGACCGCAACCAATTGGCGCCGTGCGGGTTGAAGACGTCATGCGCTCCTCGCTCGCTCTGCTGGTCCTCTTTGCGGGCTGCGGCCACCCGCCGCCGGTGACGCCGTTCGATGCCGGCTTCATGGAGCTCACCGACGGCGGGCTCGGGCTCACCGACGGCGGAGTCGTCTGCACGGCCGCGCTCGAGGCGCAGCTGGTGGCTGCGTTTCAGACGGTGCCCGCGACCGAGAGCTTCTACGTCGAGCTCCGGCGCGAGTCCGACGGTCGCCTCTTCCGTACCTCGCGCACCGTCGCCGGCAAGGCGCCGGTCACCGAAGCCACGATGCTCCAGAGCGCGTCGACCGCGAAGTGGGTCTCGGCCACCGTCATTCTCGACCTCGTGGCGACCCCGTCGCGCTACCCGGGCAGCCAGCCGCTCTCGCTCGAGACCCGTGTCGCCGACGTCTTGCCCTCGTGGCGAACGAGCAGCGGCGCGATTCCGTCGACCAACCGGCTCGCGACCGTCACCCTCCGCCAGTTGCTCAGCTTCACCTCGGGGCTCGAGCGAGAGCACGCGTGCATCAGCTCGCTCACCGATCCCGACGCGTGCGTGACGAGCCTCGTCGACGCCAACCTCGCGCTCAACGCCGACGGCGCCGCGCCGCGCACCTTCTTCTATGACGGCTCGCACCTCTTCGTGGCCGCGCAGGTCGCCGTGCGCGCCTCGGGGCTCGGCTCGTGGGGCGCGCTCTTCAAGCGCTTCAAGGAGCAGCACCACGTCTTCGAGACGCCGCTCGAGAGCCCGGGGCAGGCGGCGTTCGGGGTCGGTGCCTTCTTCCCAGTGTCCGCGCCCGGCAACTCCCCGTCGCCTGCCGGAGCGCTGCGCTACACCGCCGGCGATTACCCGCTGTTTCTCCAGAAACTGCTGCGCGCCGAGCTTCTCCCGCGCCCCATGCTCGACGAGCTGCTGGGTGATCAGGTCGCGCGCGTGGGAGCGACCATCGAGTACTCGCCGCTCCTCGATGACGGAGAGGACTGGCGGTACGGCCTCGGCAACTGGACGGAGTGCCGCGCGGCGACCTGGAGCGCGACCTGCCTGAGCGCCCGCCGCTTCTCGAGCCCGGGCAGCTTCGGCACTTACCCCTTCCTCGACTTCAACCCGTCCGCGAGCGGTGAGGCGCCCTTCGTCGGAATCCTGGGCTACGGCGGCACCACGCAGGGCCAGGCGGGCACCACCATCGCCATCTACCGGGTGCTCGGCGGCGGCCTCGACACGAAGGACCTCGCGCAGCGCTGGGCCGCCTCGACCTGTCCGTGAGGAGGACGCACCCGAAACGCGTCGCCGACCTGCTACGCAGGAGTCGATGAGCGACCAGGAGCGCCTCCATGCTGCTTTCCAGAAACGCGCCGGCGGCCTTCGCGCGCTGGGAGCGCAACACCTCGTCGACAACCTCTCGCCAGGCGCCAAGCCCCTCGCGCTCTCGCGGCTCGAGCAGAAGTTGGGCTTTCCGCTCCCGAAGGTGCTCCGCACCTGGTGGCTCTTGCACGACGGAGAGAAGAAGCCGGCCGAGGGGTTCGGCGGCGACGTTCATCTGCTCCCGGTGGCCTGGGTCCTCAACGAGCGCGTGGTCAGCCTGCGCCGGCTCGAGCAGCCCTCTATGGACGTGAGCGACGACGAGCGGCGCGCCGCACGGTGGATTCCAATCGCCGCGAGAGAAGGCGTGAGCGTGGTGATGAGCGCGACGACGGGGCGGGTGTTCGAGTGCAGTGACGACGCGCCTGCGCGGCTCCTCGCCGACTCGGTGGTGAGCTGGTTCGTCAGCCTCGCCGAGCAGCCGCTCGACGACGACGAATCAGTTCCAGGCCTCGAGGACGAGTGACTCGACGTCGACCGGCTCGGCGTGCTTCGTGGTGACCGCGCGCCACTCGTCGGGGAAGGACTCGAAGGTCTCGGCCGGGAGCGGGGAGCCGCCCCACAGCTGATAGTGAAGCTCGAAGACGACGAGCCCGCGCGTCGTCGGTGGCTCCACCTGGACGAGCGCCTCCCGGAGTCGATCGAGCGTCGCCTTCGGCAGAGGTGTCTTCGTCGAGGCCGTCAACCAGAGCCGCCGCTCGCCGCTCTCCTTCACCGCCACGCTCACCACGAGCGCGGTTGGCTTCTGGGTCGTCTGCGATGCCACCGCCGCGAGGGCAGGCCCGACTCGTTTGATGTACGCCGCGAGGCTGTCGGCGGTCACCCGCTTCGACAAGACGTCGTCTGGCTGGAGCAACCGCGTCAGTCGGAGGTCCTGTGGCGCGGGCGGCGTGGCCTCGGCTCGAGCGTTCGCGCAGGACTTCTTGCGAGTGAGCCCGAGCTGCCAATCGGTGCCCTTGGGTTCGACCCGCAAGCAGGTGCAGGCGCCGCCACCCTCGGCGGTGGTGAAGCAGGGCTCGGTGAGATCCTCGATCCACCGCAGCTCCGAGCCATCGGGCGCGAAGTTCACCACCCACTTTCGTTCCTTCGACTCCACGACGAAGAGAGGCTCGGCGAGGTCCCACGAGATGAAGGGCCAGACGAGCCTCATCTCGGCAGGGCTCATCGGGCGAATCGTGGGCGAGGGGCCCGGTGCGAAGTCCCGAACCAGGCCGAGGAGCGCGCGTGCTTCCTCGGGCGTTCGTGCGCCGAAGCTCTTCATGTGCGCGGTCGTGTCGCCGAAGGGAATCACTGCGTTGACCGGGAGAAACGGGCTCATGTCGAGTCCCCCGAGCCGCAGCCCCAGGAAGGGTCCCAGCATGAGCAAGCCGTGTGCTCCGCCCTCGAGCTTCGGCGGCGACTGCGCGAACATCTGCTCGAGCGAGGCCTTCGCTTTCGCGTTCACCGCCGCCGAGGCCGTCACGTAGCGGACGCCCGCGGGGACCTTCGGTGCAGCGAGGACGCTCGAGCCCGCGCCAAACACCACGAGCACGACGAGGATTCGGTGCATCGGCCCTCCCGGAGTTGGGTTGGACACCGTTCGCCGTCGGCTCGTTCCCTCGACTCAGCCCTTGATCAACGCCTCGAGCGCGGTGCGATCGCTGGCGACGAGCTCCTTCATCCGCTCCTTCACCACGTCGGCGACGATGATCTCGCCGATCTCGGTGGCGACCGACTTGAAGATGCCGCGCGCCTTCATGCCCTCGCACTGCTTCAAGTTGTCGTCGGTGGGCGTGAGGAAGTGCACCGAGTCGGCCTTGTAGCGGTGAATCAAGAACAACTGGACGACCGTCATCAGCCGCTTCTTCCGCAGTGACAGGTCGAAGTTGTTCTGATCGCGCACCGAGACGATGCTGCGGCCGCGCCGGTCCTTGATGGTGTTGAACACCACGTTGAGCACCTTCGCGCCGTCGGTCGAGAGCAGCGCGAGCTCGAGCAGGTCGGCGCCCGCGGTGTTCGGCCGCAGCGAGACCTTCAGCTTGCCGGCGACGCCGTGCTGCTTGCGCCACAGCTCGAGCCACTCCTCGAGCACCTTCGGCGGCACCTCGGTCTGCACCAGGTGCTGGAACTGGGTCGAGCCCTTGCCCATCGCCTTGGTGGTGGCGGTGCGACCCGAGATGGCGCTCAGGCCTGCGTCGGCGCGCGGCCCTCCGACGAGCGTCTGCGGCGTGCGGTACGGCGACTCGAGCAGGCGGAACTTTCGCTGCAGGCGGGCGAGGGCGAGCATGCCGTCCTGCTTGAGCGCAGAGGCGAACTCCTCGGCGGCGAGCCCGTCGATCTGATGCCCGCCGTAGGTGATGAAGTCGAAGACGAAGCCCAGCTTGCCGAGCTCGTCGGCGAAGTGGCGCATCTCGTCCTCGCTCATGCCGGTGGTGTCCCAGTTGAACGAGGGCGAGAGGTTGTACGCGAGCAGCTTGCCGGGGAACTTCGCGTGAATCGCCTCGGCGAACTTCTTCGCCTCGTGGAGATCGGCCGTCTTCGTCTCCATCCACAAGATGTCGCAGAACGGCGCGGCAGCGAGCGACTTTGCGATGGCGTACTCGAGGCCTCCGCGCACCTGGTAGTAGCCGTCGGGCGTCTTGGCGTGCTCGCAGTCCCACTTCACGTCGATGCTCATCGAGCGCGCCTTTTCCTGCGCCTCGTACCAGCCGACCTTCCCCGCGAACTCGAGCCACTGCGCCGGGGTGAGGGGGAACTGCACGCCCTCGGAGGCGCGGAACGTCATCGCCTCGGCGACCGCTTCGCCGTACGTCTTCACGCCCGCCTCGACCTGCCAGGCGTCGACCAGCTTGTCGAAGCCCTTGTCGAGCGCGTCGTCGACGTTCTTCACCGGCTTCTTCTTGAACTCCGCCACCGCGCCGGCGACGACTGTGGCGAGGCCGTTCTTCTCGAGCCACGCATCGGCCGCCGCGAACTCCGCCTCCGACACCGAGTAGAGGAGGTAGCCGCTCAGCTCGTCGATGCCACCCTTGCGGTACTGCCGCAGCATCGCGAGCACCGCGGCGCGGAAGGTGGGGAGCCGGGTGTTGGTCGCGCCGAGGATGAAGGGCTGATCACGCTCGTCCGCGCGGCCGTCGAGCAAGGTCGCCGACTCGGCGTCGGTGCGGGCGACGATGAGGCCCGGCACGCCCATGATGTCGAGCTGGAAGCGCGCCGCCGAGAGCCGCTTGAGCTGCTCGTCTTCGCTCACCAGCACCTTGCCGCCCTGGTGCCCGCACTTCTTCACGCCCGGCTTCTGATCTTCGATGTGGTACCCGGGCACGCCCACTTCGACGAAGCGGCGGACCAGGTTGCGCACGTGCGCGTCGCCGCCATGGCCAGTGTCGGCGTCGGCGATGATGAACGGGCGGAAGTCGATCTCCGGCGTCGCTTGCCGCTGCTCGTCACTCATTCGCGCGCGGGTGTGGAACTGGTTCTTGTCGGCGGTGAGGAGCGCGCGAACGATCGGCGCCGCTTCGTTGGGCACCTGGCTCAGGGGATAGCTCGCGAGGTCGGGGCCCGGGTCTTCCTGCATCGAGCCCTTGGCGCTCGTCGCCCAGCCGCCGAGGTAGATGCCCTCGATGCCGAGCTTCTTCATCGTCACCGCCTGGCCGGGTGAGTACGGCCCGAAGGTGGTGATGCACTTTCCCTGCGAGAAGAGCTCCTGGAGCCGAGCCCAGAAGCCCTCCGCCGCGGTGCGCGCGACCGTGTAGTCCTGCCGAATTGCGCCGCGCTGCTCGACGACCTCGCGCGCGGTGTGCACGCGAACGGTGCCCTTGAAGCGAGGGCTCGCGAACCAGGCCTCGGTGCTCTCCACTTCCTGCTCGAACGACGCGGTCATGGCTGCCTCCAGGCGCAGGTGTGCTCCGGTCGCCGCCAGAGAGCAACCTCGTTTCGCTGCCGCGCGTTTCGCGTTTCACTGTGGGCGCACCACAGGTGGGCTCCGACTTCTCGAAGCCGTCAGTCGAACTGTGCGTTCAGCTCGCCCTCGTGGCCCCTCGATCGCTCGGCGCTGCTCGGAGGCGTTCGCCGTCGGCTCGGGTCAAGGCCCGAACTCCCAGGTCTGGCTGTTGCGCGCGGTCGAGCTGACCCCGCCGAACATCACCACCTTGCCGCGCACCGAGTCGTAGGCCATCGCGTGCTGCCTGCGCACGGTGGGCCGAGTCCCGGTCAGGTTCACCTGGGTGAAGGCGGTGCCGTTCCACTCCCAGGTCTCGTCGAGGTACACGGGGCTGCCGAGGTTGACGTAGCCGCCGAACATCACCGTCTTCGCTCGCCGCGAGTCGAAGGCCATCGCCGCACGTTCTCGCGGGGGGCCTGCGCCAGCCGCGCCGGGCTGCGTCCAGGTGGTGCCGCTCCATTCCCACACGCTCGTCTGGTAGGTCGCCGGCCCGCCGCCACCGCCGTAGAGCACCGTGCGCGCGCGAGAGGTGTCGAAGACCATCGCGTGGCCGCGGTAGGCGGGTGGAGGCGTTCCCATCGCGGTGGGCTGCGTCCAGTTCGTTCCGTCCCATTCCCAGAGATCGCTCAACACGGTGCCCGAGAGCGCGCCGCCGCCGCCGAAGAGGACGGTCCGGTTGCGAACGGAGTCGAAGGCCATCGCGCTGTCGGTGCGCGCCGATGGGCTGTTGGTGGACGTGCGCTGGAACCAGGTCGTGCCGTTGTATTCCCAGGTGTCACCGAGATCGGTCCCGCCAGCACTCCCGCCGAAGAGGACGACGCGGCTCCGGGCCGAGTCGAACACCATCGAGTGCCCCTCTCGCGCCGACGGAGACATCAGCGGCGTCATCTGGACCCAGTTGGTGCCGTCGTATTCCCAGGTGTCGCCGTAGAGCGCAGTGCCCGGCGTTCCGCCGAAGAGGACGACGCGTTGGCGCGCGGAGTCGTACGCCATCGCGTGCGCGCTCCGGATCGGCGGACGAGTGTTGGGGCTCGCCTGCCGCCAGACGACGCACGAGCCGCTCACGCAGGCGGTCGCGCAGGTCTCGGTCATCGGAGGGTAGAGGCAGGTCGAGGCAGAGCAGGTCGCCGGCAACGACGGCACGCTTCGAGTGACGGAGTCGAGGCACGTCGCGGCCGGTGGGGTTCGGCAGGTGAGGCCTCCGCAGGTGCAGGTGAGCCCGTTGCCCGCGAAGCCGACCGCGCACGCGCACATGCGGGAACCCTGCGTGTTGGTGCAGGTCGCGTTCGGGTCACAGCCGCCGTTGTTGGTGAGGCACTCGTTGACGTCGGCGCAGGTGACGCCGTCGCCGGTGTAGCCAGTCGTGCAGGCGCAGGTGCGCGAGCCTGGCGTGTTGGTGCAGAGGCCCACCGGTGTCGCCGCGCAGCCACCGTTGTTCGTCGCGCACTCGTCGACGTCGGTGCAGGTGACGCCGTTGCCGGTGTAGCCCGCGTTGCAGGTGCAGTTGCGGGAGCCAGGTGTGTTGGTGCACAGCGCGTTCGTGCTGCAGCCGCCGTTGTTGGTGAGGCACTCGTTGAGGTCGACGCACGCCTGTCCAACGAGCTGGAAGCCGTTGGGGCAGGTGCAGGTGCGAGAGCCCGGGGTGTTCGCGCAGGTGGCGGTCGGCGGGCAGCCGCCGTTGTTCGCCGCGCACTCGTCGATGTCGGTGCAGCTGGTGCCGTTGCCGGTGTAGCCGGTGGCGCAGCCGCAGGTCCGGGAGCCAGGCGTGTTGGTGCAGACGCCCGCCGGAGCGGCTGCGCAGCCACCGTTGTTCGTCGCGCACTCGTCGACGTCGGTGCAGGTGACTCCGTCGCCCATGAAGCCCGCGTTGCAGGTGCAGGTCCGCGCGCCGGGCGCGTTGGTGCAGAGCGCGTTCGTGCTGCAGCCGCCGTTGTTCGAGAGGCACTCGTTGATGTCGACGCAGCTGGCGCCGCTCTGGGCGTAGCCGGTCACGCAGGTGAAGCTGCAGGCCGTGCCCGAGCAGCTGGCGGTCGAGTTCGCCGGCTGCGGACAGACGGAGCACGAGGCGCCGCACGAGCTGAGCGCGGTGTTCGAGACGCATTGCTGGCCGCAGGCGTGTTGGCCCGTCGGGCATTGGCAAGTGCCGCCGTTGCACGAGCCTCCCATGGGGCAGTCGGCTGCGAGGCGGCAGCCCGTCATGCAGCGCCGCGAAACGGGATCGCAGTAGTAACCGGGGCCACAGCCGGGTCCTTGCGTGCAGTCGGTGGGGAGGACCTGGCAGCTGCCGCGATTGCAGACCTCGCCTTGACCGCAGGGGCGCCCGCAGCTGCCGCAGTGTTCGAGGCTCGAGAGCGGGTCGATGCACATCATCGCGCACTCGGTGAGGGTGCCGGCGCAAGTGGCCGAGCCTCCGCCCGCCGAGCCACCTGCGGTGGAGCCGCCTGCGGTGGAGCCGCCCGCCGTGGAGCCGCCCGCCGTGGAACCGCCCGCCGTGGAACCGCCCGCCGTGGAGCCGCCCGCCGTGGAACCGCCCGCCGTGGAACCGCCCGCCGTGGAACCGCCCGCCGTGGAACCGCCTGCCGTGGAACCGCCTGCTGCGGAACCGCCCGCTGCGGAACCGCCTGCCGTCGAACCTCCGCCAGTCGGGTTGAAGGTCGAGCACACGCCGAGTGAGCAGCTCACGCCGAGCTGGCACTGCGAGCAGCTCGAGCCGCCTCGTCCGCAGGCACTATCGGTGACGCCGGCCTGACATTCCCCCGCCTGACAGCAGCCGGTGCAGTTCGTTGGACCGCACTCCTGCATCTGAACGGGCGTTGGACAGGCTTGGAGGAGGAGAAAGAGGAGTCCCGCAGTGGCGAAGCGCATGGCGTGCGCGGAGTAGACACCGCACGTTGCCGCCAAGTGAAGCGTTCGATCCGTCAGACGAACTGCGCGGTGAACTGCCGGTAGTGCCGAAACGCAGCGTAGATGGCGATGGCGCCGAGCACGTGCCAGATGGCGTGGCCCTGGAAGATGTGGTCGTGCGGATCACACCAGCGGCGGGAGACGTCGGAAGCGGAGAAGGCTCCGGCGACGCCGATGAAGCCGAGGCACGCGAAGAACCAGCCCAGGCGAGGCCGGCTGCGCACACTCGCGATGGCTTCGGTGACGAGGGCCGCGAGCAGCATGACGACGATGATGCCCTGCACCGGCAGCGAGAGCTTCGCCACCACCACGGTGAAGCCGGTGAGTCCGATGATGCTCGCCCAGAGCACGCGGAAGAGGCGCTCCTTCGCGAGCACGCCGAGCCGCACGAGGTTGAGCAGGAGCACGAGGCCGAAGAAGAAGTACATGCCGAAGAAGTCGAAGACCTGGAGCAGGAAGGTGACCGACGCGTGGTAGACGAGCGAGGTCATTCCGACCCAGAACGCCGCCGTCGGCCAGAAGCGCTCGGTGCGGCTCGAGGAGCCCTTCACCGCGAGGTAGATGACGGCCGCGACCGCCACGTACGCGAGGTTCGACCAGGTGTTCGCCGGCTCGCTCACCCAGGAGCAGAGCGTCTCCTCGCACCACTTCACGTTGGGCAGCCCGCCCCATTCTCGAACCGGCGTCCACGGACAGGCGGGGTTCGTGAGCTCGGGGTAGCCGGTGAGGTCCATGGTGTGCGGTGTCAACCAGAGCGTTGACGGCGTCAATCAGCGGCGGCGAAAAGCGAACGATTGGTTTGGAAGGACGTGCGACGGTTCGGGCATGGCACCGAGAGCGCCCGAGTCGAAGGAGTGGTTCATCAAACGGCTGCGATCGACCTGGAAGGGTGACGGCTCGGCGGAGGTGAGGTTCGGGGCGCCGCACTTCAGCCATGGAGTGGTGCTCGAGGACGGGAAGGTGCGGGTGCGCTGCCTGGTGATGAACGAAGAGAAGGTGACCGCCTACCGCGCGCAGCACGCCAGCTTCATGCCCGAGCACGCGGAGATGTTGTCCGACCCGACCGGGGCGATCGTCTACGAGGCCGAGTCGCTCGAAGAACTCGTGGGGTTGATCGAACGAGGACGGTGGCCGCTGTGATGCGGGAGGACCGGAGGCTGCCGAACGCGAGGCAAGTGGGCGCGCTGGCGTGAAGTACGGATCCAGGAGATGCGCACGAGTTGGTCGGCGACGCGAATTCACGGGCGGAGGACGCCTCCGCATGTCAGGCAGGCGACGTCGTTCGTCAGGCGCCGAACGTCAGGGGCCTGACGTGCCGGGTCGCTGCCCTGACATGGGCTGAGAGGGGCACCCGCCTCGGCCGCCGATTCACAGAACTGGGTGACGGCTACCAGTGGCGCTTTCGGCGGCGACGTCCATCTCGGCCTCCGAAGCCGCGGTTGTCTCCTCGGTCGTTCGGTCGGTCGTTGCGCGGTTGCTCGCGACGTTGATCAGAGCGCGGTGGCTGCCCGCCTCGCTGTTCGGACGGCCGCGATTCGTTACGCGCTTGGTCGCTTCGTGGATGCTCGTTGCGTTGGTCGCCCCGAGTTTCGCGCTGGTGCTCGCCGCGCTGGTGCTCGCCGCGCTGGTGTTCGCCGCGCTGGTTGTCGCCGCGCGGCCGCCTGAAGGCCGACGGCAAGGTGCT
The DNA here is from genome assembly GCA_052034585.1 of Myxococcota bacterium. Taxonomy (GTDB): domain Bacteria; phylum Myxococcota; class Myxococcia; order Myxococcales; family Myxococcaceae; genus Xiheimicrobium. Next base: position 41,072 of record JBPOIJ010000090.1, read on the forward strand.
CACC
>JBPOIJ010000135.1:0-51174 GCA_052034585.1 Myxococcota bacterium
GACCTTCAGTCCACGCGCCGAGGTCTGAAAGCAGAGACGACTCGACAGCGGGACCGCGAGCTCCCGTCGGATCAGGGGGTTGCTCGCGGGCACGGCGTTGCACCGACGACGCGCTCCCTCGTTGGAGACCAACCACATGTCCGAACCACGAATTGGCTCACCGCACCTCTCGACCCATCACGACGCGCACACCGACGCCACGAACGGAGTGACCGCGAAGCCGCCGGCGAAGGCCACGACCACGACCGACAAGACCGACGACCACCAGGTGCAGCCGTGGGCGCCCAACGGTGGCGCGTTCTTCCAACCCTCCTCGGACGGTGCGTCGCTGACGCCAGCAGAGGCGCGGACACTCGCCGCGCACAGCGAGCTCGCGAAGCAGCACCAGGTCGACGAAGGGCTTTCGTCGGTTCAACCCTCGCTCGACCGGACGATCAGCGACCTCGCGAAAGGTCAACCCGCCCACCGCGCCACCGCGGCCTTCGTCGACGCGCTGAGCTCGAGGGCCGAGTTCAAGGACATGATCGAGTCCCTCCCCAAGGAGCGCATCTGCGCCGCGCTCGAGGAGCGTGTCCGCGCCAAGTGTCCGCACGCGTCCGACGCCGAAGTGCGGAAGATCGTCGGGCAGCTCTCGAAGGAGATCGACGAGTTCGTGCGAGTCGATGCTGGCCAACGGCTCCAGCGCGGTGTGAGCGGGAAGCTCACCGAAGCAGCGGGAAAGTTCGAGGCGGCCGCGCAGGACGGCAAGGAGCTGGCGCGGACGCTGAGCGCGCTTCAGGAGCTGGAGGCGCCCCCACGGACCGAGGAGAGGTCGGAGAAGGCGAAGGGCGTTCGACTTGCGCTCGGCCTCCCGGACACCGGCCGCGTCGACGTCGCGACCCTGAAGGCGAGCCTGCTCGAGCACGCGAAGCTGATGCGTCTGGAAGCAAAGCGGGTCGCCGACGGCGGAGAAGTCAGCCTGTACCGCTCGCTCAAGCTGCACTCGGCCATGAACGAGGCGCTGCTCGACGCGCAGGGCAAGAAGCCGGACAGCTGGGGCGCGCGCGGCGCGGAGGCCGTTCACCGGCGAGGCGAGCGTGACGAGGCGGACATCGCGAACGTGAAGTTCCTCTGCTCGCTCGCACTCGCCGCCACTGGCGTCGGAGCGCCTGCCGTCATCGCCTTCAACGCACCGCACCTCAACGCGCTGGCCGCCGACCGTGACCGCGCGAAGGCGGGCATCTCGGCTGGCACCGCGGGCGACCAGGCGCTCTCCGCGGCGAACCGGAAGCTGGTCGTGAGCGCGGCCGAGACCGGAATCTCGGCCGCGGTGGCTGGCAAACCGGACTTCGAGGCGAACGGTCTCCACCGGCTCCGTCACGTCGTCGTCGAGGGCGCCATCGGCCAGGGCGCCATGGCCATCGAGCACGCCATCGAGCCCGCCGAGCAGAAGTCGAAAGGAGACGGGCTGAGCCGAACGAAGCCGTGAGCGACCTCAGGGTTGGCCGGGGCGCGCGACGAGCAGCGGGAAGACCTTCTCGACCCGGCCGCAGAACTCGTCCCAGAACTCGCGCTCTTCGGTGGTGACCGCGTTCATCTTCGCGAAGCCCGCGCTCCAGGCCTCGACGCGCTCGGGGCGCTGGAACACGCCGACGGTGGTGAACTCGAGCAACACGCCGAGCTCCGCGAGTCGCACCTCGTAGAGCGACTTCGGCTTCCCGGTCAGCGTCTTGTCGAGGCGAGCCGCGCTTCGCTCCGCCACCTCGCTCACCGCCTCGCGTGCACCAGGGAAGGAGAAGAGTGGGTCGATCCGGTAGCCGTCGCAATAGCCGCCGATGACGTCGGTGTGCGCCGCCGAACGGCTCCGGCGGTTGTCGTATTCCCTCGGGCGTTGCGCGATGGAGGCGAGCTCGGCGAAGAGCGGCTTGGGCAGCTTGATCAGCTCCTTCGACCGACGCTCGAGGCCCTTGGAGAACTCCTGAGGCGTGCACTGGGCGAACCACAGCCGCAGCCCCCAGGAGACGAGCGTGCGCGCCAGGTCCTTCCCCGTCGGCAGCCGAACCAACTCAGGCAGTGCGTCGAGGCTCGAGTCGTTGTCCCACAGTCCACTGCCCCAGGTGCCCATGGCGGCGCCATGTAGCGGATGACCGGGTCGCGGGCGAGCTACTGCGGTCGAGGCCGTAGCGCAGCCGTGGGACCGCGAGGTTCCCAGAGACGTCTCGCGGCGACGGTCAGCTGGACCCCGGGCCGGTTGCAGAGCGTGAGCGGCCCGCCAGCGTCGTAGACGAAGAGCGTGCCCGGCGACGACTTCACTCCCTCCAGCACGGGAACCGTCAGCTGCTCGACGTCGAGTGATTGGAGCGCCGGCGCCGAACGCAGATGATGATGCACGGTGAGGACGAGCCGATCGGCGTCCGGCAGCGTCACCCGCACGTTCACCTCCGCGGTCGCGAGCCGCTTCTCGTCCAACACGGCCACGCGGCCGCGCGAGCCTTCGAGCACCGCGTCGACCTTCGCGCCGTCGAGCGGCTGCGCGAATCGAACGGACACCGCTTGGGCTCCGCGCGGCAGTGACGCCTCGACGACGAACTTGCCCACCCCACTCTTCGACGCGTGACGGAGCACCTGGGAGACGTCGTGCGTGACGAGCGCCGTTTCCCCAGCGCGGAATTGATCGGCTCCGAAGGCGGCGAGCTGGGGCACGTCGGGGGGCACCACGATCTCGTTCCACCCTGGCTTCGCGCCGTCGACGGTGAAGCACTGCGCGAGGATCAGCGCGGTGATCACGAAGCCTCCGGCGCGTCCAACCGCTTCAGCACTCGGGCGCCGAGGAGCAGGAGCGCTCCCACGGCGAACAGCACGCCCACTCTCAAACCGCCGAAGAGGTGGGTGGTGTCGTAGAGCACGACCTTGGCGATGGCGCAGGCCAAGACCACGAAGCCGGCGTCACGAGGCGCAGTGTCAGAGAGCTTCCGAGAGAAGAAGAGCGCCGCGAGCCCGAGCAGCGTCCAGACGAGCGTCAGCACGAGCCGCCGCGCGAGATCCTCCACCTGAAGCGTGAGGAGGTGGAAGTACGCGCCACCCGTCAGCGCGACGAGCCCGAGTCCCAGCGTCTGCCAGGTGAGGAACTCGGGCAGCCGCAACGGCAGCTCCTTCGTGGTGCTGGGAAGAGACGGCAGGGAGCCGCTCCGTGTCAGGCGAAGCGCGACCCACGCCGCCCCAATCACCGGCAACGCCACCCCCAGCAACAGCAGCGGGAGCTTGAAGGCGAGCCACGCGACCGCACTGACGAGCGCAGCGACGGCGAGCACCGCGGGCGTGAGCCACCGCATCGCCCCGTCGAGCCGCTGGAAGCTGAAGAGCAGCGCGGCTCCCGAGCCGACGACCGCAATCAACACGCCTTCGAACTCGAGCTCACGCCACCCGAAGACGGCCGCGAGGACGAGCAACCCAAACCCCGCGACGGTGAGCACTCGCGAGTCCAGCGATGGCGTGGCGTGCATGGCGGCCCTTTCGTACAGGCGCCCAACCTGGCTCGGTGCGGAGGTATTCCGCCGCGGCCATCGAGCCCGTCCTCGAAGGCGCCGCGACACCATCGCTCCGCCGTGCGTCCGGCGCAGCGCCAGTGAAGCTCCGCGGAAGGGCAGTGCGCGGGAATCAACCACCCTTCTGGGCGATTCTTTGGCACGCTCCGGCGCTCAATGTCCTCCATCGAACCGCTGAGCCCCGTCCTCCCCGAATCGGCGCCCAAGCCGGCGACGCCCGCTCCGGCCGTGGTCGCTCCCGTCACGGCGCCGCACCAGGTTCGTTCGCTCGAAGACGTTCGCCTCGTCGCTGGCCGGCTGCGCGACCGCATGCGCGATCAAGTGATGGGCCGCGACGACATCATCGAGCTGGTGCTGGTGGCCCTCTTCTCCGACGGCCACGTGCTCCTCGAGGACTACCCGGGCTCGGGCAAGACGACGCTCGCGAAGGCGCTCGGCCATTCCATCATCGACGACCTGCACCACGACGACATCGCCGACTTCCGGCGCGTGCAGTTCACGCCCGACCTGCTGCCGTCCGACGTCACCGGGGTGATGATCTTCGACACCTCGACGAACAGCTTCACCTTCCGGCGCGGGCCGATCTTCGCGTACGTGGTGCTGGTCGACGAGATCAACCGCACCTCGCCCAAGGTGCAGTCGGCGCTGCTCGAGGCGATGGCCGAGAAGCAGGTCACCGTCGACAACACGACGCACAAGCTCGACGAGCTGTTCTTCGTGCTCGCGACCCAGAACCCGCTCGACGCGGTCGGAACGTACCCACTCCCGATGGCGCAGCTCGATCGCTTCCTCTTCAAGCTCTCGATGAAGCACATCGATCGCGACTCGGAGCTCGAGGTGCTGCGCACCTGGGGAACGCCGCGCGCGCCGAGGGAGCTGCCCCGGGTGTACCGCGGTGACGTCGTCTCGTGCCGGAGGCTCATTCGCGAGTCGGTCGCCGTCGATGCGCGGGTGCAGGAGTGCCTCGTCGACGTCGCGCGCTTGCTCCGCGCCGACAAGCGCGTGCGCCAGGGCGTCTCGACCCGCTGTCTCGTGCAGGCCATTCCCGCGCTGCAGACGTTGGCGGTGCTCCGTGGCCGCGACTTCGTCTCGAGCGAAGACCTCGAGACGCTCGCACCGGTGCTCTTCGCCCATCGCCTCGAGCTCGCGCCCGGCGTCGTCGCGCCGGCGCTGATCAGCGAGATCCTCAAGACGCCGGTGGAGAAGCTCTCCCGGCAGACCGTGGGCCTCTGACTCGATGCGGCCGGTCTCGCTCCTCGTCGCGTTGGTTCCGGCGCTCGCGCTCGCGGGCTTCGACGACGGCTTCACCGCCGAGGAGAAGTCGCTGCTCAAGGAGATCGACGGGCAGCACTTCATCAAGGCCCGCCGCGCCGCCGAGCAACTGCTCGAGAAGAACCCCGACTCCTTCGTCGCCACCTGGGCGATGGCCCGCGTCCACCATGACGAAGAAGGCAACCACGCGCGCGCGCTCTACTACCTGAAGCGCGCCTCCCAGCTGCTCGACTCGCGCGACGACGGCTGGGGCCAGCGGTTGCTGCTCGAGGAATACGACATCGTCTACGAGATGGCGCGCAACGAAGAGGCGCTCGACGTGCTCGACACCTACGAGAAGCGCTACGGCCCGCCGCCGCCCAACCTGCGAATCTGGCCGCTCTTCAAGCTCGGCCGCTACGACGAGTCCGGGGAGATCGCGACCCGCCTCGCCGGCTCGAAGGACTTGCACGAGCGCATCTGGGGCTACAACGGCCTGCTCAGCATCGCCTTCGAGCAGCACGATCGACTGCGCGCGCATCACTGGGCGCTCGAGGGCGTGCGCGCCACCGACGACAAGAGCTGCACCATTCTGCTCAACGCCGGTGGCACCGCGTACACGAACTTCCGCATCCCCGAGGCCGAAGAGCTCATGCTCCGCGCCGACAAAGCGAAGGACTGCACCGCGACTCCCTACGACCAGCTCGCGGTGCTCGCGATGCTGCAAGGCCAACAGCAGAAGGCGCTCAGCGCGTTGCAGACCGCCAAGACGAGGTACGTCGAGAAGCGCTTCCGGCCGCAGTTCGGCCTGGTGCGCCGCGAAGTGCTCTGCGACCTCCTCGGCGTGCTGGGCAAGGAGAGCGACGCGGTGAAGATGGCCGCCGATCTCCACCGGCAGCCCGCGCGCACCGGCATGACGAGCAGCCCGGCGAAGGTGGAGCGACTGCGCCGCACGCTTCGCTACGCCTACGCGCTCGACCAGTGGATCGAACGGCTGCGAGAACGCGCGGCCACGGGTCCCCGAGTGAGCGGCGCGGTGCAGGCGACGCCGGAGCTGACGCAGACCCTCGCCACCCGCTGGGAGATTCGCCGGGCGCTCGTGCAGCTGCTCTCGGCCGACGACCGGCTCCTGCTGGTGGTGCGGCCGAACCTGAGCGACGTCGGTGACTGGGCGGCCTGGCGGGTGAGTCAGCTCGCCGAGGTCGTGGGTCCGGGCGTGCTCCGGGCGGCCATCTCCCGAGGGCGGGCGCTCGACGCCGAATCGCCCCAAGCCGCCGCCTACTACGACGCGCTCGACGCCGAGCTCGCGCTCTCGAGTGGTGACGAAGACGAGGCCGTCACCGTCGCCACCGCCGCGCTCGAGCGGCTCCCTCGAGAAGAGGCGCTCATTCGCTGGCGGCTCCATGCCGTTCGCGCCGAGGCTGCCCGCCGCGCCCACCGTGACGCCGACGCCCGCGCCGACTGGGACGTGGTGATGCGCCAGTGGCCCACCATCCTCCGGGTCCTCGGCATCGCGCTGCCCGTGAGCGTCTCGCACGACGGCAGCGCGCTCGCCGACGACGCGATGAGCCGGCTCTCTCGCTCGCCGAGGTTCCGGGTCGAAGAGGGCGCTCCGTACAAGCTGCGCGCCGACGCGAGCGGCAAGGGCGTCGTCCTCTGCCTCACCGACCAGGCCGGCTCGCGGCTCACCTGCAGCACCGCAGACACCGTCGACGCCGCCGTCGAGGCGTTCCACAACGAAGCGTTCTCTCCGAAGGTCTCGCTCACCGACACCGACCTCCGCTCGCTCGACGGGAGCCCGGTGCGGGTCTCCGCCGACGCCGCGCTCAAGAAGGTGCTCGAGCCGTGAGCTCTCTCGAACGTCTCCCGTTCCTGCTCCTCCTCCTCGCGAGCGCCGCCTTCGCCGAGGAGCTCGACGCTGGAGCGCCACCACCGCCTCCTCCGCCCGACCCGATGCTCGTGTGCAAGCAGCGCGGCGGCACCTGGAAGGCCGAACTCAACTCCGCCGGCTGTCTCGTCGCCGGCAAGCGCGAGGGCCTCTGGACCGAGTCCGGCCCGGGTGGCCAGGTGCTCGAGGCCACCTCGTGGAAGGCGAACCGGCGCGAAGGCCCGACCGTCGCCTACTTCCTCAACTGCCAGATTCGGTGGCGCGGCGAATGGAAGAACGGCGTGCGTCACGGCGAGTGGCGCGAGTGGGGCATCGACGGGAAGAAGATCTCCGTCGGCCACTACGACCGCGGCGTTCGCGTCGGAGAGTGGACCACCTTCCACCCACAGACTGGCGAGACCCACCTCATCGGGCCCTACGCCTCGGGGCAGGCGAACGGCATCTTCAAGGAACACCTCCTCACCGGCGAATACTGGCGCGAGGTCGAGTTCCGCGGCGGCGGGCGCGTCGGCGACGAGGTGGTCCTGTGCCAGAAGGCGAAGGGGCGCTGGGTCGTCGATCTCGAAGAGCCGGCCGAAGGCTGTCTCCTCGAGGGCAAGCGCTCGGGCGAGTGGAAGGCCTACGACGGCCACGGAAAGCTGCGGAGCGTTCGCCACTACACGAAGGGCGTCTTGAACGGCCTCTTCGACGACTACCACCCGACGGGAGAGCTCATGCGCCGTGGCCGGTACGTCAACGGCCTGCCCGAGGGCCAACACGACTTCGCCGCGCCGGACGGTGGGCTCTATGGCTCCTCGAGCGTCTACGGCGGCACCGGCGACTGGCGCACCTGGCACCCGACCGGCAAGCTCGCGCTCCAAGGCCACTACGAGCGAGGCTGCCCGCAAGGCCGCTGGCGGGTGTGGGACGAAGAGGGGCAAATCGTCGTCGAAGACACCTACGCCGACTGCACCCGCAACGGGCCCTACACCGACTACCACGAGGGCGGCGCCGTTCGCCGCTCGGGCAACTTCGTCGACGGCGTCGAAGACGGCCCGTGGCTCCAGAAGTGGCGCAACGGGAAGACGGAGTGGCAGGGCCAGTACGACAAGGGCGTGCGCACTGGTGAGTGGAGGCTCTTTCGCTGGGACGGCAGCCTCTACCGCGCCGGCCCCTTCGCCGACGACGAGCCCGAGGGCCAATGGGTGCACTACTTCCCCAATGGCAAGGAAGAGGGGCACGGCCCCTACGTCAGCGGCAAGCAGCAAGGCGAGTGGGCGCTCAACTGGGACACCGGCGCGAAGTGGCGCGACACCAGCTATCGCGCGGGCGCCGAGACCATCGACCCCGCGACGCGCTGCAAGGAGTGGACGGGCAAGTGGGTGTCCGATGCCGAGAAGGGCGCGCTCGGGTGCCAGGTGTGCCGCGCGAAGCCCGACGACTCCGTCGACTGGCTCGGGCAGGGCGTGTGGACGTACTGGCACTCCGACGGCACGCTCGAGAAGCGCGGCGAGCTGCTCGCGGGCAAGGCGACCGGTCACTGGGAGTACTTCCACGACAACGGCACCGTGATGCTCGAGGGCGACTACGACGGCGGCGTCGAGGTGGGCCAGTGGCGCGGCTTCTATCGCTCCGGCCAGGCGCGCTTCGAGGGCGCCTACCTCGACGGGAGACCGACCGGCGAGTGGACGAGCTGGCAGACCGACGGCGGACTGCTCTCGGTCGGCCGCTACCTCGACGGCGAGAAGCACGGCCGCTGGAAGTACCCCGGCGCCAAGGCCGAGCTCGTCGACTACCCGCTCGACGGCGGCCGCTGAGCCTCGCCCTCAAACCAGACATTCGCCGATGTCTCGTCTGTCGAGCCGCGCGAGCCCACATTCCAGTATATATGTATTAATCAAACCGAGACAGAATGTAAATTTCGTGATGTCGGTCGCTCGAGTTGTTCGTTAGGTGGCAGCCGCTTCGAAGTGGTTCCACCCGAACGCATTCCCCCCGCCAAAGCCATGAAACGAACCCTCGCAGTCGCGACGACGTGTCTGCTGGTCGGTTGTACTGGTGCACCCGAGGTCACCGAGGGCGCTCAGCCGGCCTCCGCCTCCCAGGCGCTCGAGGGGCGGCCGCCGCTCCACGTGTTGGTCGAGCTGAGCTCTCGGCCGAGCGCTGCCGAGTACAGCTCGGTGTTGACCGACTCCTCCACCTTCCCGACGGCGGAGGCGGCGACGCAGGCCGCGACCGACGCCGCCCAGGCCCAGCTCGGCTGGGTGCAACTCGAGCAGAACGCCTTCGCCCGCCGGCTCGCCGCGGCTCCGTTGGCCGACACCCGGGAGGTGTACCGGCTCCAGCGCGTCTTCAACGGCATCGTCTACGCCACCACTCAGGAAGGCATGGCCCGGCTCAGCGCGATGCAGGGCGTGCGCACCGTCTACGTGTTGCCGGTGCACGAGCGCGACAACGCGAACGGCGTGCCCTTCGTGGGCGCCTCGCAGCTCTGGTCGGCCGGAGTGCCGCTGACGGGCCGCGACATCAAGGTGGGCGTCATCGACACCGGCATCGACTACACCCACGCCGACTTCGGTGGAGCCGGCACCAGCGCGGCCTACGACTCGAACGACCCGAACCTCGTCGAGCCCGGCTCGTTCCCCACCGCGAAGGTCGTCGGCGGCCACGACTTCGCCGGCTCGGACTACAACGCCGCGAGCTTCGCCACCTCGAACCCCATCCCCGACGAGGACCCGCTGGACTACGACGGCCACGGCAGCCACGTCGCTGGCACCACCGCGGGCTTCGGCGTGCTGGCCGACGGCGGCACGTACACCGGCACCTACGCGGCGTCGCTCTCGGCGTCGCAGTTCCGCATCGGGCCCGGCTCGGCGCCCGAGGCGAAGCTCTACGCGCTCAAGGTGTTCGGAAACGGTGGCTCGACGGCGCTCTCGGCGCTCGCGGTGGAGTGGGCGACCGACCCCGACGGCGACGGTGACTTCGCCGATCACCTCGACGTGGTGAACCTCTCGCTCGGCTCCTCGCACGGCTCGCCCGTCGACCCGTCGGCCATCTTCTACACGAACGCGGTCAACGCCGGCGTCTCGGTGGTGGCCTCGGCGGGCAACAGCTCCGACGTGTACTTCGTCACCGGCTCGCCTGGCGCCACCCCGGCCGTCGTCTCGGTCGCCGCGTCGACGGTCGGTTACTACTCGGCGGCGGTGCAGGTGAACGCGCCCGCCACCATCGCCGGCACCAAGCCCGCGGGCCCGCCGGCGCAGAACCCCGATGGCGGAGCCTCGTTCGGCGCGAGCACCTTCTCGGTCACCGGCGACCTCGCGCTCGCGAGCCCACCCGAGGCGTGTCCGCTCGCCGACGGTGGCATGGGCATCACCAACGCGAGCGCGATGGCGGGGAAGATTGCCGTCATCTCCCGCGGCATCTGCTCGTTCACCCCGAAGGCCTACGAAGCGGAGCGCGCCGGAGCGGTGGCGGTCCTCATCGTGAACAACGTCAACGGTGACCCGCCGACGCTGGCTGCCGCGCCCCTCACCGTGCCCGCGCCCGACGGCGGCGTGCCGCAGGTCACCATCCCGGTGCGCTCCATCACCCTCTTCGACGGCACCGCGATTCGCTCCGTCATCGCCGACGGCGGCACGGTGAACGTGACGATGGACAGCACCGCGACGGTGCTCGACTCGGCGCGCGGCGACACCATCGCCAGCTTCTCGTCGCGCGGCCCGGTGCGGCTCCTTGGCCAGCCGATGCTCAAGCCCGACGTCACCGCGCCTGGCTTCAACGTGGTCTCGGCCGGGGTGGGCAGCGGCAACGGCACCGACACGCTCTCGGGCACCTCGATGGCGTCACCGCTCACCGCCGGCGTGGTGGCGCTGCTCCGGCAGGCTCGGCCAGGCTGGACACCGCAGCAGATCAAGGCGCTCCTGATGAACACCTCGGGGCACGCGCTCTACGACCTGCCGACGCCGCCGCGCGTGCGGGTGAGCCCGAGCCGAGTGGGCGCTGGCCGCATCGACGCGGTGCAGGCGACGCAGACCGACGTCATCGCCTTCGACAAGGCGGCGCCCGAGCGGGTCAGCGTCTCCTTCACCACCCTCGACGTCACCGCCTCGGCGACCGAGAACAAGCTGGTGACGGTGCTCAACAAGGGTGGTGCGTCGAAGACGTACGACGTCACCATCGAGTCCGTCGTCTCGCCGCCCGGCGTCACCGTCAGCCCCGGTTCGGCGAGCATCACCATCGCCGCCGACGCGGGCATCGACCTCGGCCTCACCCTCACCGCGAACCCGGCGCAGATGACGCGGCTGCGCGACTCGACGGTGGCCAGCACCCAGGCCGCCTCGGTCGGCACGGTGGCGCGTCACTGGCTCTCGGAGGCGTCGGGCTACCTCGTCCTCACTCCGTCGAGCGGCAGCACCGGCGCGACGCTGCGGGTGCCCTACTTCGCGGCGGCAGTGCCTGCGTCGAACCTCTCGGCGCCCTCGACCTTCACCCCGACGGGCGCGACCGGCTCGGGCACGCTCCTCTTGAGCGGCACTGGCGTCGACACCCGCTCGCTCGCCGCGGCACCGACGGGCGTCGTCTCGCTCACCACGCCCTTCGAGCTGTCGTACGCGAGCCCGCGCGACGGCACGCTCCAGGGCCCGCTGCCCCAGGGCTTCCCCTCGGCGGAGAACGACATGGCGAACCTCCGCTACCTCGGCGTGACGAGCAACCTGCCCGACGGGCGCACGCTGGCGAACGGCACCCTCTTCGTCGCCATCAACACCTGGGCGGTGTGGGGCTCGCCGTACGACGTCGTCTTCGAGGTGGTGCTGCGGCGGCCGGGCGCGACGAGCTGGGAGTTCCGCGCCTTCAACCAGGACTCGGCGCGGCTGCTCCCCACGCCCGCCTTCTCCGACGTGCACTACACCTTCGTGCGGAACCTCGCGACCGGCGCGCTCACCAACAGCTCGGCGCCCATCAACGGCTCCGCGGCGAGCACGATGTTCTTCCCCACCTTCCTGTCCGACACGATGGTGCTCGCGATTCCGCTCGCGCCCCTCGGCCTCACCACCGGCAACAGCGCCGTCGAGTACCAGGTGACGGCGAACTCGAGGCTGTTCGACCGCATCGACCAGTCGCCCATTCTCACCTTCGACCCGGCGAACCCGGGCTTCTCGTCGCAGGTGGACACGACGATTCTCGCGACGGGGGCGATGCCGGTGCGGCTCGGCGCGCCTGGGCAGATGCTGCCGTTCACCTACGACTTGAACCGGGCGCGGGCCACCAAGGCGGGCGGCATCTTGCTCGTTCACCACCACAACGCCGCGGGCAACCGGGCGCAGGTGGTGCGGGTCGACGGCCTCTCCTGCGCGTCGAACACCGACTGCAGCGGCCAGAGCCCCATCTGCGACACCTTGACCGGCGCGTGTGTGGGCTGCGTCAACAACCTCGACTGCGCGCGCGGCTACTGCGACAGCTACGGCTCGCGCACGTGCAAGGCGGCCGACTGCCGCACGCCGGGTGGGCCGGTCTGCCCGCAGCACTACAGCTGCAACGTCGACTTCGGCGGGTGTGAGCCGCACCAGGCGCTCATTCGCGTCGTCCCGATTCCGCCGAACTCGACGTGTCCTGCCGGCGGGCTGCAGGTGAACACCGGCTTCGACGGCGACCGCGACGGGCGGCTCGACCCCTCGGAGTACGACTCGACCAACACCATCTGCAACGGCACCTCGCAGACGGTGACGCCGGAGCCCGCGGGGACGAACTGCACCAACGGCGGTGTGCGCATCGACAGCCAGGCGCCGGTCGCGCTCTCCGACGGCGGAGTCGCCGGGCCGCTCTACGTCTGCAACGGGGTGAAGGGCGACAGCGCGCAGGTGGTGGCCGAGCCAGCGGGAATGAACTGCGCCACCGGCGGCGTGCGCATCACGGTTGGCACGGGCATGCCGACCTACGTGTGCAACGGCGCGAGCGCAGCGGTGACGGCCGAGCCCGCGGGCATGAACTGCGCGGTGGGCGGGCTCGCGATTCGAGTCGGCACCGGAGCGCCCTCGTACGTCTGCAACGGCACCTCGGGCGAGAGCGCGACGGTGACGATGGAGGCGCCCGGAATGAACTGCGCCACCGGGGGCGTGAAGGTTCAGGTTGGCACGATGACGGCGACCTACGTCTGCAACGGCGCCAAGGGTGAGCGAGGTGACGCGGGGCCCCAAGGCCAGCAGGGCCCACCTGGGCAGCAGGGGCCGCAAGGCGACGAGGGCATTCGCGGTGCGCAGGGGCAGCAGGGCCCCGAAGGGCCGGCGGGGAAGAACGCGTGCAGCAGCGTCGACGGTGGAACGCTCTCGCTGCTCGCGATGGCGGTGCTCGCGCTGCGCCGTCGGCGTCGCTGAGCCGATGCTCGCTGGTGGAGCCGGCCGTGGCGGAGCACGTCCACGGCCGGGCCCCCACGATTTCATCCTCGAAAGCGTGTGAAGCTCCGCGCCATGTTCGGCTTCGGCAAGTCGACGCCACCGTCACGCGAGGAGCTGCTTCGCCGCGCCGAAGACTTCCGCGGCCGGAAGAAGCCGAAGAAGGCGGTCGCCGCCTTGCGTGAGGTGCTCGCGGCCGACCCGAAGGACGCCACCGCCCACGCGCGGCTCGGGCCGTTGCTGATGCAGCTCGGCCGACGCGACGAGGCGCTCGAGAGCTTTCGAATCGCCGCCGACGACTTCGACGCGCGCGGTTTCATCGAGAAGGCCTCGAGCCTCTGGCTGCAAATCGCCCAGGCGCGGGTGAGCGACCTCGATGCCTGGGAGAAGGTGACCCAGTTCCACGCGGCGCGAGGGCACAAGGCCGATGCGGTGAAGGTGTTGCTCGACGCCGCGGAGCGCCAGGAAGGGCGCGAGGGCCGCCCGCGCGCGATTCACCTGCTGGAAGACGCCTTGCTCTTCGAACCTCGACACCTCGAGGCGACGGTTCGGCTCGCGCCGCTGCTCGCCAGGGAGCGCCGACGCGACGAGGCGAAGGCGCTCTTGGAGAGCGCGCTCGGCTGGGCCACCCGCCACGAGGCCAAGCGCCTGCGGTGGCTGCTCTTCTTCCACTGGCCCGGCCCGAGAACGTTCTGGCGTTGGCTGCGAAACCCTCCCGCGACGCCGAGCTGACGGGCCCCGCTTCAGCGAAGACAGCCCTGCCACGCGCCGGCGAAGGGGTTGCCTGCGGTGTTCTGAGTCACGCCCTCGAAGCAGGTCGCGGTCGTCGCCGCGCCCACGAAGCCGTTGGGCCCGCGCGTCGGGAGCAGCAGGTTCATCAACACCAGGCTTCGTCCGCCCGCGCCGAGGCCCCACCTGCCGGGGATGCCGGAGTCGTTGGGGAACCAGCCGCCATCCACCTCGAAGGCGATGTCGTAGAAGAGTCGCGAGCCGGGCACGCACTGGGCGAACGAGGTGATGTTGGTGCCCACGCAGGTGATGAGGCTCATCGAGCGGGGCGCAGCGAAGGGGCTCACGACCGCGCTGCCAGGCGTGAGCGCCACCGGCAAGCGGGCGGTGTTGTCGCCGAGGTTGGTCTCCCCAGTCGCCGCGAGCGCGACGACGCTCACGTCGTAGAGCCGTGGCACCAGGCTCGCGGGCTCGAGCTGAAGGGAGACGCTGGCGACACCGCCCGGGAGCACATCGGCCGTGAAGCACCGAAGCGACTGGCCTCCATCGGGCCCTGGGCCAGCGTCGGCGCAGTCGGGAGAGACGAGGGTGAGGCCCGACGCAGCGTTGACGACGACGACGGGCGCCGGCGCGCGCACTGGCCCGTCGTTGCGGAGCGAGATCTGCCAGACGGTGGGCCCCGCATCGACCGGGAACACCCACTCGCCCGAGAGGAGGACGGAGAGCTCGGCGACACCGCCATCGAGTCCGGCGTCGCTCGTTCCCCCATCGCCACCGTCGGGCGCGCCGCCGTCATTCGCTCCCGCGTCAGTCTCTCCAGCGTCATTCGTTCCCGCGTCGTTCGCTCCCGCGTCAGTCTCTCCAGCGTCGCGCGCTCCGCCATCGACGAGGCCGCCATCGAGACCGCCATCGTCAGCTGACGTGCCACCGTCGTCGAGGCCTCCGCCGTCCAAGCCCGCGTCGGCTCGAGTGAGGTAGCGGCCGATCTCGACGTCTTCGCTGCAGGTGCAGAGCACCACCGCCAGCACCGTGAGGATCCGCCGCGCCACGCAGCTGCGTCTTACCACCCCTCGGAACGTGGTAGACGACCGCGCATGCCGTGGCTGGTGGTGGTGTTCCTCGCTGCGGAAGCGCCCGAGCACCGGCGCGCCTTCGTCGACTACGTGGCGCCACCCGACTGCCCGGCCGCGACCGTCTTCGAGCAGGAGCTCACTCGTCGCACCGACGTCGTTCAGCTCGTGCCGAAACCCGAAGCGTCGGCCCTCGTCAGCGTCACCTTGGAACGAAAGGGCAAGCGCTACTCCGGCGTCGCGCTGCTGCGGCTCGACGACGGCACGGTGACTCGACGAGCCCTCTCGGGACCGAAGTGCGACACGCTCGTGCAGGCGCTCGCGCTCGGGGCCGCGCTCGTCCTCGACCCGGAGCACGCCAAGACGGGACCGCTGGACGCCACCGACCCTCCGCCACCGCCCGCCGTCGAGCCGCCCGCCGTCGAGCCGCCCGCCGTCGAGCCTCCACCCGTCGTCGACCCGGCGCCCGGCGTCACCACGGCTCCGCCGACGGTCATCGAGCCCCCACGCCTCCCCGAGTCGTCGCCGTGGAGCGTGGTGGTCTTCGCGGAAGGCGCCGCGGCGAACGGCGTCAGCAACGCCTTCGACTTTGGCGGGAGCGCGCGTGGCCAGCTGCAGTACGGAGACCGGACCCGGTCGCTCCGCTTCGTGGGCGCGCTCGGGGTTGGTGGACTGGGAGGACGTGTCGTCGAGAGCGCCGTCGGCCGCGCGCGCTACGCCCCACGGTTCGTCGCCGAGCTCGAGGCAGGGGCGGCGCTCGAGTGGTCGTCGCTGCGCATCGGACTGACGGCCGCCGTGCGTCTCGAGCCGCTCTTCGTCGAAGGACTCGACGGCGACGAGGTGAGCTCGGCGCTTCGCGCGCTGGTGTCGATGGGGCCGGCGCTGAGCGCGACCGCCATCGTCGGCCACCTCGAGCTCGGTGCACGCGCGATGCTGCCCATCACGCTTCGGCGAGAGCGCTACCTCATCGTGCCGCGTGGGGAGGTGTTCGCCGTGCCGGCCGTGAGCCTCGCCATCGCCGTCGTCGCGGGCTGGCGCTTCCAGTGAAGCAGGAGCCAGGTGCGCCATCGCTCAACCGCGCGAGTCGGTAGTAGGGTCGACGACGATGTCGCCGGCCCGCCCCATTCCTCCGACGCCTGGTGACGCGTGAGCCGGTCGTCGTCAGCCGTCGCGCTCCAGCCGGAGCCGGGACCCACCCCGCCATCGAGCCGCCGTGAACGGCTGAGCGCGCTCTACAACGAGTACTCCGATGGCGTGTGGCGGTTGCTTCGCCGCTTCGGCAACGACGCCGCCCGCGCCGACGACCTCTGCCAGCAGACCTTCATGGTGGCGCTCGATCGCCTCGACGACCTTCGCCCCGGGAGCGAGCGAGCCTTCCTCGCCGGGGTCGCGCTCCGCCTCAGCAAGAAGACCCTTTCCCGGCTCAGCCGCGACGAGCCCGTCGAGTCGGCGCTCGAGGTGAGCGACCCGGCGCTCGGTCCGGAGGAGCGCTCCGAGCTCGAACGAAAGCGAAGGCTGCTCGAGCGAGTGCTGGGGCAGCTGACGGAAGACCTCCGGGTGGCCTTCGTCCTCCACGAGCTCGAGGGCTACACCCAGCGGGAGATCGCCGAGCTCCTGCAGATCCCCGACGGCACGGTCGCCTCCCGGCTGCGGCGCGCGCGTGAATCGTTCGACGCGCTCCTGGCACCACTCGTCGAGGAGGCGTCACGATGACCGGCCCGCACCAGCGCATCGACGAGCTGCGGCGGTCGTTGGTCGAGGCGCACCGCTCCGAGCAGCGCGACCCAGCGAAGAAGGCTGCGGGCCTCGACGCGCTCCTCGCCGCGGAGGCTGGCAGCCCGCCCGCGCCGAAGAAGAAGAGTGGGCCCGCCCTCGTCGGTGGCGTCGTGCTCGTCACCCTGCTCGGCGGCGCAGCGGGCTGGTTCGCGCTCCGTCAGAGCGGCGAGCCCGAGGCGCGGCCTGCCGACAGCAGCACCGAGCCGGTCGCCGTTCTGCCAGTCACGCCACCCGCAAAGGCCGTCGCGCCGTCCGACGCACCACCAACCACCGAGCAGCTGCGCGAAGCGCCCGTCGCTCAGCCTCCCATCGCCCAGCCTCCGTCGACGATCGCACCGGCGGTGGTCGAACGAAGACCCACCGCGCCGCCAGCCGACGATCCCGATCTCCTCGCCAAGGAGCTCGCCCTCGTCGACCTCGCGCGCTCGCAGCGCAAGAGCGACCCCGCCGAGGCGTTGAAGACCCTCGACCGATATGCGCGAGAGTTCCCACGTGGCGGGCTCCGGCAAGAAGCGGCCATCGTGCGCGTCGAGGTGTTGTTGGCTCTCGGTCGCAGGAGCGAGGCCGAAGCGCTCGCGAAGAACCTGAGCAGCGGCGGCGGGTTGGTGAAGAAGCGGCTCGACCGCCTGCTCGGCTCACCCTGACGCCGTCACTTCGAGAACGAGGCCAGGCCCGAGAGCCCGTCGACCGCGCCCGAGTGGGCGAAGGCGATCTTCTTCACCGTCGAGGGCACCTTGCCGACGAGCGCGCGCATCGAGGCCTTGCTCTGCTCGACGTCGTCGCTGAAGACCCACGGCGCGGGGCGGAGTGCACCACCCGACTCTCCCGTCGCCGAGTCTCCGAGGAAGAGCACGTCGCGAATCACGTAGGCGGCGCTCCCCTGGGTGTGCCCGGGAATTCGCCAGGCCTGCACCGGCACCGAGCCGAGCGTCACCGCTGCTCCATCGGCCAACGGCAGCCCGAGCTTCGCCGTCTTGTCCTTCTGCGGCCCCATCAGCTTCGGGAGCGGCCCGGCGCCCGACGCGGTGCCCTCCATCAGGCCGCGATCCTCCTCGAAGCCGTACACCGCCGCTGAGGGGAACTGGTGGCAGCCCGCGACGTGATCCGGGTGCCCGTGGGTGATGAAGATGGCCTTCACCGACTCGGGCTTGAGCGAGCGCGCCGAGAGCGCCGCGAGGATGGCCTTCGCCTCGGGGTCGTTTCCGCAGTCCACCATCGCGACGCCGTCGTCGAGATCGACGAGGAACACGTTCACGTACCCGTCTCGAACGGTCTGCACGCCGGGGGCGAGCGCTCCATCGGCCGAAGGGACGAGCCCGACGAAGTTCTTCCCCACGGCGAAGAAGAAGACCACCACGAGCACCAGGAGCACACCGGCGACGGCGAGCAGGGCTTTCTTCATCTCGCCCGTCTACTCCAGGTACACCCGCACGTTCTTCAGGGAATAGAGCGGCACCCAGGGAAACAGCACCGGCACGGTCGCGACGTAGCGTTGGTACTCGGGGCGCTGGCCGTATCGCTCCTCTTGTTTGCGCTCGAGGCGCTTGGTCGAGCCCATCATGATGAGCACGATGCAGACGAGGCCGAGGAGCGAACCCGCCCACGCCCACCAGCCCTCGAGCGCGGGGAGCGCAGCGACGAAGCTCCCGACCCAGAAGACGATCTCCCCCAGGTAGTTGGGGCAGCGCACGAGCCGGTACAGCTTCCAGTCACAGAACGCCTCGGGGTGGAGCCGCTTGAACTCGCCCTTCTGTCGATCGGCCAGCGACTCGAGCCCGAGCCCGAAGAACGCGAGCGCGAGGCCGCCGATGGCCGTCACCGACGGAGCGCCCTCCGGCAGGCGCAGGTGCAGCACCATCGGCAGCGCCATGCACACGTACAAGACTGAGACGCCGACCCAGATGAGGACTCGTTTGAGCGGCCCGACCCCGACCGCGCGCGCTTGGATCTCGACGAGCTCCTTCCGATACGCCGGCTGTCGCTCACGCCAGAGGAGATAGCTGGTGAGTCGAACGCCGTAGACGAGCAAGGCGAGGGCGTGGAGCAGCCCGGTGATCGACGACGAGCCGTGGTGAATGATCAGCCCCGCGACCGCGATGCCCGAGATGGCGAGCCCGTAGCCGAGGCTGACGAAGTACACCAACCGCACGAACCCGCCCGCGCTCATCAACAGCGCCAACCCGAACGCGAGCGCGAAGACGTGGTCGATCCGCACCCACCCTTCTCACTCTGGGTCCGAGTGTTCGATCAAGAGGAGTTTTCGCACAGCCGCTGCACCACACTCACAGAGGAGACACGAAACTCCGTTGCGACCGGAAATACAGGCGCACCACAATGAAGGGCGTGACTCCTGATGCCGGCAACCTGTTGGTCGAGACGTCGTTTCTCCCGAGCTGGGGGTTCGTCAAGCCACTGCGCACCTTCGTGAAGGACTTGTTGGAGACGACCTGCGCGGACAACGGCCACGTCTCCGATGCGGTGACGACGCTGCACGAGCTGGTGGAGAACGCGGTGAAGTACGGGCGCGGCCGGGTGCACCTCGACATTCGCCTCGACACCCGCGGGCACGTCGCGAGCATCTCGGTGGCGAGCCGCACCACGCCGGAGCGGCGCAGCATCGTGATCGGCCGCTTGAACGAGCTGAACGCGGCGCACAACCCGGCGACGTACTACCTCGCGCGCATGGCGGAGTCGGCTTCGTCGGGCGGGGGCGGCCTCGGCCTGGCGCGGATTCGCGCGGAGTGCGCGATGAGCCTCTCGTGGCGAGAAGACGCCGACGCTCTCGTCATCGTCGCGCAGCCGGTTCCGGTTCCCAGCTGAGGCCTCCATGAACTCGTACGATCCGATCGGCTCACTCCACATCGACTCCTCCAAGGAGGGCTCGACGCTCGCGGTGAACCTCTCGGGCTCGGCCGAGCTGCGCACGTCGATCGAGCTCGCGAGCGCGCTCATCAAGCTCCACGAGCAGGCGATGGGCGCGGGGGTGAGCGAGGTGTCGGTCGACTTCCGGGCCGTCGAGTTCATGAACTCCGCGGCGCTCTCCGCGTTCCTCCAGTGGTTCAACAAGCTGCGCGAGACGCCGAAGTACAAGGTCGTGCTCGTCTACGACACCCAGGTGCGCTGGCAGCGCGGCAGCATCAGCGCGATGAGCGCGTTCGCCGCCGACTACGTGCAAGCCCGGGCGGTCAGCAAGTGAGCTCGACCTTCGCCTTCGTGGCGAGCGTGCTCCGCCCGCCCCGCGAGCTGCTGCTCCGGGTGCGCTGGTCGCTGATGCTCTTCGTACCCTTGAGCCTGGTGCCGTGGCTCATCGCGCTCGCCCACACCTCGGTCGCGCAGCTGGGCATCGGTCTGCTCACCCTGGTGCTCTTCGGGGTCAGCTGGAGCCTGGTGTACCGGCGCGACGAGCTGCCGCCGCTCGCCTTCGAGCTCGCCCACTTCCCCATCGCCTTGGCCATTCTCCTCGCCGCGCCGCACGTCGAGGGCCGCGGCGCGCCTGGCGAGGCGAGCCTCTTCACCATCTCGATGTTGCTGCAGAGCTACGCGGGCCCATGGGTTCGGCTGCTGGTGCGGCTGCTTGCGATGAGCGCGGCGACGCTGCTGGCGGTCTTCCTCACCCAGCACACGGGCGGCTACATCCTCTTCGGGCTCGCGTCGGCCAACCTCTTCTCGTACCTCCTCGCCACCGCGCTCGAGACCGAGCGGCGCTCGCTGCGACGGGCCGGGCAGCTCACCGCGGCGGCCGCCCGACTGTCGGAGGCCGCTTCCCGAGAAGAGCTCGAGCGGCTCACCGCCGAGGCGGTTCGCACCTTCGTCGCCTGCCGCACCGTGCACGTGCGCGTCACCGAAGGCAGCTCGACGCCGCTGCCGACCGAGCTGGGTCCACCGAGCCTCTCGCTGAACGTGAGTGACCCTCGCGGGGTCTCGGGCCGGCTGCAGGTCGAGCTCGAGCAGCCGGCCGATCGCGACCTCTCGCCCTCGCTGTCGACGCTGCTCGCCATCGCGGTGCAGAACGGCGCGCGCCTGCAGCTCCAGCACGCGCAGCACGAGATGGCCATCGCCGCCGAGCTCCAGGCGAGCCTGTTGCCGAAGAAGTTGACCGCGCCCGCGTTCGAGATCGCCGGCGCGATGCTGCCGGCCTCGGAGGTCGGCGGCGACTACTTCGACGTCATCGAGACGCCCTCGGGGTGCTTCGTGGGCATCGGTGACGTGGCGGGGCACGGGCTCCCGGCGGGGCTGGTGATGCTGATGACCCAGAGCGTCGTCTCGTCCCTGGTGCGGCGAGACCCCCACGCCTCGCCGCGCGACGTCGTCTGCGTGCTGAACGAGACGCTCTACGAGAACGTGCAGCGCCGGCTCGGGCGCACCGAGCACGTCACCTTCAGTCTCCTGCGCTTCGGCATCGACGGGCAGGTGGTGCACGCGGGGGCGCACGAAGACATTCTCGTCTGGCGCGCCGCGACCGGGCAGGTCGAGCGCATCGCGACGAAGGGCACCTGGCTGGGCGCCTGCCCCGACGTGAAGAAGGCCACGGTGGAGTCGCACTTCCGGCTCGAGGTCGGAGACGTGGTGCTGCTCCACACCGACGGCATCACCGAGACCAGGAGCGCGACGAAGGAACAGTTCGGGCTCGAGCGGCTCGAGACGGCGCTCGCGGCCTCGGGTGGGGGCCAGCCGGAGACCTCGGTGGCTTCGCTCCTCGAGCGGGTCGCGCGCTTCTCGTCGCACCGCACCGACGACTGGACGCTGCTGCTCGTTCGCTACGTGGGCCCGCACGCCCTCGCCTCACTCACCACGCCGACGCCGCACGCCCGCGCATGAAGCGCCAGCTCTGGCTCGGGTGGCTGCCTCCACCCTCGCCCAGCCCGTCGCCGATGGGGGCGCCACGCTCTGCGGCGCCGAGGTCGAGCTGTTCGAGGTGCGCCCGGGAGGTGTGCTGTGGGTGCTCCTCTTCGCCGAGAGCCAGGCCAAGGCCTTCCCCGTTCACCGCGACAAGGCGCTGCAGCGAATCGACGTCGCGCCTGCCGACGCCGGCACCACGGTGGTGAGCTTCGAGGGCCTCGCCTGCGGCCAGTACGGAGTGGCGGTGGTGCACGACGAGAACGCGAACGGCAAGTTGGACACCAAGATCTTCGGCATACCCCGCGAGGGGCTCGGCTCGTCTCGCGATGCCCGCGGCTTCCTCGGCCCGCCGAGCTTCGACGACGCGAAAGTCCTACTCAGCACGCCACGCACCCACGTCCCGATTCGGGTGACCTACTGATGAACCCCATGTCACACTGAGATGGTGGACGCTCGTAGCTCAGCGGATCGTTCGCTCCACGCGCGGCTCCGTCAGCAGTGGCTCCCCGGCAGCGACGTGCTGCGCCGCATTCGTTTCGTGATGTTGTTCTTCGTGCCGGCGTCGGTGGTGCCCTGGTTCATGAAGGCCGAGCCGGCTCACCCGGCGACGGTCGGGAGCGGCGTGTTGTTGGCCATCGCCGGCGTCGGGTGGCTGTGGACCTATCGCCGCGACGCCACCCCACCGCTGCTGCTCGATCTCCTCCACGGGCCGCTCGCCCTGGGCCTGCTGCTCAGCGCTCCGCCGGTGCAGCCCGCTCCGCCAATCGCCGAGGGCGCGCTCTTCTCGATGGCGATGCTGCTGCAAGTCTATGGCGGGCCGCTCTGGCGCTTCGTCTTGCGGAGCACGCTCCTGCTCGCGGCCTACGTGGGCCTCGCCATGGCCACCAACACCTCGGTGAGCGTGAGCGTCATCGGCCTGGTGGCAGCGGGGCTCTTCTCGTACCTGCTCGCGCTCGCGCTGGAGGAGCAACGACGCTCGCTCGGCCGGGCCCGCGCGCTCGCCCAGGCCACCAAGCACGTCGCGGCCTCGCCGAGCTACGACGAGGTGCTGGTGAGGGTGCGCGCCGCCGTCGCCCAGCTCGCCCAGGTGCGAGGCGGCACGGTCGTCATCAGCCCACCCGAAGCGCTCGCCGAGTTCAGTGGGGAGACCTCGACGCCCGTCTTCGACCCGCGGCACGGCCGGCTCTCGGTGCAGGTCGCCGGCCCCGGCGTCTTCCGCGGAGTGCTCTCGGTCGACCTCGACGCCCCGCCCAAAGAGGAGCTCCAGTTCGAGCTGCGGCTGTTGCTGAGCGTCGCGGTGCAGACCTGCGCGCGCCTCGACGCGTCGCGCGCGGAGTCGGAGCTGGCCATCGCCGCGCAGCTCCAGTCGAGCCTCTTGCCGCGGTCGCTGTACGCGCATGGCTTTCGCGTCGCCGGCACGATGACGCCGGTCGCGGAGATTGGCGGTGACTCGTACGACTTCTTGGAGGCGACCGACGGCTGCTTCGTGGCCATCGGCGACGTGGCGGGCCACGGCCTCTCGTCGGGCCTGGTGATGTTGCTCACCCAGGGCGTCTCGTCGGCGCTGGTGCAAGACGCTGGCGCGCGGACGCCTCGCGAGCTCGTCACCTCGCTCAACCGCGTGCTCTTCGACACGCTCCACCGACGGCTGAAGCGAACCGAGCACATCACCTTCACCTTGCTGCGCTTCCAGAACTCCGGGCTGGTGACCTACGCCGGGGCCCACGAAGACATTCTCGTGCGGCGGTCGAAGACGCGCACCCTCGACTGCCTGCCCACGCCGGGCACGTGGATCGCCGCCTCACCCGACGTGAGCGCGGCCACCATCGACTCGACCTTCCGGCTCGAGCGCGGCGACCTCGTGCTGCTCCACACCGACGGCGTCACCACCGCGAAGAACGAGCAGGGCGAGCGCTTCGGGCTCGAGCGGCTGAGCGCGGCGTTCGAGGCGGCGCCGAAGGGGAGCAGCGCCGACGCGGTGCTCCGGCACCTCGCCCAGGTGGTGCGCGAGTGGAGCCCCAAGCCGAACGACGACTGGAGCCTGGTGGTGGTCGAGTTCGTCGGCGACGGCTGACGTTCCGCCTTGCCTGCGTCGAGGGCCCGGCACATCGTCGCGGAATGAACTCACCCTGGGAGCGGTACGAGAAGCACCTCTGCGTCGTCGACTCACTCGGCCTCTCTCTCGACGTGTCCAAGATGCGCTTCACCGACGCCTGGCTCGCGCAGATGGCCGCGCCGCTCGAGAAGGCCTTCGCCGCGATGACGGCGCTCGAGCAGGGCGCCATCGCCAACCCCGACGAGCAGCGCAAGGTGGGCCACTACTGGCTCCGGGCTCCCGAGCTCGCGCCGGCCGAGGAGGCGGCGGCGATTCGCACGGCGCTCGCCGACGTGAAGGCCTTCGCCCGCGACGTTCACGAGGGCCGGGTGACGGGCTCGAAGGGCAAGCGCTTCTCGCAGCTGCTCGTCGTCGGCATCGGCGGCTCGGCGCTGGGACCCCAGCTGGCCACCGACGCGCTGGGCACGAACCGCGACCGCCTGGCGCTCCACTTCTTCGACAACACCGACCCCGACGGCTTCGACCGCGTCTTCGCCCGCCTCGACGGCAGGTTGGACGAGACGATGGTGGTCGTCATCTCGAAGTCGGGTGGCACCAAGGAGACCCGCAACGGCATGGTGGAGGCGAACCGGGCCTTCACCGCGGCGGGGCTGGACTTTCGCAAGCACGCGGTGGCCGTCACCAGCTCCGGGAGCGAGTTGGACAAGGCGGCCTCGGGCTGGCTCGCCCACTTCCCCATGTGGGACTGGGTCGGCGGCCGCACCTCGCAGCTCTCGGCGGTCGGCTTGCTCCCGGCGGCGCTCCAGGGCCTCGACATCGACGGCCTGCTCGAGGGCGCCCGGCTCGCCGACGTCGCCACCCGCACCACGAGCCTCGGCACCAACCCGGCCGCGCTGATGGCGCTGATGTGGCACCACGCCACCAAGGGCAAGGGCGAGAAGGACCTGGTGGTGCTCCCGTACAAGGACCGGCTGCTCCTCTTGTCGCGCTACCTGCAGCAGTTGGTGATGGAGTCGCTCGGCAAGGAGAAGGACCTCTCGGGCGCCGTCGTGCACCAGGGCCTGTCGGTCTACGGCAACAAGGGGTCGACGGATCAGCACGCCTACGTGCAGCAACTGCGCGAGGGCGTTCCCAACTTCTTCACCCTCTTCATCGAGGTGCTCGAAGACCGGCCTGGAACCCCAATGGAGGTGGAGCCCGGCATCACCAGCGGCGACTACTTGCTGGGCTTCTTGCTGGGCACCCGCGCCGCGCTCGACGAGAAGGGCCGCGAGTCGATGACGCTGACGGTGCCGAACGTGTCGGCGAAGACGCTCGGCGCGCTGATCGCCCTCTTCGAGCGCGCGGTCGGCTTCTACGCGAGCCTCGTCGGCATCAACGCGTACCACCAGCCTGGCGTCGAGGCGGGGAAGAAGGCCGCGACCGCCGTGCTCACCCTGCAGGGCAAGGTGATGGCGGCGCTCGATGCGACGGCGTCGTCGGCGGGTCAGATCGCCAAGAAGGCGGGCACCGACGACGTGGAGACGACGTTCAAGATCCTCCAGCACCTCGCCGCGAACGGGCGGGTGAAGCGCACGCGAGGGGCCCGGCTGACCGACGACCGCTTCGCTCGCTGAGGCTGTCTCGCTCGAACACGACGACCCTCATGGAGCCAGCTGATCAAGGCAACTGATCAACGCGGCGACGCGCTCAGGGCACCCTGGTGAACCGCACACCCGAGCCAGTCGTGGGCGTACCGGACCAGGTCACGCCCGTGCTGCCAGTCAGGTCTTCGAGCCCCACCGTCTCGGTGAGCGAGGCCACGCCGAGGTTGCAGTAGTGGAACTCGATGACACCGGTGGCGAAGAACTTCGCCTGAAACTCGGTGCCGGCAGCGAGCGGGTCGAGCCAGCTGATGGTGTAGTGCGCCGGAGAAGAGATGGTCTTCACCCGCACCGAGGCGTTCGCCGTCAGCGGCGAGTAGGCATAGAGGTCGTCCCACAGCACGGCAGCGAAGCCGTTCGGCGCCCCGACGGTGGGGATGGTGGTGTTTGAGTACGCGTTCGACGGAGCACCGGACGACGTGGGGTAGACCTGCACCATGCCATTCGTCTGCACGCTCGCGTAGGCGATGGTGGTCGAGAAGAAGGTGCCGAAGCCGGGAACGATGAACGGCGCCGTCGTCTCGTCGTCACCGATGGGAGGAGACGTGGACGCGTCGATGAGCGGGGTCGCGCCGACGCTCAGGTCCTCACACGAGGCAGTGATGGAGGTCTGCGAATAGGACACCGAGCTCGAGCCGCCCGCGCTGCCGCCGCCCGTCGCCGAGCCGCCTCCAACGGGAGGCCCGCCCTGGCAGGTGAGGGTCGTCTGGTTGCACGTCTGCCCCGACTGACACACCACGCAGGTCTGCCCGCCGAAGCCGCAGGACGAGCTCATCGCGTTGTTGGGGAAGTTGCGGCAGGAGCCGTTTTGGCAGCACCCGCTGCTGCAGTTGCCCGAGTTGCAGGAGCCAGAGCCTCCGCCGGTCGGGCCGCCAGCCGAGCCGCCACCGGTTGCGAAGCCACCGCCCGACGAGAACCCACCGCCAGTCGCGAAGCCACCACCCGCCGAGCCGCCACCCGCCGAGCCACCGGAGGAGACGAAGCCACCACCGGACGAGAACCCGCCGCCAGAGCCAGAGGAGGTCACCATGCAGGTGCCGAAGGAGCACGACTCGGCGAGCGAGCAGGCCTTGCACGCCTCTCCGCTGCGCCCGCACGCCTGAGACGTCGTCAGGCTGACGCAGGCGCCCGTCTTGGAGTCACAGCAGCCGGTGCAGGTCGTCGAGGAGCAGGGCGGTTTGGCCGGCCCGCAGTTCGCCAGGAAGGCACCGACCCCGAGACCGACCACGAGAGCCCACGAACGCGCGAAGTTCATGGGGGCTCCCTGGCACGACCCAGGTGAACGGCGCAAGCGCTCAGGGCGTGAACCGGAGGCCTGCGCCCGAGCTGACCGTCGAGGGGGTGTGTGACACCTCGAGGGCGGCCGCCGAGTCGCCAATACCGATCTCTGCCGAGGAGCCATCGATCTGCGAGCTGGTTCCCACGAGTGAGCAATAGTGGAATTCGACCACGCCGTTCTCGAAGAGCTTCGCCTGGAAGCGGAGTCGATCGGTCGAGCCCGCACCTCCGGAGACGTAAAAGGCCCAGCCCGACCACTCGACGACGAAGCGCCTCGTCGTTCCGCTCCCGAGCACCAGCGAGCGCACGTCGGTACCAGTGACATTGTCGAGATCGTCCCAGAACGGCGCGATGGCTCCGGGAATCGTCGAGAGCCCCGTCGGGCTGCCGGTTCGCGTG
The DNA here is from genome assembly GCA_052034585.1 of Myxococcota bacterium. Taxonomy (GTDB): domain Bacteria; phylum Myxococcota; class Myxococcia; order Myxococcales; family Myxococcaceae; genus Xiheimicrobium. The sequence continues at coordinate 26,825 of JBPOIJ010000135.1, forward strand.
CCAGTCCCCGTGCCGCTCCAGACCTGCAGCAGGCCGTTCGACGACACGGTGTAGAGGGTCTTGCTCTGCCCGAAGAAGGAGAAGGCAATGGGCAGGCTCGCCTGGCTGGTGGCGGCGTCGTCGGCGATGGCGGCGAGCTCCTGGGTGCCCGTGCTGACGGTGTCGCACGAGGCCGTGATGGACGTGAGCAGGTAGGTGCCGCTCGAGCCTCCTCCGATCCCACCGCCTGCTGAACCGCCAGCAACTGATCCACCACCGGCCGCGCCACCGGCTGAACCGCCGCCTGCCCCGGACGAGGTCACCGTCAGTGAGTACGTGCCGCTCGCCCCAGACGAGTCCACCCACACGAAGTAGGTGCCACCAGCCGAGACGGTCGTCGAGGTCTGCGCCGAGCCGGCCACCGGGTTCGAATCACACGCCAGGGGCGTTCCCGAGCAGCTCGAGCGAATGTTGATGCGCGGGGTGAAGCCGGTCGCGAACACCTGCGCCTGGAGCGTGCCGCTCGACGGCACCGTCACCGAGTACACCGCGTCGGGCCCCGCGCCGCTGCACTGGGTCGAGTCGTTCGCGTACCCCACGATGCTCCCGCTCGTCGAAGCCGAGCCGCCCACGAGGGTGAGGGGCGTCGCGTTGGTGCAGCTGTCTCCGGGGTTCGCCGCGCCACCGCCCGCTCCGGGCACGCAGGTGAAGGAGGTCGAGTTGCACACCATGCCCGTCGCGGTGCAGTCGGAGCAGCCAAAGCCGGCGAAGCCGCAGGTCGCGTTGTTCGCGTTCGACGGAGGCGCGATGCAGTTGCTGCCCTGACAGCAGCCGTTCGAGCAGTTGGTGCTGTTGCAGAACACCGCGCCGCCACCGACGTTGCCCCCACCCACCGAGCCACCGCCGACGCTGCCGCCGCCCACATTCCCACCGCCCACGTTGCCTCCGCCGAGGCTCCCGCCTCCGACGTTGCCCCCGGCGCTCCCTCCCGCCGCCATTCCGCCACCCGCCGAGCCACCCGAGGTGGTGGAGCCGCCGCCCGCCGGTCCGTTGCCGGTGTTGCCGGTGGTGCAGCTGCCGAACGAGCAGACGAAGCCGAGCGAGCAGGCCTTGCAGGTCTCTCCGTTGCGCCCACACGCCTGCGTGGTGCCGATCTGCACGCACGCCCCCGTCGTGCCGTCACAGCAGCCGGTGCACGTCGTTGGGCTGCAGAGGGGCTTCGCCGGACCGCAGCTGGAGCCGACCACCGCGCCACCAACCAACCCGAGGCACAACGCGAGGAGAGGAAAGGAAGGCTTCATGACGTCCAAACACCCGACTGGACGCGCGAGTGCAAGGAGATTCAGGCGGGCCGCTGATCAGCCGGCCTCGCCACTTCACCCACCGGTCGCGGGCCCAGCACGTGCGTCTTCGCGAGCGCGAGGGCGATGGCGGCGGCGAGGAGCCCCGCGAGGAGGAACCAGAGCCACCAGCGAGACGGCTTCGGGTTCGAGCCTTCACGCCAGGTCGCTTCTCCCGGCACGTCCGGCGCCGGGCGCTGGCGGTCCCGCTCCTTGAGGGTGTCGATCACCCGCGCGGCGGCGGGCCGAGACGGGCTGGTGGGGAGCCGGGAGGGATCGACCGGCACGTCGTCCCACGGCACCTCGAGCTGCGGCAGCGGCCGCGAGGGCTCGGTCTTGATGCCGACCGGCTCGGGTGACTTCCGGCGGGCGCTCTCCTCGTCGACGAAGAGGGTCGCCTCTCGCTGCAGTTGGTTGGGCGAGGTCTGATCGACGCGCACCAGGGGCGCAGCGGTGGGCACGGGCTGGGGACGCTGCGGCGCAGTGGGGAGCTCCTGCCCGTCGCCTTCTCCCGGCTGGAGCTTCCTGCGCGGCGCAGGCCAGGCCGTCACCACCAACGCCTTCAAGGCACCGACCAGCTCCTCCATGTTCTGGAACCGCTCGAGCGGCGCCTTCGCGCAGGCGCGCGCGAGGAAGGCGTCGATGCCGGCGTGCCCGAGGTGCGGGTCGACGGTGCGCAACAGCGGCACCGGCTCGTTCATCTGCAGCAGCAGCACCTGGGAGAGGTTCTTCCCGTCGAAGGCCGGCTTCCCAGTGAGCATCTCGAAGAAGAGCAAGCCGAGCGCGTAGACGTCGGTGCGGGCGTCGAGCGGGAGATCGCGCACCTGCTCCGGCGCCATGTATCGCGGCGTACCGGCGAGCATGCCCTCGGCGGTGAGCCGCACCGCGCCCTGGTTCACCAACCTCGCGATGCCGAAGTCGAGCACCTTCACTCGAGCCCCGCCCAAGTCGCGGCGCATGCGAATGTTCTCGGGCTTCACGTCACGGTGAACGATGCCGCGGGCGTGGGCGAAGGCGAGCACCTCGGCGGTCTGCACGCAGATGTCGCGCGCCTCGTCGAAGGCGATTCGGCCCTCGTCGTTGATCACCTCGCGCACGTCACGGCCCTCGACGTACTCGAAGACGAGGAAGAGCGAGCCCGTCACCTCGTCGTGGCCGGCGTCGAGCAGCTGGGCGGCTCCGGGGTGGTTCACCTCGACCGCGACGCGCGCTTCCTGGAGGAACCGCTTGAGCCTCGTCGGGTCGGCGCCCGGCTCCGGGTCGAGGAACTTGAGCGCCACCTTGGTGCCGAGGTGCAGCTTCTCGGCGAGGAAGACGTAGCCCATGCCCCCTTGCCCGAGGCGCTGGAGGAGCCGGTACTTCTCTCCAATCAGCTGCTCAGGCTGCGGCAACTTGACGGTGGAGTTGCGAAGAGGCCCCACGAGGACTCGATGTAGCGCGGAAACACGACGAGGTGTCGGCTCTCAGCCGTTCGACATGGTGACCGTGTAGGTGATGCACAGGGGCGCGCTGTTCGCTCGCCGGTAGATCTTGATGTCGAAGTCGGCGCCGTCTTCGGTGCCGAGGCTGCCGTCGCGGCGGTAGGAGCGGCTGCCGCACGACTCGCCCTCCATGTAGCAGCTGGAGTCGTGGCTGGTGGTGCGGTGCCGGTAGACGCACATCTCGATGTCGGGGTCGGCCGAGCTCAGGTTGATTCGCACGTCGAAGTCGTCGGAGAAGAAGTTGCTCGCGTCTTCGGCGTAGAACCGAACCCAGTCGACGTCGTTGGCCAGCGGCACCATGCCGACGTGCTGAGCGGTGCCGCCCGAGGTGTCCTTCAAGGTGCCCTTGAACTCGCCCATCGAGCAGAAGTTCGAGGGGTCGTTGCCGCTCTCGTTGCACTCGCAGCCGTTCGAGGCCATCGAGTCGGTGTCGAACCAGCCGGGGTTGCACATCGCGATGCCGCACTGGCCGTTCATGCACGACGGCGTCGCGTGGGCGACCGCGCAGCCGCTGTTGCAGTCGACTCCGGTGGCGGAGAGGGGAATCTCGGCGATCTGCTGCATGACGTCGTCGCTCTCGATGCTGACGCTGCCGCCGAAGGTCGACATGGTGCCGGCCCGGAACTCGACCTCGATGCTCGCGCGCGCCCCGGTCGCCAGCGTCGCGGGGAGCGCGGGCAGGTTGCGGAAGGAGAAGAGGTTGCTCGTTCCTCCGACGAAGGTGATGCGGCGAATGGTGAGCGGCCCGAAGCCGGAGTTCTTGAGCTCGAGCGGCTTGACGACCTGCCAGCCGAGCGGGGTGTTGCCCCAGGCGAGCATGCCGGGCGTCACCTGGAGGCGAGGCTCGGTGATGGTGCCGCGAATCGGCACTTCGATCTGCGGGCGGGCGGCGTCGGACGAGACGATGATCAGCTTGGCGTCGATGAGGCCGGCGGTGGAGGCGTCGAGGGTCAAAATGACGGGCACCCGCTTGAGCGACTCGACGGTGACGCTCGAGGCGGAGTTGGGCAGGGCCGCGCGCACGTTGTTCGAGGCGTCCATCACGGTGACCGAGTTCACCGAGACCGGGTTGCCGCCGAGGTTGGCGAGCTGCACGGTGATGGTGCGCAGCTGGCGGCGAGGCACGTCGCCGAAGTCGATGGCGCGCTCCTCGGGTTCGACGACCAACACGCCGTCGATGTTGCTGGTGCCTTCGACGTCGAAGCTCACCTCGCCCACGGCGGGCGTCGACGAGCCGAGCACGACTTCGCCCTTGTAGTAGCCGCGCATGGTGGGGGCGAAGACGACGCCGACGGGCACTCCGGAGTCGGGCACCAGGGCGGCGAACTGGGGCAGCCGCACCGAGACCCAGCCGTCACCAGCGTCGGCCCTGTCGACGGCGAGCGCGATGTTGCCGAAGCCGACGTTGCGCGCCGTGACCTCGAGGGTCTTCGTCTGCCCGGGCGGCACCAGGCCGAAGTTGACGGCCTCGGGCGTCACGGCGAGCGCGGGCTCTCCGACGAGGCGCCGAATGAGGGGAATCTCGAGCTCGGCGGGGGCGATGCGATCGGGGTCGCTCTCGTCGGGCGAGGCGTCGGTGTACGAGACGAGCACCTTCAAGTCGTCAGCGGCGGGGGCGCTCACCGGCACGTACTGCACGTCGACGGCGAAGTCGGCCGCGGCGCCGAGAATGAAGGGCACGGTCTGCGAGGGGGTGATGGTGTACTCGGCGTTGTCCTTCGAGAGGACGACGCGCTTGATGGCGACGCGGCGGTTGACGGTCGACTGCACCTTCACCACGAGCTTGGTGTCGCAGCCGGGCACGACGCAGGTGAAGGCGAGCTGCCGGGGAATCGCGCGCAAGCCGCGGAAGGGGCCGACGCCGTTGCCCATCATCGTCGCCGGCGGCTTGTTCGTGCAGCCGAGCAGCGCGACGAGGACGAGCGCGAGAGGCCGAGCGGAAGCCGGAGTCGAACTGGACATTAGGGCACCGAGAACGTGCCGTTCTGCCGCACGAGGTTGAGGATGTAGGAGCTGTCGCCCTTGCGCCCGAGCGAGGTGTTCTTCTCGGCGATGAGGTTGCCGTTGACGAACACCTTCACGTTCACCGCGCTGCCGGCGTGGTTGAGACACACGTTCTCGATGAGGTGGCCGATGTCCTGGCCGGGGAGCGGAATGGCGCCTCCGCTCAAGATGTCGACGAGCACCTCGACCGAGATGCCGAGAATGCCGGCGAGCAGGGCGGTCGGCAGCGACTTGCAGTCTTGTGCGTAGGTCACCATCACCCGGTACGTCCCATCGGCGCGCGCGTCGGCGAGGATGATGCGCTCCGGCTCTTCCTTCGGCGCGAAGGCGATCCACGTCGGGTTGCCGTAGCTCGCCCAGTTCGTCGGGTTGGGCGTGCGCTTGTTGCACACGAAGCCGAACGGGTGCTCGAGGGTCATGTCGACGTCGCGCACGTCGTTGTCGAAGGTGGAGTCGCTCCCGTTGTCGTAGGTCATCTCGAGCTTCACCACCTCGGGGCCGGGCCCGGTGATGCCGTTGGCGGTGACGGGAATGGTGATGGTGGGCCGGGCGGGGTCGTTGGTCTCGAGCACGAGCAGCCCGCTGATGGGTCCCTCTGCGGTGGCGGTCACCACGACCTGCATCTCGGTGAAGGTGCCGCCGGCGATGGAGGGGATGATCTGCGGGGTGGTGGAGAGGTCGGTCGAGGGCCGGGTGCCGCCCCAGGTCGCGCGCACCGTCGCCGAGGCGCCGCCGCTGTTGTTGATGGTGATGGGCCGGGCGAGCGTCGTCCCCAGCCGCACGTCGCCCAAGTCGACCATCATCGGGCTGACGGTGAGCACCGGCGGCGTCGCCGAGTTGCCCTGCATCGGCACCCGAATCTCGCCTTCGCTGGTGGCGAGCACGAGGTCGCTCGCCTGGTTGCCTCCCGCGTCTGGCGAGCCCGACGAGCGCGGAGTGAAGCGCGCCTCGAAGGTGAGCAGCGAGTGGCTGTCAGCGGACACGGGCGGGAGCGTCTTGGGCAACGTCCCCATCGGCAGCACGACGTCGAAGTCCGAGTTCATCGGCGGGTCGACGGTGATGGAGGTGATGGTGATGGGCGCAGTGCCGGTGCCGCGGTTGGTGAGGGTGACGTTGCGTTTGCCCTGGCGGCCCACGGCCACGTACCCGAAGTCGACCGGGTTGGGCGCAGCCGTCAGCTTGGGCTCGCCGATGTAGTGCGCGCGAATCGGCAGGCGGAAGGTCGGGTACTCCTTGTCGTCCGAGAGTACGCGGAGTTCGTTCGCGAGCGGGACCGGCACGTCCGGCTCCCAGCGAATGGTGACCTCTTCGCTGCGACCGGGGAAGATCTCCTTGGGGAACGTGGTGCCGCAGAACTCGCAGCCGACGCCCGCGTCGGTCTTCGCCAGCGTGGACTCGAAGAGCGTCAGCGTGCAGTTGCCGATGTTCGACACCAGCACCTTGCGCTCCTGAGGCAGCTTGCTGGTGGTGGTGCCGAAGTCGACGGTGTGCGGCGTGGGCTGGAGAATCGGGTTGCCCTCGTTGACGTTCTCGCAGGTCTTCGCGTTCTTCGGCACGCACTCGAAGCTCTCGCAGAGATACGCGCCTGGGCAGTCGACGTCGTTGCGGCAGTAGGTGACCTCCATCACCTTCTGCGTCTTGTCGCAGCCGCTGAGCACGGCGAGCGAGACGAACATCGTGGCGGCGAGGAGTCGCGACGGGATCATGAGGAGTCCGTGAGAGGTTCGCGGGGCGAGCGCGAGCTTTGAGAAGGGAGTGCGCGGCTTGGGTGGACCGGGCGTGCGAAGCCGGTTTTAGCTCTGGATCGCCGATGCCGACAATGTCTCACCCAGCTTGCTCGCTTCGAAAACCTACATGTCAGATTCTTTCGACGTCGCTCCGAAAGGCCCCATGAACCGACTCCTCCGGATGATCGTCCTCACTGGTCTGTCGAATGGAACGGCGGTGCTCGCCGACGACGACGGGCCGTTCGTCTGCAGTGGCAACCGGGAAACGGCGGCGGTGATCGCCCACCTGGGAGACGAGCGAATCGTGGTTCGTCGCGAACGCGTCGAGACGAACGCGGGGGCGATCGAGCTGACCGAGTACCGCGTCACGCCCGACAAGCAGCCGGTCGAGCAGGGGAAGACGACGATCCTCTCCTCGGCGGAGGTCGACACGAAGACCGCCGGCAAGCTTCGGGGCGAGCGGTGGCGGCTCGCCGAGCAGGCGCTGAAGACGCGGGGCTTCTCACTGGTCGCGCTCCCCTACGTCGCCACGCTCGAGGCCGGGGTGATGCTCTCGACTCAGCACCTCGTCACCGTCTTCAAGCCGGTCGCCCAGCCAGGCGACCCCGCCTTCGAGTCCCAGGAGAAGCGGTTCTTCGACCCGGAGATGGTCGTTCACGACGAGACGGGGCGATGGCAGCGCAGCGGGAGCTCCGCAGTGAGCGCGATCTGGGTGGCCCCGAGCCGGAAGTTCCTCATCGAGCTGTCACCCGACGACTGTCAGGGCACTGAGCTCCGAGTCGCGCCCGTCGCGGGAATCGGCTTCACGCCCGAGCCGGCTCCGCCGCGCTGCGACGCACGGGTGACGACGTCGATCGTCGGGTTCATCAGGAACATCCCACTCACCCGCGCCGAGCAGACGGGCACCACCAACTCGCTCACGCTCGGAGCCACCGACCGCGTCGACGTCTCCGGCACCGACCCCGCGCAACGCGCCAAGCGGTGGGACGAGGAGGTCAAACGGCTCTCGGCCAAGGGAGCGACCTTCACGCTCCCCAAGCCCATCGAGGCGCTCCCGGGTGGTTGGAAGGTCGCAGTGCGCGTCGTCTCGGCGCGGGTGCGAATCGACGAGCCAGGCGCGCTGCGGTTCGTCGAGCGGACCAGCGAGTCGTCGAGCCTCATCGCCTTTCGGCCCGGCACCACGAAGTGGAAGGAACTCCAAAGCGTCCCCACGGGCGCGACCGTGAGCGATCTCCGGCTGAGCCCGGACGGAAAGGCGTTCGCCGTGGCGCTCTCGGGGCCCTGCGTGCGCCCGAACGCGGGGTGGTGGAACCTCCGCAGCCTCGAGTAGCGCCCCGCGGCTCTTTTCATCGTGGGTCCGCGTCGAATTGGAAGCGGGTGCGAGGCGAGCATCGAAGGCCCATCACGGGTATCGTCGTCAGCCGTCGCCCGGCGGTCCCGGCGCCGAGGGGAGCCAGTGACGAAGCCCACGCTCATCATCCTGCTGCTCACTGCCCAGCTCGCCTCCGCCGAGCCGGAGCACGTCACGATTGGAGCGACGCTCCGCAATGTCGAGGCCATCAACCTCGAGGAGAACGCCTACCACTTGAGCGTCGTCGTCTGGCTCAAGTGGAAGGGCGAGCGCGACCCGACGAAGACGCTGCGCTTCGTGAACCTGCTCGAGGCGTGGGCGCTCACCCAGGTGCCAGTCTACGAAGAGCCGCTCACGCTCCCCGACGGCACCCGCTACCAACGCCTGCTCGTCGAGGGCCGCTTCTTCCACAAGTTCTGGTTGGGCACGTTTCCGCTCGACTGGCAGAAGGTCGTCTTCGAGGTGGAGGACACCCAGCGGCCGGCGAGCGAGCTGGTGTTCGACGTCGACTCCTCGAGCGGCCTCGTCGACGAGCTCACCGTGCCGGGCTGGGTGGTGAAGAGCCCCATCGTCGAGGAGCGGCGGGTGCAAGAGAAAGGCAACTTCGGTCTGCCGACACCCTTCGAGCACTCACGGTTCCGCTTCGGGGTGCTGCTCCAGCGGCCGCTGCGGGTGTTGTTCACCACGATGATGCCGCCGCTGCTGCTCGTGCTGCTCTGCTGCTGGCTGGTCTTCTTCCTCCGGCCGCTCCACGTCGAAGCGCGGGTGGGCACGGTCATCACCGCGCTGCTCACCATCGTCTTCCTCCAGCTCGCATTCACCGACGACCTGCCCTACCTCGGCAGCACGGTGTTGCTCGATCAGCTCTTCAACTTCTCCTACGTCGTCATCACCGCGATCCTCCTCGAGTGCGTGGTGGTGACGCGCACCTTCGACAAGGCGCAGGCGCTCTCGGCGACGCTCGACGGGCTCGCAGGCACCCAGCGGACGAGCGCGGAAGCGGAGCTGAAGGCGCTCCAACTCCGAGTCGAACGCCTCGACCACCGCTCACGGAGGATCTTCCCGCTCGCCTACCTCGTCGGGTGCACGCTGATCATCTTCCTCGGACGTGGGGTCGACGTGTTCTCGGTGCCGCTGTGAGAGCGTTCGCCCTGCTCGGGGTGGGGCTGCTCGCCGCTTGCCGCTGCCGCGACGCCAGTCTCCCCGTCGATGCCGGGCACGCGCGCTTCCAGAAGTTCGACGTCCACGTGCACGTCGAGCCGAGGGCGATGCGCCACCTGGTCCAGCTGATGGACTCGCACGGCATCGCACGCGCGGTGAACCTCTCGGGCGGCTGGCCGGGCACGGGCCTCGAGCAGAGCCTGCAGGTGACGTCGCTCTCGGGTGGACGCGTCGTCGTCTTCTGCAACCCGCCGCTCGAGCTGCTGAGTCGTGGGGTGCCGGTGAGCGTGCTCGCTGATCAGCTCGACGTCGCCAAGGCGATGGGCGCGCGCGGAGTGAAGCTCTACAAGGCCCTCGGGCTGTCCTACCGCTGGCCCGACGGCTCGCTGGTGAAGGTGGACGACCCGAGGCTCGACCCGCTCTTCGAGAAGGCTGGCGCGCTCGGCTTGCCGGTCTCGATTCACACCGGAGATCCGAAGGCCTTCTGGCTGCCCGTCGACGAGAAGAACGAGCGCATCGACGAGCTCACCGTGCACCCGCGCTGGAGCAACGCCGGAAAGGACGTGCCCTCGTGGGACGCGCTCTACCAAGGCTTCCTCGCGCGCGTGGGCCGGAGCCCGAACACGACCTTCATCGGCGTGCACTTCGGCAACGACCCGGAAGACCTCGACGCGGTGAGCGCTTCGCTCGACGCGCACCCCAACCTCTACGTCGACACCGCCGCGCGAGTGCCGGAGCTCGGCCGCCAACCGCCGGAGAAGTTCCGCGCGCTGCTCGCCAAGCACCCGACCCGCGTGCTCTTCGGCACCGACCTCGGCGTGGGCGTGGAACCGACGGACTTGATGCTCGGCTCCTCGGGCGCCGAACCGCCGACGCGCGCCGACGTCGACCGCTTCTTCTCCTCGACCTGGCGCTACTTCGAGACGCGCGATGAGCACTTCGAGAGCCCGACACCAATTCAGGGCCGGTGGACGATCTCCGGCGTGGGCTTGAGCGACGAGCAGCTCGAGGCCGTCTACCACCGCAACGCCGAGCGGCTCCTCGACGGCCGCTGACGTTCAGCGAGTGCCGTTGCACGGCGCCCCGCCGATGAAGGAACGACATCTCCGGGCGCGCCGTCGAGCGCGAGGGGGTCCTTGGTGACGTGAAGACGTCGGCCTGCAAGGGCTCGAAAGTCCTGGAGAAGTCGCGGCACGATCGTCGTGCGACACGCGCCGGGGGCCGGCGTCTTCAGTCTAGGTTCCCACTCACCAGGACTGCCCATGGCCATCGAACGTACGTCTTCCTCGAACGGCAGCAGCCAGACGACCCGCACGGAGCGCCCCAAGCCGCCCGAGCCGCCGAAGGTCGAGGCGCCCAAGCCGATCGATCAATCGGTGTCGACGTTCAAGCCCGCGGCGAACGCTCCGGTCTCGCTGACGGGCGTCTCGGCGGCCAAGGAGGCCGTCGCCCACGACGTCGCCGAGTACCGCGCCTCTCTCGATACGCCGCAAGAATCGCTCGCCGAAGCTCGCCTGGCCGAGAAGATCGCCGCGAAGAAGGACGACCCGACCTACGGCGCCGACGTGGTCGGTCAGCTGAATCCGGGCCAGCTCAACCGGGTGTACGAGGCTGCGAAGCCCGAAGAGAAGGGCGCCGTCGTCGACGCGATGAAGGCGGGCGTCGCGCAAGGCACGCTCAGCCCGCGCGATCTGGAGCGAGCGGCGAAGCTCGGCGCGCGCAATGGCACCGGGCTCGATGAGGCCCTCGCCGGTGTCGATCCCGCTGCGACCGCCGAAGTCGAGGCCGCCGCCGCCGCGCTCGACACCGCCAAGGCCGCGCTGACCGAAGCCGAGACCAAGTTCTCCGAGAACCTCGCGGTGGGGGCCGCGCTCGCGACCGATGATCAAAAGGCCGCCGCCATCGCCGCCTTCCGCGAACAGAACGCGAGCCTCTACGAAGACGTGGCCAAGGCAGAAGATGCGCTGAAGGCTTCGCTCGAGGCCAACGAAGCCAAGCTCAGCGAAGCGACGCTCGTCGAGGGCTACACCAAGCTCGCTGACAGCAAGCACGCCGAGGCCGCGCTCGATTGGGCGGCGGAGCGCGCTCGCACCCACGGGCCGACCGAGGCGCTCGAAGGCATCGTCGCGGCCTCACTCCCCACCGTCGCGACCGCCGCGACGGCGAAGGGCGAGGTCGACGCGCAGACCTTCCGCGACCAGCTCGAAGAGAAGCTCGCTCCCTTCATGGACCCCGCGCTGGCCGTCGCTGGCGCCGCCTCCGCCGCGTGGGACTACAAAGGCAAGGCCGAGGCTCTCAAAGGGGCCCTCGACGGGTTCGTGAAGCTCGCGAAAGGCACCGCCTCTCCCGACGATCTCGAGAAGCTCGGGAAGAAGTGGGGCGAGACGTCGAGGCTGGGCAAGGCGCTGGCCGTGGCCGGACTCGCGTACGATCTCTACGGCGCCGCCACGGCGGACTCGAGCAAGGAGCGCATCGACGCGCTCATCTCGGCCTCTGGCGACGCGGCGACCATCATCGGTGGCCTCGCCCAAGCCGGCCGTCTGGGCTCCGAGGTGCTCGGCGTCAGCGCGAAGACGATCGGCCAGTACGCGAGCCGGTTCTTGCCCGGGCTCGGAGCGGTGACGTCGCTCGCGAGCGCCTACGGGCGGTACGCGCAAGACGGCTTCACTGTCGGCTCGTCGGTCGGAATCCTGGGCGATCTCGTGTCGGCGGCTGGCTCGGCGCTGACGGCGACTGGCGTCGGCGCCCTTCCCGGAGAGACCATCACCGCGGTGGGCTCTGGCATTTCCTTGATTGGCGATGGCATCACCGCCGTCACGAACGACCGGCAGACCCAGGCCGAGCGGGAAGCGATCTGGCGCGCAGCAAACGAGCGGTTGCCGGCAGACAAACGAATCGGCGAAGAGACGATGGGGTACCTGCGCGGCGGCCTCTTCAACACGCAGACCTGGGCCGACGGAGGTGCCGGCGCCCTGCCGAGCCTTCCCCCCGAGCTGCTCCAGAAGGCCATCGAGACGGGCCACCTCGACGAGCTGCGCCGTCTCGAGGACGAGCTGCACGAGCAGGTCCTCGACGAGGTGTACCCCGAGCGGGTCGGCCGCTCAGCCGTGGAGAACCTGGAGTACTTCGAGGCCCACGGCGCCGAGATCACCGCGTTGGTCGAGCGGCGACTCGCAGAGCAGGCGCCGGCTCGGCTCGCCGAGCTGCTCGCGTCCTGATGGGGCCTCAGAGAGCCCTCGACGTGAACGGGCCATCGATGAAGGCGCCTCAGGGCCCGAGGTTGACGTCGTCGATGGCGAGGGTCGTTCGCACGTTCCCAGGCTGGGCAGGCAGGCTCGCGTTCGCCCGCAGCACGAGCGCGTCGATGGGCTCGGCGTGCGGCACCGTCGCCACGGTGGTGAAGCTCGTGGTGACCGCGGTGCGGAACGAGACGACGCCGTTGCGCTCCTCGATGCGGAGCCACTCGGGCCAGGTCGCCGAGGGGCCGCTCACCACCGTCGAGCCGGTGCCGCCGTCCGAGAGGTTCCACTCGGCGACGAGCCCCCGCGCGTCCATCTCCCAGCGGAACGAGGGCGTCGAGCCAGTCGACGGAAAGAAGCCGAGGTGACCGGTGAACAGGTTGCCGACGTCGGGCTTGGTGGCGAGGCGCACGCTCACCCCGCACCCACGCAATGGCAGCGCGCCGGTGGACGTCGCCGTCGCGGTGTCGCTCATGTTGGTGCGCGCGTTCACCGAGAGGCTGAGCTCGTTCGCGGCCGACACCGTCGCGCCGACGAGCGTCCACTGGGCCGCGCCACCGGTGAAGGAATCGGTGAAGCCCGACCAGCACCGCACGCAGGTGTTCGCCGTCGTGCAGGTGTTGCCTTGCGCGCAGCCCGCATCGGCCCCGCAGCTCGTCGGGCAGGTCGTCGAGACGCCGTCGCACAGGTAGGCGTTGCAGCCCACCCCGCGCGGAGTGACCCGGCAGCGCCCGAGCAGCCCTGTCTGGTTGCACGAATCACACACGGCGCCGCACGCGTTCTCGCAGCAGACGCCGTCGGCGCACGAGAGGCCCGACGCACAGGTGGTGCTGGAGACGCAGGTGCCACCGAGTGAAGTCCCGCCGTCCGTTCCGCCACCAGCGCTCCCGCCCGCGCGCCCGCCGGCCATGCCTCCAGCCGTTCCACCCGCCGACCCACCCGCCGTTCCACCCGCCGCGCCACCCGCCCGGCCACCCGCCGCCCCGCCGGAGGATCCGCCGGCTGCGCCACCAGCCACGCCGCCCGCCGAGCCGCCCGAGCTGGAGCCCCCCGCTTCGCCGCCGCCCACGCCCGCCGTCGCGCACTTGCCCATCACGCAGGCGTAGCCATCGGCGCACTCGCCCGACGACGCACAGGCGAACGGCTCGTTGAGGAAGGTGGGAGGCCGCTGACACGCCGCGACGAGGAGCACGAGCAGTCGCCACTTCACGGTGCACCTCCCCTCACCGAGAAGCCGGCGTCGAAGGGCACCGCGACGCTCACCGCGCTCGGACCGGCGCTCACCTGGAGCGGCCCGAGGAAGAAGAGCGTGACGCTCGCCGCCGCCGCGAGCCCCGCGGTGATCAGGAGCGCACCGCCGACTTGCCAGGCCGTCTGCGCTCCAGCATCGAGCGCGAACGCGTCTCGCTGCGTGGGCGAGAGGATGTTCCCCGACGGATCGCGGGTCGCCGAGGCGAGCACCTGCCGGGGCCGATCGGCCAGCACCAGCGCGACGAGTCCACCCGTCAGCGCCGCCACCGCGACACCACCAGCGACGAAGCCTCCGATGGCCGTGCCGGTGAACGTCTTCTTCTCGCCCTCGACGGCCAAGACCGCCTTCACCGGGCCTTCGATGACGAACGGCGCCTGTTCGCTCTTCCAGGAGAGCACCTCGCAGCCCCCGGGACCGATGACGCGGGCCCAGGCCTTGAGCGAGGTGTTGGGTGGCCAGGGCGCGGGCACTCGCTCGGCCAGGGGCGCGTTGGTCGCGTGAGGCCCGGCCGCGTCGACCCAGCTCACGGCCAGCTGCTCGCCGAGCCCGAAGCTGCTCCCCTTCACCACGAACGCAGCGCCCTCGAAGTTCACCGCCAGCGGCCCAGCTCGGTCGACCGCGTCGCGCTGCTCCAGCATGATGGTGCGAACACGCGGGCCGAATTGATCAGGCAGGCTGAAGCTGGGCTCGAGGCTCAGCAGCTGTCGAAACGCGAGCCCTGCTTCCTCGTCGCGCTTCACCGACGCCAGCGCGAGGGCCCGCAACGAGAGCAGCTGGAGGAACTGGGCGCGAGTCAGCCGCTTCCAGTCCGCCGGTGGAGGGAGCGCCGCCACCTTCACGAAGTCGAGCTCCTCGAACGCCCGCTGGGCCTCAGCGAGCTGTTGGGCCGAGGGAACGGAGGAGACGGAGCCAGCGGCGAGGGCCACGGCGAGGAGCGCGCTCAACACGTGCGGGAGCATAGCCGCTCGTCATCGCCGTCCGTCTCGTTCGATCGCAACTCGGCGCACTTGACGGTGGTCACCGGCCTCTCGAAGCTGCGGCGGCTTGGCTTTCACTCCGTGGCACCCAGGGGAGCGCGTCGGACAATACGTGCTCGCACGGCAGGTCGCCTCGGGCGGAATGGCCGAGGTGTGGGAAGCGCGGCTCGACGGACCAGTGGGCTTCGCGAAGCGGGTCGCGATCAAGCGGTTGATGGGCTCGCTCTCGGAGGAAGCGCAGTTCGTCAACCTCTTCCTCGACGAGGCGCGGCTGATGGCCACGCTGACCCACCCGCACATCTGCCAGGTGCTCGAGCTCGGCGAGACGAGCGGCAGCTACTGGGTGGCGATGGAGTTCCTCGCTGGGCAAACGGCTTACCAGCTCATTCGCGAGTCGGTGAAGCGCGGCTGGCGGCTGCCGATCGACCTGGCAGTGCTGATCACCCGCGACACGGCGGAGGCCCTCGCCTACGCGCACGCCAAGACTGACGAGCTGGGCAAGTCGCTCGGCATCATCCACCGCGACGTCTCTCCGCAGAACGTGATGATCACCTACGAGGGCGTGGTGAAGCTGGTGGACTTCGGCATCGCCAAGGCCGTCACCCGCACCGTCGTCACCGAGAGCGGCCAGCTGCGCGGGAAGATGTCGTACATGCCGCCCGAGCAGGCGCGCGGCGAAGAGCTCGACGCGCGGGCCGATCAATTTTCCCTCGGCGCGACCCTGTTCGAGCTGGTGACCCAGACCCGTCTCTACGGGCTGCTCAAGGACATGGACCTCTTCCGAGAGGTCGCGACCGCCGTCGAGCCGCTCCCGCGCGCGGCGACCCGGCAGATCGACCTCCCGAGGGAGCTCGACGAGATCATCGCCCGCATGCTGGAGCGCGACCGGGAGAAGCGGTACCCGAGCATGCGTGAGGTGCACGGAGCCCTCTCCGAGTTCCTGGTGCGCAACACGCCGTCGGTGCCGACGAACGAGTCGCTCACCAAGTACATGGCGAGCTGCTTTCCGCCCGAGTCGAGGCCCGTCTTCACCACCGGCACCTTCTCACCGCTTCCTCCGCCGACGACTGGCAACGCAGCGCTGGCGGCGCGGAGAGACCGAACGCCCCTCCTCGTGCTGGCCTCGCTCGTGCTGCTCGGTCTCGTCGCCGGCCTCGCCGTTTGGGCACCGTGGAAGACGACGGAGCCGGTGAAAGAGGCGTCGCCCCACGTCGAAGGTCGGGATGCGGCCGTCGCGGTGGTTCCGCCGATCGTCCCACCCTTCGTTCCCGTCGAGCCGCCACCCGCGATGCTCGCGCTGTCCGACGCTGGTGCCGACGAGAGCGACCTCGCGCCCGTCAGCCCGACGAAGGTGAAGGTCGCGGCGAAGCCGGGGTTTCTGTCGCTCCAGACGACTCCGTGGACGATCGTCTTCCTCGGAAAGAAGAACCTCGGCGAGACGCCGCTCAGCCGCGTCGCGCTCCCACCAGGCACGCACCGGCTGCGGCTCGTCAACGACGAGAAGAAGCTGACGACGACCATCGAGGTGGAGATCAAGTCGGGGAAGACGACGACCAAGCGGCTCAAGTTCTGAGGCGCAGCGCCCGGCTGATCAGGGCTCCCAGCGCTTACCGGTCTCGACGTCGACGTGGTGGAGCGTCACTCCCGTCGCGGTCACCTTCATCACCCCGTAGAGAATCGGCAGGGTGAAGCGGCGCGGCCCGATGGAGCCGGGGTTGAACACCGTCAGCCCACGATCGTTCCCGAAGAACGGCACGTGCGAATGGCCACAGAGCACGAGCGAGGCCTTCTCGGCGCGGGCGAGCTTCGCGGCATCGGCGCGGAGCTTCGGGCCAGCGACGGCGATGTGGGTGAGCAACACGGTGAGCTGCACGCGCTCGCCGTGAACGAGCTCGAGCACGAGCGCGTCGGGGAGGTCGGGGAGCCGCTCGTCGATGTTCCCGCGCACCGCATGCACCGGCGCGAGCTCGCCCAACGTCTTCAGCACCTCGAGCTGGCCGATGTCGCCGCCGTGGACGATGGCGTCGGGCGCCAGCACGCGCAGCTGCTCGAGCCCTCGCGCGTCCGGCTTGGAGTGCGTGTCCGCCACGATGCCGACGGTGAGCGAGCCATCGGGACGAAGGGCCTGCCGAGTCCGGGCGACGACGAAAGGTGGGCCGTTGCCTTTGGAGCGCACGCGCCCTTGTTGCACGACTCAGCCGAAGCTGTCGCTCGTTCCCGGCGTCACGGTGGGGCGGAGCTGCTTCGCCGCGTCGTCGTGGGTCGGCACGTTCACCACGTCGACCTTCCGCCCAGCGGCCTTCAGCTCGCGCACCAGCACCTGCGTTCGGGTGAGCGAGGGTTCGTCGAGGTCCTTCATCAGGCCGGCGGCGCCAGCACCGGTGGAGGGCACCACCGTGATGCGACCGACGCCCGCGCTGAGCTTGGGGAGCTGCTGCTTCAAGTACGTCGCCACGCCGCGGCCGGTGTTCGACTCGAAGAGCGCGTCCTGAAGGACGAGCCGATCGGCCGAGAGCTGCTCGCCGTTCTCGAGCGCGCCCTTGAGCGCCCGGCCTCCCGCGGAGTGCACCGAGATGGTCCGTTCGCCGACCGCGCCAGTGACGCCAGCCGCGGTGAGCGCCTCACTCGTCGTTCCACCGATGCTCTTCGCGTTCGTCCAATCGGTGGGCGCGCCGGGCTTCGCGGCCTCGGGCAGCACGTAGACGGTGTCGTCACCGCCCTCGAGCTTCTTCGCGATGGCGCCGTTCGACGGGTTGGTGCCGAGCGAGCGCGCGCCGTCACCGTGGTAGTGCGTCTCCACCTTGAAGGGCTCCTTGGCGCTGGCAGGGACGATGACGGTCACCGGCGCCGAGCCGTTGGAGGCCGCCGACGTCACCAGGATGCGCGGTGGCGGCGAGACGCCCGTCAGCTGGGTGCTGGCGTAGCTCTTCGCGTCGCGCACGGCTTGCTGCCAGCTCGCCGGCAGCTTCTTGAACTCGGCGGAGCCGACGGTGACTCGCGAGACGTCGACGGAGGTGGGCGGCGTGCTGGGCTGGGCGGTGCCACCACGAAGGGGATTCACGCTGACCGGACCAGGCATGGAGCCATTGTCGCCCGAACGCGGCGAAAGGTGCTCACCCGAGCGTGGCGCGGTGGAGCGCGCGGTACTCGTCGTGCCGGCTCTCGTAGAGCGTGACGTGCCCGACGAGGAACGGCGGCGTTCGAAAGGCCTCGAGCGCCTTCGTCACCTCGTCGAACACCCCGCCCTGCTTCGAGCGCGCGAGGGTGAGGTGAGGGCTGAAGGCGCGCTCCCGCTCGACGGCCGTCACGCCCGGGAGCGGCTCGGTGAGCAGCACCTCCGCGGCGTCTTGCTGGAGCGCTTCGAGGGCCTCCAGGGCGCCCCCGACGCCCAGCCAGAGCACCGAGGGCGCGCGGCGAGTCCCGAAGGTGCCGACCCCGCTGAGCACGAGCTCGAAGGGTCGGTGCCGCTTCGCGAGCGCGTCGATGCGCGGGAGGAACGCGGCGACGTGCGCTGGCGTCGCGTTTCCGAGGAAGACGAGGGTCACGTGGAGCTTGTCGGGCCGGAGCCACTTCGCGAGGTGCCGGGTCGAGAGCTGGCCGACGAGCGCGCTCACCGTGCCACGCGTGGGCTCGTCGAGATCGACCGCGAGGAAGACGCTCATTCCGGCTCAATACAGCACTCGGCGCCCGCCCGACCCAACTGCAGTCGAGGCCGCATTCGCACCTGCGACACCGGCCTCTGCTTCTGCGAACTCTCGGTCGACTCGAGCGTCTTTCTCGCACCCTGACGGCGGCAAAGCGCATCGACTGTGCTACCAAACCGCCCCATGGCTGAGCTCGTCTTCCTCCGTCGCGGCGAAGAAGTATTGCGGTTCACCATCGACAAGCCACGCATCGTGCTGGGGCGCGGCGAGAAGTGCGACGTCGCGGTGCCCGACAACGAGGTCTCGCGGCAGCACCTCGCCCTCACCCTCGGCGAGACCGGCGCCACCGTCGAGGACCTCACCGGCAAGGGGCTGGTCGTGGGCGGCAAGAAGCTCTCGTCCGGGCCCATCGCCGACGGCACCGACATCGAGCTGGGCCAGTGGCGCGCCATCTTCCGGTTGAAGTCGAGCAACGTCGACGAGGCCGCCGCCACCGAGATTGGGCAGAAGACCGAGCTCGCGAACGTCGGCAGCTCCGGCCCCGCCATCACCGCGCAGCTCCGGGTGCGCTCGCCCACCAAGGACACGCTCCACAAGCTGCAGGTCGACGCCTTCACCGTCGGCAAGGACGGCTCGAACGACCTCGTCCTCAACGAGCGCTACATCTCGAGCCGGCACCTCAAGGTGACCCGCCACGACAACCGCTTCCACCTCGTCGACCAACAGTCGACCAACGGCACCTGGGTCGGCCCGGTGCGCGTCTTCGAAGCCGACATTCCGCTCTTCACCACCATCAAGCTGGGAGAGACCGAGCTCGTCTTCGAGCCGACCTCGACCTCGGCGCTGAGCAGCGGTGGCAAGGGCGGCACGGCCTACGAGGGGCTGGTCGGCGCCGACGGGGCGATGCGCGCGCTGGCAGACATCATCGATCGCGTCGCGCCCTCGACCGCGGCAGTCTCCATCTTCGGCGAGTCGGGCACGGGCAAGGAGCTGGTCGCCCGAGCGGTGCACAACCGCTCCAGCCGCGCCGAGAAGCCCTTCATTCCAGTGAACTGCGCCGCCATCTCGAAGGAGCTCATCGAGAGCGAGCTCTTCGGTCACGAGAAGGGGGCCTTCACCGGCGCCGAGAAGACGCACCGCGGCGCGTTCGAAGAGGCCGACGGCGGCACCCTGTTCCTCGACGAGATTGGTGAGCTGCCGCTCGAGCTGCAGGCGAAGCTGCTCCGGGCGCTGGAGTCGGGAGAGATCAAGCGGGTCGGCGCCGCCCGCCCGATGACGGTCGACGTGCGCATCGTCGCTGCCACCAACCGCGACCTGATGGACGAAGCCCGCAAAGGCCGCTTCCGCGAAGACCTCTATTACCGGCTCTGCGTGGTGCCGCTGAACCTGCCGCCGCTGCGCAACCGGAAGGCCGACATTCCGCTCCTCACCCAGCACTTCCTCAAGCTCTTCTCACCCAAGGGCCAGGTGGTGAACATGAACCCCGACGTGCTCCAGAAGCTGCAGGGGCACCCGTGGCCAGGCAACGTGCGAGAGCTGCGCAACGTGCTCCATCGCGCGCTGTTGCTCCGCCGAGGCCATTCGCTCGAGGCCGGTGACATCACCTTTCAGATTGCCGCCCCGCCCGCTGCGCCGCCGCCCGCGCCGACGATGAACTTGTCCGACGCCCTCACCGGGCAGGCGTATCAACCCGGCCGAACCCTCGAGGAACACCTGGTGGCGTTCGAGAAGGAAGTGGTGCTGCAGGCGCTCAAGTTCCACGGCAACTCGAAGGAGAAGGCCGGCCGTGAGCTGGGCATCGGGCGGTCGACCATCTTCAAGCGGCTCAAGGACTGGGGCCTCACCTCGGGCGACGAGTAGTCCCGAGGTCACCATTCCGGCGAGCGAATCGATTTCTCTGGAGGCAGTGGCCGAGGCGCTGAAACGGCATCTGTCGAAGCTCGACGGTCAGTCGACGCGATTCGTCGTTCGGGTCGACGGCGGGGTGACCGTTCAGCACATCGCCTTCGGGCCCGACGGAGAGGTGGCCTCGATGGTCGAGCAGACACTCGGTCCAGAGTCGCGCATCGACGGAACCGTGGAGCACCTCGAGCTCTGGGCCGAAGCGTTCGCTCAGCTTCAGCAGCGGGGTTCCGAGCTGGTGCTGCACACGCTCCCGCCGCTCTTGGCTCATCAACCGCTCGCCACCGTCGAGGCGTTTGCAGCGGCGATGGTCGACGAACCGCTCATCGCGGCCCTTGGCCAGGCGCACGAGTCCGATTGGTGGGAAGGCTGCGAGACGGAATGGCAGACGGCGTGGCAGGCGGCGGCACTCGGAAACTTCGTCGTCCTCGAGCAGCTGTTCGAGAAGAGCCCGGCGCTGGTCACCACGAGGGGCGAATTCGGATTCACGCTGCTGCATCAGGTGGCGGAGCGATGTGACGCCTTCTCACCCGAGGGCTCGCTTCGCTGCATCGACCTGCTCATCAGACTTGGCGCGGACGTGAACGCTGCAACCGACGATGGTGTTCGCCCGTTGCACATCGCTCGCAAGGAGGTCGTTCGTTGCTTGCTGTCACACGGCGCAGAGCTCGAGGCGAGGGACGATCGAGGGTCGACGCCCTTGATCGTCCAGTCGACGGAGCGGGACGGACTCGGACCGATGCGAGCGCTCCTCGAAAACGGGGCCGATGCGAACGCGCGCGACGCCGCAGGCAAGTCGGCTGCTGATCATGCCAAGCATCGCAATGAACTCGAGAAGCTCGAACTGCTCGCGAGATATTCGAGCTGACGTGTCCCGGCTACCGAGGATCGAGCGGAGCGACGAGGGTCCCTCCGTCCCAGGAGAACCACGCCGTTCTCCCGCGCGCGCCGAACGAGACCAGCGGCTGCGCCGAGTCGAGCAGCACCATCTCGTCCATTCCTCCGCGAATGCCGAACCACGCCAACGCACGACGCTGATCTGACGAACGAACGACGATGCCGCTCGCCATCGCCGGAAAAACAGTTCCGAGCGGCCACCAGCCCGGCGGTGCGTGGAAGCCCTCGTTGGGGTCACCATCCGTCCATCCGCCGTCGTAACGCATTGGCACGACCGACCATTCTCCGTCGTACCCGATGACTGGGAGCGCCCACGCGAGGGCACCCGACGCCGCGAGCGCGTTTCCCGGAACGCAGACCAACGTCGTGTCGACGCCCACCGCACAGAGCTCGGCACTCACTCGGCCGTACTTCGTGAATGACGTCACGCCGTCATGACGGAAGACGTTGCCGGCGCCCGCATCTCGAAGGAGCTGCAGCTCGCGAACCCCACCGTCGGCAGCGAACAGGCGCAACACGTTGCTCCGTCCGAGCGTGGCGAGGCCCGAACGGTCGGCCGCCCAGTACTCGATGCGTTCCGGGTGCGGGGCAAAGGCTGCTGACGTCGTGAGGTTCGTCGAGGTGACGAGGCCACCATCGAGAAAACCGTAAGCGACTCCTTCTCCGTCAACCCAATCGGCGGCCCTCGAGCCCGCCCCGCCGTCGTCGAAGAGGATATGGCCGTCGCATGAGAAGGCATGGCGCCCGATGGGCTCGCCTCTCGTGCACGTCACAGGGAGCGTCCATCCGCGCGCGGGCCGGGCGAACGTGAGTGTCGCGAAGCCAAACCAGTCTCCGAGTGAAAAGGACTCGAGAGCGAAGAAGCCCTCGACAGGCGTCGCGGTGCGAAGCGCCCCGTCGACATCGATCAGCTCGACGATGCCGCCGTCTCGATACGAGATGAGCCGGTAGGGAACCTCGGCGGTGAAGCACGGGCCCCCATCGCTCAGGTAGCGATTCGCGAGCGTCGTTGGGCTGCCCGGCATCACCGTGAAGACGGTCCCCGTCGACGCCCAGCACCAGGAGACCCGGCCCGCGTCGACTCCAGCGTCCACACCGGCTCGCATCGGTGTACACCCAAGGCTGCTGACGACAACGACGAGCAGGGTTCGCGCGGGCGCCACGGAAGAACACAGTCTGCATCGCCGCGTTACCCCTGAAAACCGTCGCCGCCTCCAACGTCGCGAGCTTGCGGGGCCACCCCGAAGGTCCGCTCCTTGCTCACCCCCCCGCATGAACGCGCTCAATCGTGTCGGGTCTGCCGCAGGGAGCCGTGTGTGCCGCGGGTCGAAGGCCGCGCCCCGTCGATGGACGGACGCGTGGTTCGATGACGATGTAGAACTCCTCGAATTTGCTGGGGGATTCGGCGAGGTAGATCCGCTGAGCGGCGAGGGCGTTGAAGACCCCATGACCGCGCTTCCGCCACTCCACGAGCTGTACCGCCAGCACCGTCAGCGTGCGCTCGCCGTGGTTCGACGCATCGTGAAAGACGCCGACGAAGCCGAAGACGTGGTGCAAGACGTCTTCGTTCGCCTCTACTCGCGTGACGTCAACTTCGACGGGAAGGCGGCCTGCACCACCTGGCTCCACCGCATTCTGGTGAACTCCTCCATCAACTCGCTGCGAGCGAAGAAGCGCCGCGGCAAGCTCGAGACACCGCTCGGCATCGTCGAGGACCCGGAGGCCCGCGCCGTCGGCAACGAGCGTCACGCGATGTTGCTCGCCGCGCTCCAGCACCTGTCCGAGCAGCACCGCATGGTGGTGACGTTGCGTGACGTGCGCGGCTATTCGTACCCCGACATCGCGCGCATGCTCGGCCTGCCCGAGGGCACGGTGAAGAGCGCGCTCAATCGGGGACGCACCCGGCTCGCCAAGGTGATGGCCGCGACTGATCCGCAGGCGCTCGCCGAGGTCGACGTGGCGGAGTGAAGATCCTCCCGACTCAAGAGCAGTCGCGGATCCAGTCGTCGCCGTACTGCGAGGTCTCGACTCGTCGACCGCGCTCTGCCTGCAGCCCGACTCAGCGACGTCCTTGTCCGACGGTCCACGTTGAAGAGGGCGAACTCGATGCGCTCCAGGGCGCTGGGGCCGCGACCCGCGCGGAGGCAGAGATTGGCGACCGCCCGGCGCGTTCCAGACGCAACCTGCAGACGGATGCTGGCTCAGAGGGAAGGCGGTGGTTGATCGTGTCTCCTGAAGCCTCGAGACGCGGTGGCGACGAGGAATCCGCAACGCCCGTGCTCCCTCGAGCATCCGCAGAGACGAAATTGAACGAGGGCGCGGGCCGGGGCCGCCTCACAGCCATGTTCGGCGAGCGACGCTTTTCGTCAGGTGCCTGACGTAGGGGCCCTGACGTCCGGCGTAAGGCGCCTGACGAGGCCAGGTCCCGACGCTCGCACCTTCGTCGATCTCGCAACCCAGGCCTCGACGCTCACGACCGCCGGCGCCACGGTCTACGACAACCGAGATCGAGCGCGACCGGGCCACGAACTGGAGCCGCCCAGCAACGACGTGCCCCGATCGTCGTCAGGCGCCTTACGGTTCGAGGCAGGTGCGTCGCTCGCCTGACATGACTGGGAGAGGCGCCCGCCCGGCCGCGCGCGTCTTCCTTTGTTGGCAATCCACCCGAGGGCGGTGCATCGGTGGGGTGACGGGCGCGACGCGCTCGAGGGTGTCGACCGTTGCGTCTCGAGATTGACGCAGTGGCGTCGACCCGCCCGCGGCGAGGAGGCCAATCGATCAGGCTGGCGGACGGGACCTGAGCTCCGGCGGATTCCTCGCACCCATCGACCCTCGAGGCTTCAGGACACCACGACCCTCACTGCCTTCCCTCTGAGCTGAGCGTCGAGGTCCTCGGCGCCGCGCGAGACGAGCGTCTCGATGGCGACCGGCGAGGCGGCGCGTGCCAAGCACCACGAGGCGTGAGTGGGAGCAGCCCTCCATTTTGAAAGCGCTCGTCCCCTCGCAGAGGACGACTCGCTGCGCGTCGACGCACCACTTCGGCCGTCGCAGCGTCGACGCGCGCTCACCCTCCGAGAGAAGTCGTGCTCGCGCGGCGCTGGCGCGTTGGTTGCTCCCACCTGCACCGACGTTTCTCGCCATTCCTGGAGCTCCTCCATGCGCCGTCCCCTGCTCTCACGAGCGAGGCACCTCTCCGCCTTGCTCGCCCTCGCCCCTCTCGCCTGCACCTCGACCGACGTTCCGAAGGAGGAGAGCGCCACGAGCAAGACCGAGCTCGAGATGACCGGCCCGCGTCTCGACGCGATGCGCTTCCTCTCCCAGGCCACCTTCGGCGCGCGGCTCGGCGATGCGCAGTCGCTCATCGCCCTCGGCGGAAACGAAGCGTGGCTGCGTGAT
>JBPOIJ010000137.1:0-84988 GCA_052034585.1 Myxococcota bacterium
CAGCCGTGCGTCCGCCCGCAGTGTTGCCGCCGGCCGAACCTCCAGCCGTCGTGCCGCCTCCAGTCACGCCGCCCGCGCTTCCTCCACCAGCCGAGCCGCCACCGGTGCTGGGCACGCAGCTGCCTCCCGAGCAGGTGTCGGAGCCAAAGCAGCCGATGCAGATGCGGCCACCGATGCCGCAGGCCTGGGGCGTGGTGCCGGGAACGCAGAGGTTGTTCACGTCACAGCAGCCCGTCGCGCAGGTCGAAGGCCCACAGCCAGGCAGCCCACCGCCGGCCGCCCCGCCACCCGCACTCCCGCCGCCAGTCGGGTTCGCGCATGCGCCGCCCTGGCAGATGCGGCCGGGGCCACAGGTGACGCACATCGTTCCACCGACGCCGCACGCCGTTCGCGTGGTGCCACCCTGGCAGATGCCGTTCATGTCGCAGCAGCCCGCCGGACAGTTCTGGGGGCCGCAGCCCGTCGTCGAGCCGCCGCCCGCGCTCCCGCCCGTGCCACCAGCGGAGCCGCCCGCAGTGCTCGCGTCGGGGAAGAAGAACGATCCTCCGCCCGTTCCGCCCGCGTCCATCGCCTGGGTCTGGCAGGTTCCCGCCGAGCACACCTGGCCGAGACCGCAGTCGGCGCTCGACATGCACTTGACCGGCTGTTTTCCGCCGCAAGCTTGCGCGAAGAAGAGGACGAGAAATGCAGCGGAGCCGACGACGAAGTGGTGGAGGCGCATCGGCGTCGGGTTCTGCTCGAAAACGGGGCGGGTGATCAACAGCGCTGCGCCTGCCGCACGATCTTCTCAGTGAGTGAGAATGCGCGGCCACTGAACGTGAGCGACGCGGGCGGCCCTCCTGGCGTTCGAGTGGGAGCCGACGCGCAGTGGGCGGTTGCCGTTCGCTACCCGCCGAGGAGTGGTGCGAGCGTCGGTTGATCTCGATCGATCGCGGCCCTCACCGCTTGTGGTTCATCTCGACCAGCATGAGGTGCAGGCGAGCGTCGATCACCCGCTCGACCTCCGCGTTGCTGATCCGCCGCTGCGAGCGCGCGAACGCGACGCCAGTGACCGCCACCGCCGAGAGCATCACCACCGCGAAGATCTTCTTCATGTGCGTCCTCCGTGAAGGGAAGTTGCGCACATGGTAGGCGCCCCGCGGCGCTGATCAATTTTTCGGCTACAGGTCGCCACGTGGCGGCACGTGCTGATCAGCTCGGGTGGTGATCAGCCCGCTCAGAATCGGACCCCGACGTTCAGGTCACCGCCAAAGGCGAGCAGCCGTTCCTTGTCGCCGAACCGATCGGTGCGGAAGAGGTGAACGCCCATCGACCCACGAACGTTCAGGTAGACCCGCGAGGTGAGCTCGGTCTGCCACCCACCATGCAGCCACAGCCGGCCTGTGAACCCGTCGACGGTGCCGCCGTCCCAGACGTTGAACTCCTCGTGACGCCAGCCGAGGTTCACCGAGACGTCGAGGTGGAACCCGAGCGCGAGGAACTGTCGCCAGCCCAGCTTCCCGGCCAGGAGCAGCACCTTGCCGTACTTGTCCGTCGGCCGGGTGATCGGCCCGAAGCCGTAGTCGGCGACGAGGCCCGCGATCAGCTCGCCGCGGAAGGTGGGCTCGGCGCGCCTCACCAGCGGGAAGAGCACCTTGAGCTCCGAGATGCCGAGGAACGGCCACACGAGGTTGACCTCGAGCGCGGGGGTGGCGATCGCCGGCGCGGCGATCGTGGTGCCGGTCTCTCCGACGGGCGCCGCCAACAACGAGAGCTGAAGGATCACTGAGAGCATCACGAGACTCCGTTTCCGGCCCGGGAAGTCAACAGTGTTGTCAACAATGTTGACCAGAGTCAAGTGCGCCGAGCGTTGAACGCCGCCGCGTTCGGGAGGAGGGTGGCGGCGATGGGAACTCGAGAGGCACTCCTCGCCGCCGCCGAGCGGCTCATTCGTGAGAAGGGCGCGAAGGGCTTCTCACTTCGGGAAGCGGCGCGCGCGGTGAAGGTGGACCCGGCGATGGTCTATCGGCACTTCGACGGCCGCGACGATCTCGTCCATGCGGTCGCCGACGGCGGAGTGGGGCGGCTCGCCAAGGCCATGGCCCAGGCCGCGCGCGGCGCGAAGGACCCCGAGCTCAGGCTCCGCCGCTATGGCCGGGCCTATCTCCGCTTCGCGCTGAACGACGCCTCGACCTTTCGGCTCATCTTCGGGCCTGATCGCGGGCGCGGGCTGCCTGGAGCGGAGACGCCCTTCGCGGCGCTCGTCCAGTGCGTGACCGATCTCGCTGCGAAGCGGCAGCTCGATCTCGACGCGCGCAAGACGGCCGCGGTCTGTTGGGCGGCGCTCCATGGCATCGCGACCCTGGCGCTCGACGGCGCGCTCGAACGTTCGGCCGGCGTCGGCGGGGACGAGCTCAGCGAGGTGATGATCGATCTCCTCGTCGACGGGCTGTTTCCACCGGCCGCGCGGCGCTGAACCGCTGAGATTCGCCCGTGCACCGCGCTCGTTGGTGACCAGTCGTGCGCTCGTGCGCCGGCCGCGAGTCCAGCTCTTAGCGCTTGCCCGACTTCTTCAGCTGCTTGAGCGCGACGACGAGCCGGCCCTCCTGATCGTCGGCGGCGTCGTCGAGCAAGGTGAAGAGCAGTTGGTGCGCGCCGCTCACGGTGATCGGTGAGTCGACGTCGGCGACGATGAGGCCCTGGGTCGGGTGGCCGATCACGCACCGGCCGACGATCGATCCCGACGAGCGAACGCGCGCTGGCGCCTGGGTCGACTGGCGAACGGTGATCTCGTAGCTGCTCTTGGGGTCGAGGCCGGTGAGCGTCACGTGCGACTCCTTGGTGACGGTGAGCGCCAAGGGCAGCTTGAAGGTCTTCGGCTTGCCCTTCGCGTCGAGCGAGAGCGTGCGGGGCTTGGTCTCCTCGGCGTGCTCGGCGCCAGCGAGGACCGACGAGGGCAGACGGAACACGAAGAGCTTGCTCGCGCCGCGGATCTGCTGCGGCGTCGTCGGCAAGGCCCCCGGCGCTGCCCCAGCGGAGTTCACCACGTAGTAGCCCCAGCCCAGCGACGGGCCCTTGCTCAAGGTGATCCGGTAGGTCGCCTTCTCGTCGAGCGGGAGCTTCAGCGCGCCAGCCTTGCTCAGATCGATTCGGTGGCGGGCGGCGTCGAGCTCGAAGCCGGTCGATGGCCAGGCGACGACGTCTTTCACCGGCGCGAGCTTCACCGGCTCCTCCTTTGGCGGCGGCGGAGGAGGTGGTGGCTTCGGCTCCGGCGGTGGCGGCGGCGGGGGGATCTTCTCCAGGTTCGCGTCGACCACGAGGTGCTGGCCGCGCTTGAGCGGCACCTCGTTCACCCAGCGCTGGTAGCCCGAGAGCTCGACCTCCACCGTGTAGGTGCGACCTCCCGAGAGGGCGCGGAGCTGGACCGGGGTCTTGTCCTCCAGCGGCTTGCCGTTGACGTGCACGGTCGCGCCCGGAGGGATCGAGGTGATCTCGAGGGTGCCGCGCGACAGGCGCACCGCGAGGAAGACGCCGGCGAAGCCCACCAACGCCGCCGCGATGCCGAGCAGGAGCGCTCTCGCCCAGGGAATCGGCGCCACGCGAGGCGGCACCGGAAAGCGCGGCTCCGAGAACCGCGGGCGCGACTCCGACGGCTGCGCTGCAGGCTGGTGCGCCGGCGACGACGCCGTCTGCGCATCGCCGCTTGCACCACGCGCGGGATAGTCGACGGTCGACTGGCCTGACGAGTACTCGGAGATCGCCGACCGGGCGCTCTCGAGATCGACCATCTCGGTCGGCACCTCGGCTTCGGGGTCTTCGCCTGGCGGTGGCGGCGCTTCGGGCTCGGGCTCCGGCACCGGAATGCCCCTTCGCCAACGCTGCGCCTTCTCCGCGAAGTCCCGCGGCAGCTGGAGCGGACGCCCGGACTTCACCAGCTCGGGCTCGAACAACAGCCCGAGGAAGTTCGAGAGATCGGTCGGCGTGAAGTCAGGGTGGTGCACCGCGAGGTAGCGGGTGAGATCCTGCTGGAACGCCTCGGCGCTCTGGTAGCGATTGCTCGGCTCGAGCGCCATCGCCTTGAGGACGAGCGTCTCGAGCGCCTTCGGAATGGCCGGGTTCACCTCCGAGGGGCGCGAGAACTGGCCGCGGACGATCTTGGTGAGCACCTCCATCATCCGGCCTTGGAACGGCAGCTGCCCGGTGAGGAGCTCGTAGAGGAGAATGCCCGCGGCGAAGACGTCGGTGCGCGCGTCGAGCGCCTTCCCGCGGGCCTGCTCGGGCGCGAAGTAGGCGTACTTGCCCTTCACGGCGCTGGCGGTCGTGTCTTCTCGGCCGGCGTTGCGCGCGCGGGCGATGCCGAAGTCGACGATCTTGATCTGCCCCTCGTAGCTGCAGAGCACGTTCTGGGGAGAGATGTCGCGGTGGACGATCTGCAACGGCCGCCCCTGCTCGTCGAGGCGGGTGTGCGCGTAGTGCAGGCCGCGGAGCGTCTCGGAGGTGATGTACGCCGCGAGCTCGGCCGGCATGGTGAGAATGCCGATCGCCCGCATGCGCTTGACGACCTTCGAGAGGGGCTGGCCGTCGACGAGCTCCATCGCGAGGTACCAGTCGCCCTCGACGTCACCGAAGTCGAAGACCTGGGCGATGTTGCCGTGGCTCAGGCCCATCACGATGCGCGCTTCGTTGGTGAACATCGCGATGAAGGCGCGGTTCGCGGCGTAGTGCGGGAGGATCTTCTTGATCACGACCGGCTTGACGACGCCCGGCGCGGGCGAGAACCGGGCGCGGAAGATCTCCGCCATACCGCCGGCGGCGATGCGCTCGATGAGCTCGTACTTGCCGAACTGGGTGTCAGAAGGCACGGAAGCGAGCGGACCGTATTGCGCCTGCGCGCGGGAGTCGATCGCCAAGCGTCAGTGGCCGAAGTGCGCGGGCGGGGTCGCGAGCGGCCCGGCAGACAGGTCCCTGGCGCGCCCCGTGGTTCTTTTCGACCGCACCGCGAACGAAGACCTCGCGTCCTTCGCGCTCCCGCTGGTGTTTCCACCCTGTCGGAGGCGCCGATCGAGGAATGTGCCTTGCAGCCAGTTCGCTCGAAGGTTGCTGGGGGGCATCTCATGGGAAGAACGACCGCTGCGCTGAGTGAGCAACACCAGGACCTCGTCCACGTCGTGACGACGGTCTCGAAGCTGATGACGATCGAGGCGATTCAGGGCAACCCGCTGGGGGTGGTTCAGGCGCTCATGAAGCTCTCGGGCAAGCTGAGCATTCACCTCGCGATGGAGGACAAGAGCCTGTACCCGACCCTGCTCCAGTCGGGCGACCCGGCAGTCCAGGCGACTGCGCGGCGCTTCGTTCAGGAGATGGGCAGCCTCTCGACCGGCTTCCACGCCTTCATCCAGAAGTGGACGGTGGTCGAGAAGCTCAAGAAGGAACCCGAGAGCTTCATTCGCGAAACCAAGCAGCTCTTCGGACTGCTCGGCCAGCGCATCACCAGAGAGGAAGCAGAGCTGTACCCGCTCCTGGCCTAGCGAAACTCGCGCCTTCGGTCAGACTCGAGTCGGTCGGTCGATCTGAGGAGCGATGGCGTTGAGCGGCTGGACGATGCGAGCAGTGAAGGGCGTGAGCGCCGAGGACTTCGACGTCTGGAGCCCCGCCTCCGGCGACGATCGGTCCCGCTGGTTCGCGGTCACTCCCGCCGGCGTGCTCCAGGGCCTCGAGCTCGTCACCGGCGAGCGGTTCTTCGAGGCGCGCCTGCCGTTCTCGAGCGAGCGGGTGGAAGGCACCACCGGCAGCACGGTCATGGTGAAGGCCTCTCCGTCGGGCCGCTCCGTGGCGGTCGCCCAGCGCTACGGCCTCGAGGGCGCGGTCTTCGACGTCGAGTCGGGCAAGGTGGTGTGCTCGTTGCTGCGTGACGGCGACAACGAGGAGCACTGTTCGTTTCCCTTCGTCTTCCTCGACGATCGGCGCTTGCTCCACTCGATTGCGTGGAATGCGCTCTGCGTCACCGACCTGCAGACGGGGCAGCGCCTCACGCCCGAGCGCGAGGTGAAGCTCGACTATTTCTACGCTGACCTCTGGTTGAGCCCGGGCGGCACCAGGGTCGCGAGCGCGGGGTGGGTGTGGCACCCCGTCGGCCTCGTCGGCGCGTTCGAGCTCGCGCCGTGGCTCGGTGGCGCGGTGGACGAGCCGACGGTGCACCTCGCGGTCGAGAGCGAACCGTGGGACCTCCCGGTGTGTTGGCTCGATGACGACGAATACGCGACGTTCGCCTGGTGGGGCAAAGCCGGCCCGTGGAAGTTGTTTCGGTGTCGCGCCGGAGAGGCCGCGGTCGAGGTGCGCGAGGAGAGCGCTGGACGCGAGCTCGTCCTCCGCCGTGACGAGGTGCTCTCGCTCGGGAAGGTGAGCACGGCGATGGGCCGCGCGCAGTTGGAGAAGCGATGGGAAGGCGCGCTCGATCTGTTGGCCTGGCATCCCGGGGCGCAGGAGGCGTTGCTCCTCGACGGAGGAGCGCTTCACCTGGCGGCTCGACCACGGCCGGCGACCGACGACCTCGACGTTCGGCGGCTCGCCCAGGCGACGCTCGGTGACGCGAGCGCTGAGGCCCGCAGCGTCTTGGCCGATGCGCTCGAACAGCGTGGAATCGGCGGCGCAGAGGTCGACCACCTGAGGTCGCTCCGGCCGCACGATCATCGGCGCTGCCACGTCATCGAGGATCTCGCGGCCGCGCCCGGGTGAGGCGAACGTGCGCTGGCCGACGCGCACGCCCGCGAGCTTCGCGCTTCAGTGGAAGACGAAGAGCGCTCCGCCGTCGTACGAGACCGTCGGGCCGGTCGGACCGTACGGCTGAATCGTCTGCGTCCCGCCGTCGCCGGGCGCGTAGAGATCGTAGAGCTTGTTCATCGAGCCGGTCGCGTAGATCACCCCCTGGTACGGGACCTGCCAGACGGTGTTGACGTTGTTCTCGATCGCCCAGAGCAACGCCTCGTCACGTCGGAGTTGGCCCGCCTCGCTCGCGATGTCGGCGAGATCCATGTTCACCTCGGCCCACCCATACCAGTGCGTGTAGTCGGGGTTGAGGTGGTACGCGCCCTGCCACGCCTTGACGTTGTCGTACTTGTACATCTTGAAGAACGTGCGCTCGAGCGAGGAGAGGTTGCGGTACAGCTGCGTTCCGGCGAGCACGATCTCGGCCGCGGTGTCGGGGTTGCCCGGTCGAACCCAGCCGCTCGACGCCGGCGAGAGCAGCCGGTCGTAGTTGAGCGCGTAGATGATGTCCTTCGCCTCGTTCACGACCGAGGTGACGTTGCGGTGCACGCCGTCGGCGACGTCGAGGCGCTCGGTCGCGAACGACTGCGCATGGCACTGGGTGCAGAGCTGGATCATCTGCGCCCGGCGGGCGTTGAGCACGGCGAGGGGATCGGTGACCTGGACGATGCGGCCCGGCTTGTCGAGCGGGTAGTAGAGCGTGCCCGGGTCGGCGCCAGCGTCGGCGGGCAAGGTCATGTCGTACGGCGCGAAGGGATCGAACGCGGGGTTCGCCGAGAGCGTCGTTCCGTTCAGCACGTAGGGCAGCTGCCCGTTGCGTCGAATGCCGACGTGTGAGGCCGCGCCGCCGACCGGGCCCCAGGCGAGCCCGAAGCTCAGATCGTGATCGGTGTACTGGCCGCCGTCGGGCTTGGTTCCCTTGAGGGGCATGTGGCAGCGCGCGCAGGAAGGCCCGACGGTCTCTCCGCGGGTCGCGTTGAGCACGCCGTGCTTGGAGGTCGAGTACATCTCCCACTGCGCGTGATCGGGCCCCATGTGACAGGTCGCGCACGACACCGGCGCGCGCGCCTGCTTCGCGTCGAAGAGGTGCCGGCTGTGGCACGAGTCGCAGCCCTGCTCGACGTTGTGACACTGAGTGCAGGTGGCGATGCCTCCCGAGCCGAGCGCGTTCTGCCCGGTGGTGCAGGGCGGGAGATCGTCGTAGCGGCCCGACTCGTAGACCCGCTGCATGCCGATCGAGTGCCGGTTCGCCTGGTGACCGCGGTACTGCTCTTGGTGGCAGGTGGCGCAGGTCTCCGGTGCAGGCCGCAGCCGGTGGTCGGGCCCGTAGTCGTTCACCACTGCCGGGTTGTCGGCGTGGCAATCGGCGCACGAGACGTAGGGCGCCATCGAGCTCGCCTTGTAGTCGGCGATGAGCTGCGGGTTGTTCGGCGCGTGGCACACGATGCAGGGATCGCTGGCCGCGAGGAAGTCGTGGAGCTGCACGTCGAGCGTGGCGGTGCGGCCGGCGAGCACCGAGACGCTCGCCTTGAACGCGGTCGACCGGGCGTGCGTGACGGTCACCTCGTAGACGCCCGACGGAAGATCGATGAACGCGTAGGTTCCGGCGGCGCCCGTCGTCTGCGGGAGCTGCGGGTTGGGCACGAGGCTCACGATCGCCCCGGCCACGACCGCCTTCGTGCTCTCGAAGCGAACGACCCCCGAGAGCGTTCCCGTGCTGACCCCAGCCGGCCCCTGGGCGCCTGCATCACCCGCGGCCCCCGTCGCGCCCGTTGCGCCAGTGGCTCCAGTCGCCCCGGTGGCCCCTGTTGCGCCCGTCGCTCCCGTCGCTCCCATCGCGCCCGTCTCGCCGCGAACGCCCATGGCCCCGGGATCGCCCTTCGCTCCCTGCGGTCCTTCAGGACCTGCCGGACCTGCGCATGCGAGGGTCACCACGACGGCCACGGCCACTGTGAGTTGGAGTCTCATGGCCGGTTCCGCACGCAAACCGCGAGCCTGCGAAAGCAGATGTGCTAATTCGCTGAGTTTGGCGCATCAGTTTCAAGAATGTTCCATGCGTGAACAAAGACGGCGTTCCGATTCGAAGCGACGGTTCCAGGACTGAACGAGCGCGCGGCGGGAGTCCGTTGATCGGAGTCACTGCGAACGGTGAAGGTATGCTGGCTGGGTGCCTTCGTTCGCTCTCGCGCTGCTTCCCGCCCTCGCGCTCGCTCAGCCGGTGGTGTTGCTGTTTCCAGCCGTTGGAACTCCGAGCCAGGTGACGCTGTCTGGGCGGGTCTTGAAGAATGGCCCCACGGGCGGCAGCTCGATCATCTCGAAGAACCTGCGCCGGCTCACCACCAGCAACTGGGAGGGCGCGGACGTCGAGGTGCGCTTCCAGGGTCAGCAGGCGAGCGTGAAGAGCGGGCACGACGGGAACTTCGAGGCCACCTTCTCGACGACCGACGAGAAGAAGGGCTTTCCCTTTGGGTTGAGCAGCGCCGAGGCTGGAGTGAAGGGCGCCGAGCCGGGGAGGGCGACGGTCGACGTGATGGAGGCGAAGGCGCCGTTCTTCGTGGTGAGCGACTTCGACGACACGGTGGCGATCACGAACGTGGTGGAGCGCGGGAAGTTCGTCGAGAACGTGTTCGCCAAGGACGAGCTGACGCAGAAGTCGGTGCCGGGAATGGCAGCGTTCTACGGCTGCCTGCGCGCGAAGCGGGAGAAGCCGGTGTTCGCCTTGGTGAGCGGGAGCCCGGTGCAGTACGTCGCGCGCGTCGAGCGCTTCCTCCAAGCGAACGACTTTCCGGTCTTCGGGTTGTACCTGCGCGATCTCGGGCCCTCGACGCTGAGCGACTACAAGCAGCCGGTGATTCGCAAGCTGCTGACCTCGATGCCGGGGCCGGTCGTGCTCGTCGGCGACTCGGGTGAGCACGATCCCGAGGTGTACGCGCAGATTCGCTCCGAGTTCCCCGGCCGGGTGAAGGCGATCTTCATTCGCAACGCCGGGCACGCGGAGGACCCGAAGCGCTTCGAGGGCATGACGTTGTTCGACGAGCCGAGGCAGGCGGCAGTGGAAGCCGCGAAGCAGGGCCTGCTCGAGGCGAAGTGCGCCGAGGCGATCGTGGTGCCGGCGCGAGATGGAGGGGCTCCGTGAGAGCGGTGTGGATCGTGGTGCTGGTCGCAGCCTGCCGATCGTCGTCGACGGTGGACGCCGGGCCGAAGCGGCTGGTGGAAAAGCTCGAGCCGCTCGCGCAGGTGAACGGCGAGAAGACCGCGATGGATGGATCGATCGACGATCGCGAGGCGATCTTCCAGATCGTGCCGATCGAGGTCGTCGGGCCGGCGGCTCCAGAGAAGGTCCTGACGATCACCCTCGACGGCGAGAAGGCGACGGTCGAGGGCAAGCCGTTCGACAAGGCGATGGTGAAGCAGGACGAAGACGTGCTGCTCGTTCCCGTCGGAGACACCTACCTCGTGCAGGTGGCGCCGGTGTTGGCGGCGCTCGACGACGTCGGGGCCGACGTGTTCCTCCAGCACCCCGACAAGCCGATCGCCTGGCCGATCGATCTGCGCGACGAAGGCGTCTTCCAGTCGTGGATCGACGATCCCGAGCCGGGGAAGGTGAGGGTGATTCAGCGCGCCGACGGGTTCGAGCTGCAGACGAACCTCGGCAAGCTGGCTGGGCAAGATCCGAACGGGCCGACCGTGCCGGTGCGCGGCGGGCAGCTGGACTTGAAGACGCTCCAGCGCGGGCTCGAGAAGGTCGCCAAGCACTTCAAGACGAAGGACATGTGCCTGGTGCCGTCGTTCGGCATGGAATTGGCGCAGGTGAGCCGCGCGTACGCCGCGAACTGGACCGCGCCGAGCACTGCGTGGTTCACCCTGGAATGCCTCGTCTACCCGCGCCCGAGAGAGAAGAAGTGAGTGAGCGGCGCGAGAACCGGCTGCTCCAGGTGCTGGGCGGCCTGGCGCTCGGCGTCGTCTGCGCCCTCGCGCTCAAAGCGCTGATCTGGTTGTTGCCGTTGATGTTGTTCGTCGGCGATTGAGGACCTCATGCGTGACGACCGGGCGCTCCGTGACGAGCTTGAAGCGCTGCAGGCGACTGCGCACCGGCTCCACGGGGCGATCGACGAGGCGCGCCGCCGACGGGAGAGCCAGCAGAGGACTTTCGAGGAGCGCTCGAACGAAGGGGCGAGGCGCAGGAGCGAGTTGGTCGCGAAGATGAACGCGCTCCGCGCTCGACCGACGTCGCGCGACCATGCCGACACCTTCAACGCCATCGATCGTGCG
This sequence comes from Myxococcota bacterium, assembly GCA_052034585.1. Taxonomy (GTDB): domain Bacteria; phylum Myxococcota; class Myxococcia; order Myxococcales; family Myxococcaceae; genus Xiheimicrobium. Next base: position 11,017 of record JBPOIJ010000137.1, read on the forward strand.
CTCGTTGCCGAGCCGAGGTTCGACGAGGTGATGCGCCAGCCGGTGCCGGCGTACGCGCGCAACCAAGGTTGGCTCGAGCGGCTGATCGCGAAGCTCCTCTCCGCGTTCGGCAAGGAGTGGCAATGAGCGAGACCGACTCGCTGGTGCAGCGGCAGGCGGAGCTCGCCGCATCGGTGAAGGTGCTCGAGGCCGAGCTGCTCGCGCTCGCGCCCCTCGACGCCCCGAAGGCGCTCGTGGAGTTGGAGCGGGAGCTCGGGGCCCTCGAACGCGTCGTCGAGACGCTCGAGGCGTCGGTCGGTGAAGGAACACGAACGCTGGCCGCGAAGCGCGACGAGCTCGCGCGCGTCAAGGCGAGCCGCGAGCAGTGAGGACGCAGATTGCCGTGACGTTCGTCGGCGACTGATCGCACGGGCCGAACCAGATCACTTCGCGCGCTGCGTGGTGACGAGGTGAAGAGGTCGCATGCCGAAACCAGTCAGCTCCTCGAGGACACCGCACCTGCGAAGGCGTTGCAGTCGCTACCGTGGCTCGGATCGCCACTGGCCGCCAAACCGCATCGCCTCGTCGATCGAGCTGAAGCGCATCTCCTGCCAGTCGAGGACGTAGTTCTGCCGCAGCAGCCACGGCGCCTCGTTTCCCTGCGAGGGCAAGTGCGAGGCGGCGCGTGTCACGTAGCCCGCGGAGAGCTCCATCAGCGGCCGGCGAGCCTTCGGCGCGAGGCTCTCGTCCGGCATCGCGCTCGAGTAGCCGAACGTCTTCAGGTGATTGAGCAACCGGCACACGTAGCGTGACGAGAGATCGGCGCGCAGCGTCCACGAGGCGTTGGTGTAGCCGACGCACCAGGCCAGGTTCGGCACGCCGGCGAACATGAGCCCCTTGTAGACGAGCTGCTCGTTCGGAACGATCCGACGGCCGTCCACCGCCACCTCGATGCCGCCGAGCGCCTGGAGCGAGAGCCCGGTCGCAGTGACGATCAGGTCGGCCTCGAGTTCGTTCCCCGACGAGAGCCGCACGCCTCTCTCGGTGAACCGCTCGATCGAGTCAGTCACCAGCGACGCCTTGCCCTGCTTCATCGCGGTGAACAGATCGCCGTCGGGGACCACGCAGACCCGCTGATCCCACGGCGCGTAGCGAGGGGCGAAGTCCGGATCCAACGGCCGGTCGGGCAAGTGTCGACGCACACCACGGCGCAGGAGCCGGCCCGCCGCCTCCGGGAAGGCCCGGCAGAACTGAAAGAACGCGGTCGCGAGCAGCACGTTCTTCAGCCGAACCAGCTGGTGCGACCACCGCAGCGGCACCACCTTCCGCAGCACCTTCGCCAGTCGATCCTCCGACGGCAGCGCGATGTACCAGGTCGGCGATCGCTGGAGCATCGTCACCTGCGCCGCCTTCTCCGCCATGGCCGGCACGAGGGTCACCGCCGTCGCGCCGCTCCCGATGATCAGCACCCGCTTGCCCGTGTAGTCGAGCGCCTCGGGCCACCACTGCGGATGCACGAGCTGACCTTTGAATCGCTCGACGTCGACGAAGCCCGGCTCGTGCGCTCGGTCGTACGAGTAGTAGCCCACGCAGAGATAGAGAAAGCGCGCCCGGAACGTCTTCGGCTGGCCGTCCACCTCGACGTTCAGGGTCCACCGCTGCTCGTCGCTCGACCAGCTCGCCGACCTCACCCGGTGCTTGAAGCGAATGTGCCGATCGATGCCCGCGCTGCCCGCCGTCTCGCGGATGTACTGGAGGATCGATGAGCCCGTCGCCAGCGGTCGCTCACCGCTCCATGGCCGGAAGGGATAGCCGAGGGTGAACATGTCGGAGTCCGAACGAACGCCCGGGTAGCGAAACAGATCCCAGGTGCCGCCGATCGCCTCGCGTCCCTCGAGGATCGCGTACGAGAGCGACGGACACTCGTCTTGGAGCCTCCACGCCGCGCCGATGCCCGACAACCCCGCACCGACGATGATGACGTCGAGGTCCTCCATCGTCAGTCCTTCTTCATGCGGCGTTTCCCGAAGCTCGTCAGCACCGAGTAGTACGCGCTGGGCATCAGGCGCTGCACCAGATCGAGCGCCTTCGCGTCCGAGCCCACCAACACCCGCCGCTGGTTCTTCTTCACCGCCTTCACGATGATCGACGCCGCGTCCTCGGGCGTGGTGCGGAAGTTCTTCTCGAAGCTCCTCGTCGTGCTCGCCGGGTTGACGCCGAGCTCGGCGAGCGAGGGGTGCACCTTCGTCGCCCTCGCGATGTTCGTCTTCACCCCGCCGGGATGAACGCAGGTCGCCGAGACGCAGGAGCCGGTCAGCTCGAGTTCCATGCGCAGCGCCTCGGTGAAGCCGCGCACCGCGAACTTCGCCGCGTTGTACGCACTCTGTCCTGGGAACGCGATCAGGCCGAAGAGGCTCGAGACGTTCACCACGTGGCCGTCACCCGACTGTTCGAGGAAGGGGAGAAACGCGCGCGTGCCATACACGACGCCCCAGAAGTCGACGTCGATCACCCGGCGGAAGTCGGCCTCGTCGAAGCCGCGCACCGTCGCGCCGTAGCTGATGCCCGCGTTGTTGAAGATGAGGTTCACCGCGCCGTGATCACGAACGACCTCGGCAGCCCAGCCCTGGAGGTCCTCCTGTCTCGAGACGTCGACTCGCCGAGTGCTGACCTTCACGCCGCCGCCCAGGCTCGCCGCGGTTTGCTTGAGCCCTGCCTCGTCGACGTCGGCGAGGGCGACCGCGCAGCCCTCTTGCACCAGCACCTGTGCGAGCGCCCGGCCGATGCCCGAGCCCGCCCCGGTGATCGCAGCGACCTTCCCCTTCAGCGTTGGCGTCTTCATGAGGCCGCGGCGTACTCGCGCTTCCAGGCGTCGACCAGCGCGTTTCCACGCTTCGCCGGGTGAAAGCCGGAGCGGAAGTACTCCCGCCAGGGCGCGACGAGCGTGCGCAGGCCCTTGGGGTCGAGCCAGGCGAAGGCGAACAACCGCCACAGCTCCTTCGGGGAGAAGAGGGCTCCGCGGTTCGCGAGGAAGACCGTCGTCTGCAGGTTCACCAACATCCAGAAGATGAACGTCGTCGAGAGCATCACCCGGGCGCGCCCGAACCGAGTTCCACCGACCGCCTCGTAGACCTCGAAGGCCACGCTCCGGTGCTCGTTCTCTTCGGCGGCATGCCAGCGCCACAGCTTCCTCATCGTCGGGTGCGCGCCTTCGAGGAGGTGGGGCTGCGAGAGCACTGCTTCGCCCATGAGCGAGGTGAAGTGCTCGAGAGCGCAGGTGATCGCCAGCTGCCGCCTCGCCGAGAACTTCTCGGAGAGCCCGAGCAGCCGGCGAACGATCGTCTCGAGCGCGCCGATCGGCAGGCCCTGGGCCGCGAGGTGCTCGTTGTAGGCACGGTGCTCCCGGGCGTGATGCCCTTCCTGCGCGCAAAAGGCCGCAACGTCGGCACGGAGCCGTTCGTCGGTCAGCTGCGGGAGGAAGTGGCGCACCGAGCGCACGAAGAACGACTCACCGACGGGGAAGAAGACCGAGAACTGATCCCAGAAGGCAGTGACCGCGACGCCCTTCGGGTGCCAGTCGCGCGGCACTGGGGACAGATCGAAGCGGAGGTCGCGAACGTCGATGGCGCTCATGGCCATGATGATTCGCAAATCGCCCGTGTGTCCGGGTGCCAAGGTGTTGTTTCCGTGGGCCAGCTCGTCGGTGCTCGCCGCCGCCGAGCGGGCTATGGAGGTCGGGTGTTTCCTGCCGTGTACGCGAGCCATCTGGTCGACGTCGCCGCGCGCTTCGGCGTGGAGGCGGACGAGCTGCTCGGTCCGCTGGGGCTCGAGCTCGACGCGCTTCGGGACTCGTCGGCTCGGCTCGAGCTCGCTCAGGTCGTCGCGCTCATCGAACGCGCCAAGGTGCTGACCGGAGAGCCGGGCCTCGGCGTCTATCTCGGCTTCGCGATGCGTGCCTCGTGGCACGGGTACCTCGGCTTCGCGGTGATGACCGCCAGCACCATCGGCGACGCGCTCCGGCTCGGCGAGCGCTTCTTCGCCACCCGCACGAGCGCGCTCAGCTATCGCCTCGTCGTCGAGGGCAGCCGGGCGATCGTCACCATCAGCGAGCACGAGGACTTCGGCGCTGCACGTGACGTCATCATTCTCGCGCTGGCGATCGGGCTGTCGACGCTCGGCCAGGCGCTGAGCGGGCAGCAGCTCGAGGGGCGCATCGAGCTCGCCTTGCCGAACCCCAGCTGGCGTTCCCGCATGAACTCGCCGCGCCTCGATCGGCTCGCGTTCGATCGGCCGGCGCACCGGTTGCTGTTCGACGAAGCGCTCCTCGAGACCCAGCTCCAGCTGGCCGATCCTGCGGCGCAGCGGCTGGCCGAAGAGCAGTGCGAACGAGAGCTCGCGGCGATCACCGAGACGAGCCGGCTCTCCTCGCGGGTGAGGGGGCTGGTGCTCTCCGAGGGAGTGCTCGACGTCGACGCGGTGGCGCAGCGCCTGGCGATGAGCGCGCGGACGCTGAAGCGGCGGCTGAGCGCAGAAGGCACGAGCTACAGCGAGCTGCTCGATCGAGAACGTCGCGAACGAGCGGAGCAGCTGTTGGCCGGGACGCGCGCGGTGAAGGAGATCGCCTCGCTCTTGGGGTTCGCCGACGCCGCCGCCTTCTCTCACGCCTTCACGCGTTGGACTGGGAAGTCGCCCACGCAGTGGCGCGCCGACGTCACTCGCTGACGTACAAGATGCCCAGGCACATCTCGTCACCGGTGCCTTCGCCCCAGTTCACCTCACGTGGTGGCTGGCGCACTCCATCGATCACCGGTTGAGACGCGTCGGAGTTGTTCCAGGAACAGGACAGGCTGAGCTGCTCACCGACCTTGAGCAGCTTCGGCGCGGTGAACTGGTACGAGCGCTGCCAGTGGAAGTCCCAGCGCGGTACGTCGAGCAGGCACTCCGAGGAGCCGTCCTGCCGGACGATCGACATTCGGCCTCCAGTGCCGAGCAGGTGCTGGTGGAAGCCCGCGGCGTGAACGCGCACGGCCGCGTTGCTCTGCAGCACGCCGCCCGAGATGAAGTTCAGGAAGCTCGTCGGGTCGAACGAGAAGCTGTGGCGAACGTCGGGGTTGCCCGCGGGAATGATCATCTGGTGCCGACGGACCCAGTTCGGGTCGGCCCAGGGCATGATGAAGGCCTTGCGCTTCACGGTGTCGGCGACGGCGAGCTCCACCGAGGTCTGATCGACGCGCTCCGAGGCATTCGGCGCAGCGGCGGTGTTGTAGTGCATCTGCAGCACCACCTTGCTGCCGGGCTTCACGAGCAGGCCGGTGTTCTCGGGGTACATGGTGGGCTTGGCGCCCGGTGCCCACGAGCCGAGCCACGAGACCGACGTGGAGCCGCCTCCTGGGCCGCCGAAGCAGGTGTAGCCAGGCCCGGCCTCCGCGTCGTCGAGCGCGGTGACGGAGGCGGCCTTGTCGGGCGAGATGAGGAAGGCGATCGCGTGGTGCGCGACTCGCGCGTTGCCCGGCTTCACGTTGAACCCGACGACGTACTGATCGGTCGGGTACGGCCAGTCGATCACGAAGCAGTGGTAGTCGTCGGGTTCCTTCACCGGGGTCCACGGCTCTCTCATGCCGATGGTGAGATCGACGCGCGGCAGTGACGTCTCGAGCGGCGCTGCGTTCTTCGAGGCGCCGCTCGGCGTCCCACGAACGCCGCCTTCCTTCGCCCAGGTGTCGAGCATCGCGAGCTGCGCGTCGGTGAGGGTTTGATCATCTGCGTACTCCGCACACCCGGGACCTGCGAGGTACGGCGGCATCGTGCGGTTCTTCGTCGCCACCGCGATCGCCGCGCGCATCGAGGCGACCTGCTCGTAGCTGGTGAGCGCGAAGGGCGCGATTCCTCCCTCGACGTGGCAGGAGGTGCACCGCGCTTCCATCAGCGGTCGAACGTCCTTCTCGTAGGTGATCGGCGCTCCACAGCCAGTGAGGAGGGCGACGGTGAGAGCGGGGCTGAGTCGCATGCGAGGCTTGTAACACGCAGACGAGGCCGAGGTTTCGGCGGGTGCCGTCACGGAACGCGGAGGCTCCAGGACTCGGGCACCGGCCGCTCGAGCGAGGCAGCGTGACGGGTTGACCATTCCAGCCGGCGCTCGAGAGCTCGAAAGCGCCCTCGTCGTCGACCCTCGCGTCGTTCCCACTGGGACCTCGGCCCGCGATCGCTTAGCTGCTCGAGCGTCACAGCTCGAGCCAGCCGAACCACACCGGGTGCTGCTCCTTGTACCAGTGGAGCACGTCCTTGATGAGCCGCTGGCTGTCCTTCGGGAGCACCTTCTCGTCGATGCGATCGAAGTGAACGCGGATCTTCTGGCCGTCGTACTCGAGCGCCTGGCTGATCAACGTCTGCAGCTCGTTTCGAATGCGCCCCGAGTCGGAGATCTTCACCGGCCGGGTCTTCCAGTCGGCGCCCGACATGAAGCGCACCAGGAGCGGCGAGTACACGAGCTTCGACTCCTCGAGCGAGTCCTTGAGCCGCAAGGTGAAGGTGATTCGCGAGCTCGCGTGCCGCGTCGCCAGCTGGGTCGTGACGCGGAAGCGCCCGCCGCCGAGATCCTGCACGCCGGGCATGCCGGTGTACGGGTCGTCACAGATCGCGCCGGTGCAGGCGAGCACGCTCCAGGCCTTGCCCGGGACGAGATCGACCGCCCGCAGCGCGCGCTTTTGGAGCGGAATGTTCGAGCGCACCGCTTCCTCGATCGACGCGCGGTAGTGCTCGACGACGCCCTTCGCGGGAGCCGCCCCCAGCACCTTCGTCACCTGCGCCTCGAAGTCCGAGGCCTCGGCGGCGAGGCGCATCAGCTGGTATTCCTGGTCGTGCGGCAGATCGAAGGTGGGCGAGAGCACCGTCATCGTGCTGTCGACGTCGAGCACCTCGGCGAGGCTCCCGGCCTGCATCGCCTCGGCCGTCGCGGCGTACCCATCGACGAGGAAGACGTGGGTGTGTCCGTCGCCGTCTTTCCAGCTCTTCACCAGGTGCGTCGGCGCGTAGGTGCCGGAGTCGTTGAAGATGGGCAGCCCGGTTGGCGCCTTCCAGCCGTCCTCTACGAGGTGCACGCCGAGCGCTCTCCACTCGGCCCACAGGCGCTCGAGGCGCTTCACGCGGCTCTTCCCGCCGAGCGTCCACACATGCACGTCTTGGCGTCGAATGCCGGGGTAGGTCGCCTCGATCAGCTCGAGCAGCGTCTTCTTGGGCGTCACCCAGTCGAGCACCACCGACTGCGCCTCGGCGCGCTTGGCGACTGCGCGAGGCACGGTGAGGCACCCGAAGTACGCCTCGTAGGGCTGGGTCACCGTGAGCGGCTGATCGAAGAGGTGGATGATCGTCATCGGGCCGGTCGCCTTGCCTTCGGCGAACCGGGAGGTGTTCTCGAGCGTGTCCACCGCTGCGCCCCAGACGGTGATGCCCCGACGGTTGAGGGCCTCGTGAAAGTCCTCGAACGAGTGCTTTGGATCGTTGAGCAGCCTCCGGGTCGCGTCGTCGACGTAGCGGGCGACCTCCGGGCGGGCGTACACGCGGCCGAAGCCGAGGAGCGGGTTGGCGCCCATCTCAGGCGTCTCGCCGGCCTTCGGCATCAAGCCTTCGCCGAGGCACACCATGATCGCGTGGTTCTCGGGCAGGGTGCGCGTCAGGTGCCAGAGCCCTTCGCTCATCATGTAGGCGCTGATCGCGTCGGCGGCCTTCTTCACCTGGTTGTAGGCCTGCTTGTCCTTGCCGAGGCCTTCGCCGAATTGGCCGAAGAGCTTGGTGCCGAGCGCGGTCGCGGCCGACGTCATCGCCAGGGAGCGCGCGATGCCCCGCGGCGTGAAGGAGTGCGCCGAGACCGGATCGGCCTGGTTGCGCTCGACCTCGACGTCTTCGAGCCAGAGATGGAAGCGCAGGAGCACCGGCTTGGTGTCGTAGGCCCACTGCGCGATCAAGTTCCGCTTCGCCAAGTCCATGACGAAACCCACCGTACTCTTCTCGTGGCCAGTCACAATGCGCCGCGTGAACGCCACGATTCTTTCTGGTGCTTCACGCCACCAGCGCACCTAAAAGCGCCCAGCAATGAGCATCAAACGAGTCGCCATCAACACCGGAGGCGGAGACGCTCCGGGCCTCAACGCCGTCATTCGCGCCGCCACCCTCGCTGCGATCAACCGGGGCTGGGAGTGCTACGGCATTCGCGACGGGTTCAACGGCATCTTCTTCCCCGAGCGCTACGAGGACAACGGCACGATCCGGCTGACGCGCGATCGGGTGCGCGGCATCGCCCACCTCGGCGGCACCATCTTGGGCACGACGAACCGGGGCAACCCGCTCAAGTTCCCGCTCCACATGCCCGACGGCTCGACCCGCGAGATCGATCGCTCGGACGAGATCCTCGAGTTCCTCGCCAAGAAGCGCATCGACGCGCTCATCTCGATCGGCGGTGACGGCTCGCTCACCATCGCGCATCACCTCGCGACCAAGGGGCTCAAGGTCGTCGGCGTGCCCAAGACGATCGACAACGATCTCGACAAGACGGTCACCACCTTCGGCTTCGACACCGCCGTCGCCTTCGCGACCGAGTGCCTCGATCGGCTCCACACCACCGCGGAGAGCCACCAGCGCCTCATGGTGGTGGAGATGATGGGCCGCTACGCAGGGTGGATCGCGCTCCACTCCGGCATCGCCGGCGGAGCCCACGCCATTCTCCTGCCGGAGATTCCGTTCGACCTCGACAAGGTGGCCGAGAAGATCCGTCAGCGTGACGAGTACGGGCGCGGCTACTCGCTCGTCGTCGTCGCCGAGGGCGCGAGGGTGATCGACGGCCAGCGCGCGGTGATGGCGCCGGCCGAGGCAGGGCAGGCGGAGCGGCTCGGCGGCATGGGTGAACAGGTGGCCCGCGCGCTCGCCAAGAAGACCGGCAAGGACACTCGCACCGTCGTCCTCGGGCACCTCGTTCGCGGAGGTACCCCCACGAGCTTCGATCGCCTCGCGGCGCTCCGCTTCGGTGCGGCTGCGGTGCGCGCGCTCGAGGAGGGCTTCTCGGGGGTGATGGTGAGCCTCGCGCACCCGAACGTTCAGTACGTACCCCTCGAGCAGGTCGCCGGGCGCATGAAGGCCGTGCCGCTCAACAGCGACACCTTGATGACGGGTCGCGACATGGGCATCTGCTTCGGTGACTGACGGGCAGTGGCTCCAGGAAGCTGCTGCTGGAGGCGAAGGAGGCCTCAGGTCCAGCGGCACCGGTAGGTGGTGCCGGAGTCGTCTCGCCGCACCACCTCCACCAGACACCATGAGGGCCCCGTCGCCTCGAGCGCCGCCTGGAGGAAGCCCTGCGTCAGGTACGGCGCGTGGGTGTTGTTGAGCCAGAGCTCGTACTGCCCATCACCGAGCTTGGTGACCCGCTCCTCGGTGAAGTTGTTCGCGGTGCGAAAGGAGCTCCGGATTCGCGAGAAGACGCGCTCCGGCCCCAGCACCTTGAAGGTCGCCAGGAGCACCTTGCCGACGACGGTGTGGAAGTACTCCTCCATGAGGAGCCGGCCGAGCCCGTAGTCGCCGGTCTCGGGACCGACGTTGGGGAAGTAGGCGCTCGCGAGGTGCGCGGTGACGGTTCGCCACACGTCCTTCGGGTACGACGGCTCGAGGTGCTCGAGATCGAGGCCGTCGTTCCTCAGCGCTCCGACCATCGCTGGCGAGCGCCGCAACACCAGCCGTCGAATCGCCTCGAACGCGCTCCGGAACACGACGGGCTGGCTCTCGTGGGCGCTCATCTCGACGCGCTCAGCATGCCAGCCTCAGATGCCTTGGGGACCCACGCAGACGGGAGTCATCGAGTCCTTCTCCGTCTTGCACACGTAGCCTTGGCGGCAGTCGGCGGCCGAGCGGCAGCTCCGCAAGCAGCCGGGCACGTTCTTGCCGATCGCGTCGTCGACACACACGCTGCCCGCCGGACACGCTGCTCCGCCGATGGTGCACTGCACCGAGCAGTAGCCGCCCGGCGCGAAGTCGCGGTTGATGCACACCGAGTTGCCGCACTCCTTGGCCGTCGTGCACGGGTCGCCGACGGTGGCCCCGCAGCCGGTGAGGAGGAGAAGGAGGAGCGTCGAGTAGGCGCGCACGGACCGAAAGATGCGCTCAACCACCGCGTCCGGCAACTTTGCGAACGGGCCGGGCCGATCGCGGACGCCGAGCCACCGCCCGATGGGGGATCTTCCCGACGCGCCCCGGTTGAGGGAGAACCGTCGCATGCTCGCCGCGCTCGTCCTCGCTGCCGCGTCCTTTCCCGCTCCTTCCCCCGTCGCCCTCGAGAACTGCTCGCGCGCCGCCTGCGCCTCGGCTGACGACATTCGGGTCTGCAAGTGCGTCAGGCCCCAGGAGGCCGCGGAGGATCTCCTGCTCGTCGATCGCCCTGGTGAACGTCGGGTGATGGTGGCCACCACCGATCATCTCGGCGAGGTGACCGACTTCCGGGTGCAGAGCGCCGATCTCGACGCCGACGGAGTTCCCGAGTTGCTGATCGCCAGCGTGATGAGTGAATCGAACGGCATGGCGATTCGCACCTGGCACGTGCTGATCGTCGACGGGAAGTCGGACGCGGCGGTGCACTTCGTCTCCCACGACTTCGGCCCCGACGCGCTCAAGGGCTCCACCGTGCTGGTGACGGAGTGGGCCTGGCAGGGCCTCGAGAAGGAGAACGCGCTCTTCTTCGTCGGCCGCGAGTACGGGTACAAGAACGGCGCGCTGGTGCCGACGAAGGCGCCGGTGCTCAAGCGCCGCTATACGACCGACTTCGAGAAGGAACGCCTCGTCGCCCTCGAGCACTCGCTCGATCGAACGCTGCCGGCTCGTCAGTTCCTCGGGCACCCCTCCACCACCAAGGGCGTCGATGATCCACCCAAGGCGCACCGGCTCGGCGTGCTCAAGGCGGTCACCCGCGACGAGCCGGAGTACGGCGCGCACGTCGAAGATCAGAAGGGCCAGCTCACGATGTTCAGCTCCGACGGCGACGAGGGCGCGACGCTGCGGATTGGCGACTTCAAGACCCGGCGGCTGTTTCCTCTGCGCTACTGGCCGGCCGATCTCGAAGGTGCGCTGATTGGGAAGCCGGTGCTGATGGGGCTCACCGACGATCACCCGAGCGGCCTCGTCTTCGTGCAGGACTCACTTCATCAGTGAGAGGGCGTCTTTCCCGAAGGCGAGCCGGGCGATCCACGGCGGCTGCGGCAGCGCCTTCAAGGTGAGGAGATCGTCGAGCATCGTCTCCACCGCGGTCGAGAGCTTCCCGAAGGCGACCCCCACCCGCGCCGGCATCGCCCGAGCCGTGTCGGGCTCCACCATCCACACGATCTCTCCGTGGACGACGAGCTGTCCGGTGGTGAGCCGCATCTGAATCAGCGCGGGCGTTCCGAGGCCGAGGTGCGTCGGCAGCCGCTGCCCTTCGACGTCGAGGCCCATGCCGGCCCGCGAGAGATCGCGAATTCGGTACACCGGTGAGTCTGGCTTGTTCTCGGTCGCCCGCACGTGGAGCGGCACCCGGGGCGTCTTCCGCCGGGGATCGGCCGCGGTCGCCTCGAAGATGCGCTTGAGCACCGCGTCGAGGCCTTGGCGGTTGCGGGGCGGCTCGTAGCGAATGTGCAGCACGAAGCGGCCGGGCGAGGTCTCGCTGACCGTCTGCACGACCCCGCTGACTTCGACGCTTTCTTTGACGCCGACGCTCTTCAACTCGAAAACGAACTTGGTGCCGACGGGAACCGTTCGTTTCGCCTCGATGCGCACGCCTCCCCGGCCGACGCTCTTGGTCAGCTCGCCCAGGAGCGTCTCGGGCGTCTTGTACCCAACCTTGAGGCGGATCGGCCCGCCAGCGTGGGGCGACACGAGGCGGCTCCCTAACTCAGGTCGTCGCTCCCCACACGTGTCATTCGAACCGATCCGATCAAGCACAGGCCGCATCTGGGGCTCCACGCACCCACCGGCCCGCTCGATTGGGGCGGCTGATCCAAACCGTCGTCCTGTCGCACTGCGTCAGTTCCGCTGCCGCTACAGCTCCGATCATCGTTTCTTGACCCCTCCGCCAACGGCCCGTAATTTCGCGGTGGAAGTGGCAAGAAGTGGTAACTGGCGGATCAGAATCCCATGTCTTGGAGCATCCGCACCAAGCGAGGGAGTCCCTGAGGCAAGGCGGGCCGAAGCGTGTTCCGGGGCGTCTACGAGCATCAGATCGACGCGAAGGGGCGAACGAGCTTCCCGGCGAAGCTGCGCGACGTGTTGGTCGGGCAGTACGACGAGCGGTTGATCGTCACGACCTCGCTCGACGCGTGCCTCCACTGTTACCCGGTGCGCGAGTGGGAGCAGCTCGAGCTCGCGCTCGCCAAGCGCAACCCGATGGAGCCGGGGGTGAAGTCGTTGCTTCGGCTCTACGTGGCGCCGGCGCAGGAAGTGCCCGTCGACAAGCTGGGGCGGGTGCTGGTGCCGCCGTCGCTGCGCAGTCACGCCTCACTGGAGAAGGACGTGATCTGGGCGGGCATGGTGAAGGTGATCGAGCTCTGGTCGAAGGCGGGCTGGGAGGGAGCGCAAGCCGAAGCGCGCACCGCCGCCGATTCGGCCGACGTGATGCGGGTGCTGACCGAGCTGCGGCAGGGCTGACTTTTCTTCGAGGGGAACGATGAGCGAGCTTTTGACGATCGAGACGAGCAGGGTGACCGGCGGCACGGCGCGGAACGAGGCGCGGCCCAAGGCGATGACGATGGTGATCGACGGCGAGCTGGGCCGTCACGAGATGAACGAGATCGGCGAGATGTTGCTCCGGCTCTCGTTCGAGGGCGTCACCGATCTGGTGATCGACTTCCGCGGAGTGACTCACCTCGACTACCGGAGCGTGCCGGGCCTCTCGCGGCGGGCGCAGGTGTTTCGCAGCATCGGCGGTGACGTGAAGCTGGCGGGCCTTTCCCAGTACCTCTTCACCATCTTCGAGGCGGCCGGCGCGCAGAACGACTTCGACTTCTTCGCCGACGTCTCCGACGCGCAGCGGGCGTTTCGCGACGCGGTCACGGTGCAGGACAGCTGACGGTGACGTTCCGGCACCAGACCGTCCTCCGGGACGAGGTGGTGCGGTTGTTTTCTCCAGGAGTGCAGCAGGTGATCGTCGACGGCACGCTCGGAGGTGGTGGACACAGCGAGGCGCTCCTCGAGGCGGGCTTCCGCGTCGTGGGCATCGATCGTGATCCACGGGCGCTCGAGGCGGCGTCGGCCAGGCTCGGCCGGTTTGGAGAGCGGTTCACCGCAGTGCGCGGGGAGTTCGGGCAGGTGAAGCGCCTGGTGCCGGGGCCGATCGACGGGCTGGTGCTCGACCTCGGCGTCAGCTCGCCGCAGCTCGACGTGCCCGAGCGTGGCTTCTCGTTCCAGCACGACGGGCCGCTCGACATGCGCATGAGCGGGGAAGGGGAGACCGCCGCCGAGCTGATCGAGCGGTTGCCGGAGAACGAGCTCGCCGACGTGATCTATTGGAATGGTGAAGAGCGGGCCTCGCGATCGATCGCGCGCTCGCTCAAGGCCGCCAGGCCGACGACGACGTTTCAGGCGGTCGAGGCGATCAAGGCGGCGGTGCCGCGCAAGGCCTGGCCGAAGGAGACCCACGTCGCGACCCGCACCTTCCAGGCGCTGCGCATGGAAGTGAACCGCGAGCTCGGGCAGCTCGACGACGCGCTGGCGGCGATCCCGTCGGTGCTCGCGCCGAACGGCGTCGCGGCGATCATCAGCTTTCATTCCCTCGAGGATCGAGCGGTGAAGCTCGCCTTCAAGCGGCTGTGCGGCGAGGTCGACGAGCTCCCGCGCGACCTGCCGATCCTCCCGACGCCGACCCGCGCCGAGTTCGAGGCGCTCACCAAGAAACCCATCGTCGCGACCGAAGAAGAGTCGGCCGCGAATCCCCGGGCTCGGAGCGCCAAGCTGCGCGCCGTTCGCCGGCTCGCAGGAACGGTGCCGTCATGAGCGTGGTGATCGAGGCGAGGAATCGGGGAGGCGTGCCGCTGTCGGTGATCTTGGGCGAGATCCTCCCGGCGGCGTTGGCCGTCGGCCTCTTGGTGGTGGTGGGCATCATCCACGTCACCTCGCGGGTGCTCGTCGTCTCCCAGGGCTACGAGCTGTCGCGGCTCGACGCCCAGTCCACCGAGCTGATGCGCGAGAACGATCGGCTCAAGCTCGAGCTCGCCACCTTGAAGGGCCCCTCGAAGCTCGAGGCAGTGGCCCGCAACCGGCTCGGCTTGATCACGCCGCCGCCGTCGACCGTCTTCCACCTCGAGCTCTCGCCGTCGGGCAAGTGAGCGCATGCGCGATCTGAAGAACCACCAGCCGTCGATCGAAGCCCCCACCAAGTGGATGCGGGTGCGCGTCTCGCTCGTCGGCGTCGTCTTCGTCACCATGCTCGGCGGCATGTTCGCGCGCGCGGTGAATCTGCAGATCCACCAGCGCGAACGGCTCCAGGGCATGGCGGAGGATCAGTACCTGCGCGAGCTCGAGATTCCCGCACGGCGCGGAGACATCTTCGATCGCCGAGGCACGCCGCTCGCGCAGAGCGTCGACGTGGACTCGATCTGGGTCGACCCGACGATGCTCGCCGACCCGCGCGACACCGCGAAGAAGCTCGCCAAGCTGCTCGGCGTCGATCAGAAGGAACTGCTCGAGCGCTTCGCCAAGGGCCGCCGCTTCGTGTGGGTGAAGCGTCAGGTGACCCAGGCCGAGGCGGACAAGGTGAAGCAGCTGGCGCTTCCCGGGTTTGGCTACGCGAAGGAGCCGCGCCGCTTCTACCCGCAGCGGGAACTCGCCGCGCACGTGATCGGCATGGTCGGCACCGAGGCGCACGGCCTCGACGGCCTCGAGCTGTCCTTCGAAGACGAGCTGTCGGGTGACGCGGCGAAGCGCTCGTCCGTGCGAGACGCGAAGGGCCGCAAGGTGCTCACCAACGGCGTCGAAGATCCCCTCGCGCGGCAGGGCGCCTCGTTGACGCTGACCCTCGATCGGCACCTCCAGTACGTCACCGAGAAGGCGCTCCTCAAGGCGGTCGACGACGCGAAGGCCGTCGCTGGCATGGCGGTGGTGATGGACCCGAAGACCGGCGAGCTGCTCGCGATCGCCAACGCGCCGCGCTTCAACCCCAACACGCCGAAAGAGGTGACCGAGGATTCGCTCCGCAACCGCGCGGTGACCGATGGTTTCGAGCCGGGCTCGACCTTCAAGTCCTTCGTGATCGCCCGGGCCCTCGAGGACAAGGTGATCTCCGAGCAGACCCAGTTCTTCTGCGAGAACGGCAGCTACGTCGTCGGCCGCCACACGATCCACGACACCCACCCCCACGGGAACCTGGATCCCAAGGGCATTCTCCAGGTCTCCTCGAACATCTGTGCCGCGAAGGTCGGGCAGAAGCTCGGGCGCGAGACCCTCGTCGACACCTTCCAGCGGTTCGGCTTCGCCGAGCGCGTCGGCCTCGGGCTGCCCGGTGAGGTGAAGGGCATGCTCCCGTTCCCTCGCGCCGAGATCACCTTGGCGACCCAGAGCTTCGGCCAAGGCGTGACGGCGTCTCCGCTCCAGGTGACCGCTGCGTACGCCGCGATCGCCAACAAGGGCATGCTGATGAAGCCGTACCTCGTCTCGAAGGTGGTCGACCCCGACGGAGTCGTGCTGCTCGAGAACAAGCCCATCGAGGTGCGCCGCACGATCGCGCCGAAGACCGCGACGACGATCATCTCCATGCTCGAGTCGGTGGTCGAGAAGGGCGGAACGGCGCCCAAGGCACGGCTCGAGGCGTACCGAGTGGCTGGAAAGACTGGCACCGCGCAGAAGGCCGACCCGGTCGCGAAGGGCTACTCGGACAAGTACTTCGCCAGCTTCGTCGGAATGGTGCCCGCCGAGGACCCGCGGGTGGTGATCGGCGTCTTCATCGACGAGCCGAAGACGGACATCTACGGCGGTCCCCTCGCCGGCCCGGCCTTCAAGGAGATCGCCGAAGCCGCGATGACGCACCTGGCGGTTCCTCCCTCTCGTGCGGTGCCGGTGCAGCCGGTGGCAGTGGCGGCGAAGCCCGAGCCGGTGTCGGCGAAGTCTCCAGTCGTCGCGGCGATCGAGCGGCTCGAGGCCGTCACCGATGCCCCAGTCGAAGGCGCCGTCCGGGTGCCGAACCTCACCGGACAGCCGGGGCGTGACGCGGTGAAAGAAGCGCTCACTGCGTCATTGGAGCCACGGATCATCGGCAGTGGACGCGTCATCGCCCAGCGTCCCGCCGCAGGAAGCCTCGTCGAGAAGGGCGCCCGCATCACCTTGGAGCTGGCAGGCAACTTGCCCTCCCTCACCCGTTGAAGGCCCGGACGCCGCGGCCAGAAGGACACGAGATGAAGATCACCGAAGTGCTCGCAGGAGTTGGAACCGAGCCCGTGGCCTCTTCGAAGGCGAAGGTGGACATCACCGGCGTGTCGACCGACTCGCGAACGGTGAAGCAGGGCGATCTCTTCGTCGCCGTTCCCGGGTCGACCGCCGATGGAACGCAGTTCGTTCGCCAGGCCGTCGAGAAGGGCGCCATCGCGGTGATCTCGGAGAAGCCGGTGCCGGGGCTGTCGGTGCCGCTCTTCATCACCCCGTCGGCGCGCAAGGCCGTCGCCCTCGTCGCCGGCAACTTCTACGGGAACCCTGCGCGCGAGCTCTCGCTGCTCGGCATCACCGGCACCAACGGCAAGACGACGACCGCCTGGCTGCTCGAGAGCATCATGACGGCGGGCGGCTCGGTCTGCGGCCTCTTCGGCACCATCGAGGTTCGTTTCCAGGGAACCAAGCGCGTGCCGACGCACACCACGCCGGATCCCATTCAGCTCCATCACACCTTCCGCGAGATGCTCGACGCGGGCTGCGACACGGTGGTGATGGAGGTCTCGAGCCACGCGCTGATGCAGGAACGGGTTCACGGCCTCACCTTCCGCGCGGCGGGCTTCACCAACCTCTCCCGCGATCACCTGGACTTCCACAAGGACATGGAGTCGTACTTCCAGGCGAAGCGGAAGCTGTTCACCGAGAACCTCTCGCCGGGCGGCGTGGCGGTGGTGAACGGCGACGACACCTACACCAACCGCATCTACAGCGAGCTGCGCGGGCAGAAGCGCATGGCGTGGAAGTTCTCGCGCGCGGGAAACGGCGAGGTGAGCTGCGGCTCGGCCGAGCTGTCGACGAACGGAATCAAGGCGACCCTCAAGACGCCCGCCGGAGACATTCCGATCAAGAGCCAGCTCGTCGGCGCGCACAACCTCGACAACATTCTCACCGCGACGGGCATCGCGCTCGCGGCGGGTGCGTCACGGCGCGACGTGCAAGACGGCGTGGAGCGAGTCACCCGCGTGCCCGGACGAATGGAGCGTGTGTCCTCGCGAGGCATCACCGCGCTGGTCGACTACGCGCACACCGACGACGCGCTCACCCGGGCGATCGAGTCGGCGCGGAACGTCACCAAGGGCAAGCTGATCGTCGTCTTCGGCTGCGGCGGCGATCGCGACACTGGCAAGCGCCCGTTGATGGGTGAAGCGGCGGCGCAGGCCGATCTGCCGATCGTCACCTCCGACAACCCGCGCGGCGAAGATCCCGACGACATCATCTCGGAGATCCTCCCCGGCCTCGAGAAGGGCGGGCTCCGGCGGATGAGCCCCGCGAAGGCGCGGACGGGTGAGAAGGGCTACCTCGTCGAGGCCGATCGTCGTCAGGCGATCGCCACCGCCGTCTCGCTCGCCAAGGAGAACGACACCATTCTCATCGCGGGCAAGGGGCACGAGGCCTACCAGGAACAGAACGGCACCAAGACGCCGTTCGACGATCTCGAGGAGGCGCGCAAGGCCTTGGGCTGAACGCGAACCGATCATGGCGGTGCGATTTTCCGACTCTCAGGTGTGTGACGCGACGGGCGCGAAGCGGACGCGGGAAGGTCCTCGCGCCTCGTTCGACGCGATCTGCACCGACAGCCGGGAGATCGTGAAGGGCTGCCTCTTCGTCGCGCTCGAAGGAGAGCGGTTCGACGCGCACGAGTTCCTCGGGAAGGCGATCGATGCCGGCGCGGCCGGCGTGATCATCAAGGCGGGGAAGGGCAAGGGCCTCGAGGGCAAGGACGCGGCGGTCTTCGAGGTCGACGACACGCTCCACGCGCTCGGCCGGCTCGGGCGCGCGCATCGCGATCGCTTCTCCTTTCCCATTGGCGCGGTCACTGGTTCGAATGGGAAGACGACGACGAAGGAGCTGATCGCGTCGATCCTCCAGACGCGCGGGCCGACGTTGAAGACGCACGGCAACTTGAACAACGAGGTCGGGGTTCCGCTGACGCTCTTCGGTCTCGAGCCCCGGCACGTGGCCGCGATCATCGAGATGGGAATGAACCACCCGGGTGAGATTTCGCGCCTCACCGACATCGCTCGGCCAGCCGCGGGTCTCATCACGGTGGTCCAGCCGGCGCACCTCGAGGGCTGCGGATCGATCGAAGGCGTCGCCAACGCCAAGGGTGAGCTCTTCGCTGGGCTCAGCCCGCGGGCGATCGCGGTGGTGAACCTCGATGACGCGCGGGTGGCGGGGCAGGCTGCGCGCGCGAAGGGCCCCAAGCTCACCTTCGGCCGTGACGCGAAGGCCGACGTGCGGCTCGCCTCGGTCTCGATGCAGGGCAGGGAAGGGCTCTCGCTCTCGCTCGTCGTAGGCGGCCAGCCGGTGACCGTGGCGCTTCGGCTCGTCGGTGATCACAACGCGATGAACGCGACGGGCGCCTTCGCGATGGGGCTCGCGCTCGGCTACTCGCCCGACGAGTGCGTGCGTGGGCTCGAGTCGGCTCAAGCGCACGCGCGACGGCTGCAGATCCTCGACGCCCCCAACGGGGTGACGGTCGTCGACGACTGTTACAACGCGAACCCCGCCTCGATGACGGCAGCGCTGGAGACCCTCACCTCGCTCGCCTCACGTGGCCGGGCGGTGGCGGTCCTGGGCGACATGCTCGAGCTCGGCGCCGAAGAAGCGCAGGCGCACACCCAGATGGGCGTCACCGCCTCCGATCGCGCGCAGCTCGTCGCCTTCTTCGGCCCGCGAATGAAGGCGGCCCACGCGCAGGCGGTGAAGCGGCTCGGCGGCGCGGCGGTGCACTTCGACGACGTCGCCAAGCTGAACGAGTGGCTCTCCCACGAGCTGCGCTCGGGTGACGTGGTGTTGGTGAAAGGCAGTCGCGGCATGAAGTTGGAGCGGGTCGTCGAAGCGTTGACCGGGCAGCAGGCCTCGGGAGGTCACTGATGCTCTACCTCCTCTACGAGTGGGCGAAGGACGGCGAGGCGGCGCGCTACCTCAACTTCCTGCGCTACCCGACCTTCCGCATCGTTGCGGCCTTCGTCGCGTCACTCGGCATCGGCATGTTGATCGGCCCGGCGCTGATCGAGCGGTTGCGCATCGCGCAGTACGGCATCTCGAACGTCCGCGAAGACACGCCCGAGTCGCACCAGAAGAAGAAGGGCACCCCGACGCTCGGTGGTTCGCTGATCCTCCTCGGGATCTTCCTCGGCACCTTGCTCTTCGCCGATCTGCGCAGCCGCGTCGTGCTCGTCGCGCTCCTGATGACCGCCGGCTACGGCTTCACCGGCTTCCTCGACGACTGGCTCAAGCTCTCCAAGCGCAACTCGAAGGGGCTCCCTGGTCGGTACAAGATCGTGCTCCAGACGGCGTTCTTCCTCATCGGCGTCTTCGGGCTGATGACCGATTGGACGGGCGGCTCGCCGCACCTGCTGATCGAGACGAAGCTGACGGTGCCGTTCATTCCGACGCGCTACGCGAACCCCGATCTCGGCTGGCTCTACGTCGTCTTCGCCTGGATCGTGGTGGTGGGAACGTCGAACGCGGTGAACATGACCGACGGGCTCGACGGGCTCGCGATCGCGCCGTCCATCGTCGCCTCGGCCGTCTTCGGAGTGCTCTGTTACGTCGCCGGCACCTCGGTGGAGATCGCCGACTACGCGACGGTGAACGGGGTCAAACAGCTCGTGAGCGTGCCGGTGTTTCAGTACCTCGGCATCGCGAAGGTCGAAGGCGGCGCGGAGCTGGCGGTGTTCTGCGCGGCGATCATGGGCTCGGGCATCAGCTTCCTCTGGTTCAACGCCTACCCGGCCAGCGTCTTCATGGGCGACGTGGGCTCGCTCGCGCTCGGCGGCGCTCTCGGCTCGATCGCGATGCTCAGCAAGAACGAGCTCGTCAGCGCCATCATTCACGGGGTGTTCCTCGCCGAGATCCTCTCGGTGATGATCCAGGTCACCAGCTTCAAGACGACCGGCAAGCGCGTCTTCAAGATGGCGCCGCTTCACCACCACTACGAGAAGTCCGGCATGTCGGAGACGAAGATCGTCATCCGCTTCTGGATCGTCTCGCTCCTGCTCGGCGGCGTGGCGCTCGCGTCGCTCAAGTTGAGGTAACCGGCCATGGCGCAGCTCGACGGAAAGCACTTCGTCGTGATCGGGCTCGGGAAGAGCGGCGTGGGCGCGTGTGGCCTGCTGCTCAACCGCGGCGCGCGCGTCACCGCCTTCGACGAGAACGAGAAGGCGACCTCGCCGTTCACCTCCGAGCGCTTCACCTTGAAGAAGGGTGCGCTGCCCGAGCGTTTCTGGGAAGGCGCGGAGGCGGTGGTGGTGTCGCCCGGCGTGCCGCTCTCGAAGCCCGAGCTCGTCGCCGCGAAGCAGGCCGGCGCGGTGCTCTACGGAGAGATCGAGCTCGCCTGGAGATTTCGCCCGGCTGGCTCGGGCCCGATGTTCGGCATCACCGGGACGAACGGGAAGAGCACGACGACGGCGCTCCTCGGTGAGCTGATGACGCGGCACCAGCCGAACACCTTCGTCGGTGGAAACCTCGGCACCGCGCTCACCCGGGCCTACGAAGATCCGTCGCGGCCGCCGTACGCCGCGCACGTCGTCGAACTCTCGTCCTTCCAGCTCGAAGGCATCATCGACGCCTCGTTCCAGGGCGCGGCGATCTTGAACCTCACCCCCGATCACCTCGATCGCTACGACTCGCACGAGACGTACGGGCTCGCGAAGCAGCGCATCTTCTCGACCCAACCGACCAAGGGCTTCGCGGTGGTGAACGCCGACGACGCGCACGTCGTTCGTTTGGGCAAGGCGGCGCGCTGCCCGCTCTATGGCTTCACGACCGACCCGATGCGAACGAGCGCGGGCTTCGCCGGGCTCGTGCAGGGCGGAGACTCGAAGTTCGCCTTCGGCTTTGGCGACAAGTCGCTCTTCTTCCTCCGCAACCGGGCGCTCCGCGGCAAGCACAACCTCGAGAACGCGATGGCCGCGGCGCTGATGGCGCACCTCGCGGGCGTTCCGGCGAAGACGATTCAAGAAGGGCTCGACGCGTTTCCTGGGCTGCCGCACCGAATGGAGTTCGTTCGCGACCTCGACGGCGTGGAGTGGCTCAACGACTCGAAGGCGACCAACGTCGACTCGTCGCTCGTCGCCCTCAACGCGCTGCCGGGCCGCATCTGGCTCATCGCTGGCGGGAAGGGCAAGGGCGCGCCGTACGAGCCGATGGTCGCAGCGGCCAAGGGCAAGGTGCTCGGCGTGCTCACCATCGGAAAGGACGCGCCAGCCATCGCCGCGGCGTTCTCCCAATTCCCCGTGCACGGCTGCGAGACGATCGAGGTCGCGGTGAAGAAGGCCCACTCGCTCGCGACGAAGGGCGACGTGGTGCTGCTCTCTCCGGCCTGCGCGTCCTACGACCAGTTCAATCACTTCGAACACCGCGGCGACGTCTTCAAGTCGCTGGTGAGGAGCCTCTGATTCATGAACGACTCCAAGCGCGCCTCCATCGCGTACGACCCGATCCTCCTCGCGGCGATCTTCGGCCTCGTCGGCTTCGGGTTGGTGATGGTCTATTCGTCGAGCGCGATCACCGCGCAGGACAAGCTCGGTGACAGCTTCTTCTTCCTGAAGCGGCAGAGCTTCGCGGCGGCGCTCGGGCTCGTCGCGATGGCGGTGTCGATGAAGCTCGGCTACCGGAAGATGGCGCGGCTCGCGTACCCGCTGTTGATCATCGCGGTGATCCTGCTGCTGCTCGTGCTGATCCCCGGCCTGGGTACGAAGGTCGGCGGCGCCAAACGGTGGATTCGTTTTCCAGGCGTGTCGATTCAGCCGGCGGAGATCGCGAAGGTCGCCTGGGTGATCTACCTCTCGTACTCGCTCGCGAAGAAGCGGGAGAAGGTGAAGCACTTCTCGATCGGCTTCGTTCCGCACTTGGGCATCGCGGCCGTGCTCGTGGCGCTCTGCATGCTCGAGCCCGACTTCGGCAGCTCGGTCGCGCTGTTGTTCCTCATGTTCGTGATGCTGTTCGCAGCCGGCGCGAAGCTCTCGTGGCTCGTCGGCTCGGTCTTGGTCGCGATCCCCTTCGCGTACACGGCGATCGCCACGAGCGAGTACCGCATGAAGCGGATCACCGCGTTCCTCGATCCATGGTCGAACCGGCAGGGCTCGGGCTACCAGGTCGCGGAGTCGCTGATGTCGATCGGCTCCGGTGGGCTCAACGGCCTCGGCCTCGGCGACGGGCGGCAGAAGCTCTTCTTCCTCCCCGAGGCGCACACCGACTTCATCTTCGCGATCATCGGTGAAGAGCTGGGCCTGCTCGGGGTCGCGGCGCTCATTCTTCTCTATGGCGTCGTGATCTGGCGTGGTGTGCGCGCGTCGCTCAACGCGACCGAGCCGTTCGGCACCTACCTGGGCCTCGGCATCACCTCGCTCATCGGCTTCCAGGCGGTGGTGAACATGTCGGTCGCGATGGGCCTGGTGCCGACGAAGGGCCTCACGCTCCCGTTCATCTCGTACGGCGGCAGCTCGCTCATCGTCCTCATGGGCGCGGCGGGCTTGTTGCTCTCGATCTCCGGCGCGAGCGAAGGCGGCAAGACGCGGGTGAAGGCCGTGAAGGTCTCGAAGGCCGAGCTGCCGATCGGCGGAGCGGAGGCCGCTGCGTGAGAGTGCTGATCGCCGGCGGCGGCACGGGCGGCCACCTCTTCCCTGGCATCGCGCTGGCGGAAGAGGTCGTCACCCGGCACCCCAAGAACGACGTCGTCTTCGTGGGCACGAACCGCGGGCTCGAGGCGCGCGTCGTTCCCCAGAACGGCTTCGTCTTCGAGGCGATCACCTCGCGCGGGCTCAAGGGCATGGGGCTGCTCAAGTTCCTCCTCGGGCTGCTCACCTTGCCGCTCAGCTTCTTCGAAGCCCTGTCGTTGGTGCGCAAGTACAAACCGGACGTGGTGGTGGGTGTCGGCGGCTATTCGTCGGGGCCGGTGGTGATGGCGGCGTGGCTCTCGGGCGTTCCGACCGCGGTGCAGGAACAGAACGCGCTGCCCGGCGTCACCAACAAGATCCTCGGCAAGTTCGTGCGCGCCGTCTTCCTCTCCTTCGAGGAGACCAAGCGCTTCTTCGGAGAGAAGAAGACCCACGTGCTGGGCAACCCGATTCGCCGGGCGCTGCTCGACAACTTCCTCAAGCCGTCGGTCGCGCACGAGAAGTTCGCGGTCTTGATCTTCGGCGGCTCACTCGGCGCGAAGGGCCTCAACGCCCGGGTGATCGACGCGCTCCCGCACCTCGCCGCGCGGAAGGACTCGCTCAAGATCGTTCATCAGACCGGGAAGCTCGACCTCGAGACGGTGAAGCAGGCCTACGAGGGCAAGGGGCTCGATGCCGAGGTGCGCGAGTTCATCGACGACATGAGCGGCGCCTACCTCTCGAGCGATCTCGTCGTCTGCCGCGCGGGAGCGACCACCATCGCCGAGCTGACGACCTGCAAGAAGGCGTCGATCCTCGTCCCGTTCCCCTTCGCCACCGACGATCACCAGGCGGTGAACGCGAAGGCCCTCGTCGATGCGGGCGCCGCGCTCATGTTCCGCGAGGGCGAGCTCACCGGAGAGAAGCTCGCCGCCACGATCCTCGAGCTCGAAGCCGACAAGCCGCGGCTCGAGAAGATGCAGAAGGCGGCCGGCAATCTGGGGCGCCCGGAGGCCTCGCGGGAGATCGCCGACGTACTCCAGCAGCTCTGTCTCGAGAAGTGGGGCGCGCTCACCGGACAGAAGCGTGAAGGCGAACCGCTCCGACCGAAGAAGGAAGGCCCATGACGACCGAGAATCCGTTGGGGAGCCGGTTCAAGTCCCGCCACGCCGCGCGCGTTCACTTCGTCGGCATCGGCGGCATCGGCATGTCGGGCATCGCCGAGGTGCTGCTGAACCTGGGCTACCAGGTGTCGGGCAGCGATCTGAAGGAGTCGGACGTCACCAAGCGGCTCGTCACCCTCGGCGCGCGCATCGGCTACGGCCACCGCGAGGAGAACCTGCAGCACTGCGACGCAGTCGTGATCTCCTCGGCGGTGAAGAAGGACAACCCCGAAGTCGTCGCGGCGCGTCGCCGGAAGATCCCCGTCATTCCCCGCGCCGAGATGCTCGCCGAGCTCATGCGGCTCAAGTACTCGGTCGCGATCGCCGGCTCCCACGGCAAGACGACGACCACCTCGATGGTCGCCACCGTGCTCAACGCCGCTGGCCTCGATCCCACCGCGGTCGTCGGCGGCAAGGTGAACGTGCTCGGCTCGAACGCCAAGCTCGGCAAGAGCGATCTGATGGTGGTCGAGGCCGACGAGTCCGACGGCAGCTTCCTCAAGCTCCACCCGTCGATCGCGGTCGTCACCAACATCGATCCCGAGCACATGGATCACTACCAGACGCTCGACGCGCTCAAGCACGCGTTCGTCGAGTTCTGCAACCGGGTGCCGTTCTACGGCCTCTCGGTGCTCTGCCTCGATCACCCCAACGTGCAGGCGCTCCTGCCCCAGCTCGAGAAGCGCTACGTCACCTACGGCTCGAGTCACGCTGCCGACTACCGGCTCGAAGGCATCACCCTCGATGGCTTCTCCACGCGGTTCCACGCGTACCGGCGCGATCACGACCTCGGTGAGTTCTCGGTGCGCATGGTGGGCGCGCACAACGCGATGAACGCGCTCGCGGTGATCGCGGTCGCCGAGGAACTCGACATTCCCCACGACGTCGTCCGTCAGGCGCTCGCCGACTTCGGAGGCGTGCAGCGGCGGTTCACCGTTCGCGGCGAAGCCAAGGGCATCACCGTGGTCGACGACTACGGCCACCACCCCGCCGAGGTGAAAGCGACGCTCGCCGGAGCTCGCCGTGCCTTCGGGCGCCGCCTCGTGGTCGCCTTCCAGCCGCACCGCTACACGCGCACCCACGATCTCTTCGAGGAGTTCTGCAGCGCCTTCAACGACGCCGACCTCGTGTTCCTCACCTCGGTCTACGCCGCCGGCGAAGAGCCGATCGCCGGAGCGACGAGCGATCGCCTGGTGGAGGCGATTCGGTCTCACGGCCACCCCGACATCACCTTCGTCGAGAAGCGCGCCGATCTCGTCAGCGCGCTGAAGCCACGGCTCCAGAGCGGAGACATCGTGCTCACCCTCGGCGCGGGCGACATCACCAACACCGGCCCCGAGCTCCTCTCGGCCCTGAACGCGGAAGAGGGCAGGTGAGCGCCGTGGCCGTCATCTCTCCCAAGAGCCTGGCTGGGTGGCTCGAGGCGACGGCCCCGGGAGACGTGAAGCGGGACGTGTCGCTCGCACCCTGGTGCACCGTTCGCGCGGGAGGCTCGGCCGATCTGCTCGTTCGCCCCTCGACGCCCGAGGTGTTGGTGAAGGTCCTCGAGCTCGCGCGGAGTGAAGGCTCGCCGGTGTCGATCCTCGGGCTCGGCGCGAACACGCTCGTCGGCGATCTCGGTGTGCGCGGCGTCACCTTGAAGCTGCCCGCCTCCACCTTCCAGGAAGAGGTCGTGCTCGACGAAGGCGGCGGCACGCTGGTGCTGAGCGCCGGCGCGTCGATCGCGAGGCTCGTCACCCTGATGAAGCAGCACCGGCTCGTCGGCGCGGAGTTCCTCGCGGGCGTTCCCGGCACCATCGGCGGCGCGGTGACGATGAACGCCGGCACCAAGAACGGCGAGTGCATGTCTCGGGTGATTGCCGTCGAGCTCGCCACGCCCGAGGGCCTCTCCTGGGTGACCCCGCCGACGTTTCGCTACCGTCACACCGACGTGCCGAAAGGCGCCGTCATCACCCGCGCCAGGTTCCGTCTGCCCACTGGTGACGTCACCAAGAGCCAGGAGTCGATGGACGCCGATCTCGGCTACCGCAAGCGCACCCAGCCACTCTCGCTCCCCAACTTCGGCAGCGTCTTCACCAATCCTCCCGGGCATCACGCCGGCGCGCTCATCGAGAAAGTTCAGCTCAAGGGCCACACGATCGGCGGCGCCCAGATCTCGACCCTCCACGCGAACTGGATCGTCAACCTCGGCTCGGCCACCGCGAAGGACATCACCTCCCTCATGGCGCTCGCCCAGGAGCGGGTGAAGAGCGCCCTCGGCGTCGAGCTGTCACCCGAGGTCAAGCGGATTGGGGAGTTCCTTCCGTGATCGCCTCGACGCAAGTCAGCGACGCTCCCACCCGCTACAGCCACATCGCTGTGGCCAGAAATTTGCGGGGTCGCGGAACCGGCCTGACGATGAAGGGGTCGATGTTCCGCCCACGCCGCAACCGCCGAAAGGTCGATCTCGCGAAGAAGACTGGCGAGATGAAGGCGACCGTCACGCACCATGCTCCCTCGGTGCTGAAGGCGCTCGGCGTCACCGCGTTCACCGTCGGCCTCGCGTTCGCCGGCTGGAAAGGGTGGGGCTGGGCGAAGACGACCGATCGGTTCGCGCTCCGAGCCGTGCGGGTGATCGGCAACACCCGGGTGACGGACGCGCAGATCGCGAAGCTCGGCGGGCTCGTGATGGGCCAGAACCTCTTCGCGCTCGAGCTGGGCGGCGTGGAGCGCTCGCTCGCAACGCACCCGTGGATCAAGTCGGTGTCCGTCCGCCGCAGCGTGCCCGACGAGCTCACCGTGCAGATCGTCGAGAACGTGCCGGTCGCCCTCATCGCTCTCGGCGATCTCTACCTCGTCGATCTCGATGGCGAGCCGTTCAAGCGCGCCCAGCCCAGCGAGGTGATGGATCTGCCGCTCATCACTGGCATCGAGCGCGACGCCTTGGTCGCCAAGCGAGACGAGAGTCGGGAGCTCGTCAAACACGCCCTCGCCGCGCTCGCCGCCTACGCCAAGTCGCCGGTCGCGAAGGGGCACCCGATCTCCGAGGTGAACGTGTCGGACTTCGGACTCACGCTCGTCACCACCACCGGCCAGGAGATCGTCCTGGGCACCGCCGACGTCGAGCCCGCGCTCGCCCGGCTCGATCGCATTCGCAAGGAACTCTCGGCGCGGAAGCTGACCGCCGAGGTCATTCGTCTCGACAACCGCACTCGGCCCAACTGGGTCGCAGTGCAGACGGCGCAGTCGAAGGCGCCGGAGAAATCAGTCCGGGTTCCCTGAGAGGGGCGCTTCGGATCGCAGCACGCACGCTCACCTCGAGAGAGGGAGCAGGGGAGAAGGGCACATGGCCAAGCAGCGTGGAGGAGAGATCATCGTCGGCCTCGACATCGGCACGACCAAGATCTGCGCCATCGTCGGAGAGCTGACCGACGAGGGCATCGACATCATCGGCATCGGCACCAACCCCTCGCGCGGCCTGCGCAAGGGCGTCGTCGTCAACATCGAATCCACCGTGCAGTCGATCCAACGGGCGATCGACGAAGCCGAGGCGATGGCTGGCACCGAGATCACCCACGTCTACACGGGCATCGCCGGCGGCCACATCAAGAGCTTCGGCGGCCGTGGCGTGGTGGCCCTCAAGGATCGCGAAGTGCGCGACGCCGACATCGCGCGCGTCATCGAGCAGGCGAAGACGGTGAACATCCCCGTCGATCGCGAAGTGATCCACGTGCTGCCCCAGGAGTTCATCGTCGACGAGCAGAGCGGCATCAAGGAACCGCTCGGCATGACCGGCGCCCGCCTCGAGGCCCGCGTGCACATCGTCACCGGCGCCGTCACCAGCGCGCAGAACATCGTCAAGTGCGCCAACCGGGCCGGCTTGAACGTCGCCGACATCGTGCTCCAGCCGCTCGCCTCGAGCGAAGCGGTGCTGACCGAGGAAGAGAAGGAGCTCGGCGTCTGCCTCGTCGACATCGGCGGCGGCACCACCGACATCGCCATCTTCCAGAACGGCTCGATCGTTCACACCGCCGTCATCGCGCTCGGTGGCAACAACCTCACCAACGACATCGCGATGGGCCTGCGCACGCCGATGGAGCAGGCCGAGCGCATCAAGCAGAAGCACGGCTGCTCGCTCACCTCGATGGTCGACAAGCAGGAGATGATCGAGGTGCCGTCGGTCGGTGGCCGCGAGCCGCGCGCGATGGGCCGGCAGATCCTCTCCGAGATCCTCGAGCCGCGCGTCGAAGAGATCTTCCAGCTGGTGCACCACGAGATCGAGCGGAACGGCTTCTCCGAGCTGCTCGCCTCGGGCGTCGTCATCACCGGCGGCTCGACGCTGCTCCCCGGCATGCCGGAACTCGCCGAGGAGATCATGGGCGTTCCCGTTCGTCGGGGCGTTCCGCGCGGCATCGGCGGCCTGGTCGACGTGGTGAAGAGCCCCGTCTACGCGACCGGCGTCGGCCTCGTCGTCTACGGCGCGAAGAACTTGGACCGGCGCATGTTCCGCATTCGCGAGAGCGAGAACGTGTTCAAGAAGGTCAAGCGCCGCATGGGCGAGTGGCTGCAAGAGGTCTTCTGACCCTCGGGCCGGTTCGCGCCGGCGCCACCTACACCCCGCTACAGCAACGTGGCTGAAAACTTGCGGGGTCCGACAGCCGGGCAAGAGTCATCGAGGCCCGGAACCTTCCAACTGATTTCGAGGAATCCATGAACGAGTTCGAGCAGAGCAAGCAGGCAGCGAAGATCCGGGTGGTGGGCGTCGGCGGAGCGGGCAGCAACGCGGTGAACACCATGATCCAGTCCGGCCTCGAGCGGGTCGACTTCATCGCGCTGAACACCGACGTGCAGGCGCTCGCCAACAACAAGGCCCCGACCCGGCTGCAGATCGGCAAGGAACTGACCCGTGGTCTCGGCGCTGGCGCGAACCCGGAGATGGGCCGGCAAGCCGCGACCGAGTCGAAGGACGATATCGCCCGCCTGCTCGAAGGCGCTGACATGGTCTTCGTCACCGCCGGCATGGGCGGCGGCACTGGCACTGGCGCGGCTCCGGTCATCGCGGACATCGCGCGCGAACTCGGCGCCCTCACCGTCGGCGTCGTCACCAAGCCGTTCCTCTTCGAAGGCAACCGGCGTCGCAAGGCGGCGGAGCAGGGGCTCCAGGAACTCAAGGCCGCGGTCGACACCCTCATCACCATTCCCAACCAGCGGCTCCTCACGCTCCAGACCGAGCCGCTGCCGTTGCTCGAGTCGTTCCGGAAGGCCGACGAGGTGCTGCTGCACGCCGTGCAGGGCATCTCCGATCTCATCCAGTACCACGGGTACATCAACGTCGACTTCGCCGATGTGAAGACGATCATGAGCGAGCAGGGCCTCGCGCTGATGGGCACCGGCCGCGCGTCGGGTGAGAAGCGGGCGCTGCGCGCGATGGAGCAGGCGATCGCCTCTCCGCTCCTCGAGGACGTGACGATCGACGGCGCACGGGGCCTCCTGATCAACATCACCGCTGGCCGCGACATCACCTTGCAGGAGATCCACGAGGCGATCTCGATCGCGCAGGAGGCTGCGGATTCCGAGGCGAACATCATCTTCGGCTCGCTCGTCGACGAGAACGTGAAGGACGAAGTGAAGATCACCGTCATCGCGACGGGCTTCGTGGGGCGCGACGCCAAGCAGACGCGGCCCGCCGTCCAGACGACCCTGATTCAGCCGCGCACGATGTCGGGGTCGATGCCTGCCGTCATGGCGCCGGTCACGGTCTCCGCCCAGGCGCCCTCGGTCGCGCAGCCGCGTCCGGTCGAAGAGGTCGCCACCCTCGTGCCCGGCCGATCGGGCGCTCGCCAGCTCAACGCCCCCGAGCGTCCGTCGCCGCGCATCGTGACTCGTGAGTCGGCCTCGTTGCCGCTCGACGAGGATCAGTACGACATTCCGACGTTCCTCCGTCGCCAGGGCAACGGGCACTCGAACGACCCGGTCTGATCGGCGCCGCGTGATGGATCGGTCAGGCCTGGGTCTTTTCCTCGTCCGGCCGGGCCATGTCGTCTCGTTCCCAGAACAAGCTCGTCGCCGATCTTCGTTGCGGCGTGCACCGTGACGAGGACGGCGATCGCCTGCTCCTCTCGCTTCGCCGAAAGCCGGTTGCGGAGTGGTCGTCGCGCGACGCGCTCGACTACGCGGGCCTGGTCTGCCAACGCGATGAGCGCTTCGAGTTCGTCGTTCCGCTCCTCCTCCAGGCGGACTCGCGCGAAGCCGATTGGTTCATCGTCGAGAAGGCGCTCCGCGTCGTGAAGGTCGCGGTTCAGGTCGAGGCGCAGCTCGCGCGCCGGTGGAAGAACCTCCTCTGGTCGGCGAACCCGGGCCCGATCGTTCACGAACTCGAGCTCAGCCGGCTGCTGATCGGCACCGTCGAGCCTCGCTTCGACGAGTGGGTCCGGTATGGCCCTTCCTTCGAGCCTTACGCAGTCGCGACCTTCGGGCCGTTCTTCGATCGCGAACTCGCTCGAGGCTGGGTGTTCGACCGGTTGAACTCGCGCTGACTCACTTCTTCTTCTTCGGGGGCTTCTTCGGCGCCGCGGCCTTCTTCGCGGCGTCGGTCGCCTTCTTCAGATCGGCGTCCGCCTTCTTGAGCGCCTTCTCGCAGCCAGCGATCACCTGCGCCGGTGTCTGCGGCTTTCCCTTCGTCATCACGAAGGCGATCGCTTGGGTCGTCTTGTCGGCGTCGAACGCCTTGCCTTCCCGCGCACACGCCGACAGCTCGGTCCGTGCCTCGCTGAGCACCCTCGCGCGCGCGGCCGGGTCCTTCTCCTTCACCGCGACCTTCTGGAGCTCGAGGCCCTTGCTCGAGGACGCGACTGGCCCGTCGAGGAAGGCGAGGCCACGCCGGCACTTGGGAACCAGCTCGAGCGCCTTGTCCGATTTCGCCTTCTCGCCGCGCGCCCACGCCGCGAAGTCGGAGTCCTTCGCGAACACGTCCTGTGAGGAGTCGATCGCCGACTTGAGGTCCTTCGCCGCGTTCTCGAGCCGATCGCAGCTCTCCTTCGTCGGCGCGGCGGGCACGATCTTTCCCATCGCGTGGGTCGTCGCATGCGATCTCGGAACGATCGCGTCGCGCGCCTCGTCGAGCCGCTTCACCAGATCCCGCTTCTCGCGCTCCGCCTTCACCGCCGGCACCTTCGCTGCGAGCTCCTTGTAGCGGTCGATGTGCATCTGCGCTTCGGGGTAGAGATCGATGTCCTTCTCGAGGAGGACCTTCCGCGCTTCCTCGAGCGACGCCTCCATCTTGGTGGGCTCGAACGCCTCAGCGAAGCGCTCGGCCTCGTCGAGTGAGGTGCTGGCCCTGTCGGCGAGCCGTTCGGCGTCCTTCAGCCTCGCCTGCATCGATCGCGGGCCGCAGCTCGCGAGAACGATCAGGGCAACGAGGATCCTGATCGAACGCACCACCAAATACTGTCGACTTTTCGAGGCGTGCTCAAGCCTTGGTCCGGAGAGCACGATGCGCGGTGCCGACGAGGAAGCGCCACCGCGCGACTGTGCTCCGGCTGCTTACTTGGCGCTGCAGGCCACGGTGCCCGGTAGATTCGATTCATGAATTCTCCCGGTCGCTGCGTCGACGCGCCACACACATCGACAACTCGGCGAAGGTGATCGACGCGACGACTCGCTGCTCCCGCTCGCTCTCCAGCACCTGCGCCCTGAGCAGCTCGGCGGGTCAGGGAGTCGAAGAAGAGCATGCGGTCGGTCTTCGCCGCACGGCCGAGAACCCAACCTGCCGATCAGTAGAGGAAGTCCGTCGCGTGCCGGTTCCAATTCACCGTGACGACCTGCTCGAGCGCTTGCCCGGTCGGCGGGAACCCGAAGTCGTCTTGAAACCACACGATGGTGAGCTTCGAGGCGTGGCACGACACATCGCGGGCGATCTTGCTCTCGAACGTGCCGACCGAACAGATGCGGGGAAGCCAACCAGCCCCGGGAAACTTGGGCTCTGGCCTCTCAGTTGGCCGAACCAGCACCGACGGTGACGGAGCCGACTCGATCGCCGAATCGACGATGCGCGCGTTCAGACGGTTGCTGGGCAGACCCTCGAGCAAGTCGGCGTAGACGTCCCACTGCCTGAGCTCCTCGAGCCAGATCGTCCGGCCCGATGCGAGCGTCAGTTCGCCGGTCACAAGGGCGTGATCGTCAGGTTGTCGAAGAAGAGCTGCGCTTCCCAGCTCGAGAACCCGAACCGGTCGTGCCCCTTGCCCTTGAGCGGAATCGGATCGTCGAAGCGCATGAACTCGCGGCCGTCGATCGACCAGATGATGAGCGAGCCACGCCGCTCGATCCGCCAGTGCTCGGTCTTCCCGATCTGAACCGGCCACGGGTTCGCCTCGACGCGCATGCGGGTGTTCTCGCGAAACACCCCGGTCGGGACGAGATCGGCGCTCGGCAGGTTCTTCTCCCGCTGCAGCCGCCCGGCCTCGGCCTGGAGCGCCGCGAGCGACGTGCCGTGTTCGTCGAGCCGCGCGATGATCGAGATCGAGTTGTTCCACCCGCCGTGGATCAGCACGTACCCCGAGGCGTGATCACTCCCGTCGCCGAAGATCTCGCACTTGATGTCGCCCTCGGGAGACATCGACCGCGCGTCGAACTCGACCGCTACGTTCTCGGGCAGCTTCGCCTTGAGCCAGAGCGGGTTGTTCTTGACGCCCGGCGACAACAGCTCGCCGCTCACGACGCGCCAGTACCCACCCGTCGACCAGAAGTCGCGATCGGTCACCGCGAAGTCGTCGAAGCCCTGCTGGTACGGAACCGTCGCCGTGGCCGGCTGCTCGCCGCGGAAGATGAAGTAGTGAATCAGCGGCAGGTTGAAGACGACGACCGCGCCGACGATGACGCCCAACGACACGCGCGGCAGCGGGCCCGGCTTCGCCCAGGGCACGCTCGCCACCGCCTCAGGACCCGTGGCAGGCACGTCGACCTCTGCCTCGTCCTTCTCTTTGCGCTTCGGCTGTCCCATGCGCGGCCGGCCCTAGCACGAGGCCCCCGGCGCTGTCATACGGAGACTCACCCGAGGCGTCAGTCCTTGCCCTTGCCGCTCGAGTAGTTCGCCCAGCGCTTCTCGAGCGCCTTCCGCTCCGCCTCGGCCCGCTTCGCCATCTGCTTCTCTCGCTTGATCTCGGCGCGCTTGTCGGGCGGAGGCAGCACGAACATCTGGTAGCCAAACCCGGCGACCGCAAAGCACGCGGCCACCGAGATCGCGGCCGGCCACAGGCCCGCGAGCTGCTCCACCAGGCTGGGGATCGCCGGCACCAGCGCCGACATCAGCCCCACCAACACCAACCATCCGCCGGTGAGCGAGGCCAGCAAGACGCTGATCGGCCGCTCGAGCACGACCCCGAGCGCGCCACCGATGATGAACGCCGGCACGAACCCCAACATCCAATCAGCCTGGCCGGCGAGGTTCCCAGCCATCAACCCGATGGGAATGCCGAACCCGAAGAACACGGTCGAGATCGGCGCGACGAAGCCCAGCACGCAGAGCACCGCAGACGCCCCCAGCGCGATCTGCAGCTGCTGACTCCCGAAGCCCAGTCGAGCCGCGAGAGGGCCGATCCAGATCTGCCCAATCACCAGGCCGAGCGGACCGGCGACTCCGCGGAAGAGCATGCCGCCGCCGCGAAGCAACATCACCACCCCAAGCGCGATGCAGAGCACGCCTGCCCACACCGGGAGCACCCGAAAGAGGTTCACCCAGCCCTGGGGGTCGAAGTGCCGATACGGATCGATGGCGCGCTGCAACGTCTCCAAACGAACCCTCAGCCGTAGCGCGACCGCGCCAATACGAAGAGCACCAGCAACACCGCGAAGCAGATCGCTCCGTACAGGTACGTCTTGACCGGAACGTTGGTTCGATTCACCAGCTCTTGCGCCACCTGTTCCGGCAGCTCGCCGACGTTGGCCTCGGGCGACGAGTAGTGCTTGGCCAGTTTCTGAGCCACCGCATCGTCATCTGGGCCCTTCTTGCCGCTGATGACGGCCTTGGCGAGCTCGCGCGCGGTCACGACGTCGCCAGACTCCAGCGCCGCCGCCGCCGCCGTCAGCACCGCCTTCTTGCGCTCGTTCTGCTCGTCCCGCGCGTCCGGGGAGGCCTTCTTCGACGCTTTCGACATGCGCGGGCGTATAGCGTGATTCCGTAATAAGGGAACCCACCTGGCTGGTCGGAGGTCGATTCACTGGTGCCCACGCGGTCGAACAGACTCACCCGTCGAACGGTGCTCGCTTCCGCATTGGCCGCGCCCGCGGTCGCACGCGCCTTCGGAGACGCCTCCCGCTTCATCCCCGCCGTCGCTCAGCATGCCGGCACCTGGGACACCCGCGCGTCGGGCCTGCGCCGCCTCGCCTGGGAACTCCAACGACGCACCTCGGTCGAGAGCATCCTCGAGGCACGCGCCGTGCCCCTCGAGAGCCCCAAGCTCTTCGAGCTGCCGTTCGTCTATCTCTCCTCCGATCGGGAGCTGCCCGCCTTCACGCCGCCCCAGCTCGAGAACCTGCGCCGCTACCTCACCTTCGGCGGCTTCGTCTTCGCCGACGCGAACGATGGCTCGAACGGCAACGGCTTCGATCAGAGCTTCCGCAAGCTGATGAGCGAGGTACTCCCGCAGGTGCAGCCGAGGCCGCTGCCCGCGACCCACGTCGTCTTCAAGACCTTCTTCCTGTTGGACACGGCGCCCGGCCGGTACCTCACCTCGGCGCAGCTCGACGCGTGGACGATCGGCAAGCGCGCCGCCGTCATCTACTCGCAGAACGACGTCATGGGCGCGCTCGCTCGCGACGAGTCCGGCACCTTCGAATACGAAGTCACGCCTGGCGGAGAGCGGCAGCGCGAGTACGCCACCCGGCTCGCCATCAACATCGCGATGTACTCCTTGTGCCTCGACTACAAGGACGACGGCGTGCACATCCTCGAGATCATGCGGCGGAGGCGCTGACCACTCTTCCGTGGACTCGACCGCGATCGACACCTGGAAGCTGGTGAGCCTCTCGGCGCTGCCGGTCTGGGCGCTCTGGGGGCTCGGTGCCGCGTTGCTGATCGCCGCCGTGCTCGCCTGCCTCGGGGTCGCCCGTGAGCCGATTCCTTCGCGAAGGTGGGCGCTCTGGGGCCTGAGAATTCTCGCCGCGATCTGCGCCTTGTTCTTCTTGATCGAGCCGGGGCTTCGTCGCGTGAGCGTCGCCCGGGTGAAGAACCGCATCGCGGTGCTGATCGATCGCTCGGCCTCGATGAACTTCCCCACCTCGGTGGGAGGCAAGAGCCGCAGCGCCACGGTGGCGGAGGCGGTGAACGCGCTCGCGCCCCAGATGGAGGCCCTGAAGGATCGGTTCTCGTTCGAGCTGATGGGCTTCGACTCCGAGCTCTCGCCCGTCACCTCGAAGCAACTCGAGCTGGACCCGGCCCGTGGCGGCAAGACCGATCTGCTCGCCTCGCTGCGATCGCTCAAGGCCTCGGAGGGCACCAGCGCCCGAAAACTCTCCGGAGTGCTCGTCTTCTCCGACGGCGCCGACAACGCCGAGCTCACTCAGGGCGTCAGCGGCCGGGCGCGCCAGGTCCTGCAGGACTATGGCGTGCCGGTGTCGACGGTCGCGGTCGGGGAGGGCGGCCTCAAGGATCTCGCCATCGACGGCATCAAGGTCGACGACTTCGCCTTCGTGCGGAACTCGATCACCGCCGAGGTCGAGATCCGCGCGCGCGGCTTCTCCGGCCAGGCGACCCAGGCGGTCTTGAAGCGCGATGGCCGGGTGGTGGCGACGACCCCGCTGAAGTTCGGCTCCGACGACGATCTCCAGGTCGCCAAGTTCACCTTCGCGCCCGACCAGACCGGCCGCTTCGTCTACACCGTGTCGGTGCCCGTCTTTCAGGACGAGGCCGTCACCGAGAACAACTCGCGCGCCTTCACCCTGAAGGTCATTCGTGATCGGGTGCGCGTGCTGCTCGTCGCTGGGCGCCCCACCTGGGACGAGCGCTTCTTGCGCGGGCTGCTCAAGCAAGACGCGAACGTCGAGCTGATCAGCTTCTACATCTTGCGCAACTCGCCCGATGATCCCGGGGTGAGCCAGGACGAACTCTCGCTGATCCCGTTCCCGCGCGACGAGATCTTCCGTGAGAAGGTGAACACCTTCGATCTCCTCGCGATCCTCAACTTCAACAACGACGATCCGAGCATCGCCCTCGAGATGTACGAGGACTCGATCAAGCAATACCTGCTCAACGGAGGCGCGCTGGCCTACGTCGGAGGCGACCGCACCTTCGGCGACGCCCGGCGGCCCTCGTTCGCCGACGTGCTCCCGGTGATCTCGGCGGGCGGTTCCGATCCCGCGCCCTTCAAGGTGCGGCTCACTCCCGAGGGCGCGCGACACCCCATCACCGCGCTGGGCAACGCCTCGCAGTCGACCGAAGCCGCGTGGGACGCGATGCCGCCGATCGCCGGAATGAACGCCGTGCGCCCACGCCCCGGAGCCACCGTCCTCCTCGACAACCCGTTCTCCGTGGTCGACGGGAAGAACGCGCCCATCCTCTCGATCTGGGAATACGGGCGGGGCCGGGTGCTGGCGCTGTCGACCGACGGGAGCTGGTCCTGGGCCTTCACCTCGCACGCGACCGGGAGCCCCAGCCGCGTCTACGAGCGCTTCTGGAACAACGCGGTGCGCTGGCTGGTGCGCGATCCCGAGCTCACCTCGATGTCCGTCTCCGCCGACGCACCCACCATCGAGCCGGGCAAACCAGTCGGGGTCTCGGCCGTCGCCCGCTCGAGCGACTTCCAACCCGTCCCCGGCGCGCAGGTGACGATCGAGCTCATCTCCGCTGACGACGGGAGCGTCGCCGCGCACCAGACCGTCGCCGCGAACGCCGATGGCACCGCGCACGTCGAGTTCCCCTCGGTGCCGGCCGGGCCGTACAAGATCGTCGGCCGCGCGACCCAAGGAGAGAAGGTGCTCGGCGAGATGACCGACGCCGTCGCGGTTCGAGCCGCCGGCCCCGAGCTCGCCGATGCCCGGGTGAACGCCGCTCTCCTCGAGGAGATCGCGACCACCACGCACGGCGCCTTCTTCGACTCGACGTCCTTCTCCCTCTCCGACGTGCCCTTCAAGGAACCGCCCTTGGTGGAGGTCGGGCGCTCGCGCGATCAGCCCACCTGGGATCGTTGGTATTGGCTCGTCTTGATGGTGATGATCATGGGCTCGGAGTGGGCGCTGCGCCGCCGGTTCGGCTACATCTGACGCAGCCTCGTGCTATCTGCCGCTCCCCTCGTGTCCTTGCGAACCGTCCACCTCCGAATCACCGGCCTGGTCCAGGGGGTGTCGTACCGCGCGAGCGCGCGTGACGAGGCGCTCAAGCGCGGACTGGTTGGCTGGGTCCGCAACCTCCCGACTGGCGACGTCGAAGCGGTCGCCTCAGGGCCCGTGCTGGCCGTCGGTCAGTTCGTGGAGTGGTGCCGCCGCGGGCCCGATGAAGCCCGGGTCGACGAGGTGGTGATGAAAGAGCTCGATCGCGACCCCTCGCTGGCTGGCTTCGAGGTGCGGCGGTGAGCTTTGGGCCTCCCGAGCTCCTGGTCTCGCTGCTCGGCATTCGGCCCGGCATGAACGTCAGCGTTCGCAACGCGCCCAAGGGCTTCCTCGAGGCGCTGGGAGCGCTCCCCGACGGCGCGGCGCTCGTCGAACAGTCGAAGACGGGCATCGATCTGATGATCCTCTTCGCGCTCCAGAAGCTGGCGCTCGTCGAACACCTGTCTCGCGCCGTGCAGCAGATGAACCTCACCGGGTCGATCTGGGTCGTCATCCCCTCCGCCGAAACCCCGTTCTCCCCCACCGAGCACTTCCTCCGCATGGCCGGCTTCGAGCTCGGTCTCGAAGACAATCGCCGGCTGCTCCTCGGGACCGACTGGCTCGCCCTTCGCCTCGTCCGCCGCAAGGGCGGCACCCGCATCGAGAAGCCCCAAGCCGAGGCGTGAGGTGTAGCGCGGTGTGGCACGACGGGTGACCAACTCGTTCCTTTCAGGGCCGATTCATGGCAAACTCACGCGGTCTCGAATTTTGACGGGCCTCGCTCGACGGCAACTCGCCCAAGACCGGGGATCCACACGGGTTTCCGCCCCCCATTTTCCCTCGGGCGGCCAGTTCAACCGGCGGGAGGTCCAGCGTTTGGTCGACCTTCGCGGCATGACACCTCAAGGTGCACATCGAGCGAGGGCGGCCTTGCGGGCCAGCCTCCAGCCATTCTTCGGCAGTCTGAACCCGTCGTTCTCCGCCTCCCGTCCGGAGCCACACGGTCGTTCAGCTGCCCAGGCAGGTTCGTCACATGAGCAGCATTCTCGTCATCAACGCGGCTGGGCGCGAGACGCGCGTCGCGCTGGTGGAAAACGGTTCGATCGCTGAGTTCTATCTCGAGCGAAAGAAGGACAAGGGCATCGTCGGCAACGTCTACAAGGGGCGCGTCACTCGCGTCCTCCCAGGCATGCAGGCGGCGTTCGTCGACATCGGAGAGGAGAAGGCCGCGTTCCTCTACGTGGGCGACGTCCTCTTCGATCCCGACGTCACCCGGCATCAGTTCGATCTGACCGAAGGCGAACACGACGACGACGTCACCGATGTGCCCGACGAGAACGCCCAGGACGTGGCGCCTCCTCCTTCGAGCCCCGAGGTTCCCGAGGCGCTGGCTGCCCCTGCCCCAGAGCTCGCGCCTGCGCCCGAGGCGGCCGATCCAGGTCCCGACGCGACCCCTCCACTGCCCGCG
Source organism: Myxococcota bacterium (assembly GCA_052034585.1). Classification (GTDB taxonomy): domain Bacteria; phylum Myxococcota; class Myxococcia; order Myxococcales; family Myxococcaceae; genus Xiheimicrobium. The sequence goes on from JBPOIJ010000137.1 coordinate 49,929, forward strand.
CCAGCCGAGGAGACGAGCGCTCCTCCCAGCGGCGCAGAGGTCGTCGAAGCCGCGAAGGAGCTCGCAGCCGTCACCCCGAGCGGTGCCGAGGTCGTCGAGGCCGCCAAGGAGCTCGCGGCCACCCCGTCAGGCTCCGAGGTCGTCGACGCCGCCGTCGCCCAGGCCGCCGAAGGCACCACACCCGCCGAGTCCGTTCCCGCTCCAGCCGATGCCACCGCCGCTGCCGAGGGCGCCGTCGAGGCGCCTCGCTCTCAAGCCCCGCGCGATCTCAAGCTCAAGGAGCAGCAGCAGCACCAACACCAGAAGCAGCACCAGAAACAGCGGAAGCCGGAGCACGCGCCGCGCAAGGAGGCCCGCATCGAGGCGCTCCTCAAGGTCGGCCAGGAAGTGCTGGTGCAGGTCTCGAAGGATCCCATCGGCACCAAGGGCGCGCGCGTCACCTCGCACATCTCGATTCCCGGTCGCCACCTCGTGTTCATGCCGACCGTCGATCACGTCGGCATCAGCCGCCGCATCTCCAACGAGAAGGAGCGCCGCCGGCTCCGTGAGATCGTCGACCGCCTCCGCCCACCCGGGACGGGCTTCATCGTGCGCACCGTCGCCGAGAACGTCTCCACCGAGAAGCTCGAGGCCGACATTCGCTTCCTCATCGAGGTGTGGAACGAGACGGTCCGCACCAGCGAGAAGACCCACCGCGCGGGCCTGGTGCACCCCGACCTCGATCTGATCCTCCGCGCGACGCGCGACCTCTTCGCCCAGGACGTCGAGCAGCTCGTGATCGACGATCGTGACGAGTACGAACGGGTGCTCGGCTTCGTGATGGCGCAGGATCCGGCGCTGAAGGAACGGGTGAAGCTCCACGAGGGCGAAGAGCCGATCTTCGACGCCTTCGGCATCGAGGAGGAGATCAAGCGGGCCTCGGCGCGCAAGGTGTGGCTCAAGTCGGGCGGCTACCTGATCATGGATCAGGCCGAGGCGCTCACCGCCATCGACGTGAACTCCGGCCGCTACGTCGGCAAGAAGAACCTCGAAGACACGATCCTCAAGATCAACACCGAGGCGGCGAAGGAGATCGTCTACCAGCTCCGGCTGCGCAACATCGGCGGCATCATCATCTGCGACTTCATCGACATGGAGAAGCAGCAGAACCGCGACAAGGTGTTCAAGGCGCTCCAGGAAGCGCTCGGCCGCGACAAGGCCAAGACGAACGTGCTGCGCATCAGCGAGCTCGGCCTCGTCGAGATGACCCGCAAGCGCGTGCGCGAGTCGCTCGGCCGGGTGCTCCACGAAGACTGCGGGTACTGCAACGGCCAGGGCTCGGTGAAGTCGGCCACCACGGTGGCCTACGAGATCTTCCGCGAGCTGCGTCGCAGCGGGCCGGCCTACAAGGACCCGACCCTCGTCGTGCAGTGTCAGACCGAGGTCTCGAACGTGTTGCAGGGCGAAGAGCGCGAAGAGCTGCGCCACCTGATGGATCGGTACAACAAGACGATCCAGGTTCGAGCTCAGCCGCAGTACCACCGCGAGCAGTACGACATCTACGCGCGGCCAGTGAGCGGCGTCGAGCTGAAGGTCGCCACCAGCGTCGTCGAGTTCGAGATGAGCGGTGGACCGGCCCGGAAACCCCAGGGCAACGAAGGTGGTCGCTTCGAGCAGCGCGGCGGTGGAAGCGGGGGAGGTGGCGATCGGGGTGATCGCGATCGCGGCGGCCGGAAGAACCGCGGCCGTGATCGAGATCGCGATCGCGGCGATCGGGGAGATCGGGGTGGCGGAGGAGGTGGTGGCGGTGGTGGCGGTGGCGGCGGCGGTGGCGGGAACAACCAGAACCGCCCGCGTCCCTCCGCTCCAAACGGGAGTCCGCGAACCGACGCAGCTGGAGAGTGACTCATGGCCCGTACCGTCGAGCGACGTGTCTCAGCGCGGAAGACGATCAACCACGAGTTCGAGACCGTCGATCAGTTCATCGACGAGTACGTCACCAACATCAGCCGGTCGGGCGTCTTCATCCGCTCAGATGAGCCGCTGCCGATCGGCACCCGTGTCAACCTCCGCTTCACCGTGATCCAAGACGAACTCGAGACGATCGAGGGCGTGGGAGAGGTCGTGCGGGTGGTGGAGCGCGGTTCGCGAAAGGGCATGGGCGTCGTCTTCGTCGAGCTCTCGCAGGTGTCGAGGGAGCTGATCGAGCGCATCTTGGTGCGCCGCTGAGGCACGCCGTGGAGCCGACACCCGCCACTTCGATCGAACCGTCGATTCCGGCGAGCGGCCCCTCGAAGCGCACCCTCACCCTGCGGCGGTTCTGGGAGCTGCTGATCGCGGTCGTCATCGGCTACCGCGGAGAGAAGCTGGCGTTGCGTGCCGGCAACCTCACCTTCATCACCTTGACCTCGTTGGTTCCGCTTGCGGCGGTGATCCTCGCCCTGGTGCACGCCATCGGATCCGGTGAGGTGGAGCTGCGGGTCACCACGTTCTTCCGCGACATCCTCAACCCTGGCGGGCGGGAGCGGGCCGAGGAGTTCCTCGCGGCCTTCCGCGCGGCCGCCAACTCACCGACCGGCTCGAGCTTGTCCTTCCTCGTGCTGCTCATCTCTTCCGGCGTGATGCTCCGGCACCTCGACGCCTCGCTCAACGACGTCTGGGCGATTCGGCGCTCCCGCCCGATCCTCAGCACCCTCGGCATGTACCTCGGCGTGCTGCTGATCGGCCCCATCGCGATGGCCGTCTCGCTGCTGGGGAGCGAGCGAATGAAGCGCCTGTTGGTGTGGGCCAACTTCCCCGCACCTGGAATCGCGTTCGCCGTCGGCTCGGTCCTCGCCGCCGTCATCGTCTTCGCGCTGCTCTACAAGATCGCTCCCCACGCCCACGTTCCCTGGCGCAGTGCCATCTTGGGAGGCGCCGTCGCCGGAATCGCCTGGGAGATCACCCGCCGCGCCTACGGGAGCATCGCCTCGCTCTTCTTCTCCGCGAACGTCGTCTACGGCGCCCTCGGCAACGCACCGCTCTTCCTCACCTGGGTCTACGTCAGCTGGTACATCGTGCTGTCGGGTGCCCGCCTCGCCTACGCGGTCGAGCACGCGGACTTTCACGACGAGTTCCGCGATCTCCTCGCCCACCCACGCAGCGAGGAACTCATCGCCACCCGCATCGCCCAGCTCATCGCTCGCGCGAGAATGGCCCAGGTGCCCGGGCCGTCACCGCTCGGCCTCGCGCTCCAGCTCAAGATGCCGACGCAACGGGTGGAAGAGTCGGTCGCGAGCCTCGCCAAGGCCGGGCTCGTGAAGACCGAGAACAACGCGCTGATTCCCGCGAAAGATCTCGTGCAGCTGACGGTCGCCGACATCTCCGAAGCAGTCGGTGGAGCGGCCCGAACCCTTCACCGTGAGCGCCTTTCCCGTACGGGGCAGTTCGATCAAGCCGCCCGCCTCTTTGCCTCGGCCGACGAGGTAAGTGTTGAAAAACTCAAGAAAATTACCTGGGCCGACCTCGCCTTGCTCCCTGAGGATGAACGAAAAGGGTAGCTTTCTTGCGAGGTTGAGCAAACCAAGGGTAACCTCTCGGGAAAGCCCAGGAGTTCCGGGCATCAAGACCTGATCCCTAGGGGGACCGCGGTGCTCAAATCCGACCTCGTCAACATCCTGGTGCAGAAGAAGGGCATCACCCAGAAGCAGGCCGAAGCCACGGTCGACGTGATCTTCAACGCGATGAAGGATGCGCTCGTCGCCGGTGAGAACATCGAGATTCGCGGCCTCGGCGCCTTCCACGTGAAGCACTACGGCGCCTACCAGGGCCGCAACCCGAAGACGGGTGAGCCGATCCCCGTGAAGGCCAAGCGCGGCATTCGGTTCCGCATGGGCAAGGAGCTGAAGGACCGCGTCAATCGGCCCGGCCCGGACGGCAAGGTGCCGCCGCTCCCGTCGTCGTCGAACACGCCGTAAACGCGCGAGCGCTGCCGTGCTCTCGCAGCTGAGCATCGAGGGCTATCGCTCGATCCGCTCGCTGAGCCTCGATCTCGGGCGTCTCACCGTCATCGAAGGCTCCAATGGCGTCGGGAAGACGAACGTCTACCGCGCACTCGTGCTCCTTCAGGCCGCGACGCGCGGAACCTTCGCCCGACTGCTCGCCGAGGAAGGCGGAATTCCGTCCGTCGTCTTCGCTGGCCCCCGAAAGAAGAACGAGCCGGTGCGCATGGGCCTCTCGGTTCGCTTCGACGACTTCGAGTACGAGCTGCTGTGCGGTCCTGAGCCGTTCGTTCCCAAAGAGCCGCCCCACTTCGCGCTCGACCCGGAGCTGAAATCCGAGACGATGTGGGTTCGGGACGGCGGCGCACGCCACGTCGTGCTCGAGCGGAAGTCGGGCGCGGTCTTCGCTCGCGACGCGGACGGGCGCCGTCAGCTCCTCACCGCGACCCTGCTCCCCAGCGAGTCGGTGCTCTCCCAGGTCTCGGAGCCGCAGCGGTTTCCGCTCCTCGCAGCGGCTCAGCAGCAGTTCGGGAGCTGGCGCTTCTACCATCACTTCTCGACTGGTCTCGGCGCGCCCGTTCGCGAGCCTCAGGTCGCCACTCGGACGCCGGTCCTCAGCGACGACGGGCACGATCTCGCGGCAGCCCTCCAGAACGATTCGTGTCATCGGAGACAGCGCGCGACTGGACGAGGCCGTTGCCGCGGGTCTCCAGGGAGCGCGTTTCGAGGTGGAGCCGGGCGCACGGCTGGAGCTTCGGCTTCGCCAGGAGCGGTTGCTGCGATCGCTGAGCGCGCGAGAACTCTCTGACGGCACGCTCCGCTACCTCTGTCTGCTCGCAGCACTCCATTCTCCGCGCCCCGCGCCGTTGCTCGCCTTCAACGAACCGGAGACGAGCTTGCATCCCTCGCTCCTCGAGCCCCTCGCCGCCCAGCTCGTCGCCGGCTCGAAGCAGAGTCAGTTGATCGTCACCACCCACGCGAAGGAAATCACGAGCGTCCTCGAGAGGGCCGGCGCGACCGTCATTCGCCTCGAGCGTCGAAGCGGAGCGACGGTCTTCGCGTAGGACGCCTCGCGCTCCGCGGCGTCGGAGCGAGCGGAGTCGTCAGGCGACCGCCTCAGGCAGTTCGACTGGGGGGGGGGCGTCGGACGAGGGAAGTCGTTCATGCCTACGGCACGACGGCATACCGGAGGTGCCAGTTCGCCTCGGTCGCATCGTTGATGTTGCAGCCCCCGACATCGAACGCGACCGTCACGATCTCGGTGTGGCCGGCGACGTTCACCGCACGCGAGAACTCTCCGGTGAAGCTCTGCGCGAAGGGCACCTCGGCGGGTCGACAGTTGGTGGGGATCGGGAACCGCTGAGGAGAGTACGCCTGCGCGTTGGTGTCCGCACTGACCGAAGAGTAGAGACCCGTGAGCGAGTAGCAGCTTCCGGAGGTGCACCGACGCGCGAACAGCGTGTCCCCCTGCACGTACACCAGAGTGGGGATGTCGCTCGCGCTCACGGCGATTGCGCTCCAGGGCGACGAGGACGGGGAAGGGTTGTTGAACTGCATCGAGTCCCAAGACGAGCTGGTGCCACACGACGACGAACACCAGGCGAGCCGCGTCGCGCGAGTGGTGCTGGTGAAGGTGAGCCGGGGCCGGCCATTGGCGTACTGGAGGTCGACGCCCGCCGACGCCCACGCGTCATTCGCAATCGTGGCGATCGTTGCACCGAAGGCAGCAGTGAGCACACCATTGGGGCGGCTAATCAGGACGTTCCTGAAGGTGACGTTCTGCCCCACGCCGACGCACGCGATCCCAACCTCACCGCCGTTCTGCGCGAGCGATGCGTCGACGCACGAAAGGCCGGTCGGCATCGCGAACCAAGCGGCTTGCGAACTCGTGCAGTTGGCTGGGCAGGCGAGCAGCTGATCGTCAGTGTCCGACTGGTCGAGCACCACCTGAAACACGCCGTTCCCGTCGAAGATGGCGTTCGACTTGAGGCTCGGAATGCTCGCGGGCATCGAGAGGCTCGCCCAGGCCGTGGCATTCGTGCAGTCAGCCGCGGAGCACTCGGAATACCCGACCAGCTCGGGTGTGAAGCTCGTCCACGCGAGGCCCACCTTGCCAGAGTTCGAGACGGCCATTGACACCTCGCGTCCAGGAGCGTTCGGGACTGTGAGGAACCGCCAGTTCGCACGTTGGGTACAGGCAGCGGCACATCGGCCATACCGAATCTGCCCCGTGCGAATGAAGGCCACGTGACGCACTCCAGCGCTGTCGACTGCGAAGCTGGGCCTGCGGATCGCCGAGGCAGAGGCGAAGTCGTCGAGCGACGTCGCCTGCGGAGTCGTTCCTGCCGAGCCACCCGCCGAGCCGCCCGCCGAGCCGCCTGAAGAACCACCCGCTGACCCTCCAGAGCTGCCGCCCCCTCGACTGCCGCCTCCACCGGACGCTGAACCGCCACCGGACGCCGAACCGCCGCCAACGTTTGAGGGCGGCCGGACTTCGATCGCGATTTCAAACTCCCCTTCGCCATCCGTCGTCGAACCAACGAAAAGAAAGAGCTCGGGGAACGGCGAAATCCCTTCTGCGACGGTCCCACAGTTCTTCGACTCGATCGCCTGCGCGCAGGCTGATGTGGCTGGGGTGAAATACAGCGCCGGGGTGAAGCCGGGAGTGAGCGAGCGGACGGAAAACTTCAGGTACTGCTGAGCCGGTGCACGAAAGCGGTACACGACCTCTCCGCCGGTCCCAGCGGGCTGGTAGCAACCACTCGGCGAGTAGTCTCGTCTCGCCCCTCGCGTCGTCCCCCGTGTCAGCCCGACGTCTGCAGTGAGCGCGGTCTCGCACGTCTCGTTTGGAATGCCTTGGGCCACCGAGATGGTCGGAGGGGTGGGCGCTGAGACGCAGCGATTTGCATCGCACCGAAGACCGAGCCCGCAGTTGGCGTCGACGGAGCACTCAAGTTGGTTCTGGGGACCACACGCGGCAAGCAGGACGAGGAGGGGGAGGGTCGGTTTCATGGACGGCTGCCAAAGCAACTCGCCTGCCTGTCTATCGCCCCGAAACGATGGGTGTTTTCGGCGTGGGTGGGCGTTCAGCGAGGGACTTGGCGTCTGCGAGGACGGACGGACTCGATCGCTCACAGGCTCACCGGCGCGAGCCGACCGACCGGCCGCACCTGCAGCTCGGGGTCGAGCTCCGCGAAGGTGAGGACGGCCACCTCGGGAAACGCGCCCTCGACGAGCTTCTTGAGCATTCGCCGAATGTCGGGAGACGCCAGCAACACCGCACGGCCCTGCCGCGCGACCGACTTCATCCCTTCGAGGATCGCGCCAGCGTCTCTCGGATCGATGCCCACGCCCGCGGTGCGCAGGGTCTCCTCGATGCTCGGATCGACCAGGTACGCGAACAGCGAGCCCGACGGGGCGTACTGGTGCGAGATCTGCCGCGAGAGCGCCTGGCGGCACTTGTCGGCGAGCTGGAGCGCGTCGCCTGAGGTGCTCGGCGACACCAATGCGTCCAAGATGCCCTTGAGGTTGCGAATGCTCACCTGCTCGGCGAGCAGCTTCTTGAGCACGTCGGTCATCAGCGGCAGCGGCACCTTGAGCAGCGCCTCCTTCACCAAGGCGCCGTGCGAGTTCTCCATCGCGCTCAGCGAGGCCTGCACTTCCTGAACGCCGAGGAATTGATGCGCGCGCTTCTTCAGCTGAACGATGAGGTGCTCGCAGACGTACTCGCGCGCCGAGAGCAGCGGCAGCCGAGCAGCCCGAACCTTGGCCTCGTCCTCCGGTCGAACGCTCATGAGCGGCCGACCGAGCACTGCGTCGGCAATCGGAGTTCCCTGAATGCCCATCGCCGACAGTTCGTTCCCATTGGCCGTGGTGACGAAGCGCACCTCGCCGATCGCTCCCCGCCCAGCTGGGATCTCGTCGATCGACAGCGCCCAGCCACCGGCCGCCAAGGGAGCACCCGTGCGCACCCGGAAGCCCGGGAGCTTCACACCCAAGTCGAGGTGCACCCGCTCCCGGACCGTGTCGAGATCGACCTTCGCGAACTGCCCGTCGAGTTCTTCGACCAGCCAGGTGAGATCACCCGAGAGATCGAGCGTGAGGGGCGACACCCCAGGGTTCAACTCGGGCGACTTGCGCTCGGCTGGCGAGGCCTGCTTGGCGACGCTGTTGGTCGGCGTGGGCTTGTCCTGCACGCGCTTGAGGCCGAACGCGACGGCACTGAGCGCGAGCGCGATCGCCACGAAGGTGAAGTGCGGCATGCCCGGCATCAGCGCGAGGAGCAGACAGAGGCCCGCGACCACGAAGAGCGCCTTCCACTGGCCGAAGAACTGCGAGCCGATGTCGCTGCCCAAGGAGGATTCCTCCGACTCCGAGGCAACCCGCGTCACCACGAGGCCGGCAGCGACCGCGATGCACAACGAAGGAATCTGCGAGACGAGCCCGTCGCCGATCGAGATGAGGGCATAGGTGCCCGCCGCCTCGGCGACCGACATGCCGTTCTGCAAGGTGCCGATGACGATGCCGCCCACCAGATTGACCGCGGTGATCACCAGCCCGGCGATCACGTCACCCTTCACGAACTTCATCGCGCCGTCCATCGAGCCGAAGAGCTGCGACTCTCGCTCCAGCTCACGCCGCCGCGCCCGTGCCTGGTCCTGCGAGATCGCGCCGGCGCGCAGATCGGCGTCGATCGACATCTGCTTGCCGGGCATCGCGTCGAGGGTGAAGCGCGCGCCGACTTCGGCCACACGCTCCGCGCCCTTCGCCACCACCAGGAACTGCACCAACGTGAGGATGAGGAAGATGACGGCGCCCACGACGTAGTCGCCGCGCACCACGAACTCGCCGAAGGCCTGAATGATCTCGCCAGCGTGGCCCTCGCTCAGCGCGAGCCGTGTCGACGACACGTTCATCGACAGTCGGAAGAGGGTGGTGATGAGGAGCAGGGTGGGGAAGCTCGCGACCTTGAGTGCGTCCTTGGCGTAGAGGGCCGCCACCAAGAGTGCAGCCGCCGCCGCGAGGTTGATCGCGATGCCGACGTCGAGCAGCCAGGGCGGCAAGGGCACGATCATCGAGCCGACGATCGCGGCCATCACCACCGCGAGGATCACGTCCGACTGGGTCCGCGCGCGGCCGAGGGCCTTGTCGATGAGCGAGTTCACGGAGTCTCCTTCACGAGGACGGCAGCGACGTCTTGCGCTTCGGACTGGCTCGACTCTGCGGACTCGAGGGCGACCCGGAGCACTGCAGCCGCCGCCTGGTAGAGCTCCTCGGGAACCTCCTCGCCGACGTCGTAGTGCACGAGCGAACGGGCCAACGGAACGTCTCGAACCACTGGAATTCCAAGAGCTTTTGCTTCGCGACGGAGTGCCAAGGCGTCCTCCTCCCGGCCACGGGCGACGAGGTAGGGGGCATCGCACTCCGACTCGTCGTAGCGGAGGGCGACAGCGATATGGGTGGGGTTCACGACCACGGCGGTCGCTTTCTGCACCCCACGTGCCGGCCCTCCCATCGCGATCTTCTTCATCAATTGCTTCCGCTTGCCCTTGGTGTGCGGGTCTCCCTCGCTGTTCTTGTGCTCCTGCTTCACCTCGTCGTGCGACATCATCAGGTCCTTCGTGTGACGCATTCGGGCGAGCGCGTAGTCGCCGATTCCGAGCACCAGAAGGAGCGCACTGGCCTTGAGCACGAGTGGGGAGAGCGCCGTGACGAGAACGTGGAACGCCGTGAGCGGGTCGTGCTGGAGCGTCTTCAACACCGCAGGCGCGGAGTCCTCGATTCCGTTCCAGAGGACGAGGGCGACGACCACGGCCACCGCGAGGCCTTTCAGCAGCTCGAGGGCCTGGCGCGGGCTGACGAGCTTCTTCAGGCCTTTGCTGGGATCGAGGTTCTCGAGCTTGGGCTGAACCAACGAGAGATTGAGCTGGATGCCGGCCATTGGGAGCCCAGCTGCCAGCGCCCCGAACAGCGCGCCGGCGAGGGTTGGGGCAAGGCACACGCCGAGGAGGCGGATTCCCTCGAGGAGCTCGGCTTCGGGCGCACCACCCGAGAGGGAGAGCAAGCGCTGGGTGAAGCCGATGAGCTGCGCGGCCGAGCTCTTGGCGAACACCAGCGTTCCGGCGAGCCCGCCCAGCGTGACTGCGGCGGCCGAGAGCATCTTGCTCTTCGGAAGGTTGCCGTCCTCGCGAGCCTTGCGGCGCTTCTGCTCGGTCGGTTGATGGGTCTTCTCGCTCATCGGCCGAGCTCCAGGACGCGGTGGAGGCTGTCCGGCGTACCAGCGACGAAGGCCAGGAGCCGGTCGATGATGACCCCCACGGTCAACCACAGCACGGCCCCGCCGCCGAGGATGCGAAGCGGTGCGCCCGTCTCCTGGAGGTTGATGCTCGACGCAGCGCGAGATGCCAGGCCCATCAGCGCGTCGACGGCGAGCGAAACGCCGGCGATGGGCGCGCCGAGCGCGAGGCCGGTGCCGAAGGCCGTTCCGACGAGACCAACGACCTCCATCACCACGGCCTCGGTGTGGGTGAAGGTGCCCAGTGGCGCGAGGAGGTAGCTGCGAAAGAAGCCCGAGAGCGCGAGCGGCATCACGACTCCCGCGGCCACCAGCGCGAGGAGCAGCTGGTACAGCGCATCACCGCTCGCCGATTCCTTCGTGCCAGCCATCGGGAGTGCAGCCTCCGCAGAGGAGCCGCGGAAGAGATCGATGAATCGGCCGCCCATGCGCGCCGCATCGAAGGGGAGCGCCGCGATGAGCCCGATGGTGGTGCCGAGGATGAACTCCTTGAACACCACCGCGAGGAGCCCGAACGTCGTCGCCGTCTGAGGCGCCTCGATGCCCGCCGCCGCGTGGAGGAAGATCGCGAACGAGAGGACCAAGCCCAGCTTCACCGTCGTCGGAGCGAGCTGGCCTCCGAAGAGCGGGCACAGGAACGCGACGGGGAGGAGCCGCGCGGCGATCACCGCGACCGAGAGCACGTGTGCCGCGATGAACTCGTCGGTGAGCCAAGCTCCGAGCGAGCTCACGACACGATCTCCGGGAGGATGAGGAAGAGCTGGGTCGTGAACCGCGTGAGCTGTTGCCCAATCCACGGGCCGGCGATCACCAGCGCCAGCACCGCAGCGCACAGCTTGGGAACGACCGACAGCGTGCTCTCCTGAATCGACGTCGTCGCCTGGAGGAAGCTCATCAGGAACCCAATGAGGAGGCTCGACAGGATCGGCGGCGCCGAGGCCAGGACCATCAGGAGCAGGGCTTCACGGGCGAGCGCGAGGATTTGGGAGGTCTCCATGGCAGACACCTCCCGAAGCAGCCCGTGCACCAAGGTAAAATATTGAAATAGCTTAGGTTGCCAAAGCCCGCATCCAGCGCAGCGGAAGGCCCCTCACTGGTATCCGAGGATGAGGCCGCGGCTGAGAAGCGCCCATCCATCGACCGCCACGAAGAGGAGGATCTTGAACGGCAAGCTCACCTGACTGGGGCTGAGGGTCTGCATGCCCAGGGCGAGGAGCACGTTCGCCAGCAGCATGTCGAGAACGAGGAACGGGAGGAAGATCAGGAAGGCGATGATGAAGGCTTCCTTGAGTTCGGTGATCACGAAGGCCGGAATGACCACCGAGAGATCGTCCTCCGAGACGGCGGCGACAGCGGTCTCGTCGCCAGCGCGGAGCTCCTTGGCCATCTCGACGAAGCGAGCCCGCTCCTCGGCGCTGCCATGCTTGACGAGGAAGCTGCGCAACGGGGCGGCAATCTCCGTCGCGTGCGACCCCAGCTCTCGAGAGAACCCGACCTCCGCTTCGACCTCGCGGCCGGTCTCCCACATCTTCTCCATCGTGGGCGACATCACGTGTGCCGACAGCACGGCTGCGAGGCCCGTCAACACCATCGTCGGTGGGGCCTGCTGGGTGCCGAGCGCAGAACGAACCATCGACAGCACCACCACGATCTTCGAGAAGCTGGTGAGCATCACGATGACGAAGGGCACGAGCGCCAGCGCGCCCATCAGCACCATCATCTGCACCTGGTTGCTCGCCAACGACCCCGCTTCGACCTGCAGTGAGCCGGGTTCGCGGGTGAGGACGGTCGAAGCGAAGGCGAGGGCGTTCATGAAGCGCTCTCCTTCAGGCTCTGCGCCAGGACAGCCGCGCGAGAAGACACGCGGCGGATCCGCGTTCCTCCCTCACCGTGGACGATGAGGAACGATCGGCCGTCCACGTCGACGAGGGCGACCCCTGACCGGGCGGAAAGCCCAATCTTCTGGACGATTTGGAGGCGAGGCGTCTTGGCGAACCGACCCGGCAACGCGAGCCCCTTCTGGCGGAGCGCCCAGGCGGCCAGGCCGGCGATGGCCAGTGCCCCGAGGACGATTCGTGCCCCGGTGGTGAATGAGCCGCTCGAGACGGCAGCGGCGAGGGCGAGGGCCGAGGTGCAGGCGCCAACGGCGATCAGCTTGGCGCGCGGACTGAGCGCGTTCACGGTGCCTCCTCGAGCATCGCGGTGATGCGTGCACCGATCTCTCCTTCGACCTCGACCAACTCGGCGAGAGCGATTCGCCGCCCATCGATGCGGAGCGTCACTTGCTGGGCGGCGTTGATGTGCAGCGGCAGGACCGAGCCAGGCGCAACCGTGCCCAGCTGGCGAATCGGCAGCTGAATGCTGGTCAATTCGATCTCGACGTTGACGGTGATGGTGGTGGCCATTGGGGACTCCGGGGTGTGAGGGGTGAGGGTGGTAATCGCGAGGCCGTCGGAACCGAGCTCGCCGGCGACCTCGAAGGTCCGGGTGAGGAGCCGCACGGGACCGAGGAGGTGCCCATCGCGGAGGGCCGTCTTTGCGAAGACGATCACATCGCCTTCGGTGAGCCGGCCGACGTCGCCGATGGCGATCGAGGCCCGGCCGAAGCGGACGCATGCCTCGAGCGTCGCGGAGAGCACGACCTCCTGCGCAGGAGGCGCTTCGGTCGCGGGCGAAGACTGGATCGCGAGCTGGAGCATCTTCGCGGGCACGAGGATCCGCGCGACACCGATGGGGTGTTCGCCGGTGAGCTGGAGTTCGATCGCGAAGTGACGCACGGTGGGGTCGATCGCGCGCAGCGCCTCTCCGCGGTCGACGGTCAGTGAGACGAGACGGGCGCCATAGCGGGCGTCGAAGCCAGGAACTGAGCGGAGCCCCGCGATCGCACTCAGCGCCAGCCAGCCCATCGCCGCGGACTCGATCCGGGTGAGCGTGTTCACCACAGCTGTCCCGATGTCGCTCCCAGCCGCTACCCGCAGGAGGTGCGCGACCACCGGACCCTCGAGCTCGACGACCGCCAACGTCGAAGCCGTCGTCAGCTCGACGACGACGAAGAGCGATTCGCGGCCGAGGTGCTGCAGCGGCTGCAGGGTTCCATCGAGCACTCGAGAATCGGCGGTGAAGGCGTGACCGAGCTGCCCGCCAACCCTGGTGAGCGCCGCGCCGAGCGCCTCTTTCGCCTCGGCTCGGAGCGCAGGTCGCGAGGCAAGTTCGAGGTGCGCGCGGCTGAAACGCTTCAGGGGAATGAGGCTGACTCGGCGCCCCACCGGCTTCGGGCGCGCCGGCTGTGCCTTCGAGACCGCGGATAGCTGGGTGGGAGCGTCGTGCATGAACGCCGATGGTTCACGCCCTGTTCCGCTTCAAGGTCCTGAAACTACGAGCCTTTCGTTGGTCCGCGCAGAGAGATTCAGCCGAAGCGGGCCTCGCGGACGAGACGGGCGGCCACCGCTTTCAAGGCGGGCGCGACCGACACAGGCTGTGCTCCCGCGGGCCGGAGTTGTTGAGGGAGATGCGCGATCAGCGCGGCCCGGAGCGCGGCTGGGACCTGGGTGAGGAGGGTGTGAATCCGCGCAGAGAACTGAGGGGAGGGCCCAAACTCATGGGAGAGGCGCGCCTGACGAGTCGCCGAGTCCATCGTCGTCAGCTGCTTCGCACAGCTCCGCGCGCGCTCGGCCTGGCTGGGCGCGAAGCCCTCGAGGAGCTCCGATGCCTCGCTCTTCTTCACGGCCACGAGGAGGAGCGTCGTGCGTTCTGCGAACCCGGACATGCGCGGAGGATCTCTCGTCGGTTTGAGTGCAGGCAACACGTGGGCGGCTCGGGGCGAGGCCATGTCACGCCACCCGTCGCTGGACGTTCGTCGAGATCACCGGCTTCGGATTCGGAGGCGGTGCTGAGGCGGTCGCTGAGGTCGTGGGCTGCGTCGCCCCTTCCTTGCGCATTCGGAAGAAGACGACGATCAGCGCGGCCGCGAGTACCGAGAGCACCACGCCCATGATGGCGACCAACAGACGCAGGCTCCCAGTCTCCGCCTGCGTCTGAATGGCGATGGGAACGATCGGTGCCTGGACGGCGACGGGATCGAGAACGAGCACCACGTCGTCGCCCTTGAGTCCGTCGACCGACGCAGCGACCAATGACCGCAGCTCCGCGCGCTGCTGCTGCAACCGCTCGAGCGCCTCGGGCTGAACTCGCAGGAGCACCGACGCCTTCGAGGGCGTGCTCGTCGCTCCAGGCCGGGGAGGCGGCGGAACCACCAACTCGACCGAGGCCGACTTCACACCGTCCATCGTCTCGAGCGCCTCCTCGATGTCGCCTTCCTGCGCTTCGAGCGCACGGAGCTTCTCGGCCTGCGGCGTCTCGATGAGGTTGGCGGTCTCCACCAGCGACTGGGTGGTCTTCCGGGCCTTTCGCGGCAGCTTGAGCTCGGTGAGCACCCGGAGCGCGTCGGTCGCCTTGGCATCTTCGAGCTCGATCGCCCAGGTGGGCTTCTTGCCCTTCTCCTGGAGCTTCTTGGCGTCGAAGCCGCGCGCGGTGAGCTCAGTGACGATCTCGTTGGCGTCGCGCTCGTCGAGGCCATGTTGAATCTGGCTCTTGCACGCGGCGACGAGCAGGGCAGCGACGACGATGAGGGGTCGGGGAGTCATTGGGGGCCTTCGAGATCAGACCTGCGTTTGGAGGACCTGCTTGACGCCGCCGGTGGCCTTCTCGACGACCTTTCCGGCGAGATCGAGCTCCTGGCTGGCGCGGTAGACGTGGGCTTGCAGCGAGAGCAGCTCCGCCGGGCTGAACGACTTGCCCGACTCGGCCATCTTGAGGATCTCGTCCATTCGGTGCTGCGCCTGCTGCACCTGGTCGAGCATCTTCCCTGCGACCTGTTTCACCTCGGTGGGGCTGCCCGCTTTGGTCGCCGCGACCGCTTCCGTCTTGCAGGGCTGCGCGCGATCGATCGTTCGAACCTGCTGCTGCGCGGGAATCGGTGCGTTCTCGAGGCGCTGGGGCTGCGAGGGCGACTTCGTCTGGCCCTTCATCACCTTGCCGAAGCCGTCAGCGGTCTTGGAGACCGAGCCGGAGCCTGAGATGCCTGAGGGGCCGATGCCGCCGAGTGGGTTGATGGCCATGGCGTGCCTCAGCGGATGTTGTTGATGGCCGCCTTGGCCGAGTCGTGGCGGACCTTCAGGATGTTGGAGATGGTGTTGTATTCCCGGCTCTCCTGCTGCATCGCCATCTGCATCGCCATCGAGCGGTTCGCCTCGGCACGCATCTCATTCACCATGCCGTTCATGTCTCCCGAGACCGCGGCGTTCGCGCCTCCCGCGCCGCCCGAAATCGACTGGCCACCCGCGACCGAGCCGTTGACGTTGATGACTCCCGACGACGCAGCGGCCGACGAACGCGGTCCCTGGTTCGCGAAGTTGGTGACGGCGGAGACGGCCGCGCTGACGACACCCGCGCCCGGCATGGCCTGAATGACGGCGCCGCTCACCAGTCCAGCGACCTTCGCGCCCTGCTGGAGCGTGTTCTTGAGCACCTCTCCGAACTCCTGCTGCTGGCTCTGGCGCGCGGTGGTCGGCGTGAGGCTCACTTGATCGATGCGGTTGCTCATGGGTCCTCCAGCGAGTGTGGGGGACCGCTGAGCAGTCGACATGCCCGGCGCAACCCGTCGAATTCGTTGAGCGCGTTGGGGCGGGCCAGCCAGCCCATCCCACCCAGGAGATTCAGTCCGCGGCGAAGAACTCCATCAGCTGGGTTCGGCGCGCGTGGGCGTCTTCCATTCCGAGGGCGATCAGGTCACGTGCGAAGGGGGCGTCGAAGAGGAGGTAGCTCCCGAGCTCGGCCTGGCTCAGGAGCTGGCTCCCGGCGAGGCGATGGAGCAAGCGGGCTGGCAGCGGGTCGGTCGACTCCTTCGTGGCGCGCGACTCGAGGTGGGGGCGGGCGACGTCGGCGAGATCGCGAGATGGCCGCACCACGAGCTCCCGAATGAACCGGTACGGCTGCCCGCGCGACGAGGTGACGGCCGCGTTGAGTTGCTCGACGAAGGCGTCGCCTCCGAGCTGGCGGCCCTTCTCGACGAGCCCGTTGATGCGCCGGAGCCGAGCGAGATCGTGATCGATGCGGTCGAGCATCAGCGCGTTGAGCACCTTGCCGATCACCTGCGGGGTGGTTGGGAGCGCCTTGAGCTTCGGCGGATCGACGGTCGCGAGCGGCTTGTGGCCGAGGGAGAGAATCAGCAGCCGATCGGCGCCCAGTCGAATCGCGGGCGCAACGGGTGTGTTCTGCCGAACGAAGCCATCGCAGTAGTACTCGTCGCCCACCTTCACCGAGCGGAAGAGCAGAGGAATCGCGGCGGAGGCGAGCGCGTGCTCCGGCCCGAGGACGACCTCGGTCGCGACCGTCCACGGGTCGTGGCTCCACTGGGGCAGGCCCGGCTCGCGGCGCTGGACGAAGACCTGGGTGCGGCCGTCGCGAATGCGGGTGGTGCTCACGGCGAGCGCGTCGAGCCGGCCCTTGGCGAGGTTGGCCGCGATGCGTGGCCAGCTGATCAGGCTCTGCACCATGTTCTCGAGCGGCTCGGGGTGCAGCAGATCGTAGAGCCGCCAGCCGTCGGGGTGTTCGTTGTTGCGGGTCGCCTTCCACATCTTGCGGCCGACGCTCCACGCCGACTCACCTGCCACCTTGAAGACCTTCTCGAGCGAGAGCCCCGTCCACAGCGAGGCGAGGCCGCGGCCCTGATCATCGGGGGTGTCCATCGTCGCCGCGAGGTAGCAGCAGGTCATCGCGCCGACCGAGGTGCCGGCGAGCACGTCGAAGTGCACGAGGCGGCGCACGTCGGGCGGGAGTTCTTCGCGCAAGTAGCGAATGATGCCGGCTTCCCACGCGCCGCGAGCGCCGCCGCCCGAGCAGACCAACCCGATCTTCTGACGGCTCATCGTGGGTGCCTCGCGATCATTCGAGTGATCAACCACTTCCATCGCGCGGCGGACGAAAAATTGCGAGCGCAACAGGTCGATCCATCCTTCATCGTCCGTGTCGCAGGTTGGCACGGCGGCGCGCGCAGCACTCCGCACGCGGCGAGGCCCCCAGCGAGAAGAGAGGAATCGATGATCAGCATCTCAGCGCAGCCACCTGCTCCGACCCGCAGTCACCCGCGCGTGGACGCGGGCTTCATGGTCAAGCTCTTCACCCAGGGCAAGGCCGTCTTGGCGAAGGCCGACAACGTGTCGATGCAGGGCTTGCGAGTGGTGGGCGACTTCCTCGCTTCGGAGGAGCGCCTCACGTTGTCGATTCCGCTCCCGGACGATCGGGAGGTGGTGACGCAGGCGACGGTGCGGCGGCGTGAGGAAGAGGCGATCGCGGTGGAGTTCGACCAGCTCGACTGGGACGACATGTTCGCCCTCGCGCGGTACCTGCACCCGCGGTTGCCGTGACGGCGCCGGTTGCGTCGATCAGCTGGGCGAGGGCGATGCCTTCTTCGTTCGCAGCGACGTGACCAGATCCATCAGCTCGGCGCCTCGAAACGGCTTGTGAATGTAGCCGTCGGCGCCTGCCTTCATCGCCACCTCGACGTCGGTCTTCTTCGCCTTCGCGGTGAGCATGTGCAGCGGCACCTTGGCGGTCGACGGATCGGCCTTGAGCATGCGGCACACGGTGATCCCGTCGAGCTGGGGGATCACCACGTCGAGCAAGATGAGATCGAACGACTGCGTGCGGGCGAGCTTGAGACCCTCGGCGCCGTTCGATGCACACTCCACCTCGACCTCGGCGTCCGTCAGCATGCTCCGCACGAGCTCACGAATGACTGGCTCGTCTTCCACCACGAGGATGCGGAATGGCGAACCCATGCGTGCGCGCGGAGTGTACCCGGTTCCACAGGCCAGAACCGAGCGGGGCGAACGTTTTCCTCACCAGATGACGAGTTGGTGATGATCACTCGTAGGCGAGCGCCTCGACCACGTCCAGTCGGGCTGCACGGCGCGCGGGGTACATGCCGGCGAGCGACGAGGCGACGATCGAGACCACCACCATCTGCGCGGCGGTCGACCAGGGGAAGAGGAAGGGGAAGTTCCAGCCCGTCGCCTGCACGCCCACCACCTTGGTGAGGACGAGGCCGACGACGGCGCCAACGCCCACCCCCATGAGGCCGCCCACCAACCCGATGAAGCTCGCTTCGGCGGCGAAGAGCCGGAGCACATGGCCTCGGTCGGCGCCGATCGCCCGCAACAGGCCGATCTCGCGCGTTCGATCGAGCACCGCGGCGAGCAGGGTGTTGATGATGCCGAGCAGCGCGAGGAGCACCGCCACGACCTCCATCGCGTAGGTCACCTTGAAGGCGCTCCCGACCATCTTCATTGCTTCGTCGCGCAGCTCGACGTTCGAGAGCACGTAGAGATCGAAGGTCTTCCCGAATCGCTCGGTGACGCGTTGGCGTACCTCTTCGAGCTTCGAGAGATCGTCGAGGTAGACGTGGAAGCTGTCGACCTGCTCATCCTTGAACTGCCGAATGAAGTGCTCGCGGGCGATGATGATCGAGCCCTGGTCCGAGGTGTAGTCGACGATCACCGCCCCAACCGTCCAGGTGTGAGTTCCGGTCGGCGTCACCACCGGGAAGGTGCTGCCGATCTTCAGATCGCGTCGGCGAGCGAAGTTCTCGCTGATGGTGACGACGTTGCGAGCGCGCTCTTCGGGAGTCGGCAAGGTACCGTCGAGGACCAAGGGCTGGCCGCGCTGGGAGTAGATCTCTGGCGTGAGCGAGATGACGTAGATGCGCAGGCCCAGCACGTCGGTGGGGAAGATGCGCACTCGATCGATCGAGGTGACGTGCTCCATCTTGGCGAGCTCGTCACCGACGGCCGGTGACATGGGCTGGTTCTGCACGCCGGCCACCTTCGCCGAGGAGGTCACGAAGAGATCGGCCGGAATCGACTGTCGAATCCAGGACTCGGCGCTCGCCTGGAAGCTCCCAATGAAGGAGGCGACGGTGATGCTCATCGCCACCCCGACCGAGAGGGCCGAGACGGGCACGGCAGTGCGGACTGGTGCGCGCGCGAAATTGTCCGCGGCGAGCCGCCCCGAGATGCCGAACAACGTCTGCCCGGGGATCGAGAGCACCCCGTCGAGGCGGCGGAGGATGAGCGGTGAGAGCAGCGTCGCGCCCATGAGGATGAAGAAGATGCTCAGGTAGCCGCCGACCGGCATGTTCTCGAGGGGCGGGGGGAGATACGAGGCGGGCCAGGCGAGCGCGAAGAGGGCGATCGCAGCGAAGGTGGGCCAGGAGCGAACTTCGACTGCGCCGGCGCCGAGGGCGACGTCACGGCGCAGGGCCTCCACCGGCTGCACCGACGAGGCGATGATCGCGGGCCGCAGGGCGGCGAAGACGCTCCCGAACACGCCGAGGAGCCCGCCGAGGACCATCTCCGTCGTCCCGAGCTTCACGTCCTGCGCGTTCACCTGAACGTACAGCTGCGAGACGGTGTCGCTGACCCAGGCGATGGCGGCCCGGCCGACGACGAGCCCGAAGGGAATGCCGATGGCGCTCCCGATTCCGCCCAAGAGGCCGGCCTCGATCGCGAACAGCGCGCGAATGTTCAGCTTGGTGGTCCCGAGCGCGCGCAGAGTGCCGATCTCCCGCCGCCGCTGGAGCACGCTGATCGACACCGTGTTGTAGACGAGGAAGACGCCGACCAGGAGCGCCACCGCGCTGCCGAGGTTCAAGCCGAGCTGGAAGCTGCGAACCATCGTCTCCACGCTCGCCCCGCGGCTGTCGGGGCGATCGATCTCGAAGTCGGGACCGAAGGCGTTGCGCAGCTCGCTCACCACCGGTTCCCAGCCGAGCGACGGGTCCGCCTTGACGTCGATGCGATCGAACACCCTTCCTCGACCGAACGCTTCCTGCGCCGAGGCGAAGAACATCACGCCGACCGAGCCGCCAAAGGCGGTCACCGGGCCGGTCTCCTTGAGCAGCCCGTGCACGACGAAGTCCTTCGCGCCGTCTTTGGTGTTCAGTTGGAAGGTGGAGCCGGTCGAGAGCCCGTGCTTCTGCGCGAAGCGCTCGCTCACGAGGATGCGATCGGTCGAGTTGAGGAACTCGAGATCGTCGTTGAGCTTGCCGACGTCTCGATCGACGCCCTCGTAGGAGCGGAAGTAGCCGTCGTCGAGGAAGTCGATGCCCATCACGTAGAGCGACTCGCCCGGCGCGTTGCTGACCGGCGCGACGACGGTGAGCGTTCCGGCGGCGTGCTGAACGCCCTTCACCTTCCGCGCCTTCTCGAGCAGCTCTTCGGGGAACCCAGCGGTCGTGCCGGCGATCGAGATGTCGGCCTTGCCGGCGACGGTGTCGATCGTCGACCGGAACGCGTTGGTCACCGAGCGGTTGATCGACGAGATGCCGACGAGGGTCGCGACCCCGACCGCCACGCCCATGATGGTGAGCGACGTTCGCAGCGGGCCCTCGAACAGATGGCGCAGCGAGACGAAGCGGAAGAGGGCGAGCATGAACGGACGCACCGTAGCGTTCGCTCGCTCAAATTGCTCTGCTTCCACGCGAAAACCGGCTGAAATCCTTCAGGGAATCGAGGCCGCGAAAACCCGAGTGGCTGTGTCGTCCGCTCACGGGTCAAGTGGCGACGAGGTGACGATGCGAGCGTTGGCGGTGGTGTTCTTGATCAGTGGGAGCATGGCGTGCGGCCCGTCGAAGGCGGCGTGTGGGCCGTCGAATTGCGACGGCTGCTGTACGGCGGACGGGCGCTGCGAGTCCGGAACCACGTCCTCCGCGTGTGGGTTCGGAGGCTCGAGCTGCAATGACTGCCTGCGGGCGGGCTCGATGTGCAGCGTCGGAGTGTGCGTCGAGCAACGCTTCGGAACCGGTGGAGGCGCTCCGATGGGTGGCGGCATGAGCGCTGGTGGCTCGAGCGCTGGTGGCGTGACGGGTGGCGGGAGCGCGGGAGGCGTGTCTGGCGGCGGCTCCACGGCTGGTGGCACGGCAGGCGGGTCGGCGTCGGGTGGAAGCGCTGGCGGCGCGTCGGCGGGCGGGAGCAGTGGGGGCGGTGCTTCGGCCGGCGGGAGTTCGGGAGGCTCGTCGGGGTGTGGCGATGGGCAGGTGACAGGCACCGAAGTCTGCGACGGTGCGAATCTCAGCGGCGCGTCGTGCACCTCGCTCGGCCATGGAGGCGGCCTCCTCAGGTGTGCAGCAGGATGCGGCTCGTTCGATCAGACCCGATGTTGGACGGCGCCGGTGATCGCCACGAGCAGCCGTTTGGTCAGCGGTGGCGTGGTGCGAATGGTGGTTTCGCCCGACGGACGGTTCGTCGCGGTGCGGACGGGGAGCTCGTCTGCGGCGGGAGGCCCGCTCTTCGCCGGACCGGTGGCTGGGCCCCTCACCCAGCTCGGCTCGACGGTCGGCTACTCGTTCGCGTTCTCGCCCGACTCGAGCTGGCTCGTCTTCATCGACGATCACTCGAATACAGGCGGCGCCGGTGCGGAGACGCTCAAACTCCGTTCGATGACGGGGAGCTTCTCGGCGACGATCGGCCAGGGCCTCGAGTTCACCTCGCGGTTCAGCATCACCCCCGTGAGCCGCTACGTCGTCTTCATCGATCAGTACTCGTACACGAATCGGGCGGGCCGGCTGCGCGCGTGGGATCTGCTCAATGGCACCGCGTCGACGATCGACCCGGCCGCGTACTCGTTCCAGATGGATCCCACGACCGGCAGCCTCGCGTGGATGGTGAACTACACGAGCCTGATCACCCGACTCGGCGACCTCCGCGCGGGCACGGCGACCACGACGTCTGCGACCACCTTCGCGACCCAGGTGCACGAGAACACGTGGCACTTCACGCAGCGGGGCGCGAACCTGGTCTTTCTCGACAGCGTCGTGACGAGTGGTGGGCTCACGACCGGACGCCTTCGCACACGATCGTCGTCGGGCATTCTCTCCACGGTCGCCGCACAAGCCGCCCTCGACAGCTCCTGGTTCGTGGAAGAGTCGTCCGATGGAGCGCGGTTGGTCTACCTGACGTCGGTGTCGAACGGCGCAGGCTCGGCATTCTGGGCGCCGACGGTTGGAGGCCCTCCCACCTCGCTCGGCTCAGCCGTCGGGTTCCGGCGGATCTACGCCTTCTCGTC
Source organism: Myxococcota bacterium (assembly GCA_052034585.1). Lineage (GTDB taxonomy): Bacteria > Myxococcota > Myxococcia > Myxococcales > Myxococcaceae > Xiheimicrobium. The sequence continues at coordinate 72,303 of JBPOIJ010000137.1, forward strand.
ATCGGCGATCGCGTACCTCGGTTCCTACGTGGACGGCTTCAACACCGACTACGGCACGATGACGATCCTGCGGGCGGGCCAGTCGACGCCGCAGACGATCGCTCCGAACGTCTACGGCCGGTACAACACCGCGCCCAATGGGCTCGTCCTGCTCTTCGGGGCCAACTTCGACTTCGCGCTCAACCGGGGCACCCTGATGTCGCTCGATCTCTCGACCGGCCAGTCGACGACGGTGGCGATGAACGCGCACGAGTGGGCGGAATACGCGCCAGACTCCTCGAAGGCGCTCTACATCGCGGAGCACGTGACTGGGACGAGCAGCGGTCGACTGGAGGTCGTCGATCTTCCCGGCGCGACGAACAAGCGGGTGATCGCGAGCTCGGCGCAGAACTACCGCTACGAGTTCAAGAGCCCCACCCGGATCTCCTACGTCGCGAACTTCAACGGCACGGGCGACGTGGTGCTCGATGACGCGACGGGCGGGGCCGCGCAGGTGATCGTTCCAAGCACCAACGTCGTGAAGGGCGACGTGGTCGATTCGCAGCGGCAGGCCTTCACCCTGCTGACCTCTGCGGCCGGCTTCTCGCCCGGGACGCTTCGCGTAGTGCGGATCTCCGATGGGGCGCACGCGGTGGTGGACTCGAGCGTGAGCACCACCGTCGAGTGGGCGACGGGGAGCCGGCTGCTCTACGTGAAGAACGGCGAGGTGTGGACGACGACCGTCACCTGGCAGTGACCGAGCCCGTCCGGAGGGCTTGTGCGCCTCGCGTTGGCGCGCTGATCTCAGCAAGTGCCGACGTTCTTCACGAGCATCGATCTGACCGCATTCTGGGAAGAGGATGAGTATTCCGAGACCTTGCGCAACCCTCCGCCCAGTCCCCGCACGATCTTGCGAACGGAGGGTGACCTCGGTTTCCGGTTGCCCGAGGCGTACGTCGAACTCATGAAGGTGCGGAATGGTGGAGTGCCGGTGAACACGTTGCACCCCGCGCCAGCGCGCACGACGTGGAGTGACGATCACATCGCAATCAGCTCCATTCTCGGCTTCGGCGGGGCCGTGCCAAGGAGCATCGATGGCTCACTCGGCAGTCGCTTCTACCAGCGCGAGTGGGGCTACCCGGACTTTGGAATTTGTATTTGCGAGTGCCCCTCTGCCGGCCACGATCTCGTCATGCTCGACTACCGCGAATGCGGCCGGCGCGGTGAGCCCTCGGTCGTGCACGTGGATCAGGAAAGAGGCCACGCGGTGACGCTGCTTGCGCCGTCCTTCGAGTCCTTCGTGTTGGGGCTGCGCGCCACCTTTCCCCCACAGGCACCTCCGCCCGCGCGAAGGGCGAGGCGCGCGCGCGGAAGCCGTGGCTCTCGCGCCAGATGAGCTCGGCGGCCTCACTCGAACGTCGAGTCGAATGCGGAACGGTGAGTGCTCGCGGGACGACGCTCGAACGGTCGTTGAGCGGATCCCACGCCGACACCGCCGATCACCGTTGCCGGCACGGTGCAATGCCCCATGGAGGTCGACCACCGGCGCGAGCTTCGTTCGACTCGAGCTGGGCCTCGGAACTCAGCGCATCGCGAGGAGCGCTTCGGCCTCTTCGCGGGTGAAGGCGAGGTGGGCCGAGTGGCCAAGCTCACGGGCGATGCGCTCCATCTGGATCGCCGCGGCGCCTGACTTGCCGACGACCCGCACGACACGGCGAACCTTCGCCTGGGCGAGCAGCTCACCCACCTTGCGCGCGTCGGCGATCGGAATGGACTCGAGCGACTCGAGCGTGCGCACGTCGGAGATCACGTCGAACGGCGCGCGAAGTCGCTGCACCGCCTCTTTCGCCTGCGCCAAGGCCTCGTTGACTTCGGACGATTGAGGTCGCCCTCCAAGCTCGATGAGGAGGAAGTTGCGACCGACATCTGGAGTGATTCGAACCACCTGGGTTTCCTTGCTGCTGGAGAAACCCCCCACTGGTTGAACAGTGTACAGCGAGCGATCTCGTTCGCCAACCGGCCAGTCAGGCGGCGGATCGAACCGCTTCGTCTCCGATGATCACCCCGTCGGCGAGTCGAACGAGGCGGTCGCCCACCTCGGCGGCCTTCGCGTCGTGAGTGACCATGACGACGGTCAAGCCGCGTGCGCGCGTTGCTTCGCGGATGAGGCCGAGCACCTCGGCACCAGTCTTCGAGTCGAGGTTGCCGGTGGGCTCGTCGGCGAGCAGCACCGAGGGCTCACTCAAGAGCGCACGCGCGATGGCGACCCGCTGCATCTCTCCGCCGGAGAGCTCGTCGGGGCGGTGCGGCCAGCGGCCCTTGAGGCCGACCTGCTCGAGGAGCGCCTTGGCCTTTGGCTCGATCTCGTCGCGCGACTTGCCGGCGAGGAGCGACGGCAGCAGCACGTTCTCGAGCGCGCTCAGCGTCGGCAGCAAGTTGAAGAACTGGAAGATGAAGCCCAGGTGATCACGGCGAAAGCGGCTCAGCTCATCGTCGGGCAGCTTGGAGATCTCCTTGCCGCCGATGCGGATCTGGCCGTCGGTGGGCACGTCGAGGGCGCCGAGGAGGTTGAGCATCGTCGACTTGCCCGAGCCCGAGCTGCCCATCACCGAGAGGAACTGGCCCTTGGGGACCGCGAGCGAGACGCCGTTGAGCGCGCGGACTTCGCTGTGGCCTCGCCGGTAGACCTTCACCGCCTGCACCACCTCGATCATCGGTTCGCTCACAGTGCGGTGACCTGACCCTTCTCGACCCAGCCTTCGAGGGCGTTGGGGAGGCGAATGCGCACGAAGCGGCCGTCGTCCTCCATGACCCGAACGAGCAGTCCAGCGTGGACCTCGAAGGCCACCTTCGCCGAAGGTCCGGGGAACTCGCGGGCGGGTGCGGTCGGCGCCATGACCACCGCCTCTTGCACCGAGGTGGCGACCGACGCGTGCACGGCGACGACGGCTCCAAGGACGATGGCGACGACGAAGGCCACGGTGGTGACCAGCCCGAGCACCCAGCGGCGGCCCCGCTCGGCGCGCACGAAGAAGAAGAGGAGGAAGAAGGCGAGCCACCACGCGGTGAGGAAGGCGATCGACGTCCACCGCTCGTCGATCGCGTGGGCGACGCGCTCCAGGAAGGGCTGGGTGTCGGTGGCGCCGACGACTTGATCGGTGAGCCGCTGCTGGGCGACGGCGAGCTGCGCGGCGATGTCGTCGTCGTGCGAGAGGCGAGCGGCACGGGTGAGGTGGAGGACGGCGGGGCCCAGCTCGTCCTTCGCGAGGTAGGCGGTGCCGAGGTTGAACAGCACGTCGGGGCCGCCCTGGCCGGCGGTGATGAGCCGTTGGTACTTCTCGATCGCGACCGGGTACTCCTGCCGGTAGTACGCGTCGTTCGCCTCGGTGAAGAGCGCCTGCGCCTCTTGCGGGGTGTAGGCGAGCACGAGCGCGAGGGAGAGGGCGATCACGGCCACACCTCCATCGCGTGCACGGCGTCTTCCAAGGCGCGGCGGCGGGCCTGCGCGTCACCCATGCCTGGCGCGTAGCGGCCGAGATCGCAGGTCTCGAAGACGCCGAGCACGCGCTGCCGCACCGCTTCGCTCACGTTCGCCGCCTTCATCGCTTCGTCGAGCTGAGGTCGGGTGAGGCCGGTGACGGGCTGGGAAAGCCGCGCCTCGAGGAAGCTGCGGAGCGCCTTGTCCACCTCTCCATAGAACTCGGTGGTGCCGCCTTTGTGCGAGACCTTCTCCGCCTGCGCGAGGCGTCGGCGCGCGGCCTTGGCCTGCTTGTTCTTCTTCGAGGCTTCGTCTTCCTGTCCGAGCTTTCCGCGCACGAAGGCGAAGAGCGCGAGGAGCAGCCCGAGGCCGGCGGGGGCGATCGCGGCGGGGAGGAAGAAGGCTCGGCTCCACAGCGCAGCCTTGGGCGCCGAGAAGGCCGCGGTGTGGCGGAGCGACTTGAGCCCTCCACCGACGAGCTGATTGCGCGCCGTCGGCTCCTGCGTTCCGGTCGGGTTCCCGGGCACGGCGATCGCGGTGGCGTTCGTGCCCGAGGGGCGCACGGTGATCGTGAGCGAATCGGTCGAGCTCTTCTCGATCGTCTGCGACTCCGGGTCGAAGTACTCGAGGGTGAGGCCAGGCAGCTCGAAGCGGCCGGTCTGCTGCGGCACCAGCACGTACTCCACGACGCGTTGGCCGCCGTACTGGTTGCGGGTGATGGTGGCTTTCTCGGTCTGCTGTGGATCGAACACGCGGAACGACTGCGGCGCCTGCAACGAAGGCAGGGTGACGGCCTTCAGGTTGCCGCGCCCCTCGAGGATCACCTTGAGCTGCACCGGCTCGCCGAGCGCGAGGTCGGTCTGGTTGGCGGTGGACGAGAGCCTCCACTTGCCGACGTTGGTGGCGTTCTTCGGCAGTGGCTTGACGCGCAGGGTGAGCGTGTTCGCCTTGCGGTGGATCTTCCGGTTGTACGGAAACCCGGCGGACGCGATGTCGGCCTCTGCGGCCTCGATGCCGATCTCTCCGGCCTTCATCGGGAAGAGCGCCTTCGAGCGGAGCAGGTACGCGTTGTACTGAACGCCGCCGACGGTGCGCGCCTCGGGGGCCAGATTGGTTGGGGTCGAGAGATCCTGCGAGAGGAAACCTTCGAGCTTCGGCATGGTGACCGAGTCGACGCCGACGAGGTTCATCCGCGCGTAGATGAGGAGCGAGAGCGTCACCTGCTCGCCGACGTAGACCTCGGGGCGGTCGAGCGTCGCGCGGAGAAAGAGATCGGAGTCGCTCTTCGGAATGCCCGGATCCTCACCGAAGGGATCGAACGGGTTGATGCCGCCGAGCGGATCGTCGTCGTCGTCGAGGCCGCCGAAGGGAAAGCCTGGCGGGAGACCGAAGGGGTTGGCGGGTGGTTTGCGCGTGTTTCGGGGATCAGGCGCGAGCCGTCCCGCGACGACCTCGATCTTGATCGCCTCGGTCTTGTAGGTGCGGTTGGCGGTCTGCAGCCCGGCTGCCGGAATGGTGAGCGTGCCGACGCGGTTGGCGCGCATCACCAGGGTGTACTTGCGCACCTGCTTGATCTGCCCGAGCCCGCCGGGGCCGACCGAGTAGCTCATCTGGGTCGAGTCGCCCTTGGAGAGCACCTCGAAGTCGTTCGGCGCGGGGAACTGCACCACGGCGCCCTCGGGTGCATTGCTGACGACGATCTCGCAGCGGAAGGTGTCTTCGGTGCCCACCTTGGTGCGATCGACGGCCATGTAGAACTCGGGCTCCGCGGCGATCGAAGCGCCGGAGCCGAGCAACACGATGATGGCGAGCGCGCTACCAGTCCTTGCCATTGGGGTCGTTCTTCTGGGTCTTCTGGCGGAACCGCCAGAGCTGGAGATTCTTCTCGTTGCGCTTGAGGGGTTCCAACAGTTTCTCGGCCTCTTGGGGCGTCATGCCACCGTCGACCAGGCTGACCGGTTGGGGCGAGCCGCCATCACCGCGCTGTTGCTCGCCGCCATCGGCGCCTCCGTCGGAGCGATTGGGATCGCCGTCATCGCCGCCGTCACCTCCGCCACCGTCGACGCCGCCATCGCCTTTTTTCGGCTTCTCGCCCTCACCACCGTCACCCGAACCGCCGTCGCCTTGGCCGCCATCTTTCCCTGGCGGCCCAGCATCGGCACCGCCGTCCGCGGGAGAACCACCGTCGTTCTCGCCTCCGTCCTTCGGTCCGCCGTCGGGTGAGCCTGCGTCGACGCCACCATCCGGCCGGCCCCCGTCCATTCCGGCGTCAGGCTTCCCGCCATCACTCTTGCCTCCATCGGGCGCGCCGCCGTCCTGGCCCTGCTGCTTGGGTGGGAGATCGCGCAGCATCACCTCGAGGTTGTGACGTGCCAGCTCGTCCTTCGGGTCCTTCTTGAGCGCGCGTCGAAGTTCGCGCACCGCTTCTTCCTTCTGGTTCGAGGCGGCGGCGATGGTGCCCAGGTTGTAGTGGATCTTCGAGGTGAGCTCGCCGGAGCGATCGAGCTCGAGGGCTCGGTTGAGCGACTGCTTGGCCTCGTCGGTGCGACCGAGTTTGTGGAGCGCGAGGCCCTTGTCGTAGTGCACGCGCGCGTCGGTCGGCCGCAGCTTCTCGGCGCGCTCGAAGGCCTGCACGGCCTGCTCGAAGTTGCCGTTCTCGTAGGCGGTCATGCCGTCGGCGACGTCGTCCTGGTTCTTCTCGAGCGGCCCCATGGCGGTGAGGAGCACCGCGAGGACGAGGTGGAGCCGTCTCATCGCGCCCACCGCCACGAGGGCACCAGCACCATCGACAGCATCAAGAACAACAGGCCGATGGCGAGGAACGGCTGGTAGATCTCGCCGTACTTCATGGTGAGCCGGCTCTCGAGCTCGGCCTTCTGGAGCTTGTCGATCACCGCGACCGCATCGGCGATGGCGACGCTCTTGGGGGAGCTGAAGTAGTCGCCGCCGGTGTCACTCGAGATGCGCTTGAGGCCCGCGGAGTCGAGCCGGGTGATGACGGTGACGCCGTTCTCGTCCTTCTTGTAGCCGACCACTTCGCCGCGCTCGGAGATCACCGGAATCGGTTCGCCCTGCTCGCTGCCGATGCCGATGGCGAGCACCTTGGCGCCGATCTCCTTGAGCGAGTCCACGCCCTCGTCGATCGCCCCGGTGAGATCTTCTCCGTCGCTCAGGAGGACGATCACCTTGTCCTTCGAGCCGCGATCGGCGTTGTCGAAGACCTGCCTCGCGAGCAGCAGCGCCGAGCCGATGTTGGTGCCTCCCTGCGGCATCTGGTTCGGGTCGATCGCGCGGAGGAAGATGCGGGCCGCGCCGTAGTCACTGGTGAGCGGGCACTGGATGAAGGCGTCTCCGGCGAAGGCGACGACGGCGACCCGATCGCCCTTCAGCTGATCGAGCAGCGTCGAGAGCTCGAGGCGCGCACGTTCCAGGCGGGAAGGCGCCACGTCACGGGCCAGCATCGACTTCGAGGCGTCGATCGCCACCACCACGTCGATGCCGCGGCGCTTGACGACCTCCGCCTTCTCTCCGCACTGGGGCTGGGCGAGCGCGATCGCGAAGAAGACCAACGCGGTCGTCTGCAGCATTCGCTGGGTGACGGGGAGCGCGGTCGAGACGCCGGGCGCGAGGACCTCGGCGAGGCGGGCAGGAATGACGCGCGTGAGGGCGTGGGTTCGCCGAAACGCGAGGAAGATGACGATCAGCCCCAGCACGAACGCGAGCGGCACCAGCGCGAGGAAGAGCGGCTGCGCGAGGCCCAGCTTGTACCCGAGCAAGGTGAAGCGGAGCGGGCTCATGGGAACACCCGCAGCACCGTCGACTTCAAGAGCAGCTCGAGCGCGAGCAACGCGAACGCCCAGAGGAGGTAGGGGTGGAACAGCTCCCGGTAGTTGGTGATGACGCCGCCTTCGAGGATCTTCGAGCGCTCGAGCGAGTCGAGCACCTTCTGCAGGTTGGCGCGCAGCTCTTCTCGATCGGTCGCGCGGTAGTACTCACCGTGGGTGAGCTCGGCCATGTCCTCGAGCAGCTTCGGGTTGATGGGGATCTCGACGTCGCGCCAGGCGGTGTTGCCGAAGATGTCTTGGCCGGCAGGGAAGGGCACCTTGCCGCCCTTGCCCACGAGGATCGTGTAGACCGGGACGCCCAGCGCCGCAGAGGCCTTCGCCGCGTCGATGGGCGAGACCGAGCCCGCGTTGTTGTCGCCGTCGGTGATGAGCACGATCACCCGGCTCTTCGCATCGGAATCCCGCAGCCGGTTCACCGCCGTCGCCACCGCGTCGCCGATCGCCGTCCCGTCTTCGAGCACTCGCGTGCGCAGCTGGCGCACCACTTCCTTGAGCACGCCGTAGTCGAGGGTGAGCGGCGCCTGGGTGTAGGCCGCGCCCGAGAAGACGACCAACCCGATGCGATCGTTCGCGCGGCTGGAGATGAACTCCGAGAGCACCTCTTTCGCGACGTGCAGCCGGTTGTTGGGGCGGAAGTCGGCGGCCTCCATCGAGGTCGACAGATCGAGGGCGATCATGATGTCGATGCCTTCGACCGAGGCGTCGCGCACCTTCGAGTCGCTCTCCTGCGGTCGCGCCAGGGCGAGCACCGCGAGGGCGAAGGCGACGACCCGCATCACGCCCGGCAGCCACGTCAGATAGGACCGCGCGCCGCGGCCCTGTTTGGCGAGGAGCGCGCTCGCGGAGAAGCGAAGGACGGCGCGGGTGCGCTTCTCGAGCCAGAAGATGAAGAACGCGGCGGGGACGAAGCCGAGCAAGAGGAACGCGAGCGGCGTCTGGTAGCCCGAGAGGGCCTTCGCGAACTCCTCGTAGAAGGTGAGCGGCGCTTCAGGCGTCACGCGCGCCTCCCGGCGTGGGCTGCGTCGCGACGTGGGTCGAGTGAACGATGCGGTAGCCGATCTCCAGCGCCGTCTTGCACGCGTCGGCGCCGGGATCCTGCTTCGCGTAGCGCACGAAGTCGGACTCGTCGGCGAACGTCTTGAGCGCGTCCATCGGCAGACCGGGCGTGGTGCGGGTCTGGAGCGCGGCGAGCAGCTCCGGCGTGGTGCACTCCAGCGCGTCGAAGGCGTAGAGCTCGCCGAGGTAGCTGCGGATGATCTCCGACAGGCGGAAGTAGAACTCCTTCACCTTCCCCTGGGCCGGCAGGTTCTGCTTGGCGAGCGCATCGAGGGCAGCGCGCGCGCGAACGTGCGCGGGCTCGGGCGGCCTGGCCGGCGTGGTGATCACCGGCTTGGGTCGCTGGAGGTAGCGAATGACGGCGAAGGCGATCAGCGCGGTGAGGACGGCGGCGAGCAACGCCCAGAGCAGCCGCCAGGTGCGCACCGGCACCTCTTCGGGCTGGCGCACGTCGTAGAGATCGGCGCCTTGATCCTTCGCGTCGGGCGGGAGCGAGGAGGCGATCTCCACGTCGGTGCCGCTCACCGGCATCTTCACCACCCCGTTCGGATCCGAGAGCTCGAGCTCGAGCATCGGGGTGCGTTGTTTCCCCAGCTCGAAGCCCTGCAACGTCACCTGGAAGGTGGTGGTGGACGAGTCGGGTCCATCGGCTCGCTGCCGATCCTGCGAGACGTACTCGAAGGCGCCGAGATCGCCCGGCGGCGGCAGCTCGTAGCGCTGCGCCTTGTCGTGGGTGATCACGATCTCGACCACGAAGGGCTCGCCCAGCTTCACGACCGCCGGAGTCACGTGCGACTGGACGCGAAAGGGCAGAGCGACGCCACCATCGGCGGGCTCGGAGGCAGCGGTGGCGAGGGCGAGGAGAACGGCCAGCGTCACACACTCACCATTCGTCGAGAAGAAGCGAACAATCAAGGGAAGTCGCGACGATGCGAAACCGGCGCGAGGCGCTTGTCATTCCCGGCGAGTGCCCGCAATCTCTCGGCTCATGAACCCTCTCCCCATCGACGTCGACGCAGAGGCCATCTTCTTCGACGGTGCCTGGTACACCCGGGAGGATTTGGGCAGGAAGATCAAGTCGATGATCGATGGGGGGGACTTCAACGTCGCCCGTCCGAGCGCCGCGCTCGAGGCCCTCTCCGCCACGCTTTCCCAGGTGCGCACCCTGAGCTTCCGGGTGACGCCCGATCTCGCCGCCGCCCTCGAGCAGCTCGCCAACCGGAGCGGGAATTCGGTCGGCCAGCTCGTCCGCGAAGCGGTGATGCAGATGCTCACACAGGGAGCGGCCGCTCCCCAGGAGGCGCTTCGACAAGGCGACGCGGTGAAGGCCGCTGCCCCGACGCCGCCCGACGCCGCCCCGACGGTGATCGTCAAGGAAGAGCCGGTGGTGATGGCAGGCCCCGGCGCGCTCCGGAACGCGGGCATCGATCCCAAGACGGTGCAGCCGATCGAGCTCACCAAGCGCGTCGAGCCGCAGCCGCAGCCGCAGCCGCCGCAGAGCCAGAACGAAGAGAACCGCTGGTTCAAGCAGTAGTCGGTGCGGCGCGATTCGATCTCGAAGTGAACGAGGCTGAAGTAGGGTGCGCGCATGGTTCGCCGCGCCCCGCTCTTGGCATTTTTCGTCGCGCTGATCGGTGCGGCGTGCTTCGTCCAGCTCGACGATCACCCTGGTCGCACCTGCAACGAGCAGCAGCCGTGCAGTCCTCCGCGCGAGTGTGTCGCCGGCCAGTGCTACGCGCCCAACGAGGTCGATCCGCGCGGGCGTGATGGCGGAACGGACGGAGGCGCTGGGGGCGGCGCGGCGGGTGGAATGACGGCAGGCGGTGCGACGGCTGGCGGTTCGACGGCTGGTGGTTCGACGGCTGGCGGTGCGACGGCTGGCGGCGCCACGGCGGGTGGCTCGACGGCGGGCGGTTCCGCGAGCCAGGCGATCTGGCAGCAGCCGGTCGATGGCTTCCCGGCGTTCACTCTCGATACCGGCTGCACGGCGATGGTGGCTTCGGGGAACGGCAACCAGCTCAACGCGAGCGTGATGAGCGCGCTCGACGCCGAGGACTCCGCGAGCGGTGACGTGCGCGACGGCGGCGCGGTGATGCCGGCGCTCGAAGGGGCGGCGAAGGGAAAGCTCCAGCTCACCGGGCGGCCGACGTTGGTCGGGAATCTGCCCTTCATGGAGCTCAGCTACACCCAGTCGACCAACATCCACCTCCAGCTCGCGATCACTCCGTCGAACCAGCTGCTGGTGATGAACCAGGCGGGCACCGTCTCGGACAACGCGGTCTCGAACACCTATTCCATCGACGGTGGCTTCAACGCGGGCACCTACGCCTTCGAAGTGCGGTGGCGTCGCGGCGGTCAGCGCCGGGTGTGGATGAACTCGCAGCTGATCGAGACGGTGAGCCTGCCGGCCGCGGGCGCCGCGCCGATGCTGCCCGATCGATTCCGGGTCGGGATCATGCGGCTCGATGGCGACGGCGGAATGGGTCAATCGCTGTCGGTGCGTGCCTGGCAATTCGGTGCGACCGAGAACGCCGTGCTCGGAGATCTGCCATGAGCGTCGTGCTCTCCCTGGTGCTCGCGCAGGCCACGCTCGTTCCTTCGGTGTCGGCCGAGTCGATCGTCGCGTCACGTCGGCTGCTCGCGCCGGACGGGGCGTCGGTGGGAACGGCCGCGAAGCCGATCGGTCAACGCCCAGTCGCCATCGCTCTGGGCGCGATCGCCGTGTTGTCGGGAGGGCTCGCGCTCGGGCTCGGGGTGAACGCGAGCGATCTGGCCACCCAGGCGAACCAGGCGAACTCGGAATACTTCTTCAAGATCCTCGGCGCTCAGGCGCAAGGCAGCGCGACCGCCGCGAACGTCACCTTCGGGATCGCCGCCGCCGCCTTGGTCGGTGCGGTGATCGCCTTCTTCGTCGAAGGGTGAGTCAGTCGAACTGCACGGTGAGCCTCGGCGCTCGATCGTGCAGGCCGCGCTCGCGTGAGAGGCCCTCGGGAGGGAGGCCCAAGTGGGCGCGCAGCTCGCCGATCCGCATGCGGTCGAACGCCTCGAACTCGACCTCGGTCGCGAAGAGGCAGCGGCTGGTGCGGCCGAAGCGGTAGGCGCGGAGGATGCGTGACGGCGAGAAGAGCAGGCCCACCAACACGCCGAGCACGATGATGCCTCGCACGTACCAGCTGATGCCGGCCAGGCCGCAGCCGAGCTCCCAGGCCGAGATCTCACCCTCGCCGAGGTGATCGCTCCCGAAGCCGGTGGCGACGTGGTGGAGGTCGTGCGCCCGCAGCGCCCGCTTGTGCGACGCGGTGCTCGGGTACGACACGGGAATGCCGAAGAGCGTCGCGGTGGCCATCGGCGCCTCGTAGGCGTCGGTGGTGAAGCCGTTCTCGGCGAAGTAGGCGGCGCGCCCTTCGGCGACCGTCCAGTCGATGGGGAAGACGATTGGGGTGGTCATGCGCGGAGTCAGTGCATTGCGCAGACCAGCCACAGAGGTGCGTCGCGCGGTCACTCGGGCGCCGCGCGACCTGTGACGTCCCATGGGACTACTCGCGGCACTCGAGCACCATGCGTTTGAGATCGCCGTCGGCCCAGACGACGACGAGGTGACGATCGTCGAGCGCGGCCATGCCGAAGTCGCTGTGATCGCCGGCGATGGGGTACTGGTAGTGCTGCACGCCCGAGTCGGGGCTGAGCCGACTCATCCAGCTCAGCGCGAGTCCCCGGCCGTCGGTGCGGGCGAGCGCGAAGCCGGCATCACCAACGAGCACCGGCGCGCCAGTGCCTCCAGGCCGGAACTCGCCGCCCGTGCTGCTCGGCGGTGTGGTGCGCTCGAGGCGAACGCTCCAGGCAACGGCGCCAGCTGGGGTCAACCCGAACAGCTGTGAGGCGGTTGAAGACAGGAGACCGTCGACGAGGAGCAGAAACTGGGTACCGTCCCAGAGCGCACTCAAGTGCGTCCCCACTGACGCGATGCCGATGGGAACGGGCGAGCTCATCTGGGTGAAGCTCGGGCTGAAGATCGAGGCGAAGATCTGGTTCCCGCTGGGGCCGCTCCACGCCACGAGGGTCCCCGTGGGCGAGACCGCAATCGCGACCGGGCGGAAGGGAACACCGGCGAGGGCGGAGGGCGGAGCAGTCACCGGAGTGAGGGGAGTGCCCGGGCTGGTGGGCGCACCACTCGGTTCGAGCGTGCCGGTGACGATCGTCGCGGTCGTGGGACGCAGCTCGACCCAGACCGCGACCCACTTGCCGAGTGCCGGACTCCAGTCGGCGGCGAGCATCGACTCCTTGTAGACGGTCGTGCCGGTGGAACCGGGACAGCCGGAGAACCCTCC
>JBPOIJ010000051.1:0-141412 GCA_052034585.1 Myxococcota bacterium
TTCCGCGGCGGCGCGCTGGTGCCGAGCGGCGGCGCGGTGCGGCCGTTGGTGATGGCAACCGATCTCTACGGCACAGTGACGATCGATCGGTTCTTCTTCCACGGCACGACGGGGCTGGGGCTGCGCAACGTCGGGCCCGCCTCCATCTTGCCGAAGTGCGGTGGCGACACCCCCTGCAACCTGCAGTGGACGGCGCGGGAGTTCTGGGCCGGCGCCACCTTCGCCGACGAAGCAGTGATGGTGCGGGCCGGGCGCATGTTCATTCCCTTCGGCCTGCGCAACAACGAGCACTTCATGTACGTGCGCGACGCGACCAACACCGACACGAACCTCGATCAGCAGGTGGGCGTGGCGGCGAGCTACAACGGCGAGAAGCTGCGCGGCGAAGTGATGGGCCTGCTGGGAAATTACCAGCTGGGGCCCGACGCCTACCGAGAGCGCGGCTATTCGGCCTTCGCCGAGTACACGCTCTTCTCGAAGTTCTTCGTCGGCCTCTCGAGCCTCGTGGCGGCCTCGCGCGCCGATCCAGCCCTCCAGCTGCCGCTGGTGCGCCACGCGCACGGCGTGATGGCGCGGTGGAGCCCGATCGAGCCGCTGTCGCTGATGGCCGAGGCCGACTTCCTCGCCTGGCAGCAGCCGACCCAGCTCGATCGGCTCGGCTTCGCCGCGATGCTCCAGGCCGACTACGAGCTGGTGCAGGGCATTCACTTGATGGGCTCGCTCGAAGGGCAGCACACCGGGCAGGGTGAGCGCGGGCCCTCGGTCGGCGCCTGGGCCTCGGCGGCCTGGTACGCGCTGCCGCACCTCGAGGTCAGGCTCGACGCGATCCTCCGGCGCACCGCGCGCCCTGGGAGCGACCCAGCGACGACGAACTTCTCGCTGCTCGCCCAGCTGCACTTCTTCCTCTGAGGACGACATGGCCTTTCGCGCGCTCTTCCTCACCCTCGTCCTCGCCTCCGTCGCCTCGGCGACCCCCACCTTCACCGGCGTGATCCAGACCGAGACGGGCCAGCAACCGCCTGGGCTCTGTGGCGTCTGTCACACCGGCGGCATCGGAATGGCGGGCAACGTCACCACGCCGTTCGGCCGCGCCTTGCGAATGCAGGGCCTGCTGCCCAACAACGAAGCCTCGCTCACCACGGCGATCGGCGCCCTTCGAATGGCGAACACCGACAGCGACGGCGACGGGTGCAGCGACATCGCGGAGCTCTCGACGAACCCGCCCACCAACCCGAACCGGGCCGATTGCTCGAGCGGAGATGCAGGCACGAGTGACGGAGGCACGGGCGGCGGCGCTGCGGGAGGCAGCGGCGGCGGAGGCACCGAGCTCCCGCCCATCTCGTACGGGTGCGGCTCGAACGTGGTGCCCGGCCTCTTCGCCCTGGCGGCGCTGATCGTCGCCATGTGGCGTCCCCGTCGCTGAGCGTCGCGGCCCCGGTTTCAATGAAGTCACTTTGTTGGTAACGGGCAGGCGCGATGACGCGCCTCGGCTCCCTCGTCCTGACGCTGCTCCTGGCGGCCTGCTCCCAGCAGCAGAAGCCGCAGCAGGATCAGACCGTGGTCGCGACGGTGAACGGCGAGGTGATCTCCCGGGCCGACTTCGAGCGCGAGCTGTCTCGGGAGTCGCAGGCGATGGAGGGCACGGCCCCGCGCTCTCCCGAGCAGATCGAGCCGTTCAAGCAGGCGCTGCTCGAGACGTTGGTCGAGCGGCTGGTGCTCCTCCAGGCAGCCCGAGACGCCCAGGTCGAGGTGAGCGCCGAAGAGGTCGATCGCCGGGTGCTCGCGCTCACCAGCGAATACCCCGCCGGCACCTTCGACACCGCCCTCGCCCAGAGCCAGACGACGAAGACCGAGCTCGCGCGACGCACCCGCGAGCAGCTCGTCATCGAGCGGCTCATCGCCGATCAGGTGTTCGCGCGGGTCGCGGTGACGGAAGATCAGATTCGCCGCGAGTACGACGAGAACCCCGACGCCTGGTCCGAGCCCGAGCAGGTGCACGCCCAGCAGCTCGTGGTGAAGGGCCTCGACGAAGCCAAGCGGCTCCAGCAGCTCCTCTGGCAGGGGAAGAAGTTCCCCGATCTCGCGCGCAAGTACTCGCTGTCACCCGACGCGAAGGTGGGAGGCGATCTCGGCTGGTTCAAGCGGGGAGAGCTGCCGCCGGCCTTCGACGACGCGATCTTCCGTTTGAGCCCAGGCGGAGTGAGCGAGGTCGTGTCCACCGACTACGGCTTTCACCTCTTCAAGCTGATCGAGAAGAAGCCCGCCAGGAAGCGTGAGCTGACCGAGGTGCGTGCGTCGATCGAGACCAAGCTGCTCGACGCGCTGCGGTCGGAGCGGCAGGCCGCGTACGTGAAGGCGATCCGCGAGAAGGCGAAGGTCAAGGTGAACGATCAGGTCTTCGTCTCGGTCACCGGCCGGCCGTTGAGCGGCGCCACTGCCGAGCCCTGAACGAGCAGCAGCAACGCCGCGAGCGGCCACGACTGGAGCAGCAGCCGATTGAGGAGCGTGCCGTTCTCGGCGAACACCCGAACGCGCTCCGGGCCCATCAGCACCGCCGCGACGAGGAAGACGAGGTTCGCGGCCAGCGCGAGCTTGAGCGCCTTCGCGGCAGGGCTCACCCCGCGCGACGCGAGCATCACCAGGGTGAGCCCCCAGGTGACGCCCCAGCTGAAGACGTCGCTCGCGTGGAGCAGGAGCAGCTTGAGGAGCGCCGGGAGCCAACCGAGCTCGGGCGCGTTGAGGGAGTGATCGACGAGGCTCACTCCGCTGACCGCGATCATCGCCCGCCACCCGATCGAGAACGCCACCGCGACGAGGAGCGGGCCGAGGCCACGCCACCGGAGTGGACCGACGAGCAGCGCGGCGACAGAGACGGCGACGACGTGGGTGACGCCTTCGTCCTTGAAGCCGGCGAGCACGAGCGCGATCGCGACCGAGCCCAGGCCCGAGCGGCCCTCGAGCAGCCGCCCCAGCAGCGCGAGGCCCAACAACCCGATGGGGAGATCGACGTACACCGCGCGGAGATGCACGAGCACCAACGGCGCGCCGAGCAGCGGTACGAGCGCCCAGCCTTTCACCTCGGACAGCTGCGGCCACCAGGCGTCGAGCGCGAGCGCGAGGCAGGCCACGACCAACACGGAGCCCGCGACCGTCTGCGCGGCGAGCGCGTCGACGCCCAGGCTCACCCACCCGACCGCCGCCGGCCAGAGCGGCACGTAGCCAGCAGGAATGACGTTGGCCGAGGGATCGAGGGAGGCCTCGGCGACGCCCGCGAGGAACGAACCCGAGACGAGCCTCGCCTTGGCGAGCCAGACGAACTCGTCCCAATAGAGGGGGACCCATGGGCGCGCGAGCACCACCGCGGCGAGGACCCCGACGACGAGCCAGAGCTGCGTCGAGGCCGGGCGTTCTGCGCCACGCGGCGCGAGCCAGAGCGCCCCCGCTGCGATCGCGCCGACGACGAGGCCGGGCCAGCCGAGCGAGGCACAGGCGAGGACCATCACGGCGACGAAGAGGCTCCCTGGGCTGCGGAGCGTGTCGACGAAGGAACGCCGCTCGAGCACCGCGCCGAGGGCCGCGCCCAGCCCCTGGAGGACGAGCGCTCCCACGAGGGCGATCACGGCCGGCCCTCACAGCGAGTCAGCGCCTCGTCGCTCCGGCAGTCGAGCGGCAGCTTGGTGCCTCGCACTTCGAGTCCGAGCGGCGCCGAGCGAGCGCGCGTCGGCACCGCATAGCGGCCGAGCGGAAAGGTGACGTCGTCGTCCTCGTGGCGAACCTCGATTGGGCTGGGCCACGGCACGGCGGCCCGGAGCGCCTCGACCGACTCCGCCACCGGCCGAGCCGCTCCCGGTCGTGCGAGCGGCGCATCGGCGCGAAGGGCGAGCACCTGAATCGAGCCGGCCACCCCACCGACGAGCAACAGCCCACCGAGCGCCAGCCGCCCCCAGCGACGGCGCAGCCCGAGGAACGCGACGATCGCCACCGCCGTCACCGCGAGCGACCAACCAGCGAGGGGAAACGACTCGCGCGAGGCGCGGCTCACGCCGTTGGCGCCGTCGATCATCAGCGCCTCGGTGGTGGAGAGCGTGCTCACCTGCTCCGTACTTACCGCACGGGCACCGTCACAGCGCTGGTCTTCGTGTTGCGGCGCCTCGCCCACCTGACGCGACTCGGCGAGGCGCCCTCGGAACGGTGCTATTCGTCGATCCGTGCGCGGTCTGCTGCTCGTCTCCCTCTCGTTCCTTGCCTGTGCACGCGGCGTGGGCGGCCAGCGCACCGAGTTGTTGGTGATCGCACCGCACCCAGACGACGAGGTGTTGATGGCCGGCGGGCTGATCGCCCAGACGGTCGCCCGGAGAGAGCGAGTCGTGGTCGCCCTCGTCACCAACGGCGACGCGACCTGCCAACGGGACGGCGCGGTGCGCGAAGCGGAGACGATGACGGCGATGCGTGCCCTGGGCGTGCGCGACGTTCGCTTCCTGGGCTACCCCGACGGGGCGCTCTCGGCGCTTGGAGAGACGCCGCTGGCGCCGCGCAGGCACCGCTGGCCCGATGGAGGGTGTGGTGAGCTCGCCGAGACCTGGGCCGATCGACGCCTGGGCCTCGTGGACGAGCACACTCGCCGAACGGGCGCTCCCGCTCGATGGACCGCGTCGGAGCTGGAGGGCGATCTGACCGCGCTCCTCGCCGAGGTTTCCCCGCGCCAAGTCGTCATCTCGCACGGATCCGACGAGCACCCCGATCACGCCTCGACCTACGTCTTCTTTCGCCGCGCCCTCGATCGGCTCGAGCACGGTCCCGCGGAGGTGCGGCGCGCGCTCGTTCACCTCGGCCAGACCTGGCCCCAGACGAGCCCTTCCGTCGTCACCGAGCCCACGCCTCCGCTCCCACCGCCGCTCGAGGCCTACCGCCCCACCGAGCGCCTCGCGATCGACGGGGCCGCGAAGCTCGGGGTGATCGGGCTCTACCCTTCACAGCTCGACGAGCCGCTGCCCACCGACTGGCTCGCCGGGTTCGCGAGGGCCGACGAGGTCTTCTTCACCGAGCGCCTCGTTCGGAAGGGCTCGCGCTGGGTCCAGGCGGGGTCGAGTGATGGCGAGGTGCGGGTGCTCCCGCTCGAAACTGGCCTCGAGGAAGTGAACGAGTGGGCCTCGGGGCGCTTCAGTGCGGCTCGGGTGCAGCGTGCATCGTCTCGATCAGCGACGCCGTGACGGGAATGAGCCGTGGCGTGACGCGGTATCGGTCGGCGCGGGTCTTGAGGAAGACGGAGTCTTCGTAGCCACCGAGCCGTTTCCCGCGGCGATCGAGCGAATAGAGCTCGCTGACACCGTTGATGCCGATGAGGTAGGTCGACGGGTCCCCACCGGGCGAGAAGTACGGGCTCGTCACCTGACCGCCCATCGTGTGCCAGCGCTTCTCGGGAGCGAGCGCCTTCACCGACGGGTGAGCGGAGAGCAGGGCCAGCATCATCGACGGCACGTCGTTCTGCGAGAGCGGCGCTTCGTCGACGAGCCGCTGCGCCTCGGTGAGCGCTGCCTCGAGCGCCGGTCGGTCCTTCGCGCGGGCGAGGAAGGCGGGAGGAATGACGATCGCGAAGGGGATCTGGGTCTTCGCCTCGTCGGTCTCGGGGTCTTCCTTGCCCCAGACGTACGCGTGGCCGGTGGAGTGATCGGCCATCAAGAAGACGATCGAGCGCTCGGCGAGCCCCGTCGCCTCGAGCTGGGCGAAGAGCCGCTCCACCGCGAAGTCGGTGTACGAGACGGTGACGAGCCGCAGGCGATCGTCCGCATCGGCGCGATTCACCGTCGACGAGAGCGCGCGATCGACCCGCTCCGAGATCTCCTTGGGCAAGTCCTGCGGCGGCGTGAAGGGCGAGTGGTTCGACAGCGACATCAGCATCGAGAAGCGCGGGCCCTCGGCAGCCGCAACGTCCTTCACTGCGACGTCGAAGACCGCGAGATCGGTCACTCCGTCCCAGGTGCCTTTCGGGAGATCGGTCGGGAGCTCGGCCTGGGACACGAGCTTCGAGTAGCCGTGCGTCGAGAAGTAGTGGTGCATCTCGTCGAAGCTCGCGTCGGAGCCGTAGAAGAAAGCGTGCTCGAAGCCGGCGTCGTGCAGCACGTCGGAGGCGCAGCGCACCGGGAACGGCTGGAGATCGCGGATGAAGCTGAGGTTGTAGGGCAGCGTTCCCAGCCCGCAGGTCATCGCCCCCAGACAGTGCGCGGTGCGCACGCCGGCTTGAAACATCGCGCGGCTCGAGAGCACCCCAGGCCGCGGTTGGTAGAGCGACGAGGTGAAGGGAGTGATCTGCGGAGCCGCCGCCGGGTTGAGCGCGTTCACGTCGTCGGCGCGGAAGCCCTCGAGCGAGAGGAAGAACACCGCCACCTTCGAGTCGTCGGCGAAGAGCGCGGTCGAGGCACGGCCCAGCGCGTCGAGCAGCGCCCGCCCTCGAGGATCGGCGCTCGGCGGCTCGGCGGTCCAATCGAGCGGGCGGGCGCGCGGCAGGGGCCAGCTCGTCGATCGTCTGGGCCAGCCGAGGCGAGCGGCACCGAGCTCCTCCGTGCCCGAGGGGAGCTCGGCCGTCAGCACGAGATCTCTGGGCGTCGCAGGCCCCCGATGACGGGCGAGATCGAAGGCGCTCTCCACGATGCCAGTGAGCGGGTCGCCCAACGCTGCCGGCGTGTATCGATTCGCCGCGGCAGCGAGGCCGGAGGAGAGCGCGACGACGAGGAAGGTCCCTCCTGCCAGCCCACCGACGAGCCCCAGCCCCCAGCCGCGCCAGGCGACCGCGGCCGTGAGGGCGCGCCGCTTCACGAGCACCACGAGCACGCCGAGCAGCAGCAGCCCGGCGACCGCGGGCTCCCAGATGCGCTCGTAGCGGAGGAAGCCGATCGAGCCCTCGAGAAAGGACGCGTTGGTGCCGCCCTCGAGGAGATCGAAGGTGGTGGGGAACGACCCACGCTCCGATTTCACTTCCTGCGCGGTGACGGTGAGGACCCAGATCGCGAAGCCGAAGGGGAGCCCGGTGACGATCGCCCCCAGCCGCTGCCACGAGGGCGTGCGCGCGAGCGAGAGCACCGCGGGAACGAGGAGCGCCAGCAGCGCGACGAACGGCGTCACCAGGAAGACGACGGAGGCGAGATCGATGAGGGACCCGGCGAAGGCCTTCTCGGCGCGGCCCAGCACGCTCCCCCACCCTCGCACCGCCAACGAGAGCCGCGATGGAAACGCTGCGATGAAGAGCATGGCGACGACGGTCAAGCCCGAGAGGAGACCACGGCGAACGCCACTGGACGACCACGACTGAGCCACGGGGTCGGTATACCCCACTTCGAGTTCTTGCTTCCGTGGGGAGCCCAGGGCATCTCCCCGAACGGTTCGATGAAGCACCTCTCCTGTCGCCCGGTCGTCTGGAACGTGCGCCTCGCGCGACGCCTGGTGACGTCGCTGGCGGGCGTGCTCGCGACGGTGGCGGTGGCGGGGCCCGACGGTGGGAGCAACGCCTGCGCCGAGCTCGAGCAGCGGCTCGTCACGGCCCAGCGCACCCTGTCGGTCTGCAACGAGTCGGCCCGCGCCCAGACGGTGGCCCGCGATCGCTGCGAGGGTGAACTCGATCAAGCGAACGATCGGCTCGGTCAGGCGACGGCGAAGGCCGACGGGTGCACCACGCAGCGAGAGCAGCTGTGTGAAGACGTCGCGGCGTTCGCCTCGAGCCTGCTCGCCGGCGCTGCGCGCGCGGTGGGAACCTGCGTGCCGGCCCAGACCCAGGCGCAGCTGCAGCAACAGCTCACCACGTACTTCGGGCTCACCCGGTCCCTCGCCCAGCTCGACGACTACGCCACGGGCGTCACGAACGTCCTCCCTCGGGTGGGCGCAGGAGCCTCCGACGTCGATCGCCGGCTCGCCCACCTCGTCGGGAGCAAGTCGGGCATTCCGCTGTGGAACCGGCGCCTGTTGATCCAGGCCTTCGAGCTCACCGCTCCGGCGGCCTGGGCGCGCATCAAGGGACAGGGCGCGGTGGGGGTCGACTCCTTCTTCGACTCGCACGGCCCGTTGCCCGAGGCGTTCATCGTCGAGGCCAACGGAGAGCACCCAGAGCCTGCAGGTCCAGCCGGGCCTCCGCTCACCGCGGCGCTTCGGCTCGCCCTCTCGTACCTTCAGCTGTCCGGGTGTGACGCGCGTGCCGACTCCGCGGAGTGTGGGCGCGCCCGTCAGTTGGTCGAGCTGCTCGACGACACCGGCCCGCTCATCGTTCGGCGACGCGTCGAGGAGATGTACGCGACCCCGTGCAGCGCGCTCGGCCCCGACGTCGTGCGCGCCTGGCTGCAAGACTTCCCCACCAGCCGCTCACGAGAGAAGGCGGCCGCGCTCGCCGAGCTCTCACCGCCGCGAAGAGCAAGCTGTACCTCTGCTACCTCGCCGACACCGAGGGCGATTCGTCGTACGCGAAGTGGATCGGGCCGCTGCTCCCCACGCCGAAGCAGCTCGACGCGCGCATGCTCCCGGTCGTCGACGGGTTCCAGCGCCACGTCCGCGAGGGTGATCTGACCGATCTCTGCGGCCGCGCCGTCCGTTCGTTCCAGAAGCTCGAGGTGAACGGCTGCGGCGTCGAGCGGCCCGAGGCGCTCCAGAACATCGCCTTGTGGGCGCACACCCCGCCGCCGCCCGACGCCACGCCCGACGCGAAGGTCTGCCAGAAGATCGCCTCGCTCATGTGGAGCGGGACCGCGCTCATCCTCCCGCAGTCTCCCGAGGAGCAGGTGAAGGAGGACGACGAGAACGAGAGCGCGATGACGGTGCTCCGCAAGGCGTGCGACGAACGGCAAGGCTCGAACACCCGCTTCGAACAGACCCTCGCCGCGCTCGGCGCGATCGCCAAGGACTTGAACGAGCCGGTGAGCGCGTCGCCGTGGCGCCTCGACGACAAGGGCGTGCTGCCGCTCGAGCGCGCGAAGTTCGACGAGGTCGATGAGTACGGCGCCTGGGTGCAGCACACCCTCTCGCAGAGCTCGGCGTGCGAGGCGCTCGGCGTTCCCAAGGTGCGCTGTGACGCGTGCAAGAGCGGCGGTCAGGGCTACGACTGCGAGGTGACGGCGAAGGTCGAGCACAGCTGGTCGCGCTACAAGCGAATCACCTCGTCGGCGGCGGCGGGGCTGGCGATCGCCTTCGTCGTCTTCCTCTACGTCGGCCGGCTGCGGCGCGCTCGCCAGCTCTTCAGCGCGCCGATGCAGACGGTGCGCGAGAGCCTCGACGCGCTGGGGCTGCGCGCGAGCCCGGACTGGACGCGGTGGGTCTTCCCCTCTCGTCACGATCTGCTCGAGCTCGAGCTGCCCCGAACGGCGGCCTGGGAGCGCTGGGGCGGTGACGCGGTGGCGGTGCTGGCGCCGAGTCAGTCGGCGCTTCGGGAAGCCGACGTGAACCATGCCGCCGCGGTGGCCCAGTCGGAGAACGCGCGGTTGGTCTTCCTGCTCCACGCCGACTCCGCTGCGCCCGATCTCGGCGCGGTGCGAGCGACCCTCGACTGGGCGGCGCGAGGTGGCACGCGGGCCGTGCAGGTGCTGCTGCTCCCGCTCTCGCGACTCGCCTGGGCGACGAAGGACGAGGACCTGCTCGATCTCGTCGAGGCCACCACGCTGCGCGGCAACCCGTTCGAGGTGCGAGGGCCGGTGCGCAGCTCGAGCCAGTTCTGGAACCGGGAGCGCCTGGTCGCCGGCCTGCTCACCGAGACGCGCGCCGGCAATTGGATCGTGGTGACCGGCCTGCGACGGTTCGGCAAGTCGTCGCTCGCCCTCGAGGTCGCGCGGCGCACCACCGGCCCGTCGGCCTACGTCGATCTCGCGGGCTTCCATCACGAGGTGACGCACGGGGAGACGCCGGCGATCGCGGTCGAGGCGATCCTCAAGACGTTGGTGATGCGGCTCGCGGAGTCGGCGCGAACCCGCTTTCCGGCCGCGACGATTCCCGAGCTGCCGACGAGCCAGCTCGACGCCCCGACCCTCGCGTCCTGGCTGAGAGCGCTCGCGACCGCGTGTGGCACCTCGGCCGGCACCGCGCCGCCGCCGATGCTGCTGGTGCTCGACGAGGTGGAGCAGCTCCTCACCGCGCCCCGAGAGAACCTGCACCGCGCCCTCGACGTGATGGCGACGCTCACCGGCCGGCTGCGCAGCGCGGTCGCCGACCCCTCCTCTCCTCACGCGGGCAACTCGGTCGGCGTGGTGCTCTGCGCCGCGCTCCACCCGCTGCTCTGGGCGCCGCTGGCGACGCTCGGTGGGCAGTCGATGATGGGCGCGTTCCCGTCGATCTGCGTGCCGGCGCTCGACGACGAGGCGGCCCACTCGATGATGCGTGGCCTCGGCGCTCGGCAGGGCATTCGGTTCGACGACGAAGCCTTGGCCGCGCTGATCCGCGCCTCTCAAGGGGTGCCGCTCTTGCTCCGTCGCTTGGGCACCTCGGTGCTCGAGCTCTACGACGCGGACCGGGCACGGCAGGGCGCGCTGGGCGCCACTCGCATCGGTGTCGAGGGCGCGAACGAGGCGATTCGGCGAGAAGAGAAGGAAGGGAGCCCGCTGCGCGTCTGGGTGGAGTCGGAGATCGCTCAGGCCGATACGCCCGCCGGCTTGATGTTGCGGAGTCTCGCCTCGGAAGCGCGCATGTCGGCGGGCGCGTTGGCGGCGCTGGTGGAGGCGCAGATCTCGACCCGCTTCAAGGAGACCGGGCTCGACGCGCACCTCTCTCCGGCGGAGCTCAAGCGGCGTGCGCAAGAAGCGGCGAGCGTGATGGTGCGGCTGCTGGCCGAGTCTCGGCTGCTCGAGGCCCACGGCGATCTCACTTCACCCGAGGCCTATTCGCTGCCGGCGGGGGTGGTCCGACGCATCCTGTCTGACCGACGCGCCGCGAGCGCGACGGGGTGATGACGAGAGCGCCCCAGATGTGGAAAATGGAGTCGATCCACCTCCCGTGAAGCGCTCGTTCCGCCGGTTCGGCAACATGTTGGCTGGGGCTGCTCCGCTCATCGGCGCGGTGATCTCCCTCGTCTGGTTGGGCTGGTCGAACCAGGGCCTCGAGAGCGCGTCGACCAAGGCGTTGGCGATGGCGAGCCACCCCTTCGGTGCGATCGCGATCATTCAAGCGGTCTACACCGCGATCCTCAGCCTGTTGTGGATGCGGTACCGCCCCTTCAAGGCGCCCGACGGCGTCGAGCTGCCGAAGGTGACGGTGGTGATCCCCGCGTTCAACGAGGGCCCAATGGTCGGCCGGAGCATTCGTTCGGTCGCGGCCTGCAACTACCCGAAGGACAAGCTCGAGGTGATCGTCGTCGACGACGGCTCGCGCGACGACACCTTCTTCCACATGCAGTACCTGCGGCGCGAGTTCCCAGACCTCGTGCGCCTGGTTCGGTTCGTCGGAAATCGAGGCAAGCGCTCGGCGTTGGTCGCGGGGATCAGGGCGGCGGCCGGGTCGATCATCGTCACCATCGACTCGGACTCGGAGATCGCTCCCGAGACGATCCACGAGATGGTGGCGCCCTTCCTCGCCGACCCCAAGATCGGCGCGGTCGCAGGGCGGGTGGCGGTGCTCAACCGAGACTCGATGATCAGCCGCATGCTCGAGGTGCAGTTCGCGCTCGCCTTCGACTACGGGCGCGCCGCGCAGTCGGTCTACCGCGCCGTCGCCTGCTGCCCGGGAGCGCTCTCGAGCTTCCGCAAGGAGGCGATCCTCCCGTTCATGGACGAGTGGGAGAACCAGCGCTTCCTCGGCCGGCCGGTGAACCACGGTGAAGATCAGGCGCTCACCAACATCGTGCTGAGGCAGGGCTACGACACGGTCTACCAGCGCACCGCGATCGTCCACACCCTGGTGCCGACGAACTACCGGCAGCTCTCGCGCATGTTCCTGAGGTGGGACCGCAGCTACATCGTCGAGGGCTTCTCGTTCGCGCGCTTCATGTTCAGCCGCTACCGGACGCAGAACCGGGTGCTCCCGATCGTGACCTTCTTCGTCTCGAACCTGCGCTTCGTGTTGGTGGCGGTGGCGTTGATGGAGCTGCCACGGCTCTTCGACACCAGCATGAACACCGCCTATCGAAGTCTGGTGGCGCTCGGCCTCGGCGCGATCTTCTCGGCGGCCTACTACCTGCGCTTCGAGCGGAGCTTCCGCTGGCTCTACGGGGTGCTCTACGCCGCGTTCTCCGTGGTGATGCTGCAGTGGATCTTGCCCTGGGCGTTGGTCACGGTTCGCGACGAGCGCTGGGGCACTCGCTGATCGGGCCCGCAAGCCACTGATCTGCTTCAGCCCACACGGACCACCAGCGGAAGTGTCCCACCGTTCTGAAATCCCGCGTCTTTCCCTGACGGAGCACGCCACCAAAGGGACATCACCATGGGATTCCTCGACTCGATCAAGTCAGCCGCCAACTCAGCCGCCGATAGCGCCCGCCGCGCGCAAGACAACGCCGCCAAGCTCGTGCGCCGTGCCGAAGACGGCGTTCATCAGGTCGGCGAGAAGGTGAGCGAGAAGGTCGGGGAATTCCGGAACGAGGCCTCGAAGGAGCTCAATCAGGTCAAGGAGAAGGCGAAGGAGGGGCTCACCACGCTCCAGAAGGAGCTCGCCGGAAAGCACGATTCGTTCGAGTCGGTGAAGCGCACGCTCCTCGGCGGAAGTTACGCGGCGATGATCGACGTCGGCGCGCTCAAGAAGTCGGGGAGCGCGGTCGTGGGAATCGACGAAGAGGCGATCGGCAAGGAGCTCGCGGGCAAGGCGCTCACCGAGCCCAACGACGTGAAGAAGGCGCTCGGCGAACTCAACTCCGAAGATCGCGACGACGTCTCGGAGGAGGTCGCCAAGAACCTCAGCGATGATCAGCTCAAGACGCTCGGCACCAGCCCCGACGGGCGCGCGCTCCTCGAGTCGATGCGCAACGAGCTCGACGACGGCCCCACCTGGCCCGGAGAGCAGAAGCAGATCGATCGCATCGACGCCGCCCTCGAGGCGGGCAAGACCGCGAGCGACGAGATCAAGACCAAGGCCGACAAGCTCGATCCCAACCCGTCGACCTCCGTGCTCAGCCCCGGCGACGAGACCACCCTGCGAGCGGGCGACAAGCCGACGAAGAAGGGCGCAGAGGAGCTCCGGCAGGATGCGCAGGTCGACGATCTCGTCACCAAGGCCTCCGACCGCGCCCGCACCGATCCCTCGCGCCTCGTGACGGACACCAAGAGCGCAGCCAAGGATCTCGATCCCAAGCACGCGGGCGATCTCCTCGCGCGCACCTCGGACAAGCTCATCGCCGCCGGAAAGTACGGCGAGGCGCGCGAGTTGCTCGGCACGCTCAAGGACGTGAGCACGAGCGAGAAGCACAACCTCGTCGGTCGCATTGGCGGCGGCGCGGGCCAATACGATCTCCCCAAGACGCTGCCGAACGGTGAACCCAACCCTGCCTACGGAAACAAGACCTACTTCCTTCAGCAGACGGGCGTGCAAGGCACCTTCGCCGAGGTCGCGAAGACCCGCCTCAGCCAGATCGATCAGCTCGAGCGGATGGACAAGGTGCTGCCCTCGAGCGTTTCGCGGCCGCTCAACCCGTACGACGTGACCCAGGTGCGCAGCTACTTCGACGAGCTCAAGAAGACGAAGCCGATGAGCGAGGTGGGCAAGGAGTACTCCGCCTATCTCTCGAACTTCGCCGTGCACCCCGGAGGCCCGGACACGCACTGGGCGCAGCCCCGCTCGAAGCTGATCGAGGCCGAGGGACTGAGCGACGTGCTCCGAGGTCAACCGCGCGACGCCGCGGGTCGAATGATCCTCGACTGCGAAGGGCAGTCCTTCCTCACGGGAGCGATCTTCGGGAAGAGCAGCGACGTCTGGTACACCGAAGACAAGTCGCACATCGCCGCGACCGTGTTCGATCCCAAGACCGGCACGGGCTTCCACGTCAACACCGCGAACAAGGCGGGCACCGTGGTCGACGTCGAAGGCCCGCCGGCGAAGACCGAAGCCCAGCGTCGCGCCCGCGCGTGGACGTACTTCAGCTCGAACGGCGTGCCCAAGGGTCGAGCCGACAGCGCGCCTCCGACTGGTGGCCGGAGTGAGCGCAAGCCGGAAGGCGCGTGACCAGGCTCACCACCGACTGACTCAGACTCGCCGCCGATCAGCGCAGCCCGTCGGTCTCGGCGAAGCCCAGCATGAGGTTGAAGTTCTGCACCGCCTGGCTCGCCGCGCCCTTGAGCAGGTTGTCGATGGCGGAGATGGCGACGCAGCGCCGGCCCTTCACGTTGACGCCGAGGTTCGTTCGAGGCGTGTTCGCGACGTCGGCGATCCGCACCGCTTCAGCCGACGCCACAAGCCGAATGAGCGGCTCCTTCGCGAACCGACGCTCGTAGGCAGCCATGACCTCGGCCTGGCCCACGCCCTCGCGCAAGGTGGTGATCGCCGTCGAGAGAATGCCCCGCTTCATCGGAAGGAGATGCGGGGTGAAGACCAACGAGACGGGCGCTCCGGCGACGGTCGAGAGCGTCTGCTCGATCTCGGGTGTGTGCTGATGGGACAGCACCTTGTAGGCGCGGAAGTCGGAGTCGATCTCCATGAAGCCGTATTCCTCGCTCGCCTTGCGCCCGGCGCCGGAGACCCCCGAGGCGGCGCTGATCACGATCGAGGACGGATCGATCAGCTTCGCCTCGAGGAGTGGCGCGACCGACAAGGCCGCCGCCGTGGCGTAGCAGCCAGGGTTCGCGACGAAGCGTCGACCCGAGATGCGCTCGCGAAAGAGCTCCGGCAACCCGTACACCGCGCGCTCGAGCAGCGAGGGATCCGCGTGCGAGAACTTGTAGAACTCCGGGTAGAGCGCGGCGTTGGTGAGCCGGAACGTGCCAGCGAGATCGATCACCCGCGTCGTGGCGAGCAGCTTGGGGCCGAGCTCGAGAGACGTCTCCGCTGGCGTCGCCAGGAACACCGCTTCGCACGTCGCTGCCTGCTCGAGCCCCTTCTCGACCGAGACGTAGTGCGTCGCGCCCTTGGCCGGACGCATGCCGAGCTTCGCTTCGACCGCCTGATCGACCCAGCGATCCGAGGTGAGGAACGCGAGCTCCACGCGGGGGTGGCCGAGGAGCAGTCGGGTCAACTCCATTCCCGAGTAACCGGAGGCTCCGACGATGCCGACGCGTGACGAGGTCATGCCGTCACATACGCAGCCGCCCTCGTTCACTTCAACGATCAACTGACGCGCATGGACCGAAACGGCGCCACGCCGGAGGCCGCTCGACTGCTCAGCGCCCCGCCCCGAGCAGGAAGTGCAAGGCACCAGGCAGCCGCTGCGCCCAGTAGACCTCGCTGTGCGTCGCGCCCGACTGCACCACGTACTTGAGCGTGACGTCGTCCGCGTAGCCTCGATCTCGAAACGCCTGCGCGAGCGACGCGGTGTTGGTGACGTCGTCGTTCGAGTTCCCCGCGTTGCCACTGTCGACGTACACCTTGAGCGGCCGCAGCGGCACCGGTCGGAGCCCCGCCACCGACCCGAGGATCCAGGTGTTGTCCCACCAGGTCGACGGCGACATCGCGCCGACGTTCCCGAACACCTCGGGCTTCTGCACGCCCGCGTACGCCGAGATGAGGCCGCCCAGACTCGAGCCGATCACCGTCGTGTTCTCGCGCCCGGGGAGCGTGCGGTACTCGCGATCGACCGCCGGCTTCAGCTCTTCCACCAGGAAGCGGAGATAGAGATCGCCCTGCCCGCCTCCGTACTGCTGGGTGTGGGTCGGCGTGTATTCCTCGATTCGCGCCGCGGTGTTCTCCGGGCCCACCACGATGGCCTCCGCGACGAAGCCATCGGTCGCGGTGCGGTTCATCGTCTCGTCGACCTGCCACTCGTTGCCGCCGAAGGCCGCCTGCGGATCGAAGAGGTTCTGCCCGTCATGCATGTAGACGACCGGTGCCTTGAAGGTGCTGTTCTCGAGGTAGGTCGGCGGCAGGTAGACCCAGACGCCGCGGCTGTTGTTGAGCAGGTTGCTGCGAAACGATGCCCAGTGCCGGGTGAACTCTCCCGCGTCTCGGAAGAAGCGGGGGTACACGTCGACCGTCGCGCCAGGGTGGACGAGGTAGTTGGGGCCCTTCGACCATTCTTGCTCGTCGAGGCGCGGCTTGAACTCGAGATCCTGCGTGTGGGCGGCGACGGTGTATTGCCAGGTCTCGGCGTCGAGTTGCTGCATCGGCAGACCGACGTTCCACGACAACGGGGCCAGCGCGCCGCGGAGGAACATGCGCCGCGTCCCCGTCGGGTAGTGCACTCGAATGGTGGTGACGACCCCCGCGTCGGCCGAGACGCCGCCCGCCTGCCCACCCGCCACCAGGCCACCTGCCTGACCCCCGCCTTGCGTCCCGCCTCCCTGCGCCGCGCCGCCGCCGGTGCCTCCACCGAAGAGCACCAGGCCACCCGAGGCCCCGCCGCCGACGCCTGCATCGACGAACGACGTCCCGGGGCTACACGCGACCAACAGGGTGATCAGCAGCCAGCGCATGCGAGCGCCCATAGTTCACCTCTCGAGGCCGATGAAAGAGGCGCCCTTCTTCGCCGTGCGCAAGAACGTTCTTCGAATGACCTCGGTCACCCGCTGCCGACTGCACTGAAACGCTGGGATCGACGGCGAGCCTGTACGACACTTGGCGCCCCGATGGCCGAGCAGGTTCGCTGCGGAGTCACCTACGACACCCCCGCCGATCTCCAGGCGGCCGTCGGCCCACGTCTCGTCGATGGCGAGCTCTTCGTCCCCTACCCAGACGACGTGCCGGAGGGCACCGAAGCCGCCATCGACCTGATGCTCGACGCGGGCGCGAAGGTGGAGCTGATCGGCATCGTGAAGGGCTCCGACTTCGACGATCGCGGCAACATCGGCCTCGCCGTCACCTTGAGCGAGGAGTCGTCGACGCTGCTCAAGCAGTTCATCGCGACCGTCACCATGCCGGCCGAGAGCAGCCCGTCGGGCCTCTACGCCACCACGCGCTTCACTCGGCCGAAGACGAACCGGATCTCCCAGAGCGGGCAGGTGAGCTCGATCACCGAGGAGCCGGAGCAGCTGCTCGAACCGGGCACCCTCCTCGAGGAGCGCTTCCGCATCGAGGCTCACATCGCCTCGGGCGGCATGGGAGAGGTGTACCGCGCGGCCCACGTCCACCTGAAGCGGCCGGTCGCGCTCAAGCTCCTCAAGCGCGCGCTCACCAGCGATCAAGACATGTGGGCTCGCTTCCAACGCGAGGCCGAGCTGGTGAGCCAGCTCGAGAACCCGCACATCGTCCGCGTCTTCGACTTCGGGAAGACCCAGAGCGGCCAGCCCTTCCTCGCCATGGAGTACGTCGAGGGCACGCCCCTCGATCACGCCGTCGCCAAGGGCCCGCTCGAGCCCGCCCGGGCGGTCGACATCCTCAGCCAGGTGTGTGAGGGCCTCGCGGAGGCGCACGCGCTCGGCATCGTCCATCGCGATCTCAAGCCGTCGAACATCGTGCTGGGCAAGAAGCGCGGCGGCGCCGAGCTGGCGAAGATCCTCGACTTCGGCATCGCCAAGACGAACGACAAGTCGGCCAACGAGGGGCGGCTGACGCAGACGGGCATGGTGATCGGCACCCCGATGTACCTCGCGCCGGAGCAGGCGCTCGCCGGAGAGCTCGACGAGCGCACCGACGTCTATGCGCTCGGCTGTGTCGCCTACGAGCTCCTCACCGGAAAGCCGCCCTTCATCGCACCCGAGCTGGCGCAGGTGATCAGCATGCACCTCACCCAGGCGCCGACTGATCCGACGAGGGCCCGGCCCGAGCTCGTTCCCTTCCGGCCGGTCGTCATCGCGGTGCTGCGTGCGCTCGCGAAGAAGAAGGCCGACCGCTTCGCCAACGTCACGGCCTTCGCCGAGGCGCTCCGAGCGGGCCTCGCGGAGTCGCTCCCACCGCCAACCTCGGGCGCCTCGAACGACGCGGTCTGGCCGCCACCGTCGGCGAGCGCGCCCGGTCAGCGGCCCAACCCCGTGCTCGCCCCGGCGCCTCCGCCGCTCGCCCCGTCCGGGAGCGCCGACGACTTCTTCTCGTCGCAAGCGGGGCCGGGCGCGCACCCCCTCTCGGTCGCCCCGCTCGCTGCGTCGCCGCGACAGGTGAAGCTCGAAGCCCTCGGGCTGCCGCTCGCGAAGTCGGTGCTGGAAGAGCTGCTCAAGGCCCGGGAGGGCTTCGGGCTCACCGGCAACCGGCTCCTCGTCGCCCACCTCGAGGTGACCGGCGCTCCGGCGAAGTCCAGCCGCGCCAAGCGGTGCCTCACCCGCGCGCTGATGGTGGCCCGGGCCTGGAGTGGCGCGGTCGATCTCGTCGAAGACGATCGGCTGGTGCTGCTCTTCGGCGGTGAAGCGCTGGCGACGACGGCCCGCGCCGTCACTGCGCTGGTGGCGATTCGGGAGGCGGTGCACGACGAAGCGACGCGAGGGCCCGACCCGGGCCCGGCCTCGATCCGCGCCGCGATCATCCAGGCGTCGACGAAGACCGATCTGGGGCGGGAGATCGACGAGCGCGTCACCCGCAAGGCGCAGGTGCTGGCCGCGAAGGTGGGCGCGGGCGTGGTGGTGCTCGAGAAGCAGCTCGGGGCGGAGTGCGCCGACGTCGTCGAGGCGAAGGCGATCGAGCAAGGCGATGCGCTCGAGATCGTCGGCAGGCGCGCGCGGCTGTCGAGCAACCCGCCTCCGCTGGTGGGGCGCGATGGCGTCATGCAGCTGCTCGAGAAGCGCCTGGCGAGCCTCGGCGTCGGGGTGGTGGCACCCTTCCTCGTGCGAGCGCCTCGCGGCTCCGGGCGCTCGGCGATGGTGGCGGAGCTCGCGAACCGCGCGCGCACGAAGGGCTTCGTGGTGGGCATCGCCCGCAGCCCGCTCTCGTTGCGCGAGGTGCCGTACGGCGCGGTGACCGACTTGCTGTGCAGCGTCGTCGGTGTGTCGCCCGAGACCCGCGCCTCGACGCTCCGCGCTGCGCTCGAGAAGCTGAACCTGCCGGAGGCCACCCTCACCGCCGCCCTCGTCATCACTGGGGTCGTTCAGCTCGCGACGGCCTTCACCGCTGGCCAGGCAGCCCAGGCGCTGCGAGCGGTGCTCCGCGCCGGAGCCTCGGGGCGGCCCGTGCTGCTCCTCTTCGACGGCATCGAGGGCTTCGACGACCCGAGCGCCGAGACCTTCCGCGAGCTGGTCACCCACGCGATCCCCAAGGAGCTCACCATCGGCTTCGTCGACCCCGAGGTGCCGCTCGATCGACTCGGGTCGGTGCCCTCGGTCGACGTCACCGCGCTCACTCGGGCAGACGTCGCGCAGTGGCTCAGCGCGGTGCTCGCCGTGCCTCCGGCGCCCGGGCTGGTCGAGAAGATCTTCACCGTGAGCGGCGGAGTCCCTGGGCGAATGCTCGATCTCACCTACTGGCTGCACGATCGCGCGCTGCTTCGTCAGCAGGCAGGCCAGACGACGCTGGTGGGCGACGTGCCTGCAGCCGAGGGCGACGCGTTGCTGCGGGCACGGCTGTCGGCTCTGCCCCTCGAGGTGGTGCGCCTGTTGGAAGCAGCCGCGCTCGTCGGTGACACCTTCGATGGCGCCCAGGTCGCGATCGCGCTGCCGCGGGTCACCCCTCAGGCGCTGCAGCAGGCGGTGCAGACGCGGCTGCTCAAGAGCGCAGGGGGCCGACGGTGGATGTTCAACTCCTCGCGGCTCCAGCGCTTGGTGCTCGACACGCCGTCACCCGAGCGGCAGGCGATGCACCAGCGGGTGGCGACGGTGATGGTCGATCAGGCCCGCTCCGCGCCCGCGAGCATCGACTCGGTCCGCCTCGCAGGGCACCTCAACGCGGCGGGCGACGGCGTTCGGGCGGCGGCGCTGTGGCGACATGCGGCCGAGACCTCGCTCGCCAAGCGCGCCCTCCGTGACGCGATCGCTGCGGCGCGCGGCTGGGTCGAGGCGCTCGGGCAGACCAAGCCGATGACGCCCGAAGTGACGCGCGCGCGGGTCGACGCGTTGGCTCGCGCCGCAGGCATCTCGCTCTCGCTCCAGGACGCCGCGCTCGCCCGCACCTTGGTGGACGAGGCGGTGGCGCTCCAGGGCGCGCAGGATCTCGGCTCACCCGAGCTGGCCCTCTCGATCGCGCGCGTTCATCGCAGCGAAGCCCGCCGGGCGCGCGCGTCGGAGGCGCTCGCGCTCGCCGAACGACGTGCCGGAGAGACGCCGTTCCGAGCCCTCGTCGATGCGGAGCGCGCCGAGGCGTGCGAGCAGGACGGCGATCTCCCCGGAGCAGCGCTGGCGTGGGAAGCGGCGCTGACGCGGTGTCAGGCCGCCGAGGAGCTGGGCCGGTGGCACGGGGAGATCAACCTCACCGCCCGCGTCGAGGCACGGCTCGCCGGCGCCAAGCTGATGCGCAAGGAGACGGCGGGCGCGCGCACGCTCCTCAACAGCTCGCTCACCCGCTGGCGACAGACGAACTGGCCGGCGGCCGAGGCGCGGGTGCTCGCGAACCTGGGCACGCTCTGTGTGCAGACGAACCAACTCCCAGAGGCGGCGCGGCACTTCGAGGCAGCGGCGGTCGCGGGCGCGGCGTCGGGCGATCTCCTCTTCCAAGCGAAGATGCTCCTGCAGCAGGCGAAGGTGGCCAAGCGACAAGGCCAGCTCCCGCAGAGCAAGCAGCTCGCTCAGCAGGTGCGCGTCCTCTGCGTCGACATCGGCTGGGAAGAGGGCCGCGTTCAGGCCGAGTCGCTCTGACGACTCTCACGGCTCGCGGTCGGAGTGACGACGTTGCCGGGCATCGAAGCGGGCGGCCCTCGAGGGCTTGGAGCCGCCGCGCAGGAAGCCGGGCACCTCGTGACGTCCTCCTGCTCGGTAGTCGGCGAGCAGCCGCTCCCGCACGAGCTCTTCGGCGACCCCACGCTCGACGAGGTGGTCGAGCACGTGCTCCATGAGGCCGAGGAGCGAGAGGCGGTGGGCGCGGCCCTCCCGCTCGGTGACTCGCCGAACGAGCGCCGAAAAGGCGGCGAAGGCCGACGGCCCCTCGACGAGCAGCGGGAGCGTGCGGGCGAAGTTGCCGCTGTTGCCGACCGCTTCCCAGAGCGTGGCGAAGCGCTTGAGGTGCTGCAGCTCGGGGAAGCCGATCGCGGAGGTCCGAAGCACCTCGTACGGCGCCCGAGTGGCGTAGAGCATTCCGAGCGGGTCGGTGTGTCGGCTGATCGGCGCCCCACGAAGCCGCTTGAGCACGCCGACCTGAATCTCCGCGGGCCCGAGCGCGAGCAGTCGATCGAACCCGCGGGCGAACTGCTCGAGTGACTCACCGGGCAACCCGGCGATCAGATCCGCGTGCACGTGAACGCCCGCGGCGACGAGGAAGCGCAGGTTGTCCTCGACCTTCCCGACGTCGAGCGGCCTCGAGATGCGCTTCGACACCTCCGAATCGAAGGTCTGGATTCCCACCTCGAGCTGCAGCGTTCCCCTCGGAAAGCGGGCGACGACCTCGCGGAGCACCGGCGGAAATCGATCGGGCACCATCTCGAAGTGGAGGAAACAGCCCGGCCGCCACTCGGCGAGGAAGAACTCGAGCAGCCGCACCGACGCCTCGAGATCGAGGTTGAAGGTGCGATCGACGAACTTGAAGTGTCGGGCGCCGCGATCGAGCAGCCGCTTCAGCGCCTCGAGCAGTCGATCGAGCGAAAAGGGCCGCACCCGCTCGTCGAGGGCCGACAGACAGAACTCGCAGGAATAGGGGCAGCCTCGAGACGCCTCGACGTAGAGCACCCGGTGGGCGAGGTCGTCGTCGGTGTACTCGTCGTACGGCAGCGCGAGCCGATCGAGCGCGCCTCGCTGCGCGGGGAAGATCCGTCGCGGGAGCGGACGCCCGGCGAGCACCTCGTCGCAGAGCGCTCGAAAGTGCCACTCGCCCTCGCCCTGCACCACCGCGTGCGCGCGCTCCGTCCACGGCTGGGCCTCGAGCTCGTGGCTCACCTCGGGCCCGCCCAGCACCGTCACCACCTCTGGGGCGAGCTTCGCGAGCAGCTCGACGACCTCGCTCATGATCGCGACGTTCCAGACGTAGACGCCCAGCCCGATGATGCGTGGACGGCGCGCGAGCAGCTGCTCCACCACCTCGGACGGACCGATCGATCCATCGAACTCGACGAGCTCGCTCCGCTCCCGCAGCTCACCCAGGTTCGCCCGCAGACAACGCAAGCCGAACGCGGCGTGCTGGTACCGAGCATTCACCGTGCAGAGAACGATGTCGGCCACGCCGTTTCAGCCCCGAGCCGGAACGAGGACGACCGAGCCAGTGGTGCGACGACCCTCGAGCGCACGATGGGCCTCCGCGGCCTGCTCGAGCGGGAACGTCATCGGCGGGCGTACCTTGACGATGCCCTTGCGCACCACCTCGAAGAGGGACTCGGCGCTGGCGACGAGCTCTTCCCGATGGTGGGTGTACGCGTGGAGCGAGGGGCGGGTGACGTAGAGCGACCGCTGCCCGCCGAGGGACGAGAGCGCGAGCGGCTCCGGCATGCCTGACGACTGACCGAAGCTCACCAAGAGACCACGCGGCCGCAAGGCGTCGAGTGACTGTGCGAGGGTCGTCTTCCCGACCGAGTCGTAGACCACGTCGGCGCCACGGCCCTGGGTCAGCGCCTTCACCGCCTCCACGAGGTTCTGCTTCTCGAGCACCACGACGTGATGCGCCCCACAGCTCGCGGCGAGCTCGGCCTTCGACGCCGTTCCCACCACGCCGATGACGGTCGCGCCGAGGTGACGGGCCCACTGACAGGCGAGCTGCCCCACTCCGCCGGCAGCCGCGTGGACGACCACCACCTCGCCAGGCTTCACCGGGTGGCACCGGTTCACCAGGTACTCGGCGGTCATCCCCTTGAGGAGGATCGACGCGGCGATCAGATCGTCGACGTCCTTTGGAATGGTGACCAACCGATTGGCGGGCACGAGCCGAACCGAGGCATAGGCGCCGACGACGCCCTGGTAGCCGACGCGATCGCCCACCGCGAGTCCGGTGACGCCTGGCCCGAGCGCGGTGACGTGCCCGACGCCTTCCTGGCCCGAGATGAACGGCAGCGGAGAGGGATAGAGGCCGGAGCGGAGATAGGTGTCGATGAAGTTGAGCCCCATCGCCGTCTGGGTGAGCTGCACCTCGCCTGCGCCGGGGAGCGGGACGGGCTCCTGCTCGACCTGCAGCACCTCGGGACCGCCGACCGCCCGCACTCTCACCACGGTTCGCATCATTCGACTGCCTCCAGTCGGCCGCACCGTACCTCGCGCCGGGGCGTGTGCATTCGATTGAGCGCTGGGCCGTGATGGGGGTATGCCCCACCCCGTGAAGCACACCCTCGCCGTCTTCCTCGCCCTCATCGCCACCGGCGCTCGTGCCGAGCTGGTCGATCGCATCGCCGCGGTGGTGAACACCGACATCATCGCCCTCTCGGAGGTCGAGGCCCGCGCCGCTCCCGAGCTCGCCAGGGTTCGCGCCGAGACCGATCCGAGCCGCCGCGCCGAGCTGCGCAGCCAGGTGCTCAAGCGGGTCGTCGACGCGCTCATCGGCGAGAAGCTGATGGACGCCCAGGTGCGCGATCTGAACATCGAGGTGACCGAAGCGGAGATCGACCTCGGCATCGACGACGTGAAGCGGCAGAACAACGTCGAGGGCGCGCAGTTCGAGCAGCTCCTCGCACAGGAGGGCTACACGCTCAGCGCCTTTCGCACCTTCATGAAGCGGCACCTCTCGAAGCTGAAGCTGGTGAACCTCAAGGTGCGCTCGAAGGTGAAGGTGACCGACGAGGATCTGAAGGCCGAGTACGCCAAGCTCTCCCGTGACGAGCAGCAGGACTTCGAGGTGCGCGCGCGGCACTTGTTGGTGCAGGTGGCGCCCAAGGCGACGCCGGAGCAGGTCGAGCAGGCGCGGCTCAAGGCCGTGGCGCTGATGACCGAGGCGAAGAAGCCGGGCGTGGACTTCGCGGCGCTCGCCAAGGCGAAGAGCGAGGGCCCTTCCGCGTCCGATGGCGGCGATCTGGGCTTCTTCAAGCGAGGCGTCATGGTGGCGGAGTTCGACAAGGTGGCCTTTGGCCTGCCGCTCGGTGGGATCTCGGAGCCGGTGCGCACCAAGTTCGGGTGGCACGTCATCCGCATCGAGGAGCGGCGCTCGATGCCGCCCAAGCCCTACGACGAGATGAAGGACCTGCTCCGCGAGCGCCTCATCCGCGGGCAGCTCGAGAAGTACACCGATCAATACGTGCAGGAGCTCCGCGCCGCTGCTGCCATCGACGTGAAGCTCTGACACGTGAAGCGCCGGGTGCGAGTCGGCATCTCGCTGGGTGATCCGAGTGGCGTCGGCCCGCTGGTCACCGCCCGGGCCCTCGCGAATCGAAGCGTTCGCCGCCTCGTCGAGCCGGTGCTCTTCGGTGACGCAGGCGATCGTCGGCGCTTTCCCACGTCGCTCGAGTTTCACGAGCGCTCGGCACTTTCCCGGAGCGAGCGGCTGCCTGGGCGCCCTTCGCTCGCCGGTGGGCGCGCCCAACACGACGCCTTCCTCGCCCTCATCGACGCCGCGAAGGCCGGCACGATCGACGCGATGTGCACCGCGCCGGTGTCGAAGGAGCAGATCACCCGCGCCGGCCGCCCCTTCATGGGCCACACCGAAGTGCTCGCCGAGGCGTTCGGCGTCGAGGTGGTGATGTTGATGAAGGGCCCCGCGCTCTCGGTCGCCCTCGCCACGAATCACCTGCCGCTCTCGAAGGTGCCCGGCGCGCTCACCGTTCCCGGCTTGCTTCGGGTGCTCGCGATCATCGACCGCGGACTTCGCGCGTCGCTCGGGCGTCGGCCGATCATCGCGGTCTGTGGACTCAACCCGCACGCGGGCGAAGGCGGACTGCTCGGACGCGAAGAGCTGGAGACGATCATTCCCGCGATGAAGGAGGCGACCCGGAAGGGCCTGCGGGTCACCGGGCCGCACGGCGCCGATGGCCTGTTCGCGCACCGCTCCGGCTTCGACGTCGCGCTCGCGATGTTCCACGATCAAGGGCTCGTCGCGACCAAGACCCTCGACTTCGTGCACACGGTGAACGTGACGCTGGGGCTGCCGGTTCCTCGCACCTCGCCCGATCACGGCACTGCCTACGCGCTGGCCAAGTCGGGGAAGGCCGACGCGACGCCGATGATCTCCGCGCTGCTCGAAGCGGCCCGGCTCGCCCGCTGATCGCCCGGTCTTGGGAGTGCGCGCGCGTGCGCCCCCTCGTTGCGCCAACGGTTCGTCCCAGTTACCAAGGAGCAGGTCGGTCTCATGCTCAAGCATGTCGCGTTCTTCGACTCGTCACAGTGGACCGCCCACCAGCCCGAGATGTGGATCTTCCGCGGGGTCACGCTCGAGATGCCACACGACGCCACCGTCGCTCTCGGCGTTCCCTCCGCGGAGGGACCTGACGAGGTCTGTCCAGGTCCAGGCCGGGGCTGGCGTCTCGAAGCCGAATGCGGGCTTCAGGTGCTCGTCTTTCAAGAGCTCTTCGGCGCCACGGAGGCGGTCACTCACCTCGTGACTCCATTCCGTAGCGAGGTCGATCATGCGCTTCGACATCTTCCGTTCGAAGCCACGGTGCGGTCGACGAGGAGTTCGCTCGAGCTCCACACTGGCTGGGAACTCTCCCGGCACGACGACAACGGCCACCGGTTTGTCGTGGGCTGCTACCCTCGACGGGCCTCCGCAGACTGCATGGCAGCGCTCCTGGGATCGGGCGGGCACAAGCAGACCTACTCGGTTCGGCTCGTCGAACCGCTGCCCTTGATGGTCTCAGACGTTGGAGAGTGGGAGCTCTGGCGAAGAGACGAGGCTGGCAACGCATTTCTCGTGACCCGGCACGCAACGCGCGGTCACGCGCAGATGCAGCTCGAGGCGCTCGAGACCGAGCCTCGGCACAAACAGACGTACTGGCTGAGCCGACGAGCAACGAGCTCGCCCTTGGCCGGCGCGACGCCTGGCTGACGGAGCCGCCACCAGGGCCGCATCAGCGCTCTCGAGAGGTCACGCCCATCGTTGGCGCCGATCAATCTCTTCGCCGTCGTTGGCGACGGGTGCCACGCGTGCTCACATGCTCACCAGATGCCGCGGGTGCACGTCGTCTGCCAGCGTTGCGGAACCGGACTTCAACGAGAGGTCCCCGTCCGAGCCCCGCGCACCGGGCCCGGGCTGTTGCCCCCGCTGCTGACGCGCTGCCCGCAGTGTCGCGAAGTGGTGATGCTCGACGACCCGAACCTGGGCCACGTGGTGAACGGCAAGTGGAAGCTCGAAGAGCGGCTCGGCTCGGGCGGCATGGGCACCGTCTATCGGGCGCGCGACTTGAGCGTCGGCCGCGCGGTGGCGGTGAAGTTCCTCCACGCCTCGCTCCTCAAGGAACCGGAGGCCGTGCAGCGCTTCGAGCAAGAGTCGCGCAACATGGCGCAGGTCGATCACCCGAACCTGGTGCACCTCTACGCGGTCGAGCGCGACGGCGCCGTTCCCTGCATCGTGATGAAGTACGTCGAAGGGCGCCGCCTCTCGACGCTGTTCCGCGAGAAGCGCCGGCTGCCGCTCGCCGAGGTGCTGCCGCTGGTGGTGCAGATCGGTAGCGCGCTCTCGGCGCTCCACGCGAAGGGCTTCATCCACCGCGATCTGAAGCCGGGGAACGTCATCGTCGCGCCCGACGGGTTCGCCACCGTGCTCGACTTCGGGCTGATGCGGGCGATGAACACC
This sequence comes from Myxococcota bacterium, assembly GCA_052034585.1. Taxonomy (GTDB): domain Bacteria; phylum Myxococcota; class Myxococcia; order Myxococcales; family Myxococcaceae; genus Xiheimicrobium. The sequence continues at coordinate 26,740 of JBPOIJ010000051.1, forward strand.
AGCATGACCCGGCCGGGCGTCATCCTCGGAACGCCGCATTACATGTCACCCGAGCAGGCGTCGGGGAGCAGCAACCTCGATGGCCGCAGCGATCTCTACTCGCTCGCGGTGATGACGACCGAGCTGCTCGCGGGCCAGCTGCCGTTCGCGATCGAGCCGACGGGCGAGATGCTCGCCTCGCGCGTCACCGAAGACCCGCGCCCGCCACACCTGCTCTCGAGCCAGATCGCCAAGCCAGTCTCGGACGTGCTGATGCGCGCGATGAGCCGGAAACCCGCCGACCGACAGGACGACGTCGACGCCTTCCTCGACACCCTCATCGACGCGGCCGCGGTGGGGCCGGTCGGGCTCCCGCGCCGAAAGCCGGCCGAGCTCAAGCTGGTGAGCGGGAAAGCGCCTGCCTGGCCGCCGGTCGCTCCAGTGCTCACGACCGCCCAGCTCGAAGATCTCGGCTTGTCGATGCAGGAGCTCTCGCAGGTTCCCGACGCCGACGTTGTCTCGGTCACCGACTCGGGGCGCGCGCCACCGCCCGACGAGAAGACCCAGGCCACCAATCTGCCCGACCTCCAAGCCGCCCTCGGCGCCTCTGCGCCCTCGCTCCCGATCACCAAGGAGCACGTCGCGCCGGAGCAGACCGCGCCCCTGCGCTCGAGCGAGATGCAGCAGACGGTACCGGCCCTCGAGCGGGTGCCCGAGCGAAACGAGAGCACCGATCCCCGTGGGGTCGCCGAGGAGCGCACCAAGATCGCCCGCACCCGAAGCGGCGACGCCACCCAGCTCGATCGGGCTCGACCTTCTTCCAAAGCCAGCCGCCCGCCTCCCGACCGCCCCTTGTGGGTCTGGGTCGTCGTGCTGAGCGTCGCCGTCTCCCTCGGGGCGACCGTCGCCTGGCTGATCACCCAATGAGCTGATTCACCTGGGGATTTGGGCCTGGCGAAACTTCCAGGGGCCTTCGCGCATTGAGAGTTGCGAAGTTCGGTCGCTCAGCTCATCTTTCGCAGCCTCGTCGTCCAACCCCCACACCCCTGGAGCCCCCATGAAGCGAATCCTCTTCTCTGCCGTGCTGGCCGCGTCCTTCGTGATCCCCACTGCCGCCCTCGCCTGCGACGGCGCCGAGAACCACGCCTCGATGGAGCCGCGCAAGGTCACGGTGACCGAGGTCGCCTCGTGGACGAAGGAGAAGAAGAAGTTCACTCCGGTCGACGCGAACGGCAAGTCGACCCGTGACAGCCAGGGCGTGATCCCCGGCGCGATCCTCCTCACCTCGTCGGGCAGCTACGACGTGAAGGAGCTGCCGACCGACAAGGCGAACAAGCTCGTCTTCTACTGCGCGAACGAGAGCTGCGGCGCCTCGAAGCAGGCGGCGATGAAGGCCGTCATGGCGGGCTACACCGACGTCGCCGTGCTCCCCGAAGGCATCTCCGGCTGGAAGAAGGCGGGCCAGGCGACCGCGAAGCCGAACAGCTGACCCGCGCTGCGTGTCGTTGCACCTGCGAGCGTCTCACCCGAGAGGTGGGGCGCTCGTCTTCTTTTCAGCGGGCGCGCACCAGGGTGATCTCGGTGATCTCGCCCCGCGGGCCGACCCGAAACGGAGGCCCCCAGTAGCCGGTGCCGTTGCTCGTGTAGGTCGGCACGCCCCAGAGCGTCGCGAAGCCACCGATCACGGGCTGCTGGAGCTTCACGAAGAACATGAAGGGGAAGATCTGCCCGCCGTGCGTGTGCCCGCTGAGCATCAGATCGACCCGGGTGTCCTTCACGTGCTTCGCGAACCGCGGCTGGTGCGAGAGGAGCACTCGTGGGGCCGCCACCGGTGCGCCCTCGAACGTCTTTCGGGCATCGGGGCGATGGAGCGAGCTGAAGCGGCCTCCTTCGAGATCGGGCACCCCGCCGATCACCAACTGCTCGCCGTCGCGCTCGATCACCACGTGCTCGTTGTGGAGCACCTTCATCCCCAGGCGCTCGCACTCCGCCATCCAGCTCGAGCCGCCGTGGTAGTACTCGTGGTTTCCGGTGACGTAGAAGACCCCGTCCTTGCCGCGCAGGCCCGCGAGCGGCGCGACCTCGTCACGGAGCTTCGCCACCGAGCCGTCGATGAGATCGCCCGTGACCGCCACCGCGTCGACGCCCAGCGCGTTCACGCGTTCCGTCACCAGCTGCGCGAAGGCCCGGGTCAAGGTCTCGCCGATGTGCACGTCGGACAGCTGGGCGATGCGGTAGCCCTCGAAGCGTGCAGGGAGATCACGAACGGAGACGGTGATGCGTTTGATCGCCGGCGCGCGGGCGACCCAGAAGCCGAAGAGCAGCGCGGGCACCACGACTCCGGCGACGACGAGCGCGCGGATCGGCAGCGCGCCCTCACCCACGCTCACGAACTGGCCGGCGAGCCACAACACGAGATCGGACGCAGCGGTCGCGCTCAGCAACAGGCCGAACGCCCCCATCCACCCGAAGCCGAGCCACTGCAGCACCGACGCGAGCGGGCGCGGCAGCACCCGGCCTCCGATGAAGCCGGCGAAGATCGACCCGAAGCTCGCCCACAGCGCCGTCCATCCGAAGCCGACGACCGCCCGCGGGAGCCCCGACTCGTCGAGCAGCCGAACCCCGAGGTACCAGTGGAGGCCGATGAGCAGCCCCATCATCACCGTCAAGAAGGCGAGTCCTCGAACGAAGAGGAGCACCGGCACGTCTCCGAGCGAAGCAGGTCGAGTGGGCTCCTGTGCATCGGGTGCGTCGTCCGTCACGGCGTCGGAGGGGTCGCTCATCGGACCCAAACCGTAACCAAAGCGTCACCAGTTCGCCCAGGGGTCGACCGAGCTTCACCGTTCTTCACGGTCGCTTCGGCTCGAACGACAGGAAGAACTGCTCAGGGAGGAAATTCCACGAGGAGGCGGCGACATACCCACCCTCGGCGAGCTCCGCGGTCACCTGCTCGGGCCCGAGCTTCTCGGCGTCGGGCGGCCCCAGCTTGCTCCCCTTCTTGAAGTCGATGATCACCAGCCGGCCCTTCGCGGTGAGCTTGTCCTTGAGGCGGGAGAAGTAGGCGGGGCGCTCCTCGATGTGGTGGTAGGTGTTCACCACGATGATGCAGTCGACCGGCACCGGGAGCTTCGGGTCGTCGTAGGCCCCGAGGATGACGGTGAGGTTCTTGAGCTTCTCGGCCTCGGCGCGTTTGGCGAGGTAGTCGACCATCGAAGACTCGACGTCGACGCCGTACACCGCTCCGCCCGAGAGGGCCTTCGCGAAGCGCACCGAGAAGTAGCCGGTCGCCGAGCCGATGTCGGCCAGGGTCGCGGTCGCGGGGAGGCCCAGCGCAGCAATGACTTCTTCGGGCTTCTGCCAGGCGTCACGCGCCGGGTCTTCGAAGCGCGCTGCCCACGCCGCAGCGTCGTCGAAGCGGTGGTTGGAGTGGCTCTCGGCGATCTGATCCGGGGTGCGCTTGGGGCAGGCAGTGAGCATGAGGGCGACCAGCGAGAGGAGGAGGAGGTGACGCATGCTCGGGTGTGTAGCCGATTCCATTCGGTCCGCCACTCGACGAGCCGCGGCCGGACCCGATTGAGGTGCTGGACACGGGAGAATCGTGCTCAAGTCACCGGCGTCTGGGGGCCCCACCATGCCTGTCCGCCAACTGCTCGCTGGGCTCGCCCTGCTGTCACTGGGCTGCCTCGATCTCTCGCTCCCACCGCGTCCCGGGCCACCCAGCCCTGGAAGCCTGTCGGGCCGCGTCGTCGTCGAACTCGCTGGGCGCGGCGGTCGCACCCCGGTCGCTGGAGCCTCGGTCGAGTTGCTCGGCACTGGCCTCACCACCCGTACCGACGCCGACGGCTTCTTCCGCCTCTCGGGCATCGTGCAGGAAGCGCGCAAGGTGCTCTTCCGCGCCGACCTCGACGGCGATCGCCGCGCCGAGCGCTCGCGGGTGGTGACCCTCGACACCAACCGCACCGGCGCGGGAAAGCAGGTCAACCTCGGCGACGTGCTCCTCTCGGAGAACGCGACCGTGCTGGGTCGAGCGCTGCGCGGCGACGTGCCGACACCGGGAGGCCACCAAGGCACCCTCGCCTTCGTCCCCGAGGGCCCCTTCACCGCCTCGACCTCGGACGACGGGAGCTACCTCTTCGACGCCCTTCCCGAAGGAACGGTGTCGGTCTCGTTCTTCCGCACCGGCTACCTCCCCCGCACGCTCGACAACGTGACGCTGTCGAGCGGCCAAGAGCTCACGCTCCGCACGGTGCGGCTCGAAGTCGATCCCAGCGCTCCGATGGTCGTGGGCGTCGCTGGCCATGTGCGCCTCGCGACCTCTGGTGCACCCGCGGTCGGCGCTTCGGTCACTGCGAGGAGCCCGACGAACGAGAAATCGGCGATGACGGACAGCACCGGGAGCTACGAGATCACCGGCCTCGAGCCGGGCTTGTACTCGGTGACCGCCACGCTCGCCGGGCTCAAGCCGGCCGCGGTCACCAACATCTTGGTCACCTCGACGAGAGTCACCCTTGGCGATCTCGTGCTCGCTCCCGACGATCCAGGGGGCATGGGTGGCGGCTTCGTCGAAGGCGGCGGCGCGAGTGGAGGGCTCGCCGGTGGCACAGGTGGCGCAACGGCTGGCGGAACGGCGGGCGGAACGGGCGGAGGCGCAGCCGGTGGAATGACCGGCGGCGGAACGAGCGGTGGAGCGAACGGAGGCGGCACGAGCGGCGGCACGAGCGGCGGAACCAGTGGTGGGGCCGGCGGAGGAACGAGCGGAGGAGCGACTGGAGGCGGCACGAGCGGTGGGCTCGCTGGCGGAACCGCGGGCGGCTCGAGCGGGGGCGTGACCGGAGGTGGGGCCAGCGGCGGCGCGAGCGGCGGCACCGTCACCATGCCTCCCAACCCTCCAGCGAACGTGGTCGCGATCGCCGGTGATCAATCGATCACCCTGATCTTCTCGCCTTCGCCGACGGCGCAGTCCTACCGCGCCTACTGGAGCACCCAGCCGACGGTCTCCCCCTCGACGGGCACCGCGCTCGGGCCGGTCACCTCGCCGACACTCCACCAGGGGCTCACCAACGGCACCGAGCACTTCTACGTGGTGACGGCGGTGAACCAGGCAGGCGAAGGGCTTCCTTCCGCGGTGGCACGCGCGACGCCCATGGCCGGTGCCTCGCTCCTCAATCCATCGATCCTCTCCCGCCGCCCCGACGTCGATGCTCGCTCGATCGCGGCGGGCACCACGGTGATGATTCGTTTCGACCGGCCCATCGACGGCGCGACGGCCACCACCGCCAACGTTCGGCTCGAGCTTCCCAGCGGCACGCTCGTGCCCTCGTCGGTGTCGGCCGCCGGCGCAGTCGTGACCATCACCCCGCAAGCCCTGCTCGCCTTCTCGTCACCCTACGTCGTGCGAGTCACCACCGGCCTTCACGACACCCAGGGCAGAGGCCTCGTCGCGCCGGAGAGCTGGACCTTCACCACCGCGCCGCCCCCGCCGACCCTCAGCGCCATCACCGGCAACGCGAGCGTCACCCTCACCTGGACCGACACGCCCGGCGCGCTCCACTCGATCGTCAGGCGGCGGCTCCTCTCGTCCAACACGATCGCCACCACCATCGTCACCGGAACGACCTTCACCGATGACGCCAACAACGGCGTCGACTACGGCTATCGCGTCTCGGTCGTCACCGCCGACGGAGAGTCGCAGCCCTCCACCGAGGTCGTGCGGCGGCCGTCGCCTGCGCTCCCGGTGGCGCCAGCGGCGGTCAACATCGTCTCGGCGGGAGCGACGACCGCGCTGCTCAACTGGTCGCACCCAGGTGGAACGGTGGTGGGCTTCGCGATCTGGCGCGCTCCGCGAGCGGGAGGCACCTACACCCGCATCGCGCCGAGCCAACCCACCGGCGTCTACCCGAGCACCACGTTCCTCGACACCGGCCTCACCGGCCCCACCGTCTCGTACGTCGTGCAGAGCCTCACCACCACGACCGCCTCGGCGTTCTCCTCGGAGACCGCCGCGATCCTCGACCCGTCTCGCCTGCCCGCGCCCACGAGCACGGTGGCGACTCCGGGAAACAACTGGGTGAAGGTGGAGTGGAACCCAGTCACGAACGCCCGCGGCTACCTCCTCTACCGCACGCGCTACCCATCGGACCCACCGGTTCGCCTCACCTGGCTGGGGCCTTCGGTCACCCGCTACGACGACATCACGACTCAGGTGAACGGAGAGACGTACACCTACCACGTGCTCGCCGCCGGCCAGGACTTCACCATGGGCGATGCCGCGGAGAGCGTCGCGACGCCGCTCAACACCAGCGCGCCACACCCAGCCGAGATCACCGCCTTCACCGAGTCGGTCAACGGCGCCTCGGTGACCGTGTCGTCCCCCATCTCCGCCGCGACGACCGTGCAGTTCTTCCGTTCGACGAACGCAGACGCGGGCTTCACCCAGGTGCCGGCGACCGGGTTCACCGTGAACGACACCGCCCTCACTGGCGGCACCACCTACTTCTACCGGGCGCGGTTCGTGAGCAACGGGCTGAACGGCGAGTTCTCGCCAACCGTCGCAGTGCTCCCGGCGGCGAACGTCGTACCGGTTGCGCCGAGCGGGGTGACGGTACGGCCGGGCACGGCCGCCATCGACGTGAGCTGGCAACCCGTCGCCAACGCGACCAGCTATTTGGTGGGCACCTCGTTGGTGTCCGGCGGCCCATACGGCAGCTTCGTCAACTCGAACGAGCGGCTGGACACGCGGGCGGTGGTGACGGGGCTCCTCAACACCCAACCGATCTTCGTGGCGGTGCGCGCGATGAACGGCACGACGCCAGGGCCCTGGAGCCAGGAGATCGCGGTGACGCCGACGAACATGGGGCCGACCGCGGGGCTGTCGTCGACGACGCATGTCACGCGCACGGGAAACGGCATCGTCACCCTGTACTGGACCCTCGTCGCTGGAGCGACCGAGTACGTCATCTTCCGCCGCAGCCGCGACACGGCCTGGAGTCAGCTCGCGACGACGGGTTCCGCCCTCTACTCCGACCTCACCGTCACCAACGGGACGAGCTACCGCTACGCGGTGATCCCCACGAACCCGTCCGGGCCGCGCTGGGGCACGGCGTCGGTGACGTCGTTCGTGAAGCCCGCCGAGACGCTCTTGCCGCGAGTCCAGGGAGTCACGGTCGGGCCGGCGACGGGTGGTCTCCAAGTGTCGTGGGAACCGGTTCCTGGCGTCACCCAGTACAGCGTGCTCGCGGGCCTGGCGCCGGGCGCGGGCGCGACGGCGACCACGTCGTCGTGCACCGCCGCGGTGCTCGATGCGACCTGCACGTTGACGACGTCGTTCGGCATTGGCCAGCCCCACTACGTCACCGTCGCCGCGCAAACGCCGAGCCTCGGCATCGGGCCCTTCAGCGAAGAGGTGAGCGCGATTCCGATCGCGGGCCCTCCCGTCTTCAGTTCGTCGGTGAACGAAGGCAACGGCCAGATCGATTTCGTTCACGTGCCGATCGCGACCGGGCTCCGCTACCGCCTCTTGCGCCGCACCGAGCACACCCCGCTCACCGAGGTGGGCCTCTTCGACACCCCCGTCTTCGTCGACGTGGTGCCGAGCGGAGTGCCGTTCACGTACTTCACCCAGGCGGTTGGAGCGACGACCCGGAGCAACCTCTACCCAGCAGGCCGGTTCGTCGCGTCTCCAAAGGCGTCGATCGCTCCGAGAATCATCGAGCTCGTTCCTGGGGCCAATGCCTTCAGCCTCCACTGGACACCGGTCGCCGGCGCGGTGGACTACCCGGTCTTGTCGAGCACGAGCCCCAACGGCCCGTTCACCGCGACCACGCGACCGACGAACACCCGAGTCTCGCTCTCCGCGGTGAGCCACACCTACTTCATGGTGCGCTCGGCCACCGCATTTGCGAACTCGAGCGGCCCCACCCTCATCGTGGACGACGTGCCCAACCCGACCGCGCCTGCGATCCCCATCGTCGTCGCCACCGCCGGCGTTCAACTCGTTCAACTCACCTGGACCGCGATCTCGCAGGCCACCAGCTACCTCGTCGCACGGCAGGAAGCAGACGGCCGGTGGCGAACCCTGGTGACGCAGGGCTCGCTCCGGTACGTCGATCAGAACGTCGAGCCAGGAGAGTCCTTCGTCTATTCGGTGCAGGCGATCGGCACCGGCGGCCTCAGCCCCTACGCCATCACCGCGGCGCAGCAACTGTCGGTGAGCAACCCGCCCACCCCGACCGGGCTGCGTGCGCGCGCCGGCAACGCTGACGTCTTCCTCGAGTGGGACTCGGTGCCCGGAGCGAGCTACCGCCTCTTCCGGGTGACGTCCTCCGGGCAGATGCTGCTGGAGCGAACGTTGGCCGACTACGAGAACCCGTTCTCGGTCGCGGGGCAGGGCAACGGCGTGCCGGTCTCGTACGCGGTCGCCGCGATCCTCAACTTCAACACCGGGCCGGCGACCGCGATCCCAGTCACCGCGACTCCGTCGGCGACGTTGCCGCAGACGCCGGTCGTCACGGTGAGCCCCTCGGGCGGAACGCTTCGCGTGTCGTGGGGCGCGGTGTCGACCGCGACGACGTACCGGGTCTTCCGCCGCCAGACGAGTAGCTCGCCCGTGGCCGTCGGGCAGACCGCGATGACCAGCTTCACCGACTCTGGCCTGACCTCGGGGCAGACCTACCTGTATTCAGTGGAGGCGGAGAACGCGAACGGCCTCGGGGCGCGCTCGAACCCGGTACAGGGCATCGCGCCGTGATCACGCCTGCTCGATGAGTCGCCCGAGAGGGACAACCACGTCGTCGCGGTTGTAGGGTGCGAGCCATGGCGCTCTCGCTCCCCCGCCTCGCAGCCGGCGTGTTCGTCGTTGGCTTCCCAGGGCCCCGGCCGGACGACGAGGTGAAGCGGCTCATCGACGACGGGGTGGGCGGCGTCATTCTCTTCAAGCGCAACGTCGGCACGCCCGAGGAGACCGGGCGGTTGGTGCACGCGCTCAAACGGCACGCGGGTCGGCCGCTGCTCGCGGCGGTCGATCAGGAAGGAGGTCGGGTCGCGCGGCTCCGTGGGCTTCCCTTCACCTCACTCCCGCCGATGCGTGAGCTGGGCCGGCGAGGAGACGAGGCGCTCGCGAGGCGGGTGGGTCGACTGCTCGCCTTCGAGACGCGCGCCTGCGGCTTCGACTGGGACTTCGCGCCGGTGCTCGACGTCGACACCAACCCGGCCAACCCGGTCATCGGCGATCGCTCGTTCAGCCGTGACGCGAAAGAGGTGGCCCGCCTCGGCATCGCGCTCGCCCAAGGCCTCGAGGAGGGCGGCGTCGCGTCGTGCGCCAAACACTTCCCCGGCCACGGAGACACCGCGCAGGACTCCCACCTCGATCTCCCCTCGCTCCCGCACGAGCTGCCCAGGCTGCGCGAGATCGAGCTGCTGCCCTTCGAGGCGTATTCCAAGGCGCGGCTCTCGTCGGTGATGACGGCGCACGTCGTGTTCAAGGCGCTCGACCCGAGCGTGCCGGCGACGATGAGCAAGCGGGTGATGGGCGAGCTGCTGCGCGGGCAGCTCGGCTTCGAGGGAGTCATCGTCAGCGACGATCTCGAGATGAAGGCGATCGCCTCGCACTTCACCATCGAGCGCGCGGTGGTGGAGGGCCTCGACGCCGGAGTGGACTGCTTCCTCGTCTGTCACCAGGCCGAGGTCCAGCGCCGGGCGATCGACGCGGTGGTGAAGGCGGTGGAGTCGAAGCGGCTGAGCCTCGAGCAGCTCGAGCGGGCGCACGCCAGGGTGTCGTCGCTGGTGGCGCGGTTCGTTCGCGGCCCCGAGGAGCGGTGGACCGAGCTTGGCTCGGCGGCCCATCAGGCGCTCGCGGCCGGGCTCGACGGAGGCGCACTCGCCGGGGTTGATCCGACGGAGCGGCCAACCGCACGGGTCGGCTGAAAGTGGCCGGTGGCGCGCGCGGTTTCCGAATGCGGAAGACGAGGGAGCGATGAGAGGCGAAGCAGCGTCGAGGTTCGGTCGATGGAGTGCAATCGGCCTCGTGTCCATCGGTCTTGGGGTGGCGTGTAGTCCCACCGCGGTGCTCTCGGGGCCGCAGCCGCGGGGCCTGCCCTGTGCGACGGGCTGCGAAGCCGGCCTGGGGTGTGAAGGCGACCCAGCGCTCCCATTCCAGACGTGCGCGCGGCGCTGTGACGCGGGCTGTCTGGGCGACGAGATCTGCAACGGAGGCGTCTGCCGAGAAGCCTGCACCCTCGCGACCGACTGCGACGATCGAGCGCTGATGGCCTGCAGCTCGATGGGCGACGCCGGCGTCTGCATGCCGGTGCTCTGCTTCGCAGGGAGCGTGACGTGCGGAGCACGGAGCTGCACCGCCGGGAGCGCCTCCCCTTCCCCCGGAACAGGGAAGCCCGTGGTGTCGGGCGTGTGCGTGAAGAACGAATGAGTCGGCCGGCCTTCGAAAAACGGCGCTGACTCGACGACCCTCGCCTCAGCGTGCGGGGTGAGTCGGCCGGGCGGCATTCACCGCCTTCGCTTCGCGCCAGCCGTCCACGGCGAAGAAGGTGTTCATCACGAACACGGTGCCGAACATGATCGGGTACAGCGTCGGCGCCTGCGTCTGCAGCGACAGCTCGACGTAGGTCAGCGCCACCGCGCCGAGCGTCAACACCACGCCGAACAGCTTGCGCTCACCGACGTACAGCGTGCCCGGGCCCATGAAGAAGAAGTTGAGCAGCGCGGCCAGCCAAGGGTGCTTCACGAGGAGTCCTTTCGAGAGAGGTACCCCTTCGACCGGGCCTCCGCGAAAAACTCATCGGTCACGCCAGCGGTGGCTCACCCGTGTGTGCGCTCACCTGATCGATCACCACCGGCTGCGGCGGCTCGTCGCCGAACGGCTCGGTCACCAGCTCGTCTCCCGGCTGCCACCCTTCGGGAAAGAACGCGAGGTTGCGCTGGAGCGAGCCGAGCAGCTCGAACCACATGCGCTTCTCCGCTCCGCTGAGACAGGCGCGCTCGAGCAGCCGGCGGTTGAAGGTGGGCATGAAGGCGTTCTTCGCGTGCTCGATGCCGGTGACGCCATCGAAGTGCGCGTCGATGCAGGCCCGCAGCGTCTCCCGCGGCACGGTCGCGAGGGTCTTCATCGCCGGCACCATCGCGTGCGACATCGCCCGTTCCTGGCCGGTGGTGATGCGATCGGAGAAGGTGTACCGAACGACCGACCGCTGCATGAAGTGGTTGAGCGCCTCGGAGACGGCGTTCGCCGAGGCGTGGCGGGCGACGAGCTCGTAGGTGCAGGCCGCCATCATTCGCGAGACGGCCATGTGCCGGTTCTCGTCGACGGTGTGGAGCATCGACAGCCTGGTGAGCGCCGGGCTCCCCTCGTCGAAGGCCGCCACCTTCGTCTCGAAGGCCTTCCCCATGTGGTTCACCAGCCCCCGACCCAGGTAATAGGTGACGATGAAGTCGGGCCCGAAGGTGCCCACCAAGAAGCGAATGAAGGGCTTGGAGACGAAGAGCGGGCGCAGCGGCTTCACCGGCATCTTCGCGGCGACGAAGCCATGCCGGGTCTGGATCTCGCCGAAGATGCGCCCGAAGGCGACGAGGTGATCGCGCTCCTCGTCGGTCTCCAGGCGCAGCAGGCCAGCCAGCGCAGGCTCGTTCTCGTCGAGCAGGTCCGCCACCACCTCGTTGCTCGCGATGACGAAGCGCTCTCCGTCGCCGATGCGGAAGTACATCATCGCGTACGTCCAATGGTTGAGCGCGAGCCGCTCCACGTCGGAGAAGGTCGACCACTGCGGCGTGTGGAAGCCCAGGCTCATGTCCCACGGGACGAGCGGTCGATCGCCGAGCGCCTGCGCCCAGTCGACGCGCTCGAGGAACGGCGCGAGCTGCTGACCGTGCGGGTTGGCGAGACGGCGAGCGGCGAAGCTCCTCAGCCGTGCCAGCTCTTCCTGGGCAAATCCGTGCGACATGGCCTCTCGACGAAGGGTGTGAGCTTACCCCACCGCGCCCGCGAAGGGTGGAGCCGCCTCCTTCTGTGCTGCCGGGGGAGTGCTAGGCTTCGGGGCTCGGTGCGCGCCTTCATCCTCTCCACTCTCCTCGCCAGCGGGGCCTGGGCTGCCACGGTCTCGGGCCAGATCACCAACGCCGGCACGGGCATCGCCGGCATGGAGGTGCGGCTCTGGGCCCAGACGCCGAAGGGCTACAGCTTCACCGCCACCAATGGCCGCGTCGTCACCACCGACGCGAGCGGCAACTACTCGATCTCGGTTCCGGCCGGGACCTACAAGCTCGACACCCGCATGGGCGTGAGCGTCGCCGGCAACTATGGCGATCGCTGGTACGACGCGGCTGCGCCGAGCGGGAATGGCTACGTCCAACAAGACGCCGACGAGCTGGTGCTCTCGGCGACCGACACCCGGGGCGGCGTGGACATCGCGGTCGAGATCAACGGGGGCTTCGACAACTCCACGCTCTCGGCGCCGGCGGTGCCCCTCGGCGGGCTCTTCGTTCGCGTCGAGTCGGTCACCGACTTCCGCGTGCACCACAACGACGTCTCGAAGACGGTGCCGGCGTCGCGGCTGGGAGAGGTCTCCTTTCGCGGTCTCCCGCCCGGCACCTACCGCGTTCACCTCCACGATCCGAACTACGCCCGCGCCGACGTCGTGGCCGGCCCACTGGCCATCGCCGCGAACGTCGTCTCCACGCCCGCCGACTTCACTGCGCCCGTGGCCCCCGCCGATCCCAACGAGCCGAACAACACCTCGGCGACCGGCACCGGCCTCGACCCCGCTCCCCTGAGGCAGTCGCCTGCGCTGACGATCTCTCGCTCGGCGTCGATCGGCCCGCGCAACTCGGGCGACGTGGACTTCTTCTGTTGGACGGCGCTGGCCAACGAGCGCTACTTCCTCCGCGCCTTCGCGCCCTTCGGGGCCCTCTCCGACGGCGGCGTTCGCGAGAGCCCGTGGGTCGATCCCATCCTCTCCTTCTGGAACGGCACCACCCGGGCAGCCACCGACGACGACTCGGGTCCGCTCGGCCTCGACTCGCGCATCGACACGGGCCCCGTCCAAGCCGGCCGGGTCTGCGCCGCGGTGAGCACCTATGGCGACAGCGCGTGGACTGGCATGAACCAGGGCTCCGCCGGCCCCTACACCCTCACCATCACCATGGGGAACCGGCCGCCCACCATCACGGCCTCCGCGCTCGGAGCGCCGACCCCGCCACCGCCCGCCACCCTCACGGTGAACGAGGGCGCGACCCTGCTCGTCGACGTGACCCTCTCCGATCCCGAGGGCGACAGCCTCACCTCGACGTGGGACCTGAAGGACGCGCTCAACCAGCCCGTCTCGAGCGGTTCGCTCGCGGCGGCCGGTGGCCAGGTGACGTTCTCGCCCTCGAACACCGCCGCCCGACGGAGCCCCTTCACCCTCACCCTCACCTCCGCCGACGCGGAGTTCACCACCACCAAGACGGTGCTGATCGAAGTGAGGCAGACGAACGTTCCTCCGACGGTGCCGGTGATGCTCTCGCCAGACGCGGGCAGCGTGCTGACCACCTCGCGGGTGAACCTCGTCTGCCGTGAGTCCGCCGACGATGACGTCGATCCACTCAGCTACGAGTTCGAGGTGAGCTGGGTCGACGGCGGGCAGGTGCTCGAGAGCGGCCAGGTTCAGGGCAACGACGCCGGTATCGATCCCGATGGTGGGGTGTTCGGCCTGGTGTCCTTCGGCACCTCGTCGCTCCCCGAGAACGCGCGGGTGCAGTGGCGGGTGCGCGCCTTCGACGGCAACGTGCTCAACGGCTATTCGCCCTGGAGCCTGGCGTGGCCCTTCGTCGTCGACGTGATCAACGAGCCGCCGAGCCGGCCGGTGGTGGTCAAGCCAGTCGATCAAGAGACCCTCATGCTGATCCGACCCACCCTGGAGGTCCGCAACCCCGTCGATCCGGAGGGCGACGCCGTCTCGGTCATCTTCGAGATCGCGACCGACTCCTCGTTCCTCCAGGTGAACGCGCTCAGCCCGCAGGTGCCGGTGATGCCGGGAACCAGCACCACGATGTGGACGAGCACCACGCCGCTCTCGTGGGGAGGGCAGTACTTCGCCCGCGCCACCGCCATCGACGCGCGGGGAGCGCGGAGCCAACCAGGCGCGCCGATCTCCTTCAACATTCGCGCGAACATGCCGCCGATGGCTCCACTGCCTGGAGCGCCGTTCGCGATGGGGTTGTGCACCGATCAGGTCTTCACCACTCCGCCGACGTCGGTCGCCATTCCCGCGATCAACGACGTCGAGCAGGACACGATCATCGTCCAGGTGCAGGTGACCCGGGCAGCCGACCCGATGTTCGCGATGCCGCTCTTCAACGCCGAGGTGATGACGAACCAGGGCGCCACCACCAGCGTCTCGCTCGAGTCGGTCACCTTCGAGGAAGACCAGCGCTATCTCGTGCGCATGCGCGCGAAGGACGGCGTCAACACCACCGAGTGGGTGCAGTGCAGCTTCACCCTCGACGCCCGCTCGAGCGCGTCAGACGGTGGAGGCCCGGTGAACATCGCGACCAAACCTGGCTGCCACTGCGCGAGCGCCGACTGGGCGAGCCTCACCGCGGCGGTGCTCTTCGCGGCACGACGACGCGTGAGACGCAGCCTCACCGCCGGGGCGCCGAAGGGCTTGGCCTCGGTGGAGTGACCCCGTCGCGATCGACGCCGCCCGGCAGCCGAACCTCGAAGGTGGTGCCCTTCTCCTCGTTCGGTCGTGCGACGACCTCTCCGCCGTGGGAGTCGACGATGCGCTTGACCACCGCGAGGCCCAACCCGGTGCCGGTCGCCTTGGTGGTGAAGAAGGGCTGAAACAGCTTCTCGGTCGCGCGGGGTGGCAGCCCCAACCCCTCGTCCCGCACCTCGATGACCAGCCACGGCGCCATCCCCCGGCGCTCGATGCGCGCCGCCACCGTCACCGCGCCCCCTCGAGGCATCGACTGCGCCGCGTTCATCACCAGGTTGATGAGCGCCTGTCGGAGCAGATGGGCGTCGACGGGGAACGGGGGCAGTTCCTTGTCGAAGCGGGTCACCAGCTTGACCGGGAGCGACGGCGGGAGGGACTGCGCGGCCGCGTCCATCGCCCCGAGAATGAAGGGCTCGATCGCGATCGGCTTCTTCACCAGCTCGTAGGGCCGGGCGAAGTCGAGGAGATCGGCGACGATGCGGTTGAGCCGCTCGGCTTCTTCCCCCACCATGTTGAGCAGCATCTCGGCGTCGCCGGTGGGCTTCATCACCCGCTTGAGGGTGGTGAGGGAGTTGAAGATCACGCCGAGCGGGTTTCGCACCTCGTGGGCCATCACCGCCGCGAGCTCACCGAGCGCCGCGAGCCGCTCGTGCCGCACCACCTCGGCCTGCGCGCGCGCCAGCTCGTCGTAGCTCGCCTTCAGGTCTGCGTAGAGCCGCTGGGCCTCGTGGTAGAGGCGGTGGCGCTCGAGCAACGAGGCGACCTGGAGCCCGAGGATCTCGGCGCTGCGGATCTCGTCGACCGAGAAGAGCTCTTCGCTGCGGCGGAAGAGACAGAGGAGCCCGACCGGCCGATCCTCGAGGGACAGCGGAATGAGCGACGCGGCCAGGAAGCCCTCCGCGCGAACGACCTCGGCGCCTTCGAGAAAGTCCTCCACCCGCAGCGAGAGCGGAGCGGCGAGCGTCCCTGGTGGCAGCTGGAAGGTGCGGTAGCTCGCGAGCAGCGCGCCGTCGTAGCCGTGCGCCTTGCCGACCAGCTCGTACTGCTGCGACGAAGCCTCGAAGCGGTGCAGCGTGCCGGCGTCGGCCCTGGTGGCCTTGCAGATCGCCGCGAGCGCTTCGTTCGAGAGCTCGGCCACTCCGCGGCGAATGGGAGAGAGGGTGAGCCGGTGGACGAACTCGAGCTCGGCGGTGCGGCGATCGAGCCGCTCACTCCCCGAGATCACGCCCAGCACCGAGCCGAGCTGGAGCGCGAACAGGCCGAGCAGCGGCACGTCGTCGGCGACCAGCTCGTCGTGCATGAAGATCGCCGCGCCCCAGGTGTCGGCGTTCAGCGAGAGCGGCGCGATCACCGCGTGGCGGGCGACGAGCTCCGGTGCCCGGTCGAGCATCGCTCGCAGCTCGGGCCCACTCGCGCCCGACCACGCCCTGACCTCCGCCCGGAGATCCTCCACGAAGCGAGCGCCCGAGCCACGCATCTGCTCGAGCAGCCCGCCTTGCGCAGGCTGCGATCGCCCGACCCGCGTCCGCGCGAGCCCCTCGAGCTCGTTCAAGCGTGCGCTCAGGTAGCGGAGCGAGAGCTTCGCGCCTTCCGCCACCACCAGCGCGAGGTCGAACCCCAGCGTTTCCACTCCGGCTGCAGCGGTGCGGGTCGCCTCGTGCACCGTTCGGACACCCTGGATCGCGACCGTGAGATCAGCCAGCGTTCTGGCCAACGCATCGCGCTGTAAAGGACGTTGAGCCAAGCGCCCGAAGTATCCACCGGATCGGCCCTCTTCCTCTTGGAGTTTGAGAAATAGGCCCTGTATTCGAAGGGTTACGCACCCTCGAGGTGCCTCCTTCCGATAACACCTCCATGACGAAGGCAATTCTGGTGGCGGTGCTTGGACTTGGAAGCGCGCCGGCCCTCGCGCAGCCGTGCTCGGAGCTGCCGATCCTCTTCATCGTGCAAGACAAGTCGGGCTCGATGGCCGGCACCCCCAACGGCCAGGCAGTGAGCCCCAGCAACCCGACGAAGTGGGTCACCGCGTCGCAAGTCGTGCCACAGGTGGCGTCGTCGTTCGGCAACCGCTTTCGCTACGGGGTGATGATGTACCCCGGCGCCTCGACCTCGTTCGCGTGCACCACTGGGAGCGTGGTGCAGCCGGTGCCGGGAACGGCCTCGCAGGTCTCGGCGGCCTACGCGGCTGCAGGCCCAGGTGGAGGCACACCCACCGCGGCGACGCTCCTCGCCGCCAAGAGCTACCTTCAGTCGCTCGGCACCAGCGCGCCCGTCTACGTCTTGCTGATCACCGACGGCATGCCGAACTGCAACCTCGCGCTCGACCCCGCGACGTGCGCCACCACCACCGCGGGCTGCCTCAACACCAGCACCTGCACCGGCGCCTCGTGCTGCGGCTTGGGCGCGAAGGACTGCCTCGACGATCAAGGAACGGCGGCCGCCGCGGCTTCGCTCCGCGCCGTCAACATCAAGACCTACGTGGTGGGCTTCGATCAGGCGCTCACCTCCGGCAACAACAAGGCGGTGCTCGACGCGATCGCCTCGGCGGGCGGCACCGGCTCCGCCTACGTCGCCTCGAACCAGGCCGCGCTCTCCACCGCCCTCAACCAGATCGCCCAGGCGACCAGCACCTGCTGTCAGAACGCCTGCACGGCCGGCGCGACCCGCTGCGGGCTCAACGGCCAACGCGAGGAGTGCCGCGTCGACACCGCCACCCAGTGCACCAACTGGTTCGGCACCACCTGCCCCACCATGTCGGCCTGCTCGAACGGCAGCTGCGTCGCCTGCTCCAACCAGTGCACCCTCGGGGCGAGCCAGTGCGCCTCGGGCGTCGAGCGCAGCTGCGTGGTGGGCGCTGGCGGCTGCACCCAATGGCAGACGGTGAAGACCTGCGGCTACGGAGAGGTCTGCAGCGGCACCCAGTGCTCGAGCTGCCAGGGCTGCTCCATCGGCGCGGCCCGCTGCACCGCGACCGGTATCGTGGAGTGCCAGTGGAACGTCCTCTCCGGCTGCACCCAGTGGACGAGCCGCGCCTGCGCTTCGGGCAGCGTGTGCAGCAACGGCTCGTGCGCGGCGTGCAACACCACCTGCACCGCCGGGGCGACCCGCTGCACCGGCCGAAACGTCGAGCGCTGCGTGGCCGACGCGAACGGCTGCACCTCGTGGCAGTTCAACCAGACCTGCACCACGTTCTGCTCCGGCGGCGCGTGCGGCACCTGCGGCACGAGCTGCACCAACGGCCAGGTGCGCTGCAACGGGAACGGCCTGGAGACCTGCGGCACCGACGCGAACAACTGCCCGGTCTGGGGCCCGCCCCAGCGCTGCAACGCCAACTCCTACTGCGCGAACGGCAACTGCGTGGCCTGCGCGAGCTCGTGTACCCAGGGCGCGCTGCGCTGCGCGGCGAACGGGGTGGTGGAGACCTGCCGCCTCGACACCATGGGCTGCACCTCGTGGGTCCAGACGAGCCAGTGCGATCTCGGCGGCGGCGAGCGGTGCGACATGGGCTACTGCATCCCTCCCTGTCAGAACGCCTGCACCGCCGGCGAGCGCCGCTGCACCGGGAAGAACCCGCAGCGCTGCGAGGCCGCGCCGACCGGCTGCACCATCTGGAGAGACGAGCCCGACTGCAACGCCGGGACGATGTGCGTGAGCGGCGCCTGCCACGAGCCGTGCGGCACCGACGAGCTCGAGACCTGCCTCACCGCGGGCACGATCTGCACTGGCCTTCCACAAGGGAAGTTCTGTCTGCCGGGAACGGCGATGGGTGGCGGCAGCGCGGGGACGGGCGGCGGCTCGGCTGGCGGCGTCGCCTCGGCGGGAGGCACCTCGGGCACGGGCGGTGGCGTCGTCAGCCAAGGCGGTGGCACGGCGGGAACGGGTGGCGGGAGCGCAGGCGCCAGCGCCGGCGGAGGCACCTCGGGCACGGCGGGCGGCGCGGGCTCCAACCCCATCGGCGTCGACGACAAGCAGCGAGACTCGATCGGCGCGAAGGGCGCGGGCTGCGGCTGCATGGGCGTCGAGGGCAGCGGGAGTCTCCTCGCGGTCCTCGGGCTCCTCCTGCTCCGTCGCTCGGCTCGGCGCTGACGACCCACTGCTCGGTTGCTTTGAACCCGCTCGGCGTCAGCGCTCGCCGTAGCGCGTGGGATCGGGAACTCCCGCGTCGGCGAAGCCCTTCTTTCGGAGGAGACAGCTGTCGCAGCGCCCACAGGCGCGACCGTCGGCCGTTGGGTCGTAGCAGCTGTGGGTCGCCGAGTAGTCGACGCCCGCCGCGAGCCCCGCGCGAATGATCTCGGCCTTCGTCATGCCCGAGAGTGGAGCGTGCACGACGAAGCGCCCGCCCTCGACGCCCACCTTGGTCGCCAGCGTGGCCAGTCGCTCGAAGGCGGCGATGAACTCCGGGCGGCAGTCGGGGTACCCGGAGTAGTCGACCGCGTTCACGCCGATGAAGAGATCGCGCGCGCCGACGACCTCCGCGAGACCGAGCGCGATGGAGAGGAAGACGCTGTTCCTCGCCGGCACGTAGGTGACGGGGATGTGAGCGCCGAGCTGGGAGACGTCGTCGTGCTTCGGCACCGCGATGGCGTCGGTGAGCGCCGAGCCTCCGATCGCGCGGAGATCGAGCTGCACCACCCGGTGATCGGTCACGCCCATCGCGCGGGCGACCGTCTGGGCGCGCTCGAGCTCGACGAGGTGACGCTGGCCGTAGGCGATCGACAAACAGACCGCCTCGAAGCCGTCACGCTGCGCCAGCGCCAGGCAGGTGGTGGAGTCGAGCCCACCGGACAACAACACGACCGCCTTCTTCATCGCCGCTCTCCCTGAAGCCCGTAGTTCACCACGCACTCCGAGCACATCGCCGGGCAGTCGGCGCCCCCGTCGAGCACTGCGACCGCGAAGGTGAGCTCGCCGCAGGCGTAGAGCGCGTCGAAGCCCTCGCTCGTCTGCGCAGGCCCGGTGATGGTGCCGTCGGGCCCAGGTGGCGTGGGAATGCCTCCATCGAGCGGGTGTTGGGGACAGCGCCTCCCGACCGCGACGCTCTGCGACCGACTCATCAGCGCGAACCGAATGCGCTCTCTGGCCACCACGCCGCCGCACGCCGCGCACGAGGGGAACAAGCGCGCCACCGTCGCTTCGCTCTCGAGCACCTGCCCGTCCCACGTCGCGTCGCGCGGGTAGCCAGGCCCCAAGGTGAGCCAGGCCTGGCCCGTCGACGGGTCTCGGGTGATGCGGCCCTCGAAGGCGACCGTCGCGGGGACGAGCTCCGGCAAGGCACAGCGCGCGCCGCCGTCCGCGGTGAGCTCACCGATGCCTCCGTCGGCCAACCCTCGCAGCGGCTCTGCGACGAAGGAGTAGGCCCCGAGGTTCTCACTGCCTGGCGGCGCGGGGAGCGCGCTGCAGCCAACGGTCGCCACCCACAGGAGCACGCCGAGCGGTCGTCGCGAAAGGGAGCCTGCGCGCACGGGCGAACCGTAGCACCGCGTTCGGCCTGCAGCGCGCTCGCGCTCCGCCTCCGAGTACAGCTCGAAGAGCTTGCGCGTCTGCTCGAGGCGCTCGGCGAAGAGCTCCCGCATGAAGTGGGAGCGCTCCTCGGCCTCGTCGAGGAGCTCGGGGCAGCGGTTACTTCGGGGTCGAGCGGTTCGGCCGAGCGTGCACCTCGCTCACTGGCGACGCAGGAGTGCCTCAACCGACCGAGCTCGGTCTAGGGCGCGGCAGCGCGAATTCGCTCGAGCGCTGCATGGGCGACCGCTCGGAACGCATCGCTCGCGCGCAGCACCTCGACGACGTTCACCGCGCGCACGTCACCACCGCGCACCGTGTCGTCGAGGAAGGCCACCACTCGCCCGACGGCGAGCGACGAGGGCACCGCGCGGAAGGCGGTCGCGGCGGCGTCGACGAACCCGGGCACGTCTCCTGGGCCTGCGAGGCGCTTGCTGTCCTCTCCGAGCGCCGCGGCGAGCGCGACCAACGCCGTCACCTCGGTCGGCCCGAACACCGCGAGCGCGCCGGCCCCCATCACGAAGCGGCCGTCGTCGGTGAAGAAGCCCTCGACGCCGCCAGCGGTGTCGATCCACGCCGCGAAGCTGGACAAGCCGAGCGCCTCGGCCGCGTCGGCCAACACCTGGGCGAGCCGCGGCATCGTGTCGGAGGAGATGGGCATCGCCGTCGACGGCAGCTCCACCGCGGAGGGACGCGGCCCACGCACCACGGGCGTCACCGCCACCGAAGGAGCCGACCCACGCGTTCCAGTGAGCACCGCGCCGAAGCCATCGGCCACCTTCGCGTCCACCTCTCGACCGAGCTGCTGCAGCGCCTCGGCGAGGAGCGTCCACCCATCGGCGTCGTCGACCGTCGCCTCGAGGAGCTTGACCCAGGTGCGCACCGCCAGCGCCGCGCCCTGCGTCGTGCGGGAGAGCCGTTCGGCGAGGGTGCGCCGGGTGGCGAGGGAGAGCGCGCCGTCGTCGAGCAGCTTGCTCCCGAGCCGAACCGCGAAAGGAACGAGCTCGACCTCGAGGTACCCGTTGAGCACCGCCTCGAGCTCGGCCGGCGTCTGCGCCACCCGCTCGCGCAAGGAGAGCGCCTCACCCTTGAGCCCCAGCTGCTCGGCGAGCCCCGCACGACGGCCGAGCAACGGCACGGTCTCGGGCAAGCGGGCGAGCACTCGAGCGGCGTCCTTGAGCCGGCCCAGCTGCTCGTAGCCGTCGGCCAGCTCGAGCTGGAAGGGCTCGGCGGCCTCCTCGCCGGCGAGGGCGATGAGCCGCTCCACCATCGGGACGAAGCGCTC
Source organism: Myxococcota bacterium (assembly GCA_052034585.1). Classification (GTDB taxonomy): domain Bacteria; phylum Myxococcota; class Myxococcia; order Myxococcales; family Myxococcaceae; genus Xiheimicrobium. The sequence goes on from JBPOIJ010000051.1 coordinate 48,208, forward strand.
GGCGTCACCGCGGGAGAGTTCGACCAACTCACGCACCGCCGCCAGCTGCGTCGCGTCGTCGACCAGCGCGCGCTCGAAGGCGACTCTCGCGGCGCTTCGATCGGCGATGCGATGGAGCAGCAGCTCACCGCGCTCGACGTGCAGCGCCGCCCGCGCGCGAGGGTCCTCCTCGAGCTGAGCCAAGGCGGCGAGGCTCTCGACCGCGCCGCTCCATTCCTCGCGCTGGCTCCGCAGCGTTCCCAGCTCGCGCAGCGCCACCTTCCGCCGCTCGGGCACGACCTCGGCGATGACGGCCAGGAGCCGCTCCCGCCGCTCGTCCGAGAGGGCGTTGGCGTGACCGAGCACCCGAAGGAGCGCGGAGGGCGTGCGCGCCTCGACCGCACCATCGGCGGCGGCGACGAGGCGACCCGCGTCGACCAGCGAGGCGAAGGCCGCCGGCGAGTCGTGATGCAGGAAGAGCTCGAGCCACAGTGGCTCGGCGACGTCGAGCGCCTGCTGGGCGGCAGCGAGGGTGGCGTACTTCGCGAGGGTTCCTGCTGGGGCGCCTTCGAGGAGCACCCGCGCGCGCGCATCACGCACGTCCACCGTCGCGAGCGCCCAGCGGGCCGCGGTCGCCTCCGCAGGCGCATCGGCGCGGAGGGACAGCTCGAGCGCCCACCCGGCGTTCCCTCGCTCCATCGCGGGCCCGAAGCCCACCTCGATGGCGCGGCTGGGGTCGCCCAACGAGAGGTAGCGCTCGGCGGCGGCGTCGGTGGAGAGCGCCGAGGGCGCCTCGCGGAGCACCCGGTCGAGCGTCGCGATCGCCTCGCGTGTCTGCGCGGTGCGCTCGAAGGCGTCGACGGCCTCGAGCAAGGTGCCTGGGCGTCGCTCTGCCGGAGCAGCGTCGGCGAAGCTGAGCAACACCGGGCCCAGCTCCTCGTCCTTCCGCCCCCGCAGCACTCCAGCGAGCAGCTCGAGCCCTTCGACCGACGGGCTCGCCGCGAGGGAGTCGCGCAGCACCGCCTCGGCCCTCCCGACCTGCCGGGCCTCGAGCAGCGCGCGGGCCGCGTCGACCAACCGGGTGGCCTTGGCGGGGGCTGCCAGGAGCTCCGCCTGGGCGATCTGCGCGTCGGCGAGGGCCTCGTGATCGCCCTGCTTCTTGGCGAGGCGAGCGAGCCCTTCCAGCGCCTGGGCGTAGCCGGCGACGGCGGGGCCGCCGCGCCGCAGCTCGAGCAAGGGCTCTCGTGCTGCCCCCAGCTCGCCGTCGGCTTCGAGCGCGCCAGACAGCTCGAGCACCAGACCCGCGCGCGTCGACTCCTCGAGCGGCGCCGCCACCAGCGCTCGCAGCTGGCGAATGACCGCTGGCCGATCGCCGCGCGCCCTGGCCTCGTCGAGGAGCAACCGGAGGACACCGACGTTCGATGGGTCGAGGCGCGCCGCTTCTTCCTTGAGCTCGAGCGCGCGCTGAGGCTCTCCCAGCTCGGTGGACGCGACCTCGGCAGCGGCGAGCAGCGCGGTGGCCGCCCGAGAGCCGCCGACCGCGTGCGCATACCGCTCGTGCAAGGTGAGGAGATCGCCCAGCCGGCCCTTCGCTCGGTAGGCGCGCACGGCCTTCTCGTACAGCGCGGCGTCGGCCGGGTGCCGTGGGAGCAGCGCGTCGAGCGCCTCGATCGCCTCGGAAGGCTCCTCGTGCAGCGCGAGGGCGCGACGGTAGAGCAACTCGGCGTCGACGGCGTCGGGGCGACGGGCGAGCCGGAGCAGCGCTTGGTACTGGCCACGCACGTCACCGAGCCGCGCGCTCGCTTCCTCGACGGCGAGGAGCGCCTCGGCCCCCTTCGGACCCGAGGGATCGAGCTCGGCAGCAGCTTCGAAGGCGTCGACGGCGTCGTGCCAGGCCGAGGACTCGACGGCCGCCTGACCCAACCGGAGCCAGAGCTTGAGCCGCGTCGAGCCAGGCAGGCCCTCGGCGCCGAGCTGAACCAACTTGCGATCGTACGGCTGGGCCGCCCGCGCGCCTCCGCCTTCGAAGGCGAGCTCACCGCGGCGCTCGAGCGCGGAGAGATCGTCAGGCACGCGCCCGAGGTAGTCGTCCCACGCCGCGGCAGCGAGGAGCGTCTCGCGGGCACCATCGAGCGTCTCGGCGCGTTGACGGAGCAGCGACGAGGCCTCGCCGGGCACTGCGCGGGCGCGAGCCGACATGAGCTCGGCGCGGCGACGGGGATCGGCGGCGGCCTGCTCGAGCAAGAAGTGGAAGGCCTCGAGGTTCTGCGGCGCCGCTTCGAAGGCCTGCGCTTCGCAGATCTGCGCGCGCTCCGAGGCACCGACCCGGCGGAACGCCGCGGCCGCCTCGAGCCATCGACCAGCGGCGACGTCACCGTGCTCACGCTCGGCGCGGCGGCTGAGCAGCTGGGCCAGCGCGTGCTCGTCCTGCGACTCCGAGAGGAAGGCGCGGTGGCGATCGAAGGAGGGATGGAAGGGGTCCTTCTCGAGCGAGAGCGCGTCGAAGTCCGCGGCGTCTTGGCGGCGCCCGAGCTCCCAGAGCTGGTCGGCCACCTTCGCGGTGAGCGTCTCGTCGTCGGGGTTCGAGGCGCGAGCGGCCAGGAGCGCGGCGGCGGCTTCGTGTGGTCGGCCAGCGCGATCTTTGTAGAGCGCGGCGGCCTTGAGCAGGTGTTCGGCGCGGCGTGCCCCGTCGCGCTCGCGGGCAGCCGTCTCTTCGTAGAAGGTGGCGACGTCGGAGACCCGATCCTGGCGCTCGTAGAGCGCGAGCAGCATCGCCTCCGCGTCCTTGTCGTTCGGCGAGAGGAGCAGCGCCTGCTTGAGCGCGGCCTCGGCCTGATCGGGCGCGAGCATCGCCGCGGTCTGGAGCTCGTCTGGGCTCCCGGTCGCCGACAGCCCGAGGTGCAGCCGGGCGAGACTGACGAAGGCGCGCGTCCGCGGGGAGGGCTCGAGGGAGCCGAGGGTGCGCTCGAGCCAGTCGATCTCACTCTCGCGATCGCTGCGACGACGGGCGAGCTCGATGGCCAGCTGGGCGAGCGCGAGGGAAGGCTGGAGCGTCCACGCGCGCTCGAAGGCCTGGTTGGCGCCCTCGAGATCGAGCTTCGCGTCACGCAGGAGCTCGGCGCGGCGGAGCAGGTGGGAAGCGGCGTCGGCGGTGCGGCCCTCGTCCTCGCAGACGTCGGCCATCGCCGCGAGCGAGCGCAGGGCCTCGTCGATGCGACCGAGGCTCTGGGCGAGCGTGGCCTCTTCGTCCCAGGCGGCGAGGGCGGCGTCGATCTCTCCACGGGTGAGCTCGAGCTGGGCGACCTCGACCAGCTCCGCCATCAGCTCGGCGGGGCGGCCGGCCTCGCGCAGCATCGCGATCGCCTCGTGGCGCACCGGCAACGGCGTCTCGTGGAGCTCGGCGGCGCGACGGTAGAGCGAGAGCGAGAGCTCGAGATCGGCGAGGGTGCCGCGGGCCTCGCGGGCGAGGAGGACGAGGCGCTCCGCGGTGCGCGGCGTCGCCGACAGGCTCTCGAGGTGGCGGGCGCGGAGTTCGACTGAGGCCCGGCGGTCGCCACGAGAGGAGAGGAGCCCAGCGAGCCGATCGACCGCCGACGTCAGCAACGGGCGCTCGTTCACCAGCTTGCGGAGCGTGGTCTCGGCGACGGCCAGGTCTCCCAGCTGCTCGGCGAGATCGGCCAGCCGGAGGAGGATTCGTTCGGCGTCGTCGGGCCGATCGTCGAAGGAGGTGGCAGCCGCCAGCGCCTGATGGAGCGGGAGCGCCTCGGTGAGCGCGCCGCGGAGATAGAGCGCGTCGGCGAGGCGCTCGAGATCGCCACCGGTCGCCGGGTCGAGGTCGTGCGCGCGGCGAAGCAACCGGAGCGCAGCCTCGTCGTCGTGCGCCTTGGTCGCGAGCGCGGCAGACGCGCGCAGCGTCTTGGCCGCCGTGGTGCCCGTCTCGAGCGCGGCGGCGTCCTCGAGGAGGACCACCGCTTCGACGAGCTGGCCTTGCGCTTCGAGGAGCCCCGCGAGGCGATGCCGGGCGTTCGCGTCGGTGGCGTCGAGCGAGACGAGCCGACGCAGCGCCGCCTCTCCGGGACCAGGGAGAGAGAGTCGATCGAGATAGAGGGTCGCGAGCTCGGCGAAGAGCGGCGCGGCGTGCGTCTTGGAGGTGTGCGCGGCTTCCTGCGCCAGGACCTCGGCGAGGCCTTCCCAATCCGAGAGGGCACGCAGGTTGCGCTTGAGCCCCTCGAGGGCGACCGGGTGGCGAGGTGCCAGGTTGAGCGCGCCTTCGAACGCGCCCACGGCGTCTTCGGCGGCGCCGCGGCTCTCGAGCAGCTGCGCCCGCTCGAGGAGCGCTTCGGCCCGCTTCGCTGCGCTCCCCTGCTTCGAGGCCTCGAGGAGCGCTTCTTCGGCTCGGCGTGGCGACGACGGCTTGGCTGCTTGAGCGAGGCCGTACCAGGCGTCGAAGCGCTCTCCTGCTGCGAGCGGCAAGGTGACGAGCAGCTCGAACGCCTCGAGCGCCTTCGCCGCTTCCTGCGCACCGGCCCGAGAGCGGGCGATGGCCCCCACCCGCTGAGACGCATCGGCGAGCGCCTCGGCGTCACCCTTCGCCGCCCCGACGACCAAGCGCCACGCGCCCAGCTCCGCGCCTTCGTCGTACGACTGACGGCAGAGCTCGGCGAGGGAACGCAGGAGCGGCAGCGGGCGGCTGGAGGTCTGCGCCGCGTCGACGAGATCGGCCCGCGCCGCCGGGAGGTTGCCCACCACGCGGTGGAGCTCGCTGCGCCGGGCGAGCAAGTCGGACCGCGCATCGCCCCGGGCGCTCGACACCAGGCGGCCGAGGAGATCGAGCCGCTCGAGGGCGGTCGCGTCGTCGGCGGGGATGAGGGAGAGCAGCTTGCCGGAGGCCCACTCGTCGTCGGGGACGTCGGCGAGGATCGAGCGGAGCGCGTCCATCGCGGCTTCGGTGCGACCGAGGGTGAGGGCCCCTTCCGCGTACTCGCGACGAGCCGAGACGCGGCCGTTGCCTTCGAGGCGAGGCCAGAGCTCGGCGAGGAGATCGACGAGCGGTTCGAGCGCACCCGCGCGGCGATGCAGCTTCACCAGCTCGAGCTGGGCCTCGAGATCTTCCGGGCGCTGAGCGGCGTACTTGGCGAGCAGCCGACGGGCCGGCTCGCTCTGACCCGACTTGAGCGCCGCGAAGCCTGCCCGCCGGGTGAGGGAGACTCGATCGATCTTGAGCCGGGCGAGCTCGGCGTCGGTGTCGGCGGTCGCCAGCACCACCTCGAGATCGGCGAGCGCTTCGCGCGGGTTGACCGTCTCGACGAGCTCGGCGCGACGGAGCCGGGCCGGCACGTACGAGGGGTCGTGCTCGAGCGCCTGGGCGAGCAGCGGGCCTTCGCGCGGGGTGTCCTTGACGAGGCTCGCCGCCTTGAAGGTGAACGAAGCCGCCTCGCGGGGATCCTTCGAGAGCTGCGCGCGGCGACCGAACAAACGCGAGGCCTCGGCGGTGCCACCACGCTCGAGCTCGAGGGTCGCCATCGCCTCGAGCACCTCGCGAGCGCTCTCTCCAGTCGGCGAGGCGTCGAGGGCCGAGGTCAGTCGGAGCATCGCGCCGGAGACGTCTCCGGTCTCCAGCTGGGCCTGGGCCGCCTTAAAGAAGAGCGGCGCCGCGTCGTGCGCGCGCCCTGCCTGCACGAGCGCTTGGGCACGCGCAGCCCAGAGATCGGTGAGCTCCCGGGTGTTCTTTCCCTCGAGGTAGAGGGCCTCGAGGCGGGCAGCGAGCTCGTCGTCGAGCCGGCGGAGCGGGAAGGCCTGGGCGTAGTTCTCGCGAGCGGCGTCCTTGTCACCCAGCTGCTCGCAGGCGCGGCCCAACCGAGCGCGCACCTCGGCGAGCTTCTCGGGCGGCGCATGCTTCGGCAGGAGCGCCAAGGTGTCTTCGAGGGCACGGCGCGCGTTCGGCGCCCGCTCGAGGCGCAGGCAGAGGTTCGCGAGCTCGAGCAGCGCGTTGGGATCGGGGTGGAGCCGAGCGGCCTTCTCCAACGCGACCAGCGCTTCTCCGGAGCGGCCGAGCCGCACGTCGAGCACCTGACCGAGCTCGCGGAGGGCGGCTGCAGCGAGGCGCTTGTCTCCAGCCGACTCCGAGGCCTTCGCGCGAGCCTCGAGCGCCCAGGCGAGCCCAGCCATGTCGGAGCGGCGCCGCTCGAGGGCGGCCAGCTCTCCCAGCACGGGGAGATCGTCGGGCTCGACCTTGAGCACTTCGCGGTAGGCGTGCACGGCGAGATCGAGATCGAAGGCGAGATCGCGCGCGGCGACGGCGAGGCGTCGATAGAGGCGCACCCGCTCCTTGGGCTCGGTGGAGAGCTCGGCGAGCGCACGGAGCGAGCGGCAGAGCTGGCCGCCATCGCGCCGGGTCTCCGCGAGCGCGAGCATGCCCTCGAGGGCGAGCTTGTTCTTCGGGTCGGCTTCGAGGGCCTGGGAGAGCAGCCGCTCGGCGCGCTCGGGTTGACCGAGCCGGCCCCGGTGGAGTTCGCCTGCTTCGGCCCACAGCGCCGCGCGACGCATCGGGTCGTCGACGACCGCCGCGGCCTTCTCGCAGGCGTCGGCGAGCTCGACGGCCTTCCCCGCGGCACGGAAGTACGGGAGCAGCTCGTCGAGGGCCGTGAGATCGGTCGGGTCGAGCGAGAGCGCGAGCTCGAGGTGATCGCGCGCGCGCGCAGGTTCGCCCAGCTTGGTCTTGAGCAGCCGCGCGAGCGCGTGGTGCGACTGGTGCGCGGCGCTGCGGAGCGTCGTGGAAGCGGGAGAAGGCCCGGCGAGCTCGACGGCCTGTTGGTAGCCGGCGACGGCTTCCTGCACCTTGCCGAGCGACTCGCTCACCCGGGCGGCGAGGAAGAGCGGCTCGGCGTCTCCGGGCAGCAGCGAGGCGGCCTCCCGGTAACGAAGGAGCGCGTTCTCGGGCTGCTTGAGCCCCTGTTCCCACACCCGGCCCGCGAGGAGGTTGGCGCGCCCGACGCGATCGATCTCGTGCCGGCCCAGCGCGACCTCGCGGAGCCGATCGAGCGCCTTCACCGCGCGCAGGTGTTCACCCGAGCGGAAGCAGAGGTCGCCGAGCTGCAGCAACGCCTCGGGGTGATCGGGCGCGAGCCGAAGCGCGGCCTCGCAATGCAGCCGGGCTCCGGCCACGTCGTCCTCGGTCTCGGCGCAGAGGCGGGCGAGCTGAACGTGGGCGTCGGCGGCTTCGGAGGGCTCACGCGCCAGCGCAGCGAGGCGGCGATAGGCGCGAATGGCGCCAGCGCGATCCTTGGCTTGATCGGAGGCGCGGGCGAGGGCCTTGAGCGAGGGGAGATGATCGGGCTTGAGGCCCAACATCTCGTGGAGCGCGCGCACCGCCATCTGCGGCGCCGCATCGCGAGACGAGCGGGCAGCCGCTTCGGCGGAGAAGAACGCCCCAGCCTCTTCCTGTTGCTTGCGGGAGAGGTTGCAGAGGGCGAGGTACCGCTCCGAGGCCCGGGCGAACTCCCCACGCTTCTCCCGAACCACCGCCTCGGCCCACAGCGCCGTGGCGCTCTTGTCTCGACGCCGAGCGAGAGAGGCCGCGATGTCGAGCGCGAGCTCGTGCGCCTGGGGATCGGCGACGAGGAGCGTGAGCAGGCGCTCGACCGCGAACGGGTGGGCCTCGGTCGCGTCGCCCAGCCGCAGGTACGCCTGGCGCGCCTCCGCGAGCTTGCCCTGGGCGACCAGCTCCTCGGCGTCGGCGAAGGCACGGGCGCCCTCGAGGGTCAGCAGCAGCTCCTCTTCGAAGGCAGCGGGCGGCGGGAGCCCACCCGACGAGAAGCGCAGCCGCAGGCCCTTCGAGGAGACGACGGCTTCCGAGAGCCTGGCCTGATCGAGCGAGGGCATCTTGTAGCCGCGCCCGACCGCTGCCTGCTCGACCAACGGCGGCAGCACCTTCGAGGTGAAGCCGTTCGCCCCGCGGCGCTCGACGTCGGGCAGCAGCGAGAGCGACTTGATCGCCTCGCTCACCAGCGCCGGAATGCGCGCAGCCGGCGTGGTGCTGAAGCCGTAGAAGCGAACGTCGTAGAAGTAGACCGCGAGCTGATCACCGTCTCCGTCGAAGGCGATCTTGAAGGTGATCGGCGCACGCTCCGGGCCTCGCAGCCGGGCCTGCACCTCGAGCGAGCCAGCGCGGAAGTGCAGCCGCACCTCGTCGAGCTCGGGCAACTTGCCGGCGACCGACTGCACCGCGCGCTGAATGACCTCGGCGCTCACCGAGAGCTCGAGCAAGCCGAAGTCGAGCTTCTTCTTCTGGTACTTCGCCGCGCCCCCGCTGACGTTGAGGGGGAAGGTGACGTCGGGGATCGAGAGGGCGAAGTCGACGAGCTCGACGCCGGGCGCGATCGTGAGCGCTGGGAAACCGACATAGGCACGCCGATCGAGCAGCCGAAGTTCGGGCCCGGCGGGTCGCGCGGTGGAAGATGTCGTTTCTCTCTCAGCCATCGATTCGAAAGAGCGCCGTTGGCGACGCGATCGCCGCGAACGTACCACCCGTTCCGTAAGCACGGAATTTTTCGCGGTTTTCAGAAGCTGAGAGGGCGGTGGAGTCCGCGAGCGCGCCAGGCGATCCACGTGCGGGCGCTCGCAACGCCTCGTCTCCGCTCGGATCACGAGGTGGCACGAGCACTGCTCTTCGGCGCCTCCACACTCGCAGCACGAGGGGGCACCAGAGATGCGAATCGAGAGAGCAGGCGCGGCGCAGCAAGCGGAGGCCGTCGGAGACGAGGTCGAGACCAAGGTCGTTCGTCGGCAGACTCCCGCGAACCAGGTGGAGGCGTTCGAGCCGCTCACCAGCGACGTTCCAACCTCTCGAGCCGGCACGGTGGTGGCGAGCGATCGAGGCCAGGTGACTGGCACGCTCGGCGTGAAGCAAGGCTCGACCAACGCCTGTGGGCCGCTCTCCCTCTGGCTCGCGCTCGGGCAGTTCGGCCGCGCGACGCAGGACTGGCACCAGCTCGACGACGAACTCCGGCCGTGGGCGCTGGGGACCTCGCCGGGCACCTTGATCGACGGCGCTCGTTCTCGCGGTCTGCAGGCGCAGCTCTACAACCACGGCTCGTTCTTCGATCTCGAGCGCGAGACCGAGGCTGGTCGCGCGGTGTTGGTGATGACCGACGTCGGCGGCTACGACCGACCGAACGGCACGATGCAGGCGGGCGAGCGCGGCGATCTCAGCTCCCACTGGATGCGAGTGACCCGCGCCTGGGAGGACTCGCTGGGCCGACGCTGGGTCGAGTACGAGAACCCCTGGGGCACCCGCGAGGTGCTGCGCTTCGAGCAGTTCGATCTCCTCTGGCGCGATCAACGACTGGCGGGCGTGCCCACCGGCTACGATCGCACCTACCTCCTCATCGATCGCACGACCGCCAAGCCACTTCCGACGACGACGGCCGACGACGTGCTCGCCATCACCTCGGCGGCCGATGGCGCCCAAACCGTCGCGCGCGGAGTCGATGCGCTCGCCCGCGGGAACGTGATCACCGGCGTCGGGCGCATCGTCGGTGGGCTCCTCACCTCGGCCTTTGGTTCGGCGGGCACCCTGCTCGCGCTGCCAGGGGAGATCCTCGAGCGCACGGGCCAGACCCTGCTCGAGACCGGAAAGCGCGGCCTCGAAGACGGTGGGCTCGCCGCGATCGGCGGGGCGGTCAGTGTCGCGGCCGGCGCGGTGGTGAACGCGGTCGGCACCGTCGTGAAGTCGGCCGGCAACGCGCTCGGGTTCGTCGGCCAGGCCATCGGAGCCATGGTGCAGGGCGCCCTCGCCGGCCTCGCCAAGCTCTTTGGGTGACCCATGCCTCCCACCGACCGCACGCTCGAAGAGGTGGAGGCCCGACTCGAGCTCATCGAGGCGCGCGCCGAGGACGTCGAGAGCCACCTCCGCGGCCACCTCATGCGCGCTGAGGTCAGGCTCCGCCAGCTCAGCGCCGACCGCGAGCTCGATCGAATCCAACTCCGAGACGCGCTCGAGCGGCTCGCCGACCTGGAGTCCACCGCAGCCGCCAATGCGCGCGCCGTCGTCGCGCTTCGCCGACAGCTCGATCGGCTCACCGGGGCCTGACGTTCACCGCTGGAGCGTCTCGGCGCAACGGGGTGGGACGAGCGAGCTCGGCGAGACCGCGTCGCTCCCAACCCGAGCACGCGCCGTTCGTCGAGGCGCTCGATGCAGCGGACTCGCCTCGCCGCAGCCGAGCAGACCGCGGGAGAACACTCCGAGGCGAACCGGGGCATGATGGCGCGCGATGAACCGGCTCGCGCAGACGCTCGACGCGGTGAAGCGCACCTCTTCGCGAAAGGAGAAGGTGGCGCTCCTCGCCGCCCTGCTCGAGACGCTCGACGACGACGAGCTGGTGAGCGCAGCCCGAGTCATCGTCGCGACCCCGCTCGAGGTTGGTGACGACCGCACGCTGGGCACCGGCTGGGGGCTGCTCCTCGAGGCGACGGCGGCGGCCTCGGGGCGATCGCAGCACGAGCTGATGACGGCGACCCGCGCGGCGGGAGACTTCGGAGAAGGCCTCGAGCCGATCTGGCCGCCCCGCGCGACGGGGCTGGCGCTGAGGGAAGTCGGCCCGCTCTTCGAGGCGCTCGCGCACGCCGACGATCGGCCCCGGAAGCTGAAGCTGGCGACCGCTGCCTTCTCGCGCGCGAACGGCGCCGAGGTGAAGTACCTGGTGAAGGCGCTCCTGGGCGAGCTCCGCATCGGCGTGCAGCGCTCGACCTTCGACGACGCCCTCGCCGAGGCCTTCCACCGTTCTCCACCCGACGTGCGCGCGGCCTCGGCGCTCACCCCCGATCCGGGCACGCTGGCGAGGCTGGTGAAGAGCGGCCGGCTCGCCGACGCCTCGATTCAGCCCGGCCGGGTGGTGGCCTTCATGCTCGCGACGCCGGCCGAGACGGTGAAGGAGCCCATCGACGCCTCCCTCACCGTCGTGGAGGACAAGCTCGACGGCGTTCGGGTTCAGGCGCACCTCGTCGACGGGGAGGTGACGCTCTTCGCGCGCGGCTCGGGCAACGTCACCGCGTCGTTCCCCGAGGTCACCGCGGCGCTGTCCACCCTCCCCGGCCGCCTGGTGATGGACGGCGAGGTGCTCGCGGTGACCGCGGACGGAGGCCCGCGCCCGTTTCAGGCGCTCCAGGCGCGCTTGGGCCGGGTGGCGCCGGACGAGTCGGCTCGCCGAGAAACGCCGGTCGCGCTCGTCGTCTACGATCTCCTCTTCGAGAACGGCTCGCTCTTGTCGCTGCCGTGGTCGGAACGCCGAGCCCGGCTCGAGCGACTCCCGGTACGCACGAACCCAGTGAGCCGGCTCGAGACCGAGCGCCCGCTCGAGCCGCAGCTCGACGCGCTCTTCGCCGCCGCGCGCGGTCGGGGCCACGAAGGGCTGATGCTCAAGCGCGTCGACGCGCCCTACGAGGCTGGTCGTCGCGGGAGCGCGTGGCGAAAGGTGAAGCGGGCGCTCGCGACACTCGACGTGGTGATCACCCGCGCCGAGCACGGTCACGGCAAGCGGGTGGGCGTGTTGAGCGACTACACCTTCGCGGTCTGGCGCGGCGACGTGCTGGTGGAGATCGGCAAGGCCTACTCGGGGCTGACCGACGCGGAGATCGCCTCGCTCACGGTGAAGCTGCGCTCGATCGCCACCGCCCAGCGCGGCCGCTTCCTTCACGTGCGGCCCGAGATCGTGCTCGAGATCGCCTTCGACGGGCTTCAACCGTCGAAACGCCACGACAGCGGCTTCGCCTTGCGCTTCCCTCGAATCGCTCGCATCCGCACCGACAAGCGCCCCGAGGAAGCCGACCGGCTCGAGACGGTTCGCGCGCTGTTCGACGGCCAGGTCGCGAGCGGTCATCGAGAGCGTTCGCCGCAGCTCGGCCTGTTCGACGACGTGCCCAGCGGCCGCCCAAAGGAGTGACAGAACGCGGGCAGGCTCGTACGGTGGCGCTCCCGTGGAGCACCTCGGCTCACCCGTCTGGATCGGCCAGTACCGTCTCACCTCCCGCATCGCGACGGGCGGCATGGCCGAGGTCTACGTCGGGCGGCACATCGATCAGCAAGGCACCTTCGGGCCGATGGTGGCGGTGAAGAAGCTGCTCCCGCACCTGGTGAAGGACTCCTCGATCGTCCGCATGTTCCTCAACGAGGCGCGGATCACCGCGAAGATCGATCACCCCAACGTGGTGCGGATCTTCGAGCTCGGCCAGGTGAGCGGCGAGCCCTTCATCGCGATGGAGCTCCTCGAGGGCCGCACCTTCGCCGATCTCCGCGCGCGCGCCGCCGAAGATGGAAAGCGGGTGCCGCTCCAGGTCGCGCTGCGCATCTTGTGCGACGCCTCCAGAGGGCTCGGCGCCGCGCACGAAGCGAAGGACGACGACGGAAAGCTGCTCGCGCTGGTGCACCGAGACTTCACGCCCGACAACATTCACGTCGGGGTGAAGGGCGAGGTGAAGGTGATCGACTTCGGCATCGCCAAGACGGCGAACTGGGGCGCGGGCACCGAGCCGGGCACCCTCAAGGGCAAGTTCTTCTACATGTCGCCCGAGATGATCCTCGCGAAGCCCGTCGATCACCGCGCCGACATCTTCGCGGCTGGGGTGATGCTCTACGAGCAGATGTGCGGGCGGCGGCCCTTCACCGGCAACTCGGTCGACGAGGTGGTGATGAAGATCGCCGAGGGCTAGCTCGCGCCGCCCTCGCAGTTCGACCCGTCGCTGCCGCGGGCGCTCGAGGCCGTCTGTCTCACCGCGCTCAACCGCAACCCGGCCTCGCGATTCCAGACGATGGAGGCCTTCGTCGACGCGATGGAGATGGTCGGCGGCGAGGCCCAGCTCGCGACGAGCCAGGAGGTCGCCGAGTACGTCAGCCAGCTCTTCCCCCAGACGGACAAGCGGCGCGAGACGTTGCGTCGAGCCCGCGAGGCCGATCCCTCGGTGCCCGGCTTCAAACAAGAGGAGCTGGGCCGATCGCCGCCGCGGGGACTCGAGTCGGCGCCGCCTCCCTCGAGCAGCGAGGAGCCGACGCGCGCGATGCCAGGCCGGGAATCACAGGGCGGCGTCGTCATCAACGTGCCCGCGCCGGATCTCGGACCCGAGCCAGGGACCGGCCTGGTCGACATGTCGAAGGTCGCCGGCATTCAGCGCTCCGAACGAAGCGCGCCACGCTCGAAGCTGCCGTTGATCGCGGCCGTGCTCCTTCTCTCGGTCATCGGCATCGCCGCGGCGGTCGTCCTCGGCACCAGCAAGCCGTCGGCCGAGGTGCTGCTCAAGCGCGCCGAAGAGGCAGAGAGCCCGGAGGCGAAGGGCAAGGCGCTGCTCGAGGTGGCTGGAGCGCCCGACGTGGCGGACGCACAGCTGCAACGAGCGGCCGAGCTGCTGGAGACGAGCCAGCAATGGGCGGTCGCCGATCAGGTCGCCGACGCGTGGTTGCTGCGCAGCCCGAAGAACGTCGAGGCGCACCTCCTCAAGGCCCGCTCGTCGATGCACCTGCGCAAGGGCAAGCGCGCCGAGACCGAAGCGGCCGAAGCGACCGCGATCGCACCAGACGACATTCGTGGGCTCGTCGTGCTCGCCGAGCTGCGTGAGCTGCAGGGTGATGCGCCCGGCGCGCTCGAGGCGTGGACGAAGGCGGCCAAGAAGAAGCCCAACGACGCGCACGTGCTCTCCCGTCAGGGCTACTGGCTGTCGCAGGCTGGGCGGCTCGACGAAGCGGCCGAGGTGCTCGGCCACGTGCTCAAGCGGCAGTTCTCGGCCGAGGCAGCAGCCGAGCTCGGCTTCGTGAAGTTCCGCAAGGAGCAGCCCGACGAAGCGCTCAAGCTGCTCGCGCGCGCGGTGAAGGAGAAGCCGGATCTGATGGTCGCGCACTACTACCGGGCGGCCGTGCTCTACCAGAAGGGTGACGCCAAGCAGGCGCGCGCCGAGTACCTCGAGGCCGACAAGCTCGCGCAGGACGACAGCCGGCCGTTGATCGCGCTGTGCGAGCTCGAGGTTCAACAACAGACGACGAGCGAGCTCGACGAGGTGAAGAAGCGCATTCGAACCCGCTTCCCTGCCGACGCCGACAAGCTGATCGCGGCCTGCGCTCCATGAGCGGCCGTCGGGTCGTCTTGAACGCGGACGACTTCGGGTACGACCCGGCAGTGAGCCTGGGCATCGAGCGGGTGATGCGCGAGGGCCTCGTCTCGAGCACGACGATGATGGTGAACACCCCGCACTCGCAGCACGCGGCCGAGCGCGCCGAAGGCCTCTCCATCGGCCTTCACTTGAACCTCGCGCGGTGGCGGTCGCTCGCGCGGCCTGGGCTCGAGTTCGACGCCACCGATGCGGGGACCTTCGACGCCACCTTCGTCGCCGACGAGACGCGCGCCCAGCTGGAGCACCTCCAGCGGCTCCTCGGCCGGCCGGCGACTCACCTCGACGTGCACAAGCACCTCCACCGACACCCCACCGTGCTCACCGGCATCATCGACGCGGTCGCCACGAGCGGGCTGCCGGTGCGGAGCATCGACGAGCCGATGCGAGCGCGCCTCGCCACCGCCGGCGTTCCGACGAACGACGCCTTCTTCGGCGACGCCGGCACCGACGCGTTCTGGACGCTGCCGCGCTTCGAGGAGGCGCTGACGAGGCTGCCCGCCGAGGGGCTCGTCGAGCTGATGTGTCACCCGGGCCAGGCGCCGACCCAGGTGAAGAGCGGCTATGGCGCGCAGCGAGAGGTGGAACTCGCGACCTTCCTCTCCGTCGAGGCGCGCCGAGCCGCCGAGCGCGCGGGCGTTCGCTTCGAGGGGTGGCGGTAGGTGGGCGCCGACTTCGACTGCGGCGGCGCGGTGGTGCGGGTCGACCCGAGCCTGGTGGAGAACTCACGGCCCCGCGTGCACCTCGCCGCGTTCGAGGCGTCTGGAGAGCCCGCGCTCGAGATCGTTCGTCATCGGCAGCTCGCCGAGCCAGGGCTGCTCGCCGAAGGCCCCTTGGGGCGTTGCCGCTTCGTGGTGACGGGGAGCCGAATGGACGTCGAGGTCGATGACGGCGCGTTTCCCGCCGAGCTCGTGCTTCGCCTCGCCTGGTACCTGGTGGCGACGCGGCGAGGCGGGCTGCTCATTCACGCGGCGGCGTTGACCAACGGTGAGCGGGCGATCGTCGCGAGCGGCAAGAGTGGCGATGGGAAGTCGACGCTCTCCAGGTTGTGCAGCGCGGGCGGGCTCCAGCTCCTCACCGACGAGATCGTTCAGCTCTTCCCCGACGGCACTGCGGCGGGCACGCCGTTCCGCTCCGACGCCGACAACGTGGGCCGGCCGGGCCGGTTTCCCGTGAGTCACTTCGTCGCCCTGTCCAAGGCCTCGCACGAAGCGCTCGAGCCGCTCGGAGCGCTGGCCGCGGGTGAGCTCGCCAGCTCCCAGTGCTTCGACGGTTCGGTCGCGAGCCTGCCCAGGCCCGAGCTCCGCAGGCGGTTGCTCTCGTTTCTCTCTCACGTTCACCTCGGCACCCTCGCCTTCCGCAAGGACGAGGCGGTCGCGGCCTTCGTCGCGAAGCTCCTGGTTGGGCCCGCGGCGTGAGGCGCTGGGGCACCCTCGAGCTCGTGAAAGCGCTCGGGCGGTGCGCCGACCGTTCGAGAGGGCGTCGTGCGAAGATGCGGCATGCGCGTCTCCGCGTCGTTCGTCTTCGTGGTTGCGTCGGCTTGTGCCGGAGTTCCGCCTTCGTCTGACGGTGGCGCCACGGCGGGTGGAGCGAGCGGCGGCGGGAGCGCGACGGCAGGCGGCAGCACCTCAGCAGGTGGAGCGAGCGGCGGCGGAAGTGCGATGGCAGGCGGGGCGAGCAGCGGCGGCACGGCAGGGGGCGGCTCGAGCGCCGGTGGCTCGGTCGCTGGTGGGAGCGCGGTCGATCCCTGTGCGCCGCTCCCTGCACCACCGGCGAACGCCGTCACCGTGTCGACGGTCGCTCAGCTCACCACCGCGCTCCAGAACGCGCAGCCGAACGCCACCATTCTCGTCGACGACGGCACGTACGACTTCAGCGGCGGCAACTACGTGTACCTCGACAAGCCCGGCCTCACCCTGCGTGGGAAGAATGGCGAGGCGAGCCGCGTCATCTTCGACGCCAACTACCAACAGGGAAACGGGCAGAGCCTGCTCAACATCGCGGCGAACGACGTCACCGTCGCCGACTTCACGGTGCAGCGTGCGTACGATCATCCGATCCACGTCATCCCCGCGTTCACCAACCCCACGAGCGTGTCGGGCGTGCGCATCTACCGAATGCGGATCATCGACCCCGGCCAACAAGGGGTGAAGGTGAACGGCGATGGCGCCTTCGTGAACACGCTCAACGATGGGCTCGTCGCCTGCTCGCTCATTCGGCTCACCTCCGCCGGGCGCACCCGCGTTCGCGACAACTGCTACACGGGCGGCCTCGACGCCCACGCCGCGCGGAACTGGACGATTCGCGACAATCGCATCGAGGGCTTCTGGTGCCCCGCCGGCCTCAGCGAGCACGCGATTCACTGTTGGAAGGGTTGCCGCGACTGGACGGTGGAGCGCAACGTCATCGTCGACTCCGCGCGCGGCATCGGGTTCGGCTTGGGCGACGCGACGCCTGGCCGGACGTACCCGGACAACCCGTGCCCTGGCGTCTCCAACGCCGGCGCCGTCGGAGGGCTCATTCGCAACAACTTCATCGCCGCGACCGATGCCCAGCTCTTCGCCTCGCAGAGCGGCTTCGACACCGGCATCGGCCTCGAGAAGGTCTGCGGGAACGCGCGGGTGCTGCACAACACCGTGTTCTCGAGTCAGGCGCCCGCGTCGTCGTCGATCGAGTGGCGCTTCGTTGGCACGACGGTGACCCTCACCAACAACCTCACCTCGCACCGGCAACTCCAGCGCGACGCGGCGATGGCGACCCAGGCCGGCAACCTCACCAACGCCACGCCGGCCACCTTCGTCGCACCAGCCACCGGCGATCTCCACCTTCGACCCGGCGTCGCGCCCATCAACGCGGGCGTCGCGATTCCGGCGGGGAGCGCAGACGACGACATCGACCGACAGCCACGCGGGCCGATGCGCGACGTCGGCGCCGACGAGCTGTAGCGCACTCGAGGGGCCTCGACGAGCCAGGCGCCGGCCGGCCCGAGCCCCGCCGAAGTGACACCGCGATCGAGATCGGGCAAACGATTCGGCGATGCCGGTCGAGTGGCTCAAGGGAGGTCTCAAGCTCGAGGGCGGTCGGCTCTGGTTCGACGCGCGCCGAAGAGCCGAGGTCAGCTTCGTCTCGCACGCGCACACCGATCACATCGCCCGTCACGTCCGCGCCATCGGCACCCGGGAGACGCTCACCCTCATGCAGCACCGCGTCGGCACCGTCGAAGAAGCGGTCGCCTTGGACTACGGCGAGCGCTTCGCCTTCGACGAGCTCTCCTTGGAGCTCTTCCCGGCCGGCCACGTGCTCGGCGCGGCCCAGGTGCGGGTCACCCGCCCCGACGGTCATCGCCTCGTCTACACGGGAGACTTCAGCCCGGGCGCGTTCCTCACCGCGAGGCGCGCCGAGACGCCGGCCTGCGACACCCTGGTGATCGAGTCGACCTTCGGGCACCCGAAGTACCGCTTTCCACCGCGCGAACAGACCTACGACGAGGTCGCCGAGTGGTGCCGCCGCCAGCTCTCGCGAGGCGTGCGCCCGGTGGTGCTCGCCTACTCGCTCGGCAAGAGCCAGGAGTCGATTCAGCAGCTCGTCTCCCGCGGGCTGGCGGTGACGGCGCACGAGGCGATCTTCCAGGTCTCTGCGCTCTATGGCTCGCTCGGGGTGCCGATCGACGCGCGCTGCTTCGACGGGGCGTTCCGCGACCAAGAGGTCGGCGTCTTCCCACCGTTCGCGAAGTACCGGCCGCGTGACGTCGGGGCGCTGACGACGGCGGTGCTGACCGGCTGGGCGCTCGAGCCGTGGGGTGCCCGCCGTGCGGGAGCCGACGTGGCCTTCCCGGTGTCGGATCACGCCGACTTCCCCGCGCTCATCGAGTTCGCCAAGCGCACCGGCGCGCGGGAAGTGGTGACGCTCTTCGGGTTCGCCGAGGAGCTGGCGGCGGGGCTCCGGAAGGAAGGCGTCTTCGCCAGGGCGGTGAGCGAACGACTGCAGCTCGACTTCTTCGGCGCGCCCATCACGCACGGCAAGCCAAAGCCGAAGCGACGCTAGTCAGCGCCCGCGCTCGGCGCGCACGAGGGGGAGCCCCAGCCACTCCACCACGACGGCCCCCTTCTCTGGAGCGGCGCTCGTCCAGACCAGCGCGCTCTGCCGCACGAGCGCGACCCCGCCGACCATCGGAGGAAGCTCCTTCGGCACCTCGTCTTCGAAGGTGGCCGTCAGCCGCCCACGCTCGACGCGCAGCGCTGGCGGTCTGGGCCGCACGACGACCTTCACCGTGCTCGCGACCGCGCCCCCGTCGTCGACGAAGTCGAGCTGGTGCCGCCCCACGGCCAAGACGACCGGAGGCGTGGCCGGAGCGCCGTCGACCTTCAGCCCGAGCCCAGGCGGCACCGTCACCGACAGGGGCCGAGGAGGCAGATGGGTGACGAAGCCGCCCTCGCCGACCCCCTCGCCGACGCCGACGAGATCGACCGACGCCACCTTCGAAGGGCGGCTCTGCAGGCCGCGCTCGTCGAACGCGATCACCCGCACCTGCACCGAGCGCTGATCGACGAGCGCGACCCGGGCAGAGGTTCCCTCGGTCCATTGATCGTCCACTCGATCGACGAACTGCGCGTCGTGCGCGACCTGCACGCGGTACTTGGTGGCGCGCGCGGCCGGGCTCCATTCCAGCGCCAACGTCGTCGGCAGGCCCTGCCACACCAGCACCCGCGCGGTCGTGCTCGAGAGCTGGGGAGCATCGGGGAGCTGCGCGATCGGCTCCGGCGCGAGCCCAGGCCTCACCCGGGTGCCGTGGTTCTCCTTCACCGTCACCTGCGCGCCCCTCGCCTCGACGGTCGCCGCGCCCTCGAACAACGAGAACCGGCTCGTCTGCGAGCCATCGACCGAGACGACGCCCTGTGCGCCCTTCGCCGTCTCGACCGCGGCCGACGGAGTGGCCACCGTGAGGGGCTTCTGCCGGAGCGCAGCCAAGGCGACGCGGAGCTCTCCGTCGACGAGCGACAGCCCGGCCGGCTCCTTCGGCTTCGGCGCGTCTCCGTAGACGACGACGAGCGCGTTCTCGTCCATCACGAGGGTGCTCTCGTCTCGAAACTTGAGCGCCGCGCCCGCGCGCCGGAGGGTGTTCACCTCGTCGAGCCGGAAGAGCCCCATGCCGAGCGTCGCGGTGTTCCACTCCGTCTGGCGGCGGGTGCGCACCGCCGGCTTCATGAAGGTGAGCGTCGCGTCGGGGCCTGCTGGCTGCTCGGGAGGCGCTCGCAGGTGCAGCACCTGACCAGGCTTCAAGCGATGGGGCGTCGGCCCCAGCTCGTTCCAGCGGTGCAGCTCGGTGATCGACTTGGGGTCGCCCCAGAACTTGCGGGTGATGCCGTCACAGGTGTCGCCCGGCTGCACGACGTAGCTCTCCGGGCGCTCGGAGTCGGCCAACAGCTGAACGAGGAGCAGGGAGAGCATCATGTCGTTCGAACCTCGAAGACCGTCATCGCTTTCGTGCGGCCGCGCAAGTGCCGTTCACCGAGCTCGACGAGTGAGGGCGAGCTGCCTGCGGCGGCGCGGGTCTCCTGACTCACCAGGATCTGCCCAGGCGCCGCGCTCGCCTCGAGCCGCGCCGCCACGTTCACCGCGTCGCCGACGACGGTGTACTCGAGCCGGCGTTCGCTCCCGACGTTCCCAGCGACGACCAACCCGGTGTTCACGCCGATCGCCAGCTGCACCTCGACGCCATAGCGGTGCCGCCAGCGCCGGTTCGCCGCCTCGACCCACCGGCGGAGCGCCTCGGCGGCCTCGAGCGCCTGCTGCGCGTCGTCGGCCCGCTGCTCGGGAACACCCCAGACGGCCATCACGCAGTCGCCCAGGTACTTGTCGACGATGCCGCGGTGGTGATGGACGATCTCGGTCGCCAGCGCGAAGTACTCGTTGAGCACCGCCACCGTCGCCTCGGGGGCCAGCGCCTCGGCCAGCCGGGTGAAGCCCACCACGTCGGCAAAGAGCACCGTCACCAGTCGCCGCTCACCACCGAGCGCCAGCCGGGCGGGCTCCTTCACCACGAGCTCGACGACGTCTGCCGGCAGGTAGCGAGAGAGGGCCGTTCGGGCGCGGGTCTCGCTCACCAGGTCTCGCTCGCTCACCTCGAGCGCCTTCGACATCTCGTCCATCGCGCGGGCGAGCCCACCCACTTCGTCCCCGCGGTCGGACAGGGTGCTCGTCGCCGCGCCCCACTGCCGGCGGCTCAGCCGTTCGGTGGCCGACACCAGGAGATCGAGCGGCCGAACGACCCGCCGCGCGCCCCAGACTCCAGCGAGGAGCGAGATGAGGACCGCCAACGCCACCGCGCCGCCGATCGCGAGCTGGAGAGCTCCGAGCGTCTCGTACGCGTGGCGAGCCGGCTCCTGCGCCACCGCCGCCCAGCCGTACGCGGGGATCGCCGAGAGCGCCGCCATCATGCGCCCTTCACCCGAGTCGAAGTCGGTGGTGACCGAGAGCTGTTGGCGAAACGAGGGCGTGCCCTTGAGCGCCTCACCCAGCCCGCTCTCGTCGATCGGCCGCCCCACCTGCTCGGCCGCCGCGTGCAGCACCACCCTGCGGTTGGAGTCGATCAGGTACACCGCGTCTCGGTCCCTCAGCGGCGGCGCTTCACCGAGCTCGGTCAGCGTCTTGCGGAGCCGATCGAGGTCGAGCTCGGCGTAGAGGTAGAAGGTGATCGGCTCGCCCGGCTCGGCGTGCGCGGGCACCACGAGCGGGAGGACGGGCGCTCCGGCGCGAACGAGCACCTCACCGAGTCGAAGCGCGTCACCCGAACGGAGCGCGGGCGGCAGCACCTCGGGCCCGGTCTCCACGTCGCGATCGAGGCGAATCGAGCCCTGCTTCTTGCCCTCGAGATCGTAGACGGTCGCCGCCTTGGCGCCGCCCCAGTTCCGGAGGTGCGCGGTCGCCAGCGCGAAGCGCGCGTCGTCGTCGGAGAGCCGATTCGTCGCGAGCACCTCGGCCACCGTCGAGAGCGCGGCCCGAGAACGCTCGAGCTCGATCTCGACTTCGCCGCGCACTCGCGCCGCCAGCGCCGCGTGCAGGTGCTGCGCGTCGATGGTGAGCGCGGCGCGGTTGCGGGCGACGGCCACGTAGCCCAAGAGGAGGAGCAGCGGCACGGTCACCACCGCCACCAGCGCGGTGACCTGCCACGACAGCGAGACTCCCCGGCGTTTCTTCGTCGTCACGATCTGCTCGCGCCTTTCGTGGACTCCTCCCCGGCACCTATCAGCTTCCGAGGCGACTTCGGCGGCGACGAGCGCCGCACTCCTCGCGCGAGCTTCGTCGACGTGGTGCTTCCCCGCCGCTTGGACAGTCGTCGAGTGACTCCCTCAGCGTGGGCCTTCGAGACCTTTGGTGACTACCGCTCCGTCCTCCGGCAGACGCCCCTCACCCTCGCCTCGCCCGGGCCCCTCGAATGCCTCGTTCGGGTGAAGGCGCTCGCGCTCAACTTCCCCGATCTGTTGCTCATCGCAGGGAAGTATCAGCTCAAGCCCGAGCTGCCGGCGACCCCAGGCATGGAGGCGATGGGCGTCGTCGAGCAGGTGGGGCCGGGCAGCCGCTTTGCGCCGGGCGATCGCGTCTCCATCAGCGTGCTCCACGGTGCGTTCGTCGAGGCCGGCGTCTTCCCCGACGCGTTCCTGATGCCAGTGCCGAAGGGCATGTCGAACGCGCAGGCCGCGGCCTTTCACGTCACCTACCAGACCTCGTTCTGCGGCCTCGGGCGACGGGCGAGCCTCGAGGCGGGTGAGACGCTGCTCGTGCATGGTGCCGCGGGTGGCGTCGGCACCGCCGCGGTCCAGCTCGGCCGCGCGATGGGCGCCACCGTCATCGCCACCGCCGGTGGACCCGACAAGTGCGCGGTCGCCAGGCAGTGCGGCGCACACCACGTCATCGACACCCGCAGCGAAGACTTCGTGGAACGGGTGAAGACGCTCACCGAGGGAAAGGGCGCCGACGTCATCTACGACCCGGTTGGTGGTGAGACCTTCGACAAGTCGACCAAGGTGCTCGCCTTCGAGGGCCGGCTGCTCGTCATCGGCTTCGCGAGCGGCACCATTCCCACCATCGCGGTGAACCGGCTCCTCCTGAAGACGGCCTCGGTCGTGGGGCTCCAGTGGGGCGCCTACAAGCTCGTCGCGCCGCAGGTCGTCGAAGACGCGCACCGCACCCTGAGCGCGATGTTCGAAGCGGGGGCGATCGCGCCGGTCATCGACCCGAGGCGCTTCGACTTCGCGCAGCTCCCCGAAGCGCTGGCGCACCTCGAGTCGCGCAAGGCGGTCGGCAAGGTGGTGGTGACGGTCGACGCTGCGGGGTGAACGACGCGAAGCGATGGCAAGGCTGCGCGATCGCCGATACGAGCACCTTCCCGTGGACTCTCTCTCGACCTCGCACGGCACCTATCAGCTCGTGAGGCGGCTCTCGGCCGGCGCGATGGGCGTGGTGTACGAGGCGGTGCAGCCCGGCGTCGACCGACGGGTCGCCCTCAAGGTGCTCCACCCGCACGTGGCGGCGCAACCCGAGGCGCTCGAGCGGCTCCGGCGGGAAGCGAAGGCGCTGTCGCTGGTGAACCACCCGCACGCCGTGGCGGTGTTCGAGCTGATCGCCGAGCCGCAGGTGAGCGCCATCGTGATGGAGTTCGTCGAGGGCGAATCGGCCGATCACCGCCTCGCGCGCGCCGGGCCGCGGCCGTTCCAGGAGGTCGCGACCGTCGCCTCCCACGTGCTCTCGGTGCTCGAAGCCGCGCACGCGCAGGGCGTCATCCACCGCGATCTCAAGCCGGCGAACCTCATGTACGACGCGACGAAGCCCGACCCGTTCATCCGCGTGGTGGACTTCGGGCTCGCCCAGCTCCAACAGCGCGCGCCTGCCGCGAAGCTGACCGCCGAGGGCCAGGCGCCGGGCACCCCCGAGTACATGGCCCCCGAGCAGGTGCGCGGAGAAGAAGCCGACGCGCGGAGCGATCTCTACGCGCTCGCGTGCGTGCTCTTCGAGCTGCTCTCCGGCGCGGCGCCGTTCGAGTCGCGCAACACCGTGCACGTGCTGACGGCGCACCTCTATCGCGACCCGCCCTCGCTGGAGGATCGAGGGGTTCGCGACGTTCCCCGGGCGTGGCAGGCCGTGATGCGGCGCGCGCTCGCCAAGCCGCCCGAGGCGCGGTTCGCCTCCGCCCTCGAGATGCGCCGGGCCCTGGAAGCGAGCCTCACCGCCGAGGGCCGGGAGCGCGCGGAGCGCATCGTCGAGCCCCAGCGTCCCACCTTCGTCGCTGCGCCAGCCGACGCGCCGCCGGTCGCGCTCCTCGACGAGCCCCTCGAGCAACGAGATCGAGACGCGCTCGCCGAGGCCCTCGCCGGAGTCGGCGCGCACCGCGCGAACCACCCCGACGAGGCGGGCGTGGTGATCGTCGGCGGTGACGCCGGGCTCGCGCACGCCCGCAAGCTCGCCCAGGCCACGCCCTCCCGGCCCGTGCTGCTCTTCGGGCCCGCCGAGGATCTCGGGCTGATGACGCAGGCGATCGAGAGCGGGGTGTTCGACTATCTCGCGACGCCCCTCGAGCCCGCCGAGGTGGGCCGCCGCATCGTGCGCGCGCTGGAGCGAAACTGGAGACCACGATGAACCCGCTCACCGAGCTGCTCGAGCTGCTCGTCGCGCTCGGTGTCGCCCCACGGCTGGCCGTCGTCGGCGCCTCCGATCGCACCGCGGCCCTCCTCGCCCACGCGGGCTTCGCCGACACGCCGGACGACGCCTCACGCGCACAGCTCGAGGCGAGCATCGCGGGTACGCCGAGCGACGGACTCGAGGTCGCCGCCCTCGACGGTGCCGACGGGGCTCGGCTCGGGTGGTTGGCCGTCTGGGCGCCCGAGCCTCCGAAGACGCTCGTCGCGATCACCAAGGCCGTGAGGGCGGTGCTGCTCGCGCGAACCGAGCTCGCCACGATGAAGCACGACCTCGCCCGCGCCGATCGGCTCGCGATGGCCGGCCAGCTGTCGGCGGGGCTGGCGCACGAGCTCGGCACTCCGCTCGCGGTCGTGACCGGGCGCGCCCGCCAGCTCGTCGCAGGAACGATCCCTCCCGAGCAGCTCGTCGAGACCGCGAAGACGATCGTCGAGCAGTCGGAGCGCATGGCCGGCATCATCCGCCAGGTCCTCGACTATTCCCGGCGACGAGGGCCCCGCCCGAGCCGCTACGACGTCCGCACGGTGCTGCGGCAGTGCGTGGCGCTCCTCGAGCCGCTGGCGTCGAAGAAGCGGGTGCGCCTCGCCTTCACCGACCCAGGAGCCGCGGTGGTGCTCTCGTTCGACGGGAGCCAGCTGATGCAGGTGATGACGAACCTCGTCGCCAACGCCATCGCGGCCACGGCGGCCGACGGGGCGGTCAGCCTCCGGCTCCTCGAGCCAGCCGAGCGCACGCCACCGGCGGACGCGGGGCTCGCCGTTGGGCGCTTCGCCGGCCTGGTCGTCGAGGACACCGGCCACGGCGTCAACCCCGAGCACCTGACTCGCCTCTTCGAGCCCTTCGTCACCACCACGGCGACGGGCGAAGGCACCGGCCTCGGGTTGTCGGTCGCCACCAGCATCGTGCGCGACCACGGGGGGTGGATTGGCGTAGAGAGCACCCGTGGCGTCGGAACCGTCTTCACCGTCTACCTCCCCGGCTGAGCGCGGGCTCCTGCTGGTCGTCGACGACGACGCGGCGCTCTGCGAGATGTTGGCCGACGATCTCACCCGGCGCGGCCACGAGGTGAAGTGGTGCACCACCTCGGAGAAGGCCCTCGAGCTCGCCACCCATGAGCCCTTCGACACCGTCATCACCGATCTCAACTTGCGCACCTCGAGCGGGCTCGAGCTCACCAGGGAGCTGAACGTTCGGCAGCCCTTCCTCCCGGTCATCATCATCACCGGCTTCGGCACCATCGAGGCGGCGGTGCAGGGCATTCGCGCCGGGGCCTACGACTTCATCACCAAGCCCTTCGACTTCGACGCGCTCGCCCTCACCATCGAGAGGGCGGTGCGCCACTTCCGCTTGCAGCGCGAGGTGCACCGGCTCCGACGAGAGGTCTCGCTCAACCAGCCGCGCTTCCCCGAGCTGCTCGGCAAGAGCCCTCCGATGCTCGAGCTCTTCCGCATCGTCAGCCGCGCGGCCGAGTCGAACGCCACGGTGCTCGTCACCGGTGAGAGCGGCGTCGGCAAGGAACTGGTCGCCCGCGCGATTCACCAGGCGAGCCGGCGCAGCGCCGGGCCGTTCATCGCGATCAACTGCGGTGCGCTGCCGGAGCACCTGCTCGAGAGCGAGTTCTTCGGTCACACCAAGGGGGCGTTCACCGACGCGCGCACCGAGCGGCTCGGCGTCTTTCGAGAGGCGAACGGCGGCACCCTCTTCCTCGACGAGGTGGGCGAGCTGCCATTGGCGCTCCAGCCCAAGCTCCTTCGCGCGCTCCAGGAGCGAACGGTGCGGCCGGTCGGCTCCGATCGGGAGTTTCCGGTCGACGTGCGGATCGTCTGCGCGACCAACGTCGATCTCCAGGCGGCCATCGAGCAGGGGAAGTTCCGCGAAGATCTCTACTATCGCCTCGACGTCGTGCACCTCGAAGTGCCGCCGTTGCGGAGCCGAGGGACGGACGTGTTGATGCTCGCGCAGGCGTTCCTCGAGCGGCTCGCCAAGCGCGATCAGAAGCCGGTGCGCGCCCTGAGCCCCGAGGCGGCGCAGTGCCTCCTCGGCTACGACTGGCCCGGCAACGTGCGGGAGCTGCTCAACGTGCTCGAGCGCTCGCTCGCCTTGACCGAGGGTGACACGGTGCGGCTCGTCGATCTCCCGGAGCGGCTGCGAACGCCCCAGGCCTCTGCGCTGCCAGACCCGACCGAGCCGGCGACGATGCTCCCGCTCGCCGAGATGGAGAAGCGCTACATCCTCAAGGTGCTCGAGCTGAAGAAGGGCAACAAGCGGCAAGCCGCCGATGCGCTGCAGGTCGATCGCAGCACGCTCTATCGAAAGCTCGCCCAGTACGGCGCGGGCGGAGGCGAGGAATGAGGCTCGCGTGCTTCCTCCTGACCGCCGCGTCCACCGCGCTCGGGCAGGTTCCGGGGTTCGAGCTCGAGCGGCTGCGCCTCAACCCCGGCGCGACCTCGACCTTGCCGAGCGACACCGCCGATCTGCTGCCGAAGAACGAGCTCCGGGTGGGCCTCACCGCGCACTACCAGCACGATCCGCTGGTGGTGATCGACGAGCGCACGACCAAGCGCGTGGGGAGCGTCGTGCGCAGCCGCCTGGGCTTCCACCTGAGCGGAGGGTTCGGCGTCACCGACTGGCTCGACGTGGGCGTGCAGGTTCCGTTGATCGTCTGGCAGGCCGGTGACGATCTCTCGGCGTTCTCGATCACTCCGGTGAGCGGCAGCGTCGCCGTGGGAACCCCCTGGCTCTCGGTGCGTGGG
Organism: Myxococcota bacterium; assembly: GCA_052034585.1. Taxonomy (GTDB): domain Bacteria; phylum Myxococcota; class Myxococcia; order Myxococcales; family Myxococcaceae; genus Xiheimicrobium. The sequence continues at coordinate 74,784 of JBPOIJ010000051.1, forward strand.
GCGCCCCTGCAGCAGAGCCGAGGCGGTCCCGTCGATCTCGCGCTCGGGCTCGGAGTCGGGCTGCCGATCGGCAGTGAGGCCGCGCTCACCCGCGACTCGAGCGTCACTGCGGCGCCGTCGATCAGCGTCGGGCGCGTCATCAACGACTTCGTGCGCGTGGGAGGTGGAGCGACGTTCCTCCTCCGCCCTGCCCGCTCGCTCACCACCACCACCCAGGTCGCCGACGAGGTGGGGAGCTACACGACGCTCGCGATCGCGGGGGCGCTGGTGAAGACGTCGGTGAGGCCCGAGCTGACCCTTCGCCTCGACGTGCCCTTCACCCGAAGTCCGGTGGCCGGGGAGCTGCTCCTCGGGGTGCGATCGCCTCGCGTGGGGCCCTTCGAGTTCTACGCGATCGCGGGTCCTGGCTTCGGGCAGCAGCCAGGCACGCCCACCTTCCGCGTGCTCGCCGGCGCGGCGCTCGTCACCTCCTTGAGGCCTGCCCCGACGCCGACGCCCGTCGATCCCTGTCTCTCCGCCGAGCCGCCGCTCGAGTGCCCCAACGCCGACGCCGATGGAGATGGGGTGCTCAACTCGGTCGACGCCTGCAAGCTGGTGATGGGCGTCGCCGCGCTGAAGGGGTGCCCCGACGTCGACGCCGATGGTGACGGTGTGCTCGACAGCCAAGACGCCTGCGTCGGTGTTCGAGGGACCGCGGCGAGGAAGGGCTGTGCCGCACCCGACGCCGACGGTGACGGCCTCGACGACGATCTCGACAAGTGCCCGACGGTGGCAGGGGTGATCGGCTTCTTCGGCTGCCCCGACGGCGACGCGGACGGCATCGAAGACGCGAAGGACGCGTGCCCGACCGAGCCTGGCCTCGAAGAGCTCAAGGGCTGCCCCGATCGCGATGGCGACGGTGACGGGGTGGTCGACCGCCTCGACGGGTGCGTGAAGGAGAAGGGCCCGCCTTCGAACCAGGGCTGTCCGGCGAAGGAGAAGCAGCTGGTGGTGATCACCCGCGAGCGGTTGATCATTCGCGACAAGGTGTACTTCGACACCGGCAAGTCGGCGGTGCTCCCGAAGAGCATGGTGCTGCTGAAGCAGATCGCCCGCGTCCTCCAGGAGCACGCGGAGATCGAGCACGTCGTCATCGAGGGCCACACCGACGATCGCGGCGCGAGGGAGATGAACATGAAGCTCTCCGATGCGCGCGCGGCCTCGGTGCGCAAGGTGCTGATCGACGCCGGGGTGGACGCGGGGAGAATCGCCTCCAAGGGCTACGGCCCCGATCGGCCGGTGATGCCCAACACGAGCGCCGCCGGCCGGGAGGTCAACCGCCGCGTCGAGTTCGTGATCGTCGGCGCGGAGACCGAGACTCAGCGGCCAGCATCGCCGCCTCCATGATCAGCCCACCGAGCGCCCGACTGGCCCGAGTCCGAAGGCACCGGGACCGAACTTGAGTCCCCGGCTTCGACCGCTGGGGTGACGACCGCTTGCAGCGCTGCACGTTGCGGGTTGCCGACATGTTGCAGAACGCCACAGCGCCCGAGCCCAGAACACCTCTCGTCACGGGAGGTTACCGCGGTCCCCTTTCTGCAAACGCGAAGGGGCATGCGTGAGACGAACCGTGATCGGCAACGCGAGGCGACCAAGCGGAGGCTCTTCGAGGCGTCGCTCAAGGAGATCGCCGAGCATGGCCTCGAGGGCGCTTCGGTCGACCTCGTCACCGCGGCGGCCGGCACCAGCCGCACCGCCTACTACTTCCACTTCCCGAAGAAGGAGGCGGTCCTCGAGGTCCTCGCGCAGCAGTTCTCGACCAGCACCGCCTGTCGCCTCGAGGCGCTCGGCACTCCCTCCCTCGAGCAACTCCTCGGCGCGTTCGACGAGTGCGTCTGCGAGTTCTGGGCGGGCCGACGTCGCCTGGCCGCCGAGACCGCGACCGTCTGGCTCGGAGAGCGACCAAACGGCCAGATGAACCACACGCTCCTCACCCTCGTGCACAAGGCGACCTCCATCGACCCGAACCAGGCGATCCAGCTCGTCGATCGACTGGTGATCAGCCATTGGATCATGGTGCTCAAGTGGGGCCTCGGCGGGCTCGAGTCGCTCGAGGCCGGGCTGCGCACCCTCACCGACGTCTTCTTGTTCGGCGCCACCGGTACTCCGCGCCGGAGCTTGCGTTTGGTGCCTCCACCGGGCAGGTCTCCGTTCCCCTCCGCCGCCGCGAAGGGATCAGGGGAGACTCCTCATGGCCGACCGTCTCAAGAGCCTGCGTCAGCTCGTGTGCAGCACGCTCCATCGAGCCGTCGTGACGCGAGTTGAGATCGATGCCCTCGACGGAGTGAGCATCGATCGCGCGCTCCTCGCCGCCACCGGCCTGTTCGAGCACGAGAGAGTCGAGCTCACCAACCTCACCTCTGGCGCGCGGCTCTCGCTGCCCGTTCGCGCCTCCGAGGTGTCGCGAGAGGTCGCCGTCACCGGGCCTGCCGCGCACCTGGTGAAGCCCGGCGAACTGGTGAGCTTGTCGAGCACCTCGTGGATGCCGAAGAAGCAGGCGAAGAAGTGGGTGCCGCGAATGGTGCGCGTCGACGAACAGAACCAGCTCGTCGAGGTGTTGCCGCCACCGCCAGAGGAACCGGAAGAGCCCGAGGAGCGCTGAGCGCGCAGCTCAGATGCGGAAGCCGATGAAGAGCCGCAAGCTGACGCCGGTGATGCTCCAGTTCGAGTACATGTCCTTCCAGCGGAAATCGACGTTGGAGTTCGGCGGCGTCACCACCACCACGTCCTTGTAGGTGCCCTGGGCGTACTTCGCGGTCGCTTCGGCGCCGACGAAGATGCGCTCGGCGAAGAAGTACGAACCGCCCGCGCCCAAGCCGATGCCAGGCCCGACGCCGGTGCTCGACGCGGTCACCTTCACGCCTTGGTAATCGGCCGCGAAGCCCATCGACGACACGACGACGCCGCCGAAGATGAGCCCGTACACGTCGACCTTCTGGAGCGTGTTGTTGGCGCCTTTGGCCGGCAGCTCGATGTGGTAGCTGACGCGGCCTTGCGGGAAGAAGTCGCGGTGGCCGAAGGAGCCCTGCAACAGACCGCTGATCACCAGGCAGACGGTTCCACAGAAGCCGAAGTCGAAGCCCGCGCCGACCGCCAACACTCCGGGACCGAGCTTCACCAGACCCAAGTCGGCGTTCACCCCGAGCGCGACGTAGGCGAGGAGAATGTCGGTATCGACGGTGAAGCGCGCATCGGCGCGGAAGGGCCCGAGCACCTTCGTCGTCTCCGCCGGCGCCTCGATCACGTCCTCTGCTCCACCTGAGGAGGCGGACTGCGCGAAGGCGTTCGCTCCGGCCAGGAGGATCGTCAGCATCACGGTCTTCATGTGGGCTCCCTCTGCTCCTGAGGTTACGCGGGCTCGCCGCCGCCAGCCATCGCCTCGACGTGGGCCGTCGCTTCCGCGAGATAGGCGAGCCGGCGCATGCGCACTTCGTCAGGCAGCGCCGCGAAGCCCTCGAAGGCCTCCTTGAGCACCTGACGGTTTCCATTGGAGGCGACGTGGGCGAGATCCTGCGAGGCCTCCTGCGAGTCGACGGCCTCTTCCCAGTTGTTGTCGGGCGCGAAGCCAGCCTCGAGGAGCGAGGTGAAGAGCTGCACGGCCGCGAGGCGAACGCGGAGCTCGCCGATGTGCTCCATCGCGTCGGCGGTCGCGCGCAGCTCGAGCATGGCGCCAGTGATTCGGGGATCGACGTCGGAGGTCGCGTCTTCCACCTCCATCGCCGCGGTGAGCTCGTTCACCAGCGTCGCGAGCGCAGCGTCCGACGGGGCGGGCTCGGCGCCCACCTCGCGCATGTACATCACCGCGACCGCCGTCTCCGGGCCACCCTTGGCGATGAGCTCCTTCGCCTTCTCGAGCGCCTGGTTGTCGGGCACTGGCCGGCGGCCTTCGAGGCGCGTCTTCACCGCCTCGCGGTAGAGGTGCTCGAGGCTGACGCCGGGCGCCATGCGAACCGGCAGGGGCGGCCGGAGCCCGGGCACGTCGAGCACCCAGGGCGGCGGGTTGGCGACGTGCTTGAGCCCGCGGAAGAGCAAGGTGCCGGGCGGATCGGCGGGCCGGAACGGCGGCAGCTCGCTGTCTTCGGCGGGCTGCTGCTGAGCGGCCATCGCGGCGGCGCGCTGTTCACGGGTGAAGCTGGTGATGCCCACGGCAGGCGGCGGCGGCGGCGGCGGGGCGACCTCTCCATCGAGGCCCACCACCCGGTCCATGTCGCAGTCGTCGAACTCGACCTCGTCGAGGCCCTTGGCGCCGCTGAAGTCGCACCGGAGCAGCTTGAGCTTCTCGAACGTCGCGCCCTCGAGGTTCGCCCCGCGGAAGTCGCAGTCCTGGAGGCGGCCGCCGTGGAAGTAGCTGTTCGAGAGGTCGGTCTCCTTGAAGGTCACCTTCGAGAGATCGCACTTCTCCCACTCGCTGCCGATGAGCGTCAGCCCGGACAAATCGGCGTTCGCCGAGAAGAGCTCGGGGAAGGTGGCGCCGGTGTGATCGAGCGTCACTTTTCCTTCGCGGCGCAGCTGGTTCCACTGCTTGCTTCCGTGCTTCTTGAGGAGCTCTTCGATCGTTGGCTGCTTGGGCATGACGGAGCCGCTTCTACATGGCCCGCCCAGCGTGACGAACGGTTTTCTGCGCTCTTCTCACCGGCTCTCTTTCACACGAAGAGGGCGGGAATCGCGAAGCAGCGCGCCCCGAAGCGCCACCCACGGAAAGGGAGAGAGTCAGCTGGGGACGATTCGATTCGACCGTCCGGAGAGACCTTGGGCCCCGAAATCAGTTAGACGACCCCCTCGATGCTCGAGTTCCGCATCAGTGAGGACGACAAGGGCCTGCGGCTGGACAAGTTCCTGCGGCGCACCTTGCCCAGCGTTCCCACCTCGCACCTCTTCAAGATGATCCGGGTGAAGAAGGTGCGGGTGAATGGCAAACGCGCCAAGCCCGAGCAGCACCTCGAGAAGGACGACGTCGTCTCCATTCGCGGCGACGAAAAGGCGCTCCGCCAGGAACGGGAGCACACCGCGCCGCCGCCGCCGAAGGTCGATCTCTCCGAGCTCGTCGTGTTGCTGGAAGACGAGTGGATCGTCGTCATCGACAAGCCGTCGGGCATGGCGGCGCACACCGGCAGCGGCATCACCGGCGGCACCGTCGTCGATCTCGTGCGCGCGTACCTGGGCCCGAAGGCGACCCGCAACGGCTTCAGCGCCTCCCCGGCCCATCGGCTCGATCGAGAGACGAGCGGCGTGCTGGTGGTGGCCAAGCGCCGGCCGGCCATGGTGCATTTCACCGACGTCTTCACCCACCACAAGGCGAAGAAGCAGTACCTCGTGCTGGTGAAGGGCAAGCTCCCCAAACCGACCGGGCTCATCGATCTGCCGCTCGCCGAGCACCAGCAGACCGCCGAGTCGCGAGAGCGCCGGGGCGTCAACATGCAGGAGGCCCGGACGCGGTACCAGGTGCTCAGCCAGACCAGCCAGGTCGCCTTCGTTTCCTGCGCAATCGAGACTGGCCGCACGCACCAGATTCGGCGACATTTCGCAGCCATCGGGCACCCGGTGGTGGGTGACTCGAAGCACGGGGACTTCGCGTTCAATCGAGACGCGAAGGCGCGGTGGGGGCTCGATCGGCTGTTCCTGCATTCCAGCCGGCTCGAGTTTCCTCACCCCGAGACGAAGGAGCGCACGCTGGTTGCAGCGGCCCTCCCAGAAGCGCTCGCCGAGGTGCTGAAGCGGGCGGGTGTGGTGATTCCAGCCTCGGTTCAGGTGGCCGAGGCGCGGCGGCAGCTCCACGTGGACGACTCGCCACGTGGCCAGGCAACGAAGCCGACCGTCGACGAGGAGGCGCAGCGCTGATGCGACAGCCGACGAAGACGCCTCCGCAGACGGCGAAGGCGCGGGCGAAAGGAAAGCTGGTGTTGGTCGACGTCCCCAAGGCGAGGTGGTGGAAGGTTCCGTTCAAGCTCGGTGGCTGGGCGCTCCTCACGGGGCTGACCGCCGCGGTGATGGGCTACGGCTTCGTGGCGTGGAAGTACTCCGATGGGCTGCCGAACTTTCCGAAGCCCGAGGAATACCGCCCGCCGATCCTCTCCGAGGTCTACACGCAAGACGCGGTGCTCGCCGGAGAGTTCTACAACGAGCGCCGCAAGGTGGTGCCGTACGAGCGCATTCCCAAGCGCCTCGTGCAGGCCTTCATCGCCGCCGAAGACGCCGACTTCTTCGATCACTTCGGCATCGACGTGCTCGGCACCGGCCGCGCGGTGTTCAAGACCGTCACCAAGAAGCTCACCGGCTCCGGCAAGGTGCAAGGCGGCTCGACGCTGACGCAGCAGACCGCGAAGGCCGTGCTGATCTCGACCGAGGGCTACAAGGAATCGACCGCCAAGACGATCAAGCGGAAGATTCGCGAGGCGTTGCTCGCGCGGCGGCTCGAGGGAGAGCTCACCAAGGAGCAGATCCTCTATCTGTACTTGAACAACGTCTACCTGGGGCACCACAGCTACGGCGTGCAGTCGGCCTCCGAGAACTACTTCCGCAAGGACGTGAAGGATCTCACCCTCGCCGAGATGGCGCTGCTCGCCGGCCTCCCCCAGGCGCCCAGCGCGTTCTCGCCCTTCACCCAACCCGAGAAGGCCAAGAAGCGCCGCCAGTACGTGCTGGGCCAGATGCTCGAGAAGGGCATGATCACCCAGGCCGAGCACACCGAGGCGTCGAAGGCGGAGGTGAGCGTGTTCGACGTCGAGGACGTCTTCCACGAGTTCGCGCCGTACTTCACCGAAGAGGTTCGCCGCGACGTCGTCACCCGCTACGGCAACTCGGCCATCTTGAACGACGGGCTCAAGGTCTTCACCACGATGGACTCGGAGAAGCAGCGCGCCGGGCAAGACTCTGTGCTCTGGGGCCTGCTCGGCGTCGACAAGCGCCAGGGCTTCCGCGGCCCGCTCTGCAACCTCACCAGCGAGAAGGAACGCGCCGCCTTCCTCACCAAGGCCACCAAGGCGATGGGCGACGAGGAGATCACCGCCGGCCACTATTACGTGGGCCTCGTCACCAAGATCGAGAAGGACGGGTCCTCGGCCGAGATCACCATCGGCACCAAGAAGGCGCGGCTTCCGGCGCTCGGCCTGCGCTGGGCACGCGCCCTCAACGCCGAGCAGTACTACCCGAACGTGCTCATCAACTCGGTGAAATCGGCGCTGAAGGAGAACGATCTCGTCGTCGTGCGCGCGGTCGCCGACGTGAAGGGCCTCACCGACGACGGAGAGACCCGCAACGAGCAGATGGCCAAGAACGTACCGACCGATCTCCCGCTGGTGCGACTCGAGCAGGAGCCGGAGCTGCAGAGCGCGCTGGTGAGCATCGACCCGCAGCGCCAGTACCTGGTGGCGATGGTGGGCGGCTACGACTTCGACGCCAACGAGTTCAACCGCGCCTTCCAGGCGTGCCGCCAGCCCGGCTCCTCCTTCAAGCCGATCGTCTACGCCACCGCCTTCGAGAAGCTGAACTGGACCCAGGGCACCGTCATCGTCGACTCGCCCATCGTCTACGACGACCCGGAGAACCAGAACCGCTGGAAGCCGGAGAACTACGACGAGGACTTCAAGGGTGAGGTCCTCATCCGCACCGCGCTGGTGAACTCGATGAACCTCCCGGCGATCAAGACCTTCATCGAGATCGCCCGGAAGCTGGGGAGCAAGAACGAGAAGGTCGGCATCGAGGCCTTCGCCGACTTCATTCGCACGCTCGGCATCTCGAACCACGCCGACACCAACGAAGACGGGGTGATCGACTCACCGGTGAACCACAACTACTCGACCGCGCTCGGCTCGACCTGCCTGTTCCCGCTCGAGCTCGTGAACGTGTACGCGACCATCAACCGGCTCGGCGTGAAGAAGCCGACCCACTTCGTGCGGAAGATCGAAGATCGCTTCGGCCGCACCATCGAAGATCACACCGCCTGGGACGACCCCTGGGCCTCGCTGCAAGACCGCGTCGCCGCCGGGTACGCGCGCCTCTACGAGCCCGGTCAGCAGGTCCTCTCGCCCGAGACCGCCTTCCTCGTCACCGATCTCATGCGCGGCGTCGTTCGCGAAGGCACCGGCGCGGCGGCCTCGAAGCTCGGCAAGCCAGCGGCGGGGAAGACCGGCACCACCAACGACTCCTTCGATGCCTGGTTCACTGCCTTCACCCGCGATCTGGTGACGACGGCGTGGGTTGGGTACGACCTGAACAAGCACCCCCTCGGCCGGTACGAGACCGGTGGCCGCGCGGCGCTCCCCATCTGGCTCGCCTACATGATGCGCGCGCTCCAGGGGCGCGACCAGCCCGAGTTCAACCCACCGCCCCAGCTCGATCTCGTTCGACGACGAGTCGACAAGAAGACGGGGCGCCTCGCGAACGGCAAGGGCACGGTCGATCTCTGGTTCAAACGAGGCACCGAACCCGAAGACGCCGAGCCCGAGGCAGGCGCCGTGGGAACCGAACAATTCATGATGACGCCGTGATCGGTTTTCGCCGGTCGCGAACACCACGGCTCATGCGACGCTCCCTCCTTCTCGTCACCCTGGCGGCGTGTGGCGCAGTGTCGACGTCGCCCCCAGCGCCCGTCGTGCTGAACGCCGGCACCCTCATCACCCTCCCCGACGGCGGCGCGGCGGTCGAGGTCGACGGCGGCGTGCTCCCACCCTTCAGCTTCTTCGTCACCAGCCTCGCGTCGCTCCAGGCGCTCTCCGGGAGCCAGGCGGGCTTCGGCGGCGATCTCCGTTTCGGCGAGACGGGCGCAGGTGCGGGGTTGCGGGGCGCCGACAAGCTCTGCGCCTCCATCGCCGAACGATCGATGCCCGGAGCGTCGGCCAAGCCCTGGCGCGCCTTCCTCTCCGCGACGAACGACGGCAACGGCAACCAGGTGCACGCCATCGATCGAATCGGAGAAGGCCCGTGGGTCGATCGGCTGGGCCGCGTCCTGGCGGTCAAGAAGGCCGATCTCCTCTTCGATCGCCCCGCCTCTGCCGACTCGGCGATTCGTGACGACTTCCCCAATGAAGAGGGCGTGCCCAACCACGCACCAGATCCGACCGCGGGTCAGGTCGACAACCACGACACCCTCACCGGCTCGAACGCCGAAGGCCGGCTCTCCTCGAGCACCGGAACGTGCGCCGATTGGACCGGGAAGACCGGCAGCGAAGGCAAGCCGCGCGTCGGGCACTCCTGGCCTCGAAGCGGCGGCGTACGGCCTGGCATGGGCGCGGTGAACCCAGCGAACTGGATCTCCGCCCTCGACGAATCGGGCTGCGCGCCGGGCGTGAACCTCATCGAGATGGGCCCACCGAACCCGACCTCGAACACCGTCGGCTCGGGCGGCGGCTACGGCGGGTTCTACTGCTTCTCGATGGTGCCCTGAGTCGCCTGCGACTTCGGCGGTCGACGCCGACCCGTCCAACCCGGTCCGATTCGCGCCAGCCTCCGGGCCGCTCGACGTCCTCCTGGGCGCATGCGCCTTGCACTGGCTCGTCCGAATGATCCCGGCGTCGAGCAATCCGAACTACGGCAAGGGCTTCCACTCGCTCGAGCACGATGACTCACCCTCGATTCAGGAGGAGGAAGAGCGCGTCAAGGCGTGGCTGTCGGCCTTCCTCGCCAAGCCCACCGTCGAGCTGCCGCGGCTGCCCACCGTCGCCACCGAGATCCTCGAGCTGTCACGCAAGCCCAACGCCCGCATCGAAGACATCGCCTCGCTGCTCGAACGGGAGCCGCTGCTGGCGGCCAAGGTGCTCAAGCTCGCGAACTCGGCCCTCTACGGAGCCTCGTCGACCGTCACCACCCTCAAGCAAGCGTTGGTGCGCATGGGCCTCTCGCAGGTTCGCGACGTCGTGATGGAGGCTGCGTTCCAGATGACGGTGATTCGCGCCGAGGGCTTCAACGACACGCTCGAGGCCATTCGCCGGCACTCGACGGCCGTCGCCTGGGTCAGCCGCTTCATCGCGCGCAACACCTCCATGGAGGCCGAGAACGCGTTCCTCATCGGGCTCCTCCACGACCTCGGGCTCTCGGTCGGGCTCATCGGCCTCGCGGAGTGGCTCAAGCAGAACAAGCGCCCGCAGCGGCTCCGGCCCGAACATTGGCTCGCGGTCGAGCGGCTCCACGAGGAGATCGGCGGCCAGGTGCTGACGAGCTGGAAGCTCCCGCCCGCGCTCGTGCTCGTCGTGCAGAACCACCACCGCTTGCTGCTGGGCGGGTACCCGCACCCGTCGATCGCGATCCACCTCATCGCCGAGCACGTCGCCTATTCGCTCGGCTGGGGCGTCACTCCGACCGTCTTCCGGAGCGCCGACGACATTCCGATGGTCTCGGGCATCACCTCGATCAACGACGACGAGCGTGATCGCGCCCTCACCGCCTTGAACCTCACCCTCCGCCACTACGAGCAGTTCGTCCAAGACGCGCAGAAGGTGTTCGCCACGCTCTCGGGCCAGTTCCAGAAGAAGGCAGCGTGAGCGGCGGACTCAGGGCTCGCTCGACTCCATCGCGACGCGCGAGGAAGCCACGAGCGCGAACATCGCGGTGAGAAAGAACGGCGCGAAGAGGATGAGGCCGCCGAAGAAGGCCTCCGGAATCCACAGCGTCGCGGCGCCGATCGCCAGGGGAGCCACCCAGCCGAGCCGGCCGGCCACTCGCAACCGCTTCGCCTTCGCCGCTCGTGCCTGTCGGAGCGCGGCGATGAGCCCCGTCGCGACCGCGTGGAAGAACATGAGGCCGAAGGGCAGCGTGACCGCCCAGCTCATCACCTCCAGACTCAAGACCACGATCCCACCGTAGAACACGCCGGAGACGAGGGCCGCGACGAGCGTGAACCCGAGCCACCCTCGAGCGGACCTCGGCTCGAGCGAACGAATCTCGTCGAGGGCGTCGGGCGTGAGTTGGAGCGCCCAGGGATAGCCGAGGTCGAGCCATGCCTTCAGGGCGACCGCCCGGCACCGACGGCCGCGATCGTCGCGCGCTCCGGCGAGGGCCTCGTTCTCGACGAGTTCCCGAAGGAGCTCGAACACTGCCTGCGACGGCTCGCCGGAGAGCTTCTCGAGCGCGAGGTTCAGCTCGGTCGCGGTCGCTGAGTTGCTGCTCGAGGTCTCGAGTTCCACCATCAGGCGGCGGACCGGAAGGAGCGGGTCGAGCTGCCCGTCCGAGGTGGTCAACGCTGCGGCGAGACGCTCCACGATGGACGAGAGGATGCCACCTGCACGTCTTCCCCGCTGCCCAATCGTGCTGCTCAATCGGCCTGGTTCGAACGGAGCCTCGACCCAGCTGTGCGTTCGATGGGTTCCGGCACGGCTCGTCAGGCCGCCGCTCGAGTGCTCGCGCCCTCCCGTTCGGCGCCCGGAGCGCCTCGCCGGCCGAAGACGAGCCCCTCTTCCCGCGAGGAACGAGCCGTCGTTGGTGACGCTGACTTGCACTGACCGCGTCGCGATGTCGACGCAACCTTCAGCCAGCGAGGAACGAGCCATTGCTGGTGACGGCGCGGCCTTCGGCCACCAACTTGGCGAGGATCGCGACCGTGTTCCGCTCGGCGATCGGCCACACGAACGCCTGAACGTCGTCGTAGGCGCGCTTGACGATCTCGCCGACGCTCGCGGGCCCGGAGAACGAGCGCAGCGCTTCGAGCACCTTGGATTCCCGCCAGGCGCGGTGGGCCAGGTACTCCTCGAGCTTCGCCACCCCGTGCGCCACCGCGGGGCCGTGCGCCGGGTAGAGCGCCCCCAGCGGCAGCGCGCGCAACCGCTCCAACTGGGAGAGGTACACCGCCATGTCTCCCTCGGGCGGGTCGATGATGATCGTGCTCACCGTCGAGACCATGTCGCCCACGATGCCGGCGCGGGAGCGCTCGTCGATCAGGCAGAGGTGGCCTGCGGCGTGACCCGGCGTATGGAGCACCCGCCAGCTCATCGGGGCTGGCCCCGCCAGCTCGAGCACGTCACCATCGTCGAGGAGCCGCGCAATCGGGACCGGGCTCCGGCTCGCCGTCGCCGCGTGCGCCCACACGGGGAGGTTCAGCCGCTCGCTCACGAGCCGCGCTGCACCAGTGTGATCGCCGTGGTGGTGGGTGAGCACGACCGCCTTGGGCGTGTACCCGATGGTGACGAGCTCGCCGACGATCTGGAGCAGCTTCTCGGCTTCCTCCTCGTCGGGCGTGCCGGGGTCGACGATGAGCAGCTCGCGCGTGCCGAGCAGGTAGGCGTTGGTGTGGGTCGCGGGTGGGAGCGTCGGCGTGAGCAGCGGCACCAGATGCACACCTCGCTGGAACTCGACGTGGCGCGCGATGAAGTCCTCGCACCAGGGTGGGCGCTCGAGCTCGACCCGCGCGGTCTCGGCCGTCGAGAAGCGCGCCATCACCTGCATCGCGTAGAGGTTGGGGGGATGGAGCAGCGCGCTCCCTGCTTCCCACCGCGCGAGCGCGTCGGCTGGCCGAATCCACTCGCCGCTCGCGAGCTCGCCCGGCCACACCACCGCGTGCTGATCGTCAGGCGCCTCGACGAGGAAGAAGCGGGCATCGAAGCGAACGGGCAACGAGGGCGGCGTGATCCACCGCCCCGCCTCGCGGAAGTCATCGGCGTCGAGGTGCTGGCCAAGCTCCGAGAGCAGCTCAGCGAAGGGCCGATCGGCGAGCAACTCGCGGCGAGCGCGATCGAGCGTCTCCTGGGTCACCTTCGGACCACGAGTCTTGAGGATCCCGATCTCTTCGAAGAGCTCGCGCGCGGCGGTGACGATCGGCGTCGCAGCCTCGGCGCCCCGAACGGGGAGGAGTCGATCGCTCGGGTCCGTCTTGCCGCCCGGAAAGGCGAAGAACCCGCCAGCGAACGACAGGCGCTCTTCCCGCTCGAGCCAGAAGACCTCGAGCTCGCCCGCGTGGCGACGAAAGACGATGACCGCCGAGGCGTCGCGCGGCGGCTTCGACGGCGGCGGCAGGGGCACTCCGACGATCGCCTCGCTCATCGCGCGCTCCGAATGGACGCCTCGAGGCGGCCGAGCCGATCGCGAAGGACGATCACCGGTGGCGGCTGCGAAGGAGCGCGGGGCTCAGCGGTGTTCACCTCACGCATCATCCGCTCCCAAGTCGGCGCCTCTCGTCGTGCGTTGGCGTCCACCTGCTCGCGCGAACGCGTCCGCATGGGAGCACAGGCCGTCACGACCGAGAAGCGCGCGAAGCGAGGTCGCAGGGCTCAGTCCTCCCCGATGCGCGTATCGGTGAGCCGCGAGACGAGCGGCACTGCGCGATCGTACTGCTCGGGTTGCACGAAGACTCGTGAGAGGCGAACCGCCCCGGAGAAGCGCTGGTAGAGCGGGGTGTAGGCCGACACCTCAGTCAACCGACCGCTCGCCGAATCGAGCACGTAGAGCGACGGCGTCACGCCCTCGTCCGCATAGTTCGAGAGCACGCCGCGCGACTCGACGGTGAAGTGGTCGAGGCCCTCGGCGGTGAGGGCACTCGAGATCGCCGGCAGGTCGTACTCGGGGTCGCGCTCGGTGAACTGAGCGACTCGCCGAAACCCACGTCGGTTCACGATGCGCTGCGCCCACCGGTTCTTCGAGCGCCGCAGCGCAGTCCACAGGGCGACGTCGTCACAGCCGAGGAACGCCTCGGGATCCGACGGCACCTCGAACTCGCCCGGCGCCTCTCGATAGTAGGCGCGGAGCATCCAATCGAAGCTCACCGACGTGTGGTGGTAGTAGACCGAAAGAAACATGTGGTACCGGCTGAGCAAGAAGTCCTCGAAGGCGAAGACCGCAGCCTTCGAGAGCGCCAGCACCGCCCGCCCGTCACGCTCCGCGCCGGTGAGGTTCTGGAGGATCCACTCGATGTCGTACCGGCCGTAGTTGACCCCCGTGTAGAACGAGTCGCGCTGGAGGTAGTCCATTCGATCGGCGTCGAGCTCGCCCGAGACCAGCGCACGAAGGAGCGGCGCCCAGTCGATGCCTCGATCACGAAAGTCCTCTCGCCCGGGCGGTCGCTTGCCGACGACGAGCGAGGCGATGAGCTCGGGCGTGAGCTCGAACTTCGCGTAGGTGCTCCGGATGACCGGGGTGAGCGAGCTGTCGAGGAGGATCTTCGCGGTGAAGTCCTCGTGGCTGGCTTGCTCGGCACCGTCGTCGGTCCAGTCGGGGAGGCCGAGCGTCGTGCGGGCCGGCGCAATCGACTCGCTCGCATGGGAGAGCGGCATGTGCCCGAGATCGTGACAGAGCACCGCCAGCCGCACCGCCGCGCGGAAGCGCTCCTTCGAGGCGTCAGTCAGCGAAGCGCGGCTCGCGACGGCGTCGAAGAGTCGCGAGGCGACGTGCATGGCCCCGAGGGAGTGCGCGTGCCTGGTGTGGGTCGCTCCTGGAAAGGCGAGGTCGCCGAACCCCAGCTGCCGCACGTGCCGAAGCCGCTGGTAGTGCGGGCTGTCGACGACGGCCTTCTCTTCCGGCGTCACCCCGATGGTGCCGTGAATGGGATCTCGGATTCGCACCCGCCGAGCGATAGCAGCAAAGGGCCCGAGGGTCTCTCGCGCGCGGCACGCCGGCCGCTCCACGGCTCGCGCGCCACCGAGGGCGCAGCTTCGGCCATCGTCGTCGAGGTCAGCGCCGCAGCAGGCTGTTGAGGTGCGCCTTCTCCCAGGCGACCGCGGCCGCGTAGCGAGGAAAGGCCCGCTCCCGATCCCGAAACGCCTTGGGGTGGTGCACGTGGCGCCCCGAGTCGCGGGCGCTGGGGAAGACCTGATGGAGCATCTCGTGGAAGACGATGTAGTCGACGAAGAAGAGCGGAACGTCGGGGCGGTCGAGCGCGGGGTGCACCCGAATCTCCCGGGCGCGGTGATCGTACACCCCGAGGCGAATCGATTTTCGTCGACGTCGACCCGTGTTCCGCCCCCAGCCGATCCGCGCTCGAATCGACCCCTGAAAATAGAGCCGGTTCATGCGCTCGAAGATCTCGAGCAGATCGAAGTGCTCGCCACGGGTGACGAGGGTGGTCGCGCGCCGAGGTCCGGCCCGAATGTGGCCCTGCCGGTCGGCGATGTAGTCGTCGAGCACCTGCCCGGCCTTCTTGTGGCCACGACCGGCATAGTCGGCGATCGCTCGAACGACGTCGGGAGGCGCTTCGAGGAAGAGGTGGTGGACCCTCAGCTTGAGCAGCGGCGGCTCACGCCGAAAGCTGATCATCGTGCTCCGGTTGTCGTGCACCGAGAGCAGCACCTTCACCTCCGGGCCGAGCAGGGTCGCGAGGGCGTGGGCCAGGACGCGGGCCGAGGCGAGCGCTTCGGTTCGGCTCGGTACCGCTCGAACGAGCTCGTCGCGCCCTGCCGGCTTCTCGTGCGCCACCTCGAGCGAGGGCGCCGGCTCACGGACTTCGGGCAGCGGCCTCCTCTGAGGGGCCCTGAAGAGCTCGAGCTGGCGCGGCGCCAAGTGCACGAAGTGGCCTCATACTACAGCTCCCGATCGCCCGGCTTCGACGGCTGCCCCCTGATCCCCAGCTGCGCCTTCGTCCCCAAAGCCCGCCGGGTTCCCATCGCCCGCTGATCGCACTCGACCTCGAGACAGCAAGACGCCCAGCCCTCCATGGCGGAGAACTGGGCGTCGGGTGAAGCAGCCCTCAGCCGCGCGTCAGAGCGCTCGGCCGAAGATGTTGTAGAGGCCGCGCATGATCTCCATCGTGCGCACGGTCTCGCGAACCTTGCCTTCCCACTCGGCTGCGGTGAGGCCGTCGACCCGGTTGTTGGTGGTCTTCGCCTGATCCCACTTCGCCTTCTGGGCGATGGCGCGGGTGACGATGGCCGCTCCGGTGCTGGGCTGCGGGTCGCCGACCTTCTTCAGCGCCGCGTAGATGTAGCCACCACCGAACGGATCCGAGAACTGCACCGTCTCGTAGCCCGCCGCCGGGTCGAGCGCCTCGCCGCTGCCCAGCCGGTAGACCTTCGAGAACTCGGCGTACTCGAGGTTGAAGTTCTGGGTGAAGAACGCCATCGACCACACCTGGGAGTAGAACCGGGCGCTCCAGGTGGAGATCGGCAGCACCTTGTTCATCGGCATCGGGTTGCCGTTGCCGTCGACGGGCGCGACGGGCGCCGCCGGGTGGTTGAAGCCGAAGATGTAGTCGTTGGCCTTGATGAACGTCGGCAGCTGCACGGTGGCGGTGCCGTCGGAGTTCTTCGCCAGCATCGGCGCGTAGTACTCGTTCGCCTCGGTGAAGTAGGAGCCGAACAGCGGCGCCAGCTCCTTGTTGAAGGTGAGGTAGTACGGCAGCGAGTAGCGGAGCGCATCGGAGCCACGGTCGACGCCGAGGAAGTTCGTCTCGCTGGTGATGAGCGCGAGCATCGCGGCGTACACGTCCCAGAAGTGACCGGCCTCGTTGACGCGGCTGAAGGCGTCGTAGCCGAACGAGTCGAACACGGTGAACATCGACCGGCCCGGGCCACGCGGCACGTAGGCGAGGTCGGTGTAGCCGCCGCGATCAGGCCGCGCGAGGTCGGCCTTCAACGTCGCCTCGGCCGCCGGGGTGAGCCGACGGTTGAGGTTGTCGGAGGTCGCCACGTACTCCCACACGCCGTCAGCGCGCTTGCCGTGGTAGCCGGTCGACGGAATCGCCAGCTGCTGCATCAGCAGGTTCGTCGAGTCCACGACCGCCATCGTCCAGTAGTTCTGCCAGATCGGGTCGCCGAGGCCGTAGTACTCGTCGAGCTCCTCGGGCGACAGCTGGAGGTACTTGGTGAGGTTGTAGATGTTGAAGAGCCACTGCTGGTACACGTTCGGAACGTTGCCGAGGTAGCGGCCGAACTTGCCCGAGGCGATCGCCGACGGCGAGTAGACCAGGCGGTCGCGGCGGAAGTTCGAGAACACGTACGACTGGTTGAACCGCTCGATCCACTTCGAGGTCATCTCGTAGACGTCGGCGCCCTGGTCGTTCCGGTTGCAGAGCAGGTTCGCGCCGACCTCGTAGTCGGAGCAGAACATGTACGGCACTTCGACGGGCACGTCCTTGCCGCCGGCCGCGTTGACCACCGTGCGGCTGCGCTCGATGTCGCGCTCACCGAGGCCCTTGGCGTCGAGCAGGTAGTTCTTCACCTCGACGTTCAAGCGGTCGTAGTGCTTCTGCATCTCGCTCCACTTCCGGTACGAGCGCGACTGCATGCGGTGAATGCCCTGGTTGAGCCGGTCCTCGAAGGAGCCGGTCGCCTCGGCGAAATGGAAGGGCAGCGTCGTGTAGTGGTACTTGTCCGTGTACATGGGCGAGGCCGCCGTGTAGTGCTCGGTGATCGCCAACGGCATCTCGACGTGCGCGCCGCGCGCGGTGAAGACCTTGGCGAGGTTGTCGACCTCGAGCGTCACCGCGGTGTTCTGGTAGTCGTTGCGCGTCTCGGTGAAGACCTCGACCCAGCCCGGCTCGAAGCCGCCCGAGTAAGCGAAGAGGATCGCCGCGTCGTCGTACTTGCCGGTGCCGTGGTTCTGCGAGTTGACGCGGGCGCCGTAGTCCATGATCGACGAGTACTGCAGCTCGTACATGCCCTCGTCCTGCTGCTTGCCGTTCATCTTCGCGGCGTCAGCCATGTTCTGCGGAGTGATGGGCAGCACCCGACGGCCTCCGGCGATCACGCCGATGGTCTCCTTGCGGAGATCCCAGAAGCCGTCCTGGAAGTTCATCGCGTCTGCGGAAGCGATGAAGTTGTGCATGAGGCCGAGGGTGTGGCCGATCTCGTGCTCGGCGACCGAGCGGTACGCCTCACGCCGCAGGTCGTTGTACACCTCTGCCTTCGCGAGGGTCTTGGCCTCGGTGTCGGTGCAGGCGGTGCTGGTCGCGCAGCCGGCGTTGCCCTGGCTCTTGTACTTGGCGATCAGGTCGTTCTGCAGCTTGAGCTTCCGCTTGGCGACGCCGATGTAGTCCTCGTCGGAGTACGAGTACTCGTAGAAGCAGCCCACCGTCGGGTCGACGACCTGCTTCGTCTTGTTGCGCGCCTCCTCGATCGGGTCGATGCCCATGAGGATGTTGCGCGCCACCTGGCGGTAGAACGCGTCGTCCGACTGCAGCCGCTGGGCGAACGCACGGTTGGGCACGTGACCCATCACCGCCACCCGCACCTCGGGCAGGTTGAGCAGCGACTCCTCGAGCGACGGGTTGCTCTTGAGGAGGTCTGCCACCGCTTCCTTGCGGTTCCCCTTCGAGAGCGGCAGCCCGCTGACCTTCCACGAGCTCATCAGGTCGGAGAGCCGACCCTGGGGCTTGTTGAACGAACCCGCCGGCTTCGAGGGCTCGTTGACGAGGGGCTGCTGCGAGGTGAACGGACCGGTGCGCGGAACTCGAGGGTCGGTGCCGTTGAGGTGCGCGAAGACGTAGCCCTTGATGTCCTTCCCGGCGATCAGTTCCTCGAGGCTGACGTCGCCGTTGACGACGTCGACGAGCTGCGCCGAGCTGCCCGACCAGGTGTCGAGGCCCGGGCCGTAGACGTTGGCGACCGCGTTGACGACTTCGCCCGTCTCCGGGTCCATCGCCGACGGGCCGAGGCCCAGCAGGCCGCCCGCGTTCTGATCGACGTACGGCACCATGTTGTACCGCAGGTCTCCAAGGCGGGCGTAGGTGCCTTCCTTGCCGCACGAGGGGTGTGCCCCTGCCTGCACGGGCGACTCACAGAGGTGGAACATCTGCGGCATCTTCGGGTCGTAGGCCTCGAGACCGCGCGGCACGGCGACCGCCTTGCGGAAGGCCCGGTCCCACGACGCTTCGATGGTGTTCTTCGGGTTGAAGCCGTCCTTCTCGGCCCACCGCTGGTTGGCCGCGCTCCACAGCTCACGCGGGGTGTTGTCGGTCATGTAGTAGACGACCGGGCGAACCTCGCGCTTGGTGACCGGAATGGTGGCGAACTTGGTTCGGCCGGTGAGCTGATCGATCGCCGGCTTGCCGCCCTCGAGCACCGGCTCCTTCGACTTCAGCCAGATGTTGTGGCGCATCGCGAAGAACTGCTGGCCGGAGTACGTGTAGTAGTGGTCCTTGTTGTAGGTGTAGAGCTCGTTCCGGAAGAAGCCGAACTTCACCATCATCTTGTCCGTGTAGACGAGCGGCTCGTAGTCATCCACGCGAGCCTCGTCGACCTTCATCACCGAGATGCGGATCTTCTCGTTCGCCGACTCGCAATCCACCATCGGGTTGAAGAGGCAGTACGGGAGCCGCCCGTAGCCAGGGTAGTCGATGGAAGGCGGATCGCTGATCGCCTGGAGCGTGAAGTCGAAGTAGGTGAGCTTCGTTCCCGCGGGGCAAGCGAGCGAGCTGCTGCGGTGCTCGGACCCATCCGAGCAGCTGTAGACCATCGACTCGTTGTGCGCGGCCTGATCCTGGTCGGTGATGTACCGAACGTACAGGCCCTGCCGCATGCCGACGTCGGTCGTGACTGACTGGTAGTTGCGAACCTCATTTCGCCGCCAGTCGACGCGCATGAACTCGCGCTGGTACCAGGGCCGGTCCGAGGTGTCCTCGACGAGCACGTTGGTGACCTCGCCAGTCGCGGCGTTGTACTGGCGCTGCCGATCGAAGTGGCTCTCGATGTTGTAGACGAAGACCGGGTTTCCCTTGAACGGCTTTCCGTCACGGAAGCGAACGTCGCCAATCTTCGACTTGACCGGATCGACGCGTGGGTCGGCTCCAGGAACGACTTCGTAGGAGCGATAGCCCACCAGCAGTCCGCCCTGGATCTCCCAGCGGATCTTCTCGAGCTTGCCGCCCGAGCCGATGACGCCGGGGGCTCCGGGCGTCTTGGGCAGGTCGACGACGGTCTCCTTGATGTACCACTGACCGTCGAGGAGGTCGGACTTCTTGACGTAGTTCGGCTGGGTGCGATCGATGAGCTCGGGCTGCGAGCAGCCGACCGCGACGAAGGCAATCGCGGCGGCGAGGAGGATGCGGGACGAGGGCTTCATGGTGTCTCCGTTGAAGGTCCGATGGGTCGTCATGGTCAGAACGCCCTTCCGAAGGCGCCGTACATCGAGCGGCCGAGGTCGAGGTCACGAATCTCGTCGCGGAAGATCTCCGTCCAGAAGCGGCGGCGGTCTTCGATGATGCGCGGGTTGTTCGCCTGCTCGGTCGCGAGGCAGCCGTAGCCCTGAATCGTGAGGTAGTCCGGAATCGGGCAGCGGGCCGGGTCCTGAACCATCAGGAGCACGTCCTGCGCGTGGCGGATGAGCGAGGTCGCTGCGGTGTCGGGGCAGTTCTGGCCCACGGTGCAGGCCGGACGCACCGCGACGTAGCGGGCGCCGGTGGTCACGTCAGGCACCTCGATCGACTCGTAGCCAGGCGCCACGGTGAAGTCTTCGTTGCCGCCCACGCGGAAGATCTGGTTCGTCTTCGCGTAGTCGAGGTCGAAGTTCACCCGGAACAGCGCCATGCCGAGCCAGAGCGCGTAGATGCGGCTCGTCCACGTCATCTGAATGTTCGCCGGCGCCGGGTTCTGGCCGTTGATGAAGCAGGTCGGCGGCCGCGCGTTGCCGGTGCAGCGACCAGGCGCCGCAGGCGGGTAGTTGAAGTTCGAGAAGATGTCGGAGCCGTTCACGTAGATGCGGTTGAAGGTCCCGAGGGTGTCGGTGATCTCGTTGCGCTCGTTGAGCCGCTTGAACGCGGTCGGGCGAACCTTGAGCTCGTCGTTGCCCCAGAGCGCTCCGAAGGTGTCGGTCATCTCGTCCTTGAAGAGCAGGTAGTAGGGCACGTTGAAGCGGTTCTGATCGCTGTCGGTGTCGAGCCCCTGCACGTCGACCTGCGGGATGACGGCCGCGAACATGGCGCCGATCTGGTCGTTGTAGTGACCGGCCTCGTTCATGCGCTGGAAGAAGC
The DNA here is from genome assembly GCA_052034585.1 of Myxococcota bacterium. Taxonomy (GTDB): domain Bacteria; phylum Myxococcota; class Myxococcia; order Myxococcales; family Myxococcaceae; genus Xiheimicrobium. The sequence goes on from JBPOIJ010000051.1 coordinate 95,641, forward strand.
CGAAGCCGCCCTTGAAGTCGTACCGGCTGTACATGCGGCGGCCGAGCCCACGAGGCATGGTGCCGAAGTCCTGCGCGCCGAGGCGCGAGGTGTAGAGTTCCTGGTACTTGGTGCGGCCAGCCGTGGTGAGCGCCTCGAAGTCGTCACCCTCGCTGATCACGTCCCAGCGTGGGCCGGTCGTGCGCAGCGTGCGGTACATGAAGAGGCCGAACGGCGGCACGCTCATGACGTTGAGGTGGTTGTTGATGCCGTCGATGACGCCGATCGTCCAGAGGTCCTGCATGACCGGGTCGATGCGGTAGCTGAGCCGCTGCTCCTGGTTCCGATCGGCCTGCCGGTACAGGTTCAGCATGTAGTGCTTGTACGAGTTGGCGATGTTGAAGAAGGCGCCGAACGAGGCGTTGATCGCGCTGTTGCCGCTGAACCAGGTGCGGTCCCGGCGGTAGTGCGAGTCGACGTAGTAGTTCCAGTAGTCCTCGAGGTGGGTGCGGGTCTGCTCGTAGTAGTCGGCGCCGCGGTCGAAGCGGTAGCACGACTGAACGGGCCCGTCGGCCGACTCGTCGGTGCAGAACATGTACGGCACGCGCAGCAGCGAGGTGCCGATGACGCCGTTGGCGCGATCCGGGTCGTTCACGATCGACGGGTCACCGTCGACGATCGCGCGCACCCGCTCCTCGTCCTTCCGAACCTCTTCGTACTTCACCAGCCTGCGGCTCTTGAGCTTCGAGATGCCGTCGTCGATGACCGAGCTGATGTCCGGGCCCTCGCCGAAGTGCAGCGGCACCAGGCTGTAGTGGAAGCGCTCGGTGTAGTTCGGAATGTTCGGGTTGGTGTGGGTGACGTTGACGAGCGGGAGATCGACCGCCGCGCCGCTGATGGTCATCTGCGCCGCGTCGGAGCCACGGAACTGCTGCGAGTTCCGTCGGGCCGAGTTGAAGACCTCGACGAACGAGGTGTCGGTGGTCGCCGCGCCCGTGCCGCCAGCCTTCGAGACGGCGGTGTACGCGAAGATGATGGCCGCCTCGTCGTACTTCCCGAGGCCCTTCCAGTCGGCGTAGATCTTCCCCGCGTAGTCCATGATCGACGAGTACTCGTTGTCGTGGATGCCCGAGAGCTGCTGGATCTGGGTGCCGTCCGCCGCGGCCTTGAGATCGTTCGGGGTGCGCGGAATGACCTTCTGGCCGTTCTGGGTGACGGTGATGGTCTCCTTGCGGAGCGGCCAGAACTCGTCGTGGAAGTTGATGGCGTCGAACGTGCCCTGGAAGTTGTGGCGGAGGTTCAACGTGTGGCCCATCTCGTGGAGCGAGGTGGCGAGCCACACCTGCTGACGGACGTACTTCGCGATGCCGTCGTTGGCGAGCCGGCGCGCCTCGGCGTCGGTGCAAGACGTCGGGGTCGAGCAGGCCGGGTCGCCGCTCATCTTGATGGCCTTCTCACGATCGTCGCGCTTGGCGAGGAGCTCGGTGGCGAGCCCAACCAGCGTGCGGTCGAAGAAGTCGGCCATGTAGATGTTGTTCTTGGAGAAGTACTCGACGCGGCGCTTCTGCCACTCCGCCGAGGCCTGGTAGTTGGTGAGGGTGAGGCGCGCCATCTGCCGACGGAAGTCGGGGTCGGTCTTCGCCCGCTCACGCGCGAAGGGAGGGATGATGTTCACGATGTCTTCGGCCACCTCCGGGTTGTCGACGACGGCAGCCTCCAGGTCCGGGTACTTCGCCAAGGTCTCGGCCGCGACGCGCATCTCGTTGCGCTGCGCACGCGGCACGCCGCCGGTGACCTTCATTCGCTCGAGCAGCCGGGTGAGGCGCGGCGACGGGCGCTCGAAGGCGCCGACGGTCTCGGTGTTCCGCTGCGGCAGGCCCTGCAGCTCGGACTGGAGCGTCGCGTTCTGCGCGTTGACGTTGCGAATGTTGTAGACCGGGTTCGCCTTGATGAGCGCCTGCACGTCGCGGCCCGAGATGTACTCGGTGAGGTCCTTCTCGCCGGCCTGCAGCAGGATCCAGTCGGTGACCGCGCGCCCGTAGAGATCGACGCCCCAGGTGTACGCGTTCGAGTTACCGGAGAGCACCTCGCCCGTCTCCGGGTCGGCGCTGCTCGGGCCGTAGCCCAACAGGCCGTTGGCGACCGGCTCGGCGACGGTGTTCATGAAGCTGTACCGGAGGTCGCCGAACTTGGGCGAGAAGCCCTCGGCGCCGCACTCCTTCGGGTTGCCCTTCTTCACCGGGTTGTCGCAGAGCACGTAGACGCGCTCGCTCACCTGGTCGGGCGTCACGCCCCGCACGGCGGCGACGGCGCGCTTGAAGGCGCGATCGTAGTCGGTCGCGATGCGCTGGCCGGGCTCGAAGAACTCGTTGTAGCGATCCTCACCACCCATGCGATCGGCGCGCGAGAAGTAGTAGACGATCGGCTTCACCTTGCGCTGCGCAGGGTCGATCGGCTTGGTGACGTCGGGCTGACCGTTCGCATCCTTCTGGAAGTACTCCTCCCACATGCGGTGCCGCTGCCCGATGAGAATGCGGGCCGACTCGATGGCGCCGAACTTCCGATCCCAGTTGAGGCGCTCGGTGCGGAAGACGCCGAACATCGACATCATGTCGTTGGGATAGATGAGGGGCTCGTAGTCGCGGACCTTCTTGGTGTCGACCTTCGCCACCGAGGTGCGCATCTTGATCTCGGCGCTGCTGCAGTCGTAGATGCCCTCGGCGAACCAGCAGAGCGGAACCGAGCCGTAGCCCTCGAAGAAGATGGTGTCGGGGACCGCGAGGTAGCGGCTGGTGACGTCGAAGTACTTCAGCTTGCGGTTCGCGCCCTCACCCTCGTACTCGAAGTTCGGCCAGTCGAGCGGGTCTTCGCCCTTCTCGTTCGGCTGGATCCAGCTGGAGTAGGTCGACGCCCCAAGCGGGTTTTGCACCGTACCCCAGCTCATCCCCTGGTCCTTGTTGAGGATGTTGGCCGACCAGTTGACGCGGATGAACTCGCGCTCGTTCCAGTAGCGGTCGGAGGTGTTCTCGGAGATGACGTTGGTCTGCTCAGCCGTCGCCGGGTTGTAGCCACGCTGAATGTCGAAGTGGCTGGCGATGGAGAACGCCACCACCGGCGCGCCGTAGTACTTCTGGCCGCCCACGCACTTGCCGTCACGGTCGCAGTACTTCGCGGTGGTGCCCGACACGATCGACGTCTTGTCGACGTTCGCCTCGGCCCCGAGGATGTAGGGGTACGAGCGGTACCCGACGAGGTTGTTCTCCTGAATCTCCCACACCAGCTTCTCCATGTTCCCCGTCTGGCCGGGGTAGGTGAACTGGGTGTTGTGCGGGGTGTAGGTGACGGAGTTGCGCAGGTACCACTCTCCGTCGAGGAGATCGGTCTTGCGCATCACGTTGGGCTGCACACGGTTCACGTCGCCGTTGCTCTGGGCGCACGACGCGGCGAACAGCGCGAGGGCCGCTGCGGCGAGCCATCGCGACTTCGTTGACAACTGATTCATGGAGCCTCCGTGACGTTCGGACTTCAGGTTCGACAGGGTGAGTGAGATGGACATGGGTGGTGAGCTCAGTAGGCGGCGCCCAGCGAGACGACGAGGCTGGTGTTGTTCGAGGCGGGGTTGTCGAAGGAACCGATGGGGAACCGCACCGCCCACGCGTCGCCCTTGCGAACGAGGGGCGACTGCTCGGTGTAGCCGTAGATGTCGAAGTTGTAGTGCTCGTTGAGCTGGTACGAGACGCCGAGGAAGGTGCGGGTGAGGTCGGCGTTGCCCAGGCCGCCGCGGCCGACTTGAACGCCGTTGCTGTCGAGCGCCGGCGGGAGCGTCGGGTCATTGGTGGCCGCGAGCGCTTCTTTGAAGGTGTGCGAGTAGCTGTAGCCGGCGTAGACGACGAAGTTGCCGCCCACGCGCCAGTTCATGTTGCCGCCCACCGACAGCGAGAAGTTCGGGTTGGCGCCGTTCGACGCGCACTGCCCGTCGGTCTCGCGGCAGACGAGCACCGCGTTGCCCAAGGTGTCGCGGGTGACCTGCGCCGCGTTCGGCTTGTCGATGCCACCAGAGGCACGGGTGTAGATGCCCTTCGAGAAGCCGCCCGAGAGACGGAAGTCGAAGGAGCCGGCGACTCCGGCGTTCACCGAGCGGGTCGCCGCGAGGCCCGCCGAGAGGCTCGTGATCATCCCGGCAGTGAAGGACTCGGGCGTCGCCGGAATGATCAAACCGATGGACGGGGTGAGGCCGATGCCGGTGAGCGCCTTGTCCTTGAAGATGGAGGGCGCCGAGAGGCCGAAGCGCAGATCCTGGGGGAAGAAGCGGCGGCCGTTCGGCGTGTCGGGGAGCGTGTACTCGTAATAGGCGATGACGCGGCCCGAGGCGGCCATGGTGACGCCGCCCGGGTGGAACAGGTAGGTCGCTGACACGCTCGGCGCGGCGGTGAGCGAGGCGTAGTACTCCGGGTTCACGAAGGTGCCGGTGCCGATGTAGTGATCGAGACCGAACGCGAACTGGAAGCCCGACTGCTTCGCCTGCTCTTCAGGCGTACGGGCCTGCACCGCGTTGGCGATCGCGTTGCCCTGCTGGGGCTGGTCGGCCTTCTTCTCGTCCTTCTTGTCGGCCGCGGGCGCCGCGGGTGCGGCCGGCGCAGGTGCGGCCGGCGCCGTCTGAGCGACGGGGGTCTCGCTGGAATTCGTTGGTGCAGGCGGCGTTGAAGCGCCGTCGGCAAACGCCAACGCGGGCACGACGAGCGAAAGGAGAAGAGCCTTCACGCAGACCTCCGGGTGTTGCGGGCGGGGCACGGGGGCAAGTTCCGTACCCGAATCACGACCAGCGGCTTCCCCTGAAAAACCAACGCCTTGAGTCCGATTTGCGCATCCGTCGACCGGCTGGGGTCTGGCAGATCGCCGACGAAGCGTTAGCGATCGGGTCAGCAGTGGGAGACGAATCGACAGCAAATCGGCACCTCGGGTGAGGGTCGTCAGAGGTATGGAAAGCCGCGGCGGCCTAGCACACGTTCGAAAGCCGGATCAACGACACGTGATGTTTACGGTTTTCGGCGATTGACCCGCGGTGTCATGGTGACGCGATGGAGAGCCCGTCGCGAGGACGAAAGGTCGTGGCGCGCGTGCTGAACGGGCTCGCGCTGCTCATCGTGGCGCTCTTCGGCGTGCTCGCAGCGGGAAGCACGCTCCTCGTCGCGCTCTTCTCGCAGTCGGGGAGTCGAACGGAGGTCGGGGCCATGGGGGCTCCACTCCTCGCCGTCGTCGCGGTCGCGGGCGGGCTGTGCCTCGCGGGGCTCGTCCTCGCGGGGAACGCGCGGCTGCACCAGGCGAGCTTCCTCACGCCAGTGCTCGCGTTGGTGGTGCTCGCCCTCCCCTTCGTCTGGCTGAAGCGCGCACAGCACGAGTCTTCGAACCGTGAAGCCGACGAGCTCGCCGCGCTCAACCGACCGCTGGACGACTTCGCTGCGCTCGGGCGAGCCTGCACGCCGAAGCCCGACGATCTCTCGATGCGCGGAGACTGCCCCGAGCGCTACCTCTGCGCGCTCGATGACGACGGCACCCAGCGATGCCGGAGCAGCTGCACGTTCGATCGGCACTGCCCGCCGACGGCGAGGTGCCGCAACGGACTGTGCAGATAGTCAGCTTCGCTCGAGCCGCTCGGTGGCGAGGAGCCGCTCCAATCGCGCGGGCTCGACCCGCAGGCTCACCGTCTTCTCCTGGGTGTACGTCACCGCGCCCGCTCCGGCGCCCTTCGCCTTCCGCACGTACTTGATGGGCACGTAGCTCACCTCGCCGCGCGGCTCGCCCTTCAGGTCCGAGTGATGGAGCGCGAGATGGGCAGCGTCGAGCAGCGTCTCCTGGTTGAGCGCTTGCCGTTTGTCGAGCGGAACCACGACGTGCGCGCCGGGCACGCCGCGGGCATGGAGCCACAGATGCCACGGCCGCGCGAGCTTGAAGGTGAGCGTGTCGTTGTGGGCCGAGCCGCGCCCGACCCAAATCGGCTGCTCGTGGTGGCCGCGGTATTCCTTGTACGGAAGGAGCGGGGTGTCGTCCTCCCGGCGGCGGGCGAGGTCCTGGACTGGTGCGTCGACGGCGGCGGTGCGCACGGTCTCGAGCTCGGCGAGCAGCGCGCGCTTCTCTTCGTCGAGCTGGGCAAGGCGCTTGCGAGCGAACTCGACGCCCCGGAGCAGCCGCCGGTACTGATGAAACCGCCAGTCGGCCTCCTGCTTCGGGGTGCGCGACGGGTCGAGGCGAATGAGCAGCTCGGCTTCGCCCTCCGCGGTGTACTCGGTGAGGGCGATCTCCTTCTCGCCGCGAACGAGCGCGTGCTGGTTTCGGGAGAGCAGCTCACCTTCGCGCCGGTAGCGCTCGGCCTGCTCGCTGCGGTTGGCCTCGGCTTCCACCTTGGCGCGGGTGCGCTCGAGGCGCTTGAGCTTGGCCTCCAGCGGCGAGAGCTGCGCGCGCTTCCAGCGGGTCTGCTCTTCCGCGCCGAAGAGCAGCTCGGCCCCACGGCAGAGCCTCAAGTGAACGAAGTCGCTCGCGAGACGCGAAGGCTGCGTCGACAGGGGGCGCTCGTCAGGTGGAGTCCAGGTCGCGCCAGGCCGAAAGCCCGGTCGAAATGGCGAGGAGAGCGCGAGCACCCGACCCTCCCGAGTCGTCAGCGCGATGCCTGGCGCGTCTCCATACTCGAGCACGAGCGCGCGCACCTGCTCGTTGGCGTCTCGCAGGTGGAGCACGACGGTCCGCCTGGGCTCCACGCTCTCGACGTCGAGCAGCCGGGCGCCGACCAGCTCGCGCCGGAGCACGCTCTGCCACCCTGGGGGCGCCGGCGGATTCGGAGGGCGCTTCTCGACGACCGAGAGCCGCGCCGCCTTCTCGTCGCTGCACACGAGCACGGTCTCGGAACGCCCAGGCACGCGGAGCTCGAGGTAGACCCTCGTCGCGGTCGGACTGGCGACCTGCTGCACCGCCGCGCCGATCAGCTCACGCTCCAGCTCGTCGGCGAGCAGCGAGGCTTCTGTCGGGCGCAGCGACACGGCTCAGTCCTTCTTCGGGGCCAGCGCGACGATGGTGTCGAGCGAGAACGGCTTGGGTGGCAGCAGCTGGGAGTAGGTGCAGGACTGCGGCGTTCGATCGTCTCGCCAGCGGAGGAACGTCGAGGCGTGACGAAAACGCGGGCCCTGGAGGTAGTCGTAGCGCACCTCGCAGACGAGCTCGGGCCGGAGCGGGACGAACTTCTTCTCGGCCTCGGCGTTCGCGTTCCACCGGCTCTGCGCGTCGGGGATCCGTCCGTCGAAGCTGCCCTGAGTGACGTAGGGCGCGAGCTTCTCGACGAGGGCCTTCTTCTCCTTCGCGCTGAAGCTCGAGGTGTGGCCGACGTGATGGAAGGTGCCCTGCTCGTCGTAGAGGCCGAGCAAGAGCGAGCCGACGGTGCCAGGTGTCTTGCCTTCGCGATAGCCACCGACGACGCACTCCGCGGTGCGGCCGTGTTTGATCTTCACCATCACGCGTTGCCCCGGGCTGTAGGGGAGCTCTTCTCGCCGGGCGATCACTCCGTCGCAGCCGGCGCCCTCGAAGTCGACGAACCACCGTTCGGCCTGACGCACGTCCTTCGTTTGGGGCGTGACGAAGACGCGGGTGGTCGAGCGAAACAGCGTCTCGAGCGCAGCGCGGCGGTCGGCGTAGGGCTTCGGTCTCCAGTCGTCGGCGCCGATGCCGAGCAGGTCGAAGGCGACGAAGCTGGTGGGAATCTCACCGGCGAGCTTGTTGATGCGCGACGCCGCTGGGTGGAGCCGCGACTGGAGCGCGTCGAAGTCGAGGCCCTTGGGCCCGGGGAGGATGATCTCTCCGTCGACGATGCACTGCGCAGGCAGCGTGTCCTTCAGGCACTGCACCAACTCGGGGAAGTAGCGGGCGAGGGGTTTCCCACCGCGGCTCGACATCGCGACCGAGTCGCCGTCGCGGAAGACGATGGCGCGAAAGCCGTCCCACTTGGGCTCGTAGCGCCAGCCGTCACCCGTGGGAATGTCGTCTTTGGCGAGGGCCAACATCGGCTCGAGCGGGGGCGCAAAGGCAAGCGGCATGGGGGCAGACCGTACTCACGCCGAAGTGCTGCTAGAAGGTCCGTGTGATGGCGCCCGAACCCCGACGCTCCGAGGCCAGCCCCCTGGTGGGGATGGTCGTGGTGTCGGCGGTCGTTCACCTGGGCGTCTTGCTCGCGGTTCGACTGACTCCGCCCGAGCCGCGCGTCTCTCGGCCAGCCGAGGCGTGGGTCGAGATCAGCACGGTGGCGCCCGAACCAGAGCGCGTCCTGCCCGAGCCCAGCCCTGTCAGGCCTCCGCAAGAAAAACGAAAGAGCACCAAGCCTTCGGCGGCGGCGCCTCGCGCGAGCGGGACTCGAGAGGCGCCACCCGCGAATGGTGCGCTGGTGAGCGATACCCCACTGGCGACGAGCGAATCGGGCCCACCGGTCGCGACGCAGGGAGCCCCGACGAAGCCGAACCTGGCGCCCGGAATCGGCGTGGTGATGCGCATGGGTGAAGCGGCCGACGCCGAAGACACGCGCGGCACCACGCTGCGCAACGACCCTCGCGACCTCCCCGACCAGCAGGCCGTCGCGGAGTACGAAGCCGAGAAGGCCAACCGGCAGCTCCAGCTCGATCTCGCGAGCGACGTGGCGCGGGTGCAGCAGGCCTCGGGGAACCTGCCCAGGTACTTCTCGAACTTCCGGCGCGCACTCGAAGACGCCTCGGACGCGGCGAAGCCGAAGCTCGAGGCCGACTCCCAGCGCAGGCAGGTGCTCAACGTGCTCGGCGCCGCGGCCGATCCCACTCGGAGCAAGCCCTCGGACGAGGCGATCAAACGCGTCAGTGACACCGCGTTCGTCCAGAACCAGCGCATCGGCAATCCTTCGCTCCCTGGCGATCAGCAGCAGTTCAATCAGGCCGTCGCGCAGATGTTCACTGCGACCGAGCGAATCAGGGAGCAGGCCACCAGCGCGCAGCTCCGGACGGTGATCTCCCTCACCACCGACGCGCGCGGCTTCCTCGCGGACGCGTCCATCGAAGAACGCTCGGGCGATCGCACCTTCGACGAGTCGGCCTTGCACCTCTCCCGAAAGGTCGCGCGCGATCTCCCCGACACCGACGACAAGGCCCTCGGATCGACGTGGTGGCGCTCTCGGTGGGTCTTCACCTGGGAGCCTCCGCGCATGCGAGTCCGGTTCCTCGAGGCGACCCCCATTCGGGGCGCGATGCAGTGAGCGGTCGCAGCGCCGCGGCTCGAGACGGCGTGAGCCAGCTCGAGGCGCTCGCCCTCGACCGCTCGGCTCAGCGGCGAACGACCACCGCTCCACCGCCGCCCGAGACCCACACCGCGCCGTTGGCGTCGACGTCTGCGCCGACGAGATCGACCGGAACCTCGAGCCGGAGCGAGACGAAGCTCGTGCCGTTCCACTCGAGCACCGCGCCTTCGCGACCGACTGCGATCACCTTGCGGCGCTTGGTGACGAGCTCGAAGATCGACGCGCCACCGGGGATCGCGACCGAGCTCCACTGGGTGCCGTCGTCGTGAAACACCGCACCTGAGGAGCTGAGGATCCACGCGCCGAGCCACGCACCACGAACTGCGCGGAGCGAATCGCCAGCCTGGAGCGTCGGCAGGCCCTGCGCCGAGAAGCGAGACCCATTCGACACCCAGAGCTGCGCCGAGCCGCCGCTCGACCCGATGACGTTGGCGAGCCCATTGCCGACCGGCCACAGGTCGTCGATCGACATCGAGGACGAGACCAGTTGCTGCTGCCACTGACCGCCAGCGATCTTCAGCCACACCTCGTTCCACGTCCACGCCCAGACGTCGCCGCCGGCCACTCGCACCCCGTTCATGCGAGTGGTGGGACCGAGTGGATCGCGACTCCAGGCGGTGCCATCGAAGTGCCAGACTCCGCCTGAGCCCGCCGCCCAGAGGTCGGTGCTGCTCTCGCCGACGACCGGGCCGAGCGACGCACCCTGCCTCGCGGTGACCGTCTCCTGAAATGGGCCACCACCAACCGATCGCACACCACCGCTCAACCAGATCTCGTCGTTCGGGAGCGCCAACACGCTGTTCGCCGAACCCAGCCAGCCGCCGCTCTCGGCGAAGTACCGCCCGTTCGCCACCCGACCGAGCGTCTGGCCGATCACGAAGGCCTCCTGACCGCCAAAGGCGACGCTCGTGAGGCTGTCCGTCGGCGAGTCGGTGATGGGTGAATAGGTGGTGCCGTCGAACGAGAAGATGCTCGAGCTCACCCCACGACCGACCGCGACCATGCTGGTCGGCCCGGTCGCAGCGAGTCCAAGAAACTCGGTCGCGCCCGCGGTGTACGGCAAACCCGGCGAGGCGGGCGCGAGCTGCTCGACGTAGCCATAGTTCGGCCCGTGGCCATTCATCGACCCGGCCGCGAACCAGCGGAGGCCGACCTGCGCGAGGCGGTTCAGGTGCATGGACGAGGTCGAGATCGACTGCTCGGTCCGCCATTGAGCGCCGTCGAAGACGAGGCTCACCGCGCGGCGATCGACGTTGGGAACGTACTCCTCACCGAGCGCGCGAATGGACGACCGGCTGGACGCCTTCACGTGCTTGAAGCTGAACCGCGCCGGCGCGTGGAGCGTGGTGAGAGCCCCGCCCTCGAATTGGTAGAGCCCGTCGGAGCCGGCGAGCACGAGCAGCCCCCGTTCGGGCGACGAGGCGCTGCGGAAGTCGGTGCTCCTCGTGCCGGTCGAGACGAGCCGCCAGCTGATTCCGTCGAAGTGAACGATCGTGGCGTGGTTGCCGACCGCCCAGAGATCGTCGGGCGCCGAGCCGGAGATGCCGTTCAAGGTCTCCGCCGTGACCGAGGGCATCGGCGCCCAGCCCGCGGGCGTTCGGGTCGCGATCAGCCCGCCGCTCCCGACGGCCCACGCCCGACACCCGAAGGCGATCACGTCGTTGAGCTGAACGGCGAACGGCGCCGGGTTCCTCCAACACCAGCCCGCACGCGGACAGATCGGAGCGACCGAGATGGGATCGCACGCGACGGGAACGCCCGCGTCGTGCTCCACGAGGCCAGCATCGAGTTCGTTCCCAGCGTCGGCGAAGTGGCCCGCGTCGCTTCCGTCGGCTTGGCCCGCGTCACTGGCAGGAGCACCGGCGTCGAGCGGCGACTCGACGCCCTCCGGGCTCAGGACGGTGGCGGCGGGAGAACAGCTGGCCAGCACGACGAGGCAGAGCGATCGAGCGTTCACCCGCGCCGATATGCCCGCCCGACGAATGCGGACAAACGCACGCGCTGCGTTCGCGAATTTCCGGCGGCAGCCGACAGGAATGCCGGAGCCGCGTGCTCGCCAAGGCGCCAACCGACGAGACAGACACGGGCTCCCACGCTGGTGTCGCGCATGCACTTCGCGCACGCATGAACGCGCTCCGACAGACCAGTTGGGTTGCCTTGGTTGCCGTCAACCTCGCGTGCGGGCCCACCGCCCCGCCAGGCACCGAGGTGCGCTCGACGAAGGCCCGGATCACCCAGGCCGCTCCCGCCGAAGACACCGAGCAGACGGTGCGCGACACCACCACCTTCGGCTTCGACGTCTACCGGAAGCTGGTGAGCGGCGACGAGAACCTGGCGTTCTCTCCCTACAGCCTCACCACCGCGCTCGCGATGACGTACCCAGGCGCGAGGGGCGAGACGCAGAAGGCCTTCGAGAAGACGCTGCGGCTGACGCTCCCGGCCGAGCGGTTCCATCGCGCGATGAACACCCTGGACCTCGCGCTCGAGTCGCGCGGGCAGCACGCGTCGGGCCGCTCCGGAAAGGCCTTCGCCCTCGAGTCGAACAACCAGCTCTTCGCCCAGAAGGGCCTCGCGATGCAGCCACCGTTCCTCGACGTGCTCGCGGTCGAATACGGCGCGGGCGTTCGGCTGCTCGACTTCGCCACCGCTCCGGAGCCGTCGCGCAAGGCGATCAACGACTGGGTCTCGACCAACACCCACGCGCTCATTCCCGAGCTGCTCGCCCCAGGCGTCATCACTGCCGACACCCGCCTCGGGCTGGTGAACACGCTGTACTTCAACGCTGGTTGGAAGACGCCGTTCGATCGAGCGAAGACGGCGCCTGGTCCCTTCACTCGCACCGACGGCAGCATCGTTCAGACCTCGTACATGGCAGGCGACGATCTCGAGGCGCGCCTCGGCAAGGTTGGCGACGTCGACGTGCTCGAGCTGCCCTACTCGGGAGACGAGGTCTCGCTGTTGCTGCTCGTTCCACCGGCCGGCCGGCTCGCTGCGCTCGAGGCGTCGCTCGACGGCACGAAGCTCGCGGAGTTCGTCGGCGCCCTCACTCAGATCACCAACGCGGTGCGCCTGCCCCGGTTCGAAGCGAGGACCCAGGCGCGCGCCGACGAGGCCCTCATCGCGCTCGGGCTCGGCGTCGCCTTCACCTCGGCCGCGGACTTCTCGGGAATGACCGAGACGGAGAAGCTGGCGATCAGCGCGGTCGTTCACGAGGCGGTGGTGAAGACTGACGAAGACGGCACCGAGGCAGCGGCCGCGAGCGCGGTGATCGTCGGGCGCGTCTCGATTCCCCAGTACTTCGAGGTCAATCGGCCCTTCGTCTACGTGGTGCGCGATCGAGCGACGGGCGCGGCGCTCTTCGTCGGGCGCATCACCCAACCTCCGGCGGCGGCACAGAACTGAATGCCTCGGTAGAGTGCGCTCGTGGAGAAGCTCGCCTTCGGTCACAGCATGGAAGCGATGCTCGCGGCGGCGCGGCCGGTGCTCGATGCCTCGCTGATCTCCGAGCTCCAAGCGATCGGCCTCGATCCACGGCGCACGCTCTTGCCCGCCTACCCAGTCGAGGTCGCGCGGCGAGCGGTGACGATCTGCGCGGCGCGGCTGAACCCGTCGCTCCAACAGGAGGCCGCGCTCGAGGCCTTCGGGCGACGGTTCGTCGAGCGGTACACCGAGACGCTCGTCGGCCGGGCGCTGCTCGTCGCGGGGCGAATGCTCGGGCCCAAGCGGCTCCTCGACCGGCTCGCCAAGCAACTCCGTACGGCGAACAACTACCAGGACACGCGGGTGACGCACCTCGAGCCGGGGCACTCCGAGCTGTGGTGCAACGAGGTCATGCACGGGCCCTGGTACGCGGGGATCATCGCCCAGACCCTCGTCAACGTCGGCGCGAAGGACGCACGAGTCAGCGTCACCCGCAACGACGAGCAGGGCGCGGTCTTCGACGTGCGCTGGAAGGAATGAGGAGCTGCCGACGCTGAGCTCGCGTGGGCTGCACGACCGAACGCCCGGCGAGGCGCACGATCGAATCGACCGAGGCGTGTGGTACGAGGCGCTCCTCATGCCGACCGACGAGATCGTCCTCGACTTTCAGCGCAGCGAACGAATCGGCTTCGACGAGGCCATCTTCTGCCAGGGAAAGACGACCGATCAGCTCAACGCGATCCTCGATCAGGCGAAGGCGAAGAGCGCGCCGCTCCTGTTGACCCGGCTGACGCCACTGCAGCTCGAGGGCCTCACCGCGAGCCACCGCGCCTCGATCGACTACGAGCCGGTGTCACGAACGGGCATTCTCGGGCCGCTGCGGCCAGCCACGCCGGCGCGCGTCGCGATCGTCGCTGCGGGCACCAGTGACGCGCACGTCTTTCGCGAGGTGGAGCGCTCGGCGAGGTACTACGGGCATGAGACGCACGGCTTCTACGACGTCGGCGTGGCCGGGCTGTGGCGGTTGCTCAATCGGGTGGAGGACCTCAAGCGCTTTCCCGTCTTGGTGGTGGTCGCCGGAATGGACGCAGCGCTCCCCACCGTCGTGGGAGGCCTCTTCGGCAGCGTGATCATCGGGGTGCCCACCTCGAACGGCTACGGCGTCGCCGAGGGAGGCCACACCGCGCTCCACTCGATGCTGGCCTCGTGCGCGCAAGGCGTGACGGTGATGAACATCGACAACGGGTACGGGGCCGCGTGCGCCGCGATCCGGGTCTTGAACGCCATCGACCGCGCCCGCGCCTGACCGCCCTTTCGCGTGACCAGACGGTCCGGCTATGAGCGCCGAATGGTCTCGTTCGCCCTCGTCGCCCTGCTGACCCAGATCGATCTCGCGCCTCAGCTCGAGAAAGGCCCGCTCGTGCTCGTCGAGGAGGGCAAGGGCGGCAAGTTCGGCCAGGCGACCGGCTTCATCCTCATCGACGCGACGCCCGACCGAACCTGGGAGCTGATCAGCAAGTTCGAGGACTACAAGACCTTCCTCCCCAAGGTGACCGAGAGCGAAGTGAAGCGCCGCACCGAGAAGGACATCGACGTGCACATCACCATCGAGGTGCCGGGGCCCGATACCGACTACGTCGTTCGCTACACGCCCGACGCGAGCACGAAGGAGATCACCGGCACCTGGGTCTCCGGCGATCTGAAGGCGAGCCGCTGGTTCTGGAAGGTGGAGACCGCGCCGGGCGGAAAGACGCTGCTCACCCACACCCTGGCGGCGCGGAACTTCTCCGGCATCGCGCAGGCGGTCGAAGACGAAAACCAGACCGTGACCGTCGGGGTGAACGTCGGGAGCGTGCTGGCGGCCCTCAAGGCGGTGAAGCGCAAGGCCGAAGCGAAGGAGCCAGTGCCCGCAGCGAGCAAGTGATCAGCACGTGCCGCGCCCGCGCGGAGGCTGGGGAAGCTCGCGCGTTCTCCCTTCAGGGTGGCTCGACGACCTCGGAGCTGGAGCACGCGCCGCGACACCGCAACGCCGTGCCACTCAGTGCCTCTGGAGATTCGCCGCGGGATTCACCGGAGGTGCTTCACCTTCCCAGGTGAGCGCGTCGTCTCCGACCTTCGCGAACTTCTTCACCAGCTCGAGCGCCTTGAGCCGTCGGGCCTCGTCGGGGATGCCGGTCACCGTGCCTCGCTCCTTGTTGGCGATCGGCATCGTGTTCGTCTCGAGCGAGCTCACCAGCCGATGACGCGAGACGAGCGCCTGGTTCGGGTAGCTGAACAGCTCGAGCTGCGGCATCACCACCGCGTTGTCGGGTGAGTGACAGACCAGACAGGTCTCGGCGCGGAGCACCTCTTCCATCGCCCGGTAGCTGCGATCGAGCTCGGCGACGTGCGGGTTGTTCTTCGAGAAGAGGTAGCCATAGAGGGTGACGAAGGGCTGCACCTGGTTGCCCTCGTTCCAGGTCCACTGACCGCTCCACTCGTGCCGCACCTGGAAGCGCGACAGATCGCGCGTGCTCCCGCGCACCGCGGCGATCAGCACCCCGTCCTTGAAGACGAAGAAGAGCTCGGTGCAGAGCTGGTAGTTCTCCCACTTTCCCTGCCGGTGCCAGAACGGGTACGGGTAGCTGCCCATGTCGAGCTTGTTGCGAAAGCTCGGGGCGAAGCGCAGCAGCGTGCGGCCCTGGGAGATCGCCTCGACCGTGAACTCCGGTGGGAAGGAGTAGAGCGAGAGGTACGCGCGGCGCCACAGGCGGGGCTCGAAGCGCGTCATGTCGGTGTCGGTCGTGTACACGTCTGGCTCGACCTGCTGGCCCCAGAGGAACGGCGTCGCCATCACGTCGCGGAGCACCTGCGAGTCGGTCAGCTTCGACGAGCACGCGTGCCTCGCAGCCTCGTCACCGGGATCACTCAGAGGGCAGGCCGCCACCAACGCCTCGCCCACCTTCTTGGCGAGCTGCGCGTCGGTGCCGTAGGTGCGCTCACACGCCGACGCGAGCACGACGATGAGGAAGAGGTGCTTCACGTTCACTCCACGAAGACGGTGGCCACGGTGAGACCGCGGGTGACTCGCAAGCCGTGCTGCCAGGTGAGGCCTCCATGGGAGACCGGGAGCGCCACCTGCCGACAGCCGGTGCCTTCGAAGACGAGCTCATAGCCGGTCCCGGCCGGCACCCCGGCAACCCAGGCGTTGGGCTCGCCGCGCGCCTGCATCGCCTGGAGCCGAACGTCAGGCGCGTGCTGGCCGTTGGGCACGTAGAGGGCCTTCGCGGTCGGCACCAACTCGAGCCGCACCGTTCCGCCCGCCACCGAGCAGGTCGCCGAGAGCGAGATGGCGGTGACCGCCACCACCCCGTGATCCTCGATGCCGCTCGCGTAGTTGTTGAGGAGCCCCAAGGTGCTCCCAGGAATCATCAGCACCTCGAGGCCTTCGACGGTCGACCCCGCGGTGAGGCTGAACGGCTGGAGCGAGGTGCCGGTGAAGACCTCCTTGAGCGCGCGCAGGGTGATGGTGGTGTCGGAGGGAACCGAGAGGCTGAAGGTGCCGTCGGCTGCGGTGGTCGTCGAATCATCGGACTCGGCGCTCCAGACGAGCGCACCAGCGACCGGCACGCCGACGCCGTCGACCACTTTCCCTTTCACCGTCGCGCGCTCGGTCGAGATGACCGGCGTCATCGGCAGCTCCGAGGGCGGAAACGAGGCGCTACAGGCGCTCAGCAGGACGAGGACGAGGGCTCCACGCATTCGCTGCGGCGCTCTATCGCCCTGACTCTCCCGGTGCAAACGACGCCGAAAAAACGACCAGCGCCGCCCTTCTCGCCAAGGACGGCGCCAGTCACCCGGCGAACGCCAGGGGGAACTTCGTCAGCGGAACACGCCGGTGAGATCGACGATCAGATCGACCGCCGTCGAGGAGAGCACGCAGAGCCCTCCGGCGACGGGCAGCACCGCTTGGTTCGCGCGCGCGCCTTCCTGCATGAAGTTGACGTTGGAGTGGTTGCCCAGGGTGCCGCACGGGCCGGCCGAGAGCCAACCAGGCGCAGCGGGGCCAGCGATGGTGAGCGTCACCGACACCGCGCCGCTCGTCGGAGCACCGGCGAGGGTCTCGAGGGGAAGGCGAACCTCCTGGCCCGCCGCCATGCGGCCCGCGATCGCGCTGGAGCCGTCACGGGTGTCGAGGAGTCGAGTGGGCGCGACCGCGCTGAACGAGAAGCCCTGCCCGTTCACGAACGCCGAGCCGACGTCCACCACGACGTGGGTCAGCGCCGACGAGCGCACGCAGAAGGCGCCGCCGTTCACCGGCACCGTGGCATGGGTCGCGACCGTCTGGCCGGCCTTGAAGTTCACCGCCGAGGTGCCGAGGTTCACGCCGCACGGCCCCGCCGCGAGGAAGCCGGCCCCCACTGGAGCGGTGATGGTGAGGTTCACCATCGCGGCGACCGCGCCCCAAGGCAGCACGGCCGAGGCGTCGATGCGCACTTCCTGCCCCGCGTTCGCCGGCCCGACGTTGCGGGAGTCGTAGACGCGACGGTACGGCGCCGGCACCAGCCCCGCGCCCGAAGCCGAGAAGTAGCCGGTGACGTCGGCGACGAGGTGGGTCGGTTGGTTGGTGGTGACCGCGAGCCGATCGCCCGAGATGGTGGCGATGGTGGCGCCCGAGACGACGTCTCCTGCCGAGTAGTTGATCGACGAGATGCCGGTGTTCGGCCCGAAGACGGCGAAGCCGGGCGCGCTCGGAGTCACCGCGGCCATGTTGAGCGCGACGGCCGAGGCGCCGGAGGGAACGCCCGCGACTGGAACCGAGATCGCCTGGCCTGCCCCGAGGACTCCCCAGGAGCTGCGGGTGTCGAGCGTGCGCACCGGAGTGATGGGGGTGAAGCGCAGGTTGCTCGCGATGGCGTTGACCGAGCCCCAGAGCCGGTTTCCAGTGGGGTGCGCAGGGAGCGGTTGGCAGGTGACGGCGACGTTGGCGTTCGCGAGGGGCGGGTTGCCGGTGCCACGGCCCTGGTTGATGGCGTACGCAGTGAGCCGGTGGGTCGCGCCGTTTCGGAGCGAGAGCGGCAAGGCGATGGAGAACCCGTGCGCCGACTGGCCACCACACGCTCCCGCGACGGCCGCTTCACGGGTGAGTGAGGCGGTGCCGGCGCCGACGAACTGGCCATCGGCATACACGTGCACGTCGACGGGGCTGGCGAAGTTGTCGGGGTCACAGGTCCACCCGCCGACCGCGTCGCAGCTCACCGAGTCCATCCACCCCACGGGGTTGAAGCGGGACGCGTCGCCCTGGTTCACCAGCGCGAGGTAGCGGTTCCAGTCCCAGTGCGGGCCCGGATCCCAGTGGTCGTTGCAGTTCGACAGCTCGGCGTCGCCGTGGCCGACGATGTGCGCGCGGTCCTTCGGAATGCCCCACTTGTCGGCGATCCACGCGGTGAGGCGCGCGCTCGCGGCGTACATCGCGTCGGTGTAGGGGAAATAGGTGCCGCCGGGGCTGTAGAGGCTCGCCCAGCCCTCGTGCTCGATGCCCACCGACCGCGCGTTCCAACAGCCGGCGTGCCAGGCCTTCTTCTCTTCGGGGACGAAGCGGTAGATCGTGCCGTCGCGCATCACCAGGTAGTGGGACGAGACGTCGTTGGTGTTGGTCGCGATGTAGTTCGGCACGCCCGAGCCGGTGCCCTGAGTGGTGTGAATGACGATGCGATCGATGCGCGTGCCGTAGCGCTCGGACCAGTTGGCGGTGGAGCTCTGGATGATGGGGAACGGAGCGCCCGGCACCATGAGGCCCTGCTTGATGCTCGCCCGCGGCGCGTCGGGGCCGAGATCGACCGACCCGAGCACCAGCCGCTCGCCGCGAATCGTCTCGTCGAGGCCCGACTCCACGATGCCGAACACCGCCTGCGCGAACGTCGTCTGGAGCTCGTCGTCGACCGGCTGCACGGCGTTGCGCAACGCCCGCACGTCCTGGAACCAGGAGATCAACACCGCGTCATCGGCCTTCACCTCGCTCGTGGCGAGCCGCTCGTCACGCAGGCTGCGCAGCAAGGCAGCGATGCCCATCACCTGGCCGTCGAAGGTCTCTTCGATGAGCACCGAGTCCAGCTTCGTGAGCTCCGCGGCGCGCATCGCCGAGCCCTCGTAGAGGAAGGAGCGCTTGGCCCCGTGGCCGCTCCAGTCGGGGTCGCTCGGCATGGTGAAGCTCGTGGTGAACGAGGCGACCGCCGTGAGCACCGGCACCGGCACCTCGTACCTCTGCGACGCCTGCTCGAGCGCGTACCGCACCGGCGCGTCGGCCTTCACCGAGCCGACTTCGCCACTGCACCCAACCACCACCAGCATCGAAAGGAGAACGTGTGTCCGCATGGTCAGCATTTGTGCCGATTCCATGCCACCTCCTCGCACCTCGGAAACCGCTGGATTCATGATGTGTCCGGTCGGTCACGCTGTTCACTTCGTGCTCCACTGAGTGGTTCGAGGCGAACGGGTTCGCGACGTCACAACGCGGTGACGCAGCGGCGCATGAAGGCGTCGATTTCCATCTGAATGGGAATGTTGCTCGTCGAGGTGCGACCGCGGCGAACGCGCTGGCTCCTTCGCGAAGGAGGATGAACCCATGTTGCGTCTGATGCTGATCTGTTCGTTGTTCGCGTTCTCGTGTGGAGTGACCGCCGAACCTGCCGCAGAGGAAGAAGGCGTGCCGCTGCCCGCCGAAGTCGGGAAGAAGGTCGACGGTCTCTACGGGAGCTGTTCGATGCTCTACGAGTGCTGGAAGTACACCGGCAAGATGTTCTACCAGCCGTGCGGCGGCTTCTTCTCGGGCATCTGTGTCGACGCCTGCGGCGGAGCGAGGTGCCCGACGAAGTGACGCACGGACGAACTCAGTCATCGGAGCGCGCGGTCACTCGGTGTAATCAGCCCGCGCGTGTCCGCTCCCCTCACCTTCCCTCCTGAGTTCGTCTTCGGCGTCGCGACCTCGGCCTACCAGACCGAAGGCGGCATCGAGAACGACTGGACCGACTGGGAAGAACGAGGCCGGCTCCACGACGCGAAGGCGCGCTGTGGAAGAGCGTGCGGCCACTGGGAGCGCTTCTTCGACGACATCTCGCTCATCACCCGGCTCGGCGTGACGGCCTACCGGTTCAGCATCGAGTGGGCGCGCGTCGAACCCCGGCGCGGCGAATGGAACGACGAGGCCTGGGCTGGCTACCGAGCGCGCGCCGAGGCGTTGGTGAAGGCGGGCATTCGGCCGGTGGTGACGCTCCATCACTTCACCCACCCGCGCTGGTTCCACGCTGAGACGCCGTGGACCGCGCCGTCCTCTCTCGTCGCCTGGAAGCGCTACGTCGAGAAGTGCGCCGAGGTGCTCGAGGGAATCGACGCGGCGATCATCACCTTGAACGAGCCGAACGTGTTCGCGCTCGGCGGTTACCTCGCGGGAGAGATGCCGCCCGGCCTCAAGGACGGCCGGCTGTACTGGGCGGCCTCGGTGAACTTGATGCGGGCCCACGTCCTCGCGCGCCAGGCGTTCCTCGATCGCGCCAAGGGCAAGCCGCTCGAGCTCGGCATCAGCCAGCACCTGCAGGTCTTCGCGCCCGAACGTCGGTGGCACCCAATCGATCAGGCCCTCACCCGGCTCGCGGAAGCGAACTTCAACCACGCGTTCCTCGAAGCGCTCACCATCGGCACCTTGTCGATCAAGATGCCGGGCGTCTCCGCGGGGAAGACGCGCATCGACGGCGCCGAGAAGAGCCAGGACTTCCTCGGCATCAACTACTACACGCGCTCGCACCTGCGCTTCGTCGCGGGCGCACCGTACGTCGCCTTCCGCTTCAAGGACGTGCACCAACGCGGGCTCACCGACATCGGCTGGGAGTACTACCCGGAGGGCTTCGGCTGGGTGCTCAAGCAGATGAGGCGTTACCCGCAGCCGATCTGGGTGACGGAGAATGGCCTCGACGATCGCGCCGGCACTCGGCGGCCGGGCTTCCTCTTCGATCACCTCGAGCAACTGCTGGCCGCGCGCGCGCAGGGCGTGAACGTCACCCACTACCTGCACTGGTCGCTGATGGACAACTTCGAGTGGCTCGAGGCGTACGGGCCACGCTTCGGGCTGTACCGGGTCGACTTCGAGACGCTCCAGCGAACGCCCACGCCGGCCTGCGAGTACTTTCGGCGCCTCATCGAGACGCGGGTGTTGGAAGCGCCAAAGCCGTCGCGGTGATTGGTCGGCGCCGGAGTCGTTGACGGCACGCACCCGGGCCTCCAAATTCGCCCGCGAATGCTGCTCGCCACCGTCATCCTCGATCCTCCGACGACGTTCCTCGCGGGCACGATCATCGCCCTCCTCGGCACCAAGCTGATCCGCAAGTCGGGCTCGGTGGAGGTGTGGAAGTCGGCGGTGCTCGCGGTGATCTGGAGCGCGCTCTACGGCCTCGCGGTCGGGTGGATGTACTTCATCCGCACCGATTGGATGTACGTGTACCTCCTCGACACCTCGGGCATGCCGCTCCTGCCGACCTACCTGGCCTTCTTCGTCGTCATGCTCACCTTCGGCTTCGCGGGCGCGATCGCCGGCGGGCACCTGGTGCAGAACGGAAAGTTCGGCTGGGCCGTCGCGCTGACGGTGCTCGCGGTCTTCACGCTGGTGATGATCTTCGTCCTCACCGGGCCGCAGTACGTCGCGATGGGCACCACGAAGGAGTACTGGGCGGGCGCGACGAAGAAGCTCACCGAGGATCCCGAGGCGATGCAGGGCGTGAACGGCATCACCATCGGCATGATCGCGGCGTCGCTGCCGATCCTCTTCTTCCGCATTCGCGACTTGAGGCGGGCGTGAGCGAGCCGGCGACTCCCGAGAAGCCGCTGCTCGAGCGGGTGGCGGTGCAGTACTTCGCGCGTCGCAGCGAGCGGAAAGCCGAGGTCGCGGCGCCACCTGCCGCTCCAGCCGACGCGGTGCACTTCCTGAATCCGCAGGAGCGCGCGGCGATGAAGCGGGTGACGCAAGGCGCCGTGTTCCGTGCCGGGCTCGCTGGCGCCCTCTCGGGCGGCATCTCGGCGGTGGCGGAGGTGTGGGCCACTCCGTTCGCACCCGAAGGCACGCCGCTGTTCTCGACTGGCTCGCTCACCTTCTGGGCGATCGTCGGAGGGGCGACGGGAATCGCGGCGGTCGCCGAGATCCTCTTCCTCTACTGGGACATTCTCCGGTCGACGCACGAGCTGGCGGGCGCGGCCGGCCTCGAGCTGTTCGGAACCAACCGAAAGACGAGCGACGCGGCGTTGGTCGACGCCTTGGCGCGCGCGGCCCTCGAGCTCCCGAACCCGATGTTCGACCCACGCGGCATCAACCCGCGACGGGAGTCTTCCAAGCTGGGCCTCTTCCTCGCCTCGCTCGCGTACAAGGCGAAGGTGGGCGTCACCAACTTCCTGGTGAAGATGCTGCTGCGGAGGATCTTGGCGCGGGTGCTGGTGCGCGGAACGCTGCAGGCGTTGCTGCCCTTCGTGGGCGTGCCGGTGACCGCGGCGTGGAACGCCATCGTGACGTGGTGGATTCTCAGGGAAGCGCGCATTCGCGCGATGGGCCCGAGCGCGTCACAAGAGCTCGTCGATCTGATCTTCGCCGACGCGCCCAACCTCTCCGATGCAGGCAGGCTGTCGGCGGCGCGTGCCGTGGCGGCGTCGATCGTACGCACCCAGGATCTGCACCCGAACCTGAGCGCGCTGCTCGACGAGGTGATGGTGCACGTGAAGGACACCGGCAAGGCCGAGCTCGACGACGTCGGCGAGTTCCTCGCCCAGCTCAAGGTGCTGCCGCCGCAAGAGCTGCGGGTGACGCTCCAGGTGCTCGCCATCGCCTGCATCGTCGACGGCCGCTTCACCACCCGCGAGAAGCGGCTGTGGAGTGACGCGCTCGCCGCCGCCGGCCGGCCAATCGATCTCGCGCCCATCGAGCGGCTGCGGGTCGCCTTCGTGCGCGGTGACGGCGTCGCTGATGACGTGATTCGCGCGATGTGATCAGCCGAACGAAGCAGCCCTGTCGCACTGGGAACGGTGCGGGCGAGCTCGGCGCACCAGAACGAATCGCTCATCACCGAAGGAGTGCTCGTCAGCGCACGCCGATCGCGTTGGTGATGGGCACGACGAGCGCCGTGCCGGTCGCGCGCTGGAGACACGACTTGTTCCACCCATGGGCCTGACCCGACCCGGCGGGGCCGCAGCCCGCATCGACGAGCTCGGCGTCGGTGGGGATCATCAACGTGCTGGCCACGCCCGCGTCCACGAACGCGCCCTGGAGCGCCCTCGCCTGCGAGTCGGAGAGCAAGCCGTCGAAGCCTTGGGGCGCGTGAATGAGCGCGAACTGCGCGCGGCCGCCGGCACAGGCACGAGCGACGGGTGAGGCGTCGTCACAGCGAGTGCAGGCTGGGGTCGCGGCCTGACAGCTGGTCGGTCCCACGACGCACGGCCCGGCGTACTGCTGCACGGTGGCATCGAGGAAGGTGCTCGTGAGCGCCGGCAAATCGGTCGGGCCCGAGTAGCTGAGCACGAGCTGGAGGGGTGGAATCGCACCGCAGCCCGGGTCGAGATCGGCTCGGCTCTGCGCGAGCGCGCTCATCAATGCGAGGTGGGCGCCAGCAGACTCTCCCGCGATCGCGAGCCGGGTGCCGTCGAGGCCGTAGGTCGAGGCGTTCGCGCTGATCCACGCGAGCGCACAGCGCACGTCCTTCAGGTTCTCCGGGTAGGCGCCTCCTTCCTGGCGCAGGCGGTACTCGACGTTGAACGTGGCGATTCGATAGACCGCGGCCATCGAGGCGGCGTACAGCTCAACGTCGGGCGTCACGCGTCGGCGGTCGCACGCTTCCCAACCGCCGCCGTGAACGACGACGAGAATTCCAGGTGAGCCACCGTCGTGCGGAGGAACGACGAGATCGCCTTGGAGATCGAAGCCTCCGCGATGCGCGTAGGTGAGGTTCGCGATCTTGAGCATGCCTCCGGGGAGAATCGAGAGCGCGGTCGCGGGACCGACGGCAGCAGGCGCTCCCGGGAGGCCCGCGCACGCGGTGGAGACGCCCGCATCCGACGCCGCCCACTGACAGCGCCCGCCGTCGGGTGAGCCGCCACCGCTCGAGCCGCCTCCCGATGAACCGCCACCGGTCGAGCCGCCACCGGTCGAGCCGCCACCGCTCGAGCCGCCACCGCTCGAGCCGCCACCGATTGAGCCGCCACCGCTCGAGCCGCCTCCCGACGACCCGCCACCGGATGCTCCGCCGCTGGACGATCCACCAGCCGACGAACCTCCAACTGCCGAGCCACCTGCGACGCCGACGCCACCATCGACCTCCGGCGGACTGGGCGCACAGCCCACGGCGAGCACGAGCGCGATCACCCTCTTCATCGCCCGAGCGTCGCACGCCGTGCCGCGATTCGATGAGAAAGTCGCAGCCGGCTGCTATTCAGGAGCCATGCCCGCTTCTCCTTCGAGCCCCTCCTTCGTCAGTCAGCTCTGCTTCGGAACCATCGAGGAAGATCTCATCCTCCCGTACCCGAAGATGAAGCCGGCGGAGCAGGAGACGTTCAAGGCGGTGCGGTCCTCCATCGAGCAGCTGCTCAAGCCGCACGAGAAGGACTTCCGGAAGTGGGACGAAGACGGCGAGCTGCCGAGCGCCTTCATCGAGGAGCTGCGCCAGTTCGGCCTCTTCTCCCTCGTCATTCCCGAGCTGCACGGCGGCATGTCGATGTCGGCGACGGCGTACTCGCGCACGCTCCAGGAGCTCGCGAAGTACGACGGCAGCGTCGCGGTGACGGTCGGTGCCCACTCGTCGATCGGCATGCGCGGGCTGCTCCTGTTCGGCAACGACGAGCAGAAAGCGCGCTTCATGCCGAAGCTGGCCACCGGCGAGATGATCGCGGCCTTCTGTCTCACCGAGCCTGGCGCCGGCAGTGACGCGGCGAGCATCAAGACGACCGCGGTGAAGGACGGCGACGACTGGGTCTTGAACGGCTCGAAGCTGTGGATCACCAACGGCGGCATCGCGCAGTTCTTCACCGTGTTCGCGAAGACCGGCGGTCAGGCCGAGCGCAGCAACATGACGGCCTTCATCGTCACCCGAGACATGGCCGGCGTCTCCACCGGCCCGCACGAAGACAAGATGGGCATTCGCGCCTCGTCGACGACGACGGTGGTGCTCGACAACGTGCGAGTGCCCGCCGCGAACGTGCTCGGTGAGGTCGGCAAGGGCTTCAAGGTGGCGATGAAGATCCTCAACTCCGGGCGCACCGGCCTCGGCGGCGGCACCGTCGGCGGCATGAAGAAGTGCATTCAGCTCGCGACGCGACAGGCGAAGGAGCGCATTCAGTTCGGCAAGCCGATCGCCGAGTTCGGGCTGGTGAAGCAGAAGCTCGGGCACATGGTCGTCGACTGCTACGCGACCGAGGCGGCGGTGAACATGGTGAACGCGCTCATCGACGGCGGCAGCGAGGAGTACGCGGTCGAGGCGGCCTGCACGAAGGTGTTCGGCACCGAGGCGCTCTGGCGCACGGCCGACGAGGCGCTCCAGATCGCCGCCGGCAACGGCTACATGAAGGAGTTCCCCTACGAGCGCATCGTGCGCGACGCTCGCATCAACCGCATCTACGAGGGCACCAACGACATCCTCCGGCTCTTCATTGCGCTGACGGCGATGAACGAAGTGGGTGGAGAGCTCAAGGAGCTGGCCGACTCGCTCAAGGGCATCTTCAACAACCCCATCAAGGGCTTCGGCGTGCTCTCGGAGTACGCGCTGCGCCGGGCCTCGCTCGCCGCGCCGGTGCGCCGAGAGAAGCGGGTCTTCACCAAGCTGCACCCCGCGCTGCAGAAGAACCAGCTCGTCTTCGAGGAGCTCACCCGCGATCTCGCCACCAGCGTCGATCGGGTGCTGCGCAAACACGGCAAGAACATCATCGGCAAGCAGTTCGCGAGCCGGCGGCTGTCCGACATCATGATCGATCTCTTCGTGCTCGCGTCCACCCTCTCCCGCGTCTCGACGGCCCTGCAGGAGAAGGGCGCCGCCGCGGTGACGAAGGAGATCGAGATCCTCGAGGTGCTCACCCGCGAGGTGAAGACGCGCGTGCGCGGCAACGTGGCGAACATCGACGACAACGACGACGAGCTGATCAAGTCGCTCGCCGACGAGGCGCTCGATCGCGAGCAGTTCCGCTGGGACAACGTCGACTGAGCGGCAGCGTGGGGACCGATCGCGAGCTGAGAGCGGCGCTGGAGCGCGCGCAGGCCGAGGTGAAGGCGCTCGGCAAGGCCCTGGAGTCGGCGCGGCAGGAACGCGGCCAGCTGAAGCTCGCCGAAGCGTTCGCCCACCTCGAGCGCTCGACCAATGAACGGCTCGCGGCCTCGGAGGAGCAGCTCACCTCGCTCCGAACGCGCGAGCGGCAGCTGCGTGACCAGGTCGACGCGCACAAGCAGGAGATCGATCGGCTCGAGCGAGCTCAGGCGATCGAGCGCAAGGCCCGCGCGAAGCTCGAGCGGGAGAACGAGCGCCTCCGAGGGAAGCTCGGCCAACGACCGCGCCCCTCGCTGCGCGCGCTCCTCGCTCCGCCACGCCTCACCCTGCTCGAGCGCGAGCTCGCCCAAAGCAAAGCCGAGGTCTCGCGCCTCAGCGGGCTCCTCGCTCGAGAGCGCGGCTTCTCAGCTTCCAAGAAACGCGCGCGCTGAAGGCGGTTGCCCGCGAAGCACGCGATGAGCGAAGGTGGCTGCATGCCACGCATCGGAGATTCGAAGCCTGTCGTCGCGCCCCGCGTCACCGACCCGAAGACGCCCGCAGCGCCCAAGCCGGCCGAAGCGACCGCGCCTCCCGCTGCGGCAGGCTGGGGTCCGAAGGTTGGCGGGCTCAAGAGCAAGCTCGGCGGGCTCGTCGAGGGCATCGAGAAGAAGCTCGACAAGGTCGCCACCGCGCTCGACACGGTGGGCGATCTCGTGCGCGCCGGAATCGACTCCTCGGGCCTCGATGGCAAGGGCGTGGAGGACTGGAAGAAGCGCAGCGATCGGCTCGGTGGGCTCGTCCGCTCCTCGTCGATCGCGGCGGGCAGCGGCGTCGACTCTCCTGCCTTCGCCAAGGAGTTCGAGCGCCTCACCAACAGCCACTTCACCACCGGCAACTCGACCAAGCTCTTGCCCGACGGGCCCGCGGCCTGGGAGGAGCGCAAGCAGGCGATCAACAGCGCGACCTCCGACATCAAGATGATGACGTGGGCGTTCTACGACGACGACACCGGTAAGCAGACCGCGCAGCTGCTCATCGACAAGGCCAAGCAAGGCGTCAGCGTCTCGGTGATGGCGGACTTCGACGTCGCGCAGCACTCCGGCCATCGACAAGCGCTCGCGATGCTCGAGAAGGCCGCGGCCGAGGGGCTGCCGATCAACGTGCACCGCTGGGAGAACCCGCAGCACACCGCCCAGGGCCAGCACATGAAGTACCTCGTCATCGACAGCGGCAAGCAGGTGATCGCCGGCGGCCGAAACCCGGGTGACGTCTACTACGAGCGCGGCACCAAGGCGGCGTGGAAGGACACCGAGGTGCAGGTGACCGGACCGGCCGCGGGCGAGATGAACCGCGCCTTCGTCAACGAGTGGAACTCCCAGGCGAAGCTCCACGATGGAATGAAGACGCTCGCCGACGACACCAAGATGAGCGGGCCCACTGGCTCGGGCCGCACCGCCGTCATCGAGCACGTGCCGGGCGGCGACGAATCGAACATCACCATGGCGACGCTCTCGGCGATTCGCGCCTCGAAGACCTCGTTCCACATGGCGAACGCGTACCTGCTCTCGCTGCCCGCCGTTCGCGAAGAGCTCAAGGCGGCGGCCGCGCGGGGCGTCGACGTGCGGGTGATGACGAACTCCAGCGACACCATCGACGAGACGGCGATCTCGGCGCCCATTCTCGAGACGGTGAAGGAGCTCTCCGACGCCGGAGTGAAGATGTACCTGCAGAAGAGCCTTCAGCCGACGCGTGAGGGCACCAACACCCTGCACTCGAAGTACTGGGTCGCCGACGGGCAGCTGACGAGCGTGCAGAGCCACAACGAGCACCCGCGCAGCGACTACTACGAGCGCGAGATCGCGATGGTCTCGCTCGACGGCGCGGCTGGAAAAGCGCTCGAGGCCGACTTCAACACCAAGACGGGCGCCGGCAACGCGACCACCATCAACAGCCCGGAGGACGTGAAGATCCCCGACGACCTCATGTCGCGCTTCAAGGCACGGCTCATCAAAGGCCTGTTCCTTCGCCAGTCCTGATCACTCGTGTTGAGTCGGGTTGATTGAGGCCAGTCAACCAGCTGAATTTCCGGCGGTTCCGCCCTCTTGGCTTGAGCACCCGCCATCTGCTAGCGGACGGCGCACGATGACGCCTGCACCCGCGATGGACCCTGCTTCACCCGCGCTCCCGCCGATGGCCGCCGAGCCGTCCGTGACGCCGCCAGCGTCGAGCGAGCGCCGCTCCGAGAAGGACATTCTGCTGCACTCGCGTGAGTTCACCGCCGAGACCGTCGGCCGTTCGTGGGCGTACACCCTGTCGACGTTCGCCATCTTGGGTGGGCTCGTGGCGGCGGCGGTGCTGCTCCCCGAGTGGTGGATGCGGATTCCCTTCTCGGTGCTCGCGGGCCTCACCGCGGTGCGCGCGTTCTGCCTGTTCCACGACTTTCAGCACGGGGCGATCCTCCGCCAGTCGAAGCCGGCCGAGTTCCTCTTCTTCCTCTACGGAGAGCTGATCCTCACTCCGCCGTCCGTCTGGCGCGAGACGCACAACTACCATCACCAGCACACCGCCAAGCTCATCGGCTCGCACATCGGCAGCTACCCGATGCTGACCCCGGGCATGTACGCGTCGCTCTCGCCATTCCAGAAGTTCATCTACCGGGCGGCGCGGCACCCGCTGAACATGCTCTTCGCGATCTTCACCGTCTTCGCGGCGGGCATGTGCCTGCGACCGTTCCTCCGCGCGCCGGGCAAGCACTGGGGCGGGCTGCTCTCGCTGGTGGTGGTCGCGAGCCTCGGCACCTGGTGCTGGTCGATCGGCCACTTCGACGCCTTCGTCTTCGGCTGGTTCATTCCGATGGCGGTCGCGGCGATGTCGGGCGCGTACCTCTTCTACGCGCAGCACAACTACCCGGGCGTGAAGGTGGCCGACCGCGCCGACTGGACCTTCTCTGGCGCGGCGATCGACTCGTCGAGCTACATGAAGATGGGCGCCTTCATGAACTGGATGACGGCGAACATCGGCTACCACCACGTGCATCACCTGAACGCGACGATTCCGTTCTACCGCCTGTCCGAGGCGATGGCCGGCATCCCCGAGCTGCAGCACCCGGGCGTCACCAGCTGGTGGCCGAAAGACATCTTCGCCGCGCTCGAGCTCAAGCTGTGGGACCCGGAGAAGCACGAGATGGTCGGGTACCCGTCGAAGTGAGCGGCGCGTCAGACGTGTCTCCTCGCGCCGTCCACCACCCCGCATGACGGACGGTGACTGGAAAGCCGCGCTCGGGTGGGGACCGGACTTCGCGACCGCCCTCGCACCGCACGCCGAGAAGGGCCTCGAGCCAGCGCGCGTCACCCTCGTCTACCGCAAGCAGCTGCGAGTGCTCTCGCGGCGCGGGGAACACTGGGCGCGCACCGGAGGCCGCATCCTCCACAAGGCCGAGAGCGCCGAAGATCACCCCGCCGTCGGAGACTGGGTCGCCGCTCGCGTTCCCGACGAAGGCGAGGCGCTGGTGCACGCGCTGTTGCCCAGGCGATCAGCGGTGGTGCGAAAGGTCGCCGGCCATCAACACGCGCCGCAGGTGATCGCCGCCAACATCGACTACCTCATGTTGGTGATGGGCCTCGACATGGACTTCAACCCGAGGCGGCTCGAGCGCTACCTCACCTTGTCCTGGGAGAGCCGGGCGCAGCCGATCGTCGTCCTCAACAAAGCCGACGTCTGTGACGACCTGCCGTTCTTCCTCGACGAGACGAAGGCCGTCGCCCCGCAGGTGCCGATCCACGTCGTGTCCGCGCTCGAGGGGAGCGGCCTCGCCGAGCTGCAGCAGTACGTCGGAGCCGGGAAGACGACGGCGTTCCTCGGCAGCTCGGGCGTCGGCAAGTCGACCCTCGTCAACCGCATCGTCGGCCTCGAGGTGCAGCGCACCGGCGAGCTGAAGGACGACGGCAAGGGCAAGCACACCACCACCACCCGAGAGCTGCTCGTGCTGCCGACTGGTGGAGCGCTCATCGACAACCCCGGCCTTCGAGAGATCCAGCTGTGGGACGCGGACGATGGGCTGAGCCGGGCGTTCGACGACATCTCGGAGATCGCCCAGGGCTGCCGCTTCTCCGACTGCGCCCATCAACGGGAACCGGGGTGCGCGGTCCAGGCGGCGCTCGAGGCGGGCACCCTCGCGGACGATCGCTACGAGGCCTGGCTGCAGCTGCAGCGGGAGCTCGCGGCGAGGGAGAAGCCGAAGCGGGGTGCTCCCGAGACGAAGCGGCGAGATCGCGTCGGCCACGGCAAACGGCGCTGACGGCGCTACGCTGCGCGCCCATGGCCACGCAGAGGAAGAAGGCCGGCTTCGACGCGGCACCGCTGATCGATCGACTCGCGAAGTGGGCGAGCACGAACCCGGCGCTGAGGCTCGTCACCGAAGCTCCGCTCACCGCCGACGAGCTCGACGCCGTTCCGTCGCTTCCCACGGGCTATCGGTTTCCCCTCCCGACGCCGTACGACCCGGCGCGCTTCGTCTTGCCCGCGGGCTATCGAGCGCTCCTCCGTCGGTCTGGAGGCCTGCGCGTCGAGTGGCTCGAGGACGGAAAGTGGGTCACCTGGCCGGTCGTTCACCTCTATCGGCCGAAGCCGTGCACGAAGGCGCAGTGTGGAGAGCGCTTCACCCTCTGCGACAGCTGGTCGGCCAAGGGGACGACCGTCGACGATCGTGAGATCAGCACCACCGACTTTCTCTCGTTCGCCGACGCGGGGTTGGACGTCGAAGCGTCGCGCTGGTGCTTCTTCATCGGAGGCCGACGCGGGCCGCCGAGCATCTACCTCGAAGACAACGACTACGAGTGCCTCACCGGAAAGTACGTGGACACCGGCGAGTGGCTGAGTCCATCGCTCGCGAAGCCCACGTTCCCTTCCTTCGAGGCGTGGTTCACCCGGCTCGTCACCACGGTCACGGCGAAGCCCTTCGACCCCGAGAAGAACGACGCGCTGGTGAACTCGATGATCAGCAAGAAGGGCTGAAGGTGCCTTGAGCGCGGCGGCCGAGTGCGGCAGCGTTCACCGAATGCGCCTCCCCTTCGCGTTCGGCGTCGTCCTCTTCGCTGCAGGGGCCTTCGCCGACTCACCGCTCACCTCGATCGACTTCTCGACCGGCTATCAAGACGTCGCCGCGGTGGTGAACGCGAAGAAGGAGCCGAGCTCGGCCTTCGCCTTCCTCGCCTCCGAGGCCGACAGCGGCGAGAAGCTGGCGGTCATCAGCGTGCTCGGGTGGCAGACCGACTTCGCCACCGGCTTCCTCGCGCACCTCGCGAAGGAGAAGCAACTGCCGGTGGAGCGCCTCGCAGCGAACGACCTCACCCCGTCGCAGCTCTTCGCGGCCGCCTTCCTCATCGCGACCACGAAGTACCTCGACCTGAAGCCGCTCCGTGCAAAGGGGAACGGGCTGTGGGCTGCGCGCCCGCTCGAGCTCATGACGCAGGCGGCTCGGCAGCTCCCCGACGACTTCGCCGTTCAGTACGCACGCTCGCTCGTGATCGCCCAAGTCACGATGGACGACGCGAAGAAGTGGTGCGAGGTCTTCCGCGGTCCCGACGCGGTGGTGAGGAAGTTCCCGCCCACCAAGCGCAACCTCCGGCCGGCCGCGCTCGAGGTCGCCCAGGGCTATCTCGCGGGCTATGCAGACAGCTGCCCCCAGAACGCCGAGCGAATCGCCCGCACCGAGCTGAACCAGATCTACACGCTCAGTCAGGTGGGCCGGCAGATCGTCGCTGGCACTCAACGCGGCATCGTCGTGTGGGATCCCGATCAGCCGAGCACGCCGGTCGCGGTGCGTGACGGGTTCATCTGCCGCGGGCTCTCGTGGAAGGGCGCCGCGTGGCTCGGCTGCGAGACGGAGGTCGTTCGATGGGACGGGCAGGCCTTTCAGCCGCTCCTCTCGAGCAAGGAGAAGGGCGCTGGGAGCTACTTCGAGCTCGCCGCGGGTCCTGAGGGTCCGTGGGTCTATCGCGGCGACAAGGCGTGGGTGTGGAACGGCGAGGCCCAGCGGTTCGATCGCGCCAAGGCTCCGTGGAGCGGACTGGTGAGCGACGCAACCTACGCGCACGGTCAGTGGTTCTGGGCCGACTTCCTCAAGGCGATTCACACCTCGAGCGCGACCTTCGCGAAGGACAGCGCCGAGTACCCCGGCCACGCCCCCAGCACGCTGACGGTCGATCAGCTGGGGCGGCTCTGGTCGCTCGACTTCGACTCCGGGCCGTTCCTCTACGATCCAACCGCGCGGCGCTTCGTGAAAGCCCCTGGAGTGGACACGAAGGTGAGCGGGCTCGCGGTCGACGTCGAGCGCAAACGAACGTGGATGTTGCACTACACCCAAGGGCCGGTGCTGCTGCGCGAGGGGCGCGCGCCGGAGCCGATCTCGCTGCCGCAGGCCGAGTACATGCGCGACCTGCTGCTGGATGCCTCGACGGGCGATCTCTGGGTCGCTGGCTGGCACCAGCTCTTCAGGCTCCGGGCGGACGGGCCGACGTGGGCGAAGCAGACCTACGTCGTGCGCTAGCCAGGCTCGGACTCAGAACCAGCCGAGGCGCCACGCAATCGCGAGCAACAGTGAGAAGGCGACGACCGCGACGACGCCGATGCGAATGATCGGGTTGATCGGCTCGGGCGTGTAGCGCTCGGTGACGGCGGGCTGCTTCGGGTTCCCCTCGGGCACGGTGTCGATCGAGGGCTGGCTCGCGCTGGTGACGGGCTCGAGCGCACGCGGCTCGGAGCGGCGGTGGGGCTCGGGGTTGCGGCGCCGCCCGGAGTCGTCGCCCAGCTCGGGGTTCTTGCGCCTCGACGACTCCTCCTGCGCGTCACGCCGCCTCGCAGAGGCATCCTCGGCGCCCAGCTCTCGGCGGCGCTCCTCGTCGGCAGCGCGACGTTTCGCCGAGGGCTCTTCGGGGCCCAGGGGTTCGGTGCGCTTGCGCAGCGCCTGATCGAGCTTGCCCTTCACCTGGAGCTTGCTGCGGCTCGGCCGCTCATCGTCGAGCTCGGCCGCGGTCAGCGGAGTCATCGGCGTCGTCTCGATGGGCGCCTCGACGGTCTCGCGTCGTCCCACGTCCGATCCTCGGGGTGGCTCGATCACTCGCCGACGAGACGGCCGTTCGTCGTCGATCACCGGAGCGACCTTCGGCTCCGACCTGAAGGTCGCCGAGCGCCCCGAGGGGAGGCCTGCCTTGGACGAGGGTGGCTTCACGACGGGCGTCGCGACCTCGGTGCGCGCCTGGAGCTCCCGTGCGGCGGCGGGGAGATCGAACGCGCCCTCGGTCTTCTCGTCGGTGAAGCCTCCGGCCGGCAGCAGCTTCGCCTTCGCGTCGGTGTGCACCCTCGTGGGAGCGGTGTCGCCGAACGGGTTCGCGTCGGGCCGAACGTCTCCCACCTTCGCGTCGTCGAGGTCCTGGAAGGTGCCGCCGGTGTTGGCGACGTCGGCCGGCTCGGGCGTCGCGAGCGGGTCGAAGCGCAGCGCCATCGCGTACGTCTCGGTTCGCGCGAGCTGGGTCGACGGCTCGCCGCTCAAGTCCCACACGTAGGAGACGTGGGCGAGGGACTGCGCGGGGATCATCGCGTCGCCGACGCCACGCTCGATCGCCGGCCGAATCACCGTCTCGTCGAGCGACAACACCTCGACCAACTCCGGGCCAGGAATGCCCTCGACGAGGCGCCAGATCACCAACTCGCGCGCCTCTTCCGAGGTGAGCGCGCGCAGCCGCTCGAGCCATTGCCGCCCTTCGGCCACCGTGCCGTCGGTCGTCGGCCGTTCCTGCCGATCGGGCTTGCGAGCCTGGGCGAGCTTTCGCGTGAGCGCGATGGCGTACGAGACGAAGCCCGCGTCCTTCGCGACCGCCTGGGGAGATCGGAGCACCTGCCCGAGGGCGTCGGTCATCAAGGCGTTGGCGACGTGGTGTGGCAGCCGGGCGAGCAGCGCGCCGTGCACGAACGGCGTGACGTAGTCCCGAAGACGCTCGGCCGCTGCTGGGTCACCAGCCTTCCAGTGCCTGACGTCGTCGATCCACTCCACGGGGTGGCGAGTGTACTCATTCGGCGCCGAGAGCGAGCATTCGTCTCGTCCCACGCGAGTGCGCAGATGGGCGAGCCAGGCACACGCGAGCGCGCGCGGATCCCCGAGCGTGCGCGCGATCGCAAGTTTCCGCGCGAATCGATGACGAATTTGCCGAGCTCGCCGAATCGAAGGACAACTTCGCCGCACATGGCGGAGATCATCGATCTGACCCTCGTTGCCGCGTCTCGCAGAACTCTCGACAAGCTGCTCGACAAGCGCGGCATCAACTACTTCCTCAAGACCGACGCGAGGCAGCCGTTCCGCCTCGATCCAGCGCGGGTCGATCAGGTGATCCGCACGGCGGCGAGGCTGCGCGACCCCGATCGGCCGCCAGCGCCCAAGGTGTACGAGCACGCGCGCAAGCTGATCCGCCGCGAGCTGATCCGCCGGGTGGTCGGCGAGATGCTGCAAGTCGGGCTCTGACGACGTTCACTCCGCGGCGCAGTCGACCAAGGTCGGCGAGAGCAGCCGCACGAGCTCGGCCGGCGTGAGGGAGACGAGAAACCCGCGGCCGCCGCCGTTGATGAAGAGCGTCTCGAGCGTGGTGATCGTTCGCTCACAGGCGATCGGCATCGGCTTCTTGAGCCCGAACGGCGAAGTGCCTCCGACGAGGTAGCCGGTGTGCCGCTGCGCCACCTCGGGCGCGCAGGCCGAGATCGTCTTCCGCGAGAGCTGGCGGGCGAGCTGCTTGGTCGAGACCCGGCGATCGCCGTGCATCAAGACGATGAGCGGCTGCTTCTTCTCGTCTTCGAAGACGAGCGTCTTCACCACCTGGTGCTCGTCGACGCCGAGCCGCTCGCTCGAGTGCTTGGTGCCTCCGCCCTCGACGTACTCGAACGCGTGCACGCGGTAGACGGCCTGCTGCGCGTCGAGGAAGGCGGTGCCAGGCGTCTTCATTTCGTGAAGGTGCGGGTGAAGAGCGCCTCACCCTTCGTGTCGAAGAAGGTGCCGGTGAACCTCGTCTCGGTGAGCTCGACGTACAGAAAGCCCAGCTCGAGCGACTGGAAGTAGGCCGGGTTCTTCTCGTCGAGCACGCTGGGCGCGGCGCCGTTGCCCGAGATGATCAGCTCGGTCCCCCGGCAGGTCGGCACCAACCACTGGAGCGAGTGATCGTGCGCGCCCAGGTACACGTCCGCCTTGCCGCAGACGATCGACTCCATGAAGGACTGCACGTGCCGTCCATCGGGGAAGCCCGGAGGCGAGGTGCAGCACTTCGGCTTGCACGCGTCGGCGAGGCAGGTGACGTCGTAGCTGCCTGCGTTCCCGTGCGGACCGTTCGAGCGATATGGGTGGTGGCCGAGGGCGATCTTCCAGCGGGCGGTCGAGGCGTCGATCCAGCCGGCCACTTCCTTGCGGGTCTGCTCGTCGAGGTTCCAGTAGGTGCGGTTGGTGTCGAGGGCGAAGAACTCCGCGGGCCCGTGCGTGAAGCGGTAGTGCACGGCCGGCATGCGCCACTTCGGGTTCACCTTCGAATAGGCGACCTGCACGTCTCCACGCGCGAGCTCGTTGCCAGCGCCGTTGCCACCGTTGTCGTGGTTTCCGAGCACTGCGTAGAACGGCGCGTCGACGGTGGCGTAGGGGCGAACGAAGGCCGTCTCCCAGAGCGGGTCGGTGACCGAGCCGACGCCCGAGGGGTAGATGTTGTCACCGAGGAGAATGACGAAGTCACAGCCGCGCTGCGCGCAGAGCGTGCCGATCGCCTCACCGACGAGCTGCTGGTTGGTGTTGTGCTTGCCGGTGTCTCCGACGGCGACGAAGCGCACGCCCTCGAAGGCGCCCGCGTCACGAGTGCCAGGTGGAGGCGCGCTCAACGCCGCGCGGGTCGTGCCTGCGTCGGGCTGGGGAGCGGGAAGCCCTGCGTCGACCCGCGTCGCCGGCCGAGGGCACCCCACCAACGTCACGACGAGGGACAGGGAGGCGAGCTTGTGCACGCGGAGGGCGATAGCGATCAGCTCCTCGCCCGTCAATCGTGGTCGCATCGCATAGACTCCGCACGTGTTCTTCAGGCTGCACGAGAGCCCGCTCTTCACCGAGCAGGCTGCGACCTACGAGCGGCTCGGCATGCGGGCGTGGAGCGAGGGCATCGTTCCCTGGCGAGCGACGAGCTGCCCGTTGATGGCGGAGATCGAAGCGACGTTGATCGAGGGCTTCGCGAGAGCCGTCGGCGCGCGGGTGACCGTGATCGACGTCGGCGCAGGGACGGGACGCGCTGGCTTTCACCTCGCCCGGGAGTTCGCGAGCCGTGGCCTCGACGCCACGCTCGTGCTCACCGACGTGGCGCCAGGGAACGTCGAGGCGCTCGCCGCTCAGCCGCAGCTCGCCGCCCTCGCAGCAGAGGGACGAATGCGCTTCGAGCGCTTCGATGCGTTGCAGCCGTCGGCGTCGTCCGAACCAACCGTGCTCCTCGCGCACTACCTGTTCGACACGCTTCCCCATCGCGTCTTCCGGCGGCAGGGCTCGCGCACCTTCGAGGGCTGGGTGGAGGTCGACGACGCGCTCCGCTGGGAGTTCCGCGAGGCGCCGCTCCCGGCTGGCCTCGAGCTCTCCGCCGACGGGACGTTCCTCGTGCCGGTGGGCGCGCGAGCGGCGCTGGAGGCCTGGCGCTCGGCGTTCACGGGACCGCTCCTGGTGTTGGCTGCCGACAAGGGCGTGGAGCCGCGGACCGTCGACGAGGACCCGCTGATCGCGCGGCACGACTCGACCTCCGCTGGCGTCGACTTCGAGCTGCTCGCACGCGCTTCGCCCTCGTTCGCGCACTTCGCGCCGGAGCGCCCCTCGCACGTCTTCGCGCTGCACGCCTTCGCTCTCGGGGAGCGCCGAGCGTTCGAGGCTGCATGGGCGGCGGTGGGCGCGAGGAACGAGGTGTTGCAGCTCGTCGAGGCCTTGCAGCAGCCACCTGCCACCGTCGGAGCGCTGTTCGCGCTGGTCGAGCGCAGCCGCTTCGATCCCGACGTCGTCGCTCAGCTCTCCGCGCGCTTCCTCGAGCACGAGCTCGACGAAGGCGAGGCACGGCGGTTGGTCGAAGCGGTGGCGACCTCGGCGGGGCGCCACTTCCTCTTCGCGCAGCAGCTCGACGTGCCGTTCAACCTCGGCGTGCTTGCCCACCGCTGTGGCGCGCTCCAGCTCGCCGTTCCGCTCTACTTGCTCTCACTCCGGGAGTCGGGCGCGCACGCCTCGACGCTGCTCAACCTCGCGCGGGCCCAGCACGCTCTTCGTCAGCCCGCGGCCGCGCTCGAGTCGCTCCAGGCGTTGCTCGAGCTGGAGCCCGCACACCCAGTCGCCCGCGAGCTGATCGACGCGTGGCGAGCGCCGACCTGATCAGGGACCACCGTCGCGGCCTCGGCCGCCATCACGCGGAGCCGGAGCGCAGGCACAGATCTCACAGCCGGTGAGCGGGTCGGCCGCGAACCCGAACGGACACGCCAGGGTACAGACGACTGGCGAACACGTTCCACCGTCGCCGACGTCCACCCCGCCATCTCCGAACGGGTCCGGCGCGCAGCTGCAGGTCTCACAGCCGGTGAGCGGATCGACCTCGAAGCCGAACGGGCAGGCGAGCGTGCAGGTGACGGGACCGCAGACGCCACCGTCACCGACGCTCACTCCGCCGTCGCCCGGGCCGGCTGCGCAGCTGCACACCTCGCAGCCGGTGAGCGGATCGACGTCGAAGCCGAAGGGGCACGCCAGGGTGCACGCCACGGGCGAGCAGACGCCGCCATCGCCGGAGCCCACCCCGCCATCGTCAGGGCCAGCGCAGCTGCAGGTCTCACAGCCGGTGAGGGGGTCGACCTCGAAGCCGAACGGGCAGGCGAGCGTGCAGGTGACGGGGCCGCAGACGCCGCCGTCGTCGAAGCCCGAGCCTCCATCGCCAGGGTCGCCTGCGCAGCTGCACGTCTCGCAGCCGGTGAGTGGATCGACCTCGAAGCCGAACGGACACGCCAAGGTACAGCTGACCGGCGCGCACACGCCGCCATCATCCACCCCGCCATCGTCCGGCCCAGCCGCGCAGCTGCAAACTTCGCAGCCGGTGAGTGGATCGACCTCGAAGCCGTACGGGCACGCGAGCGCACAGGTGATGGGCGCGCAGACGCCGGCGTCAGTCGGCTGGTTCACCTGGCCCGCGTCTCTCGTCGACGATTGGCAGGCGCACACCTCGCACTCGTTCTCGTCGTGCGCGAAGCCGTTGGGGCAGCTCAGCGAACACGACACCTGAGGGCAGTCGGTACCGACCGTGATCCACCGGCCGCAGCCCACCGAGAGCGGCAGCAGCATCAGGAGCAACGGCAGGCGGGCGTTCATTGGGCGCATGTCGCTTCTTGAGCCTCGACTCGGCAGGACCTTTCACCACGGGTGGCCGGGAGGTGTCATTCCCTCGGCTGGAACCCTTCTGCTAGGACGGCCTCGTGCTGGGGTGGATGCTGATGACGGCGACCGCGAGCTGCCCCATCGAGGGCTTGGTCGCCGCGCGCCTCGGCCCAAACGTTCCCTTCCGCTATCAGGTCGAGCTGAACGGGCCCACCTTGGCGATTCGCTTCTTCGACGAGGAGCGACCGGTGGAGCGCTCCTTCGCAGCGGCGCCGAGCTGTGACGAGAACGTGAAGGTGGCGAGCGCGGTGCTCTCGGCGTGGATGATCTCGCCACCCGTGCAGCGACCTGCGCCGTCGCGCACCACCCAACCGTCGCCGCCAGACGCAGAGGCCAACAAGCGCTCACCCGCGCCGTCGCCGAACTCGAGCAGTCGTCCTCGAGCGCGAGGGCTCGCAGTCGCCGAGGCTGCTCGCGCACCGATCCAACCGTCGAGGGAGTTCACCGAAGCTCCGGCCGAGCCGAGCACACCGCCCATTCCCGCGCTGCGCTCACCGAACGAAGCCGCCCCGACAAGCGCGCCGCGAGACCTCGAACGGGCCGTCGTGACGCCCGCCATTCCTGAGCCGCGCTCACGCAACGAAGCCGCCCCGCCGCCAGCCGCGCCGCGAGACCTCGAACGGGCCGCCGTGACACCCGCCATTCCTGAGCCGCGCTCACGCAACGAGGCCGCCCCACCGCCAAGCGCGCCGCGCGACCATCTCCCGATGGAACCAACACCCAAGGAGCGAGCGGCAGGCGTGCCGACTGCTCGCGACGAGGTGTCGTCACCCGTCGCCTCGAATGCGCTCTCGGTGTCGATCGAAGGTGGCGCCTCGGCCTCGGGCGGGTCGGCGATCGCCATCGCTGCGGCTGGTGCGGCGAGGCTCACCTACGGGTCGACGGTGGCCGGCTACCTCGAGCTCGACGGCACGACGCCTCGCACCTTCTCGCTCGGCGTCGGTCAGGTCTCCTGGGCGCGGTTGAGTGGAGGAGTGGGCGCGCGCTTGAGGGTCCTCGAGACCGCGCGCTTCTCCCTCGAACCCGGGCTCTCGCTTCAGCTCGCGGCGCTCCCGGTGAGTGGGAGCGGGTTTCGCTCGAGCGCGAGCGCGCTGGTACCCGATCTCGGTGGGTGCGCGAACCTGCGTGCCGGCCTCCGCGCGACCGGCGACTTGGAGCTCTTCCTCGCGCTCAGGGCCTGTGCCTGGCCGGTGACCCCGAACGTGCGCGTCGCCGGCATCGATCTCACCGCCGCCCTGCCCTCGGCGGACGCCTCCGTTCGGCTTGGAGTCTCCTATGGTTGGAAGCTGTAAGGTTGGCCGCGCTCGAGGCTCTCGGGGTGACGAGGAGTCGTGATGGACGCCGCGCACTCGGACAGCCTGGACGCTCGAGCCCGCGCTGGCGGAGTCACGTTCGAGAGCGTCTACCGCGGCTACCTGACCCAGGTGAGCCGGTGGGCAGCGCGCCTCGGCAGCCCCTGGGTCGATCCCGAAGACATCACCCACGATCTCTTCCTCAAGCTGCGCGATCACTGGAGCGAGCTGCCCACCGACGTGAACCTCGACGCCTACCTCTTCCGCATGACGGCCAACCTCGTCACCAGCCGTCGGCGAGTCGAGAAGTTCCGCCGCTGGTTCCGGCTCCCTGCCGACGCCGGCCGCCAGGTCGCGAGCACCGCGCAGGCCGTCGACGAGGCGCTCGAAGCGAAAGCCACCCGCGCCCTCGTCGCCGCCGCGCTCGACACCCTCAGCGACAAGGATCGCCGCGTGCTGGTCCTCTTCGAGCTCGAAGGGCACTCGGGCCAGGAGGTCGCGCGCCTCACTGGAACGCGACTCGAGACCGTCTGGGTGCAGCTGCACCGCGCGCGCAAGCGCTTCTCCGAAGCGATCAGCCGTCAGGGCCGGAGGCCGTCATGAGCTGGAACGAAGAGACTGCTGCGCTGCTGAAGCGAGGCGACCCCGCCGGCGAGCTGCCGAGCGACCTCGAGCGTCGGGTCGCCGCGCGGCTCGATGCCCGTCACCCGTCTCGCGTCGATCTTCGGTGGGTCGTCGCCGTCGTGTCGCTGGCGGCCTTCGGTGTCTTCGGCGCCAACGTGGTGCGCCGGGTCCTCGCGCCGACGCCCGAGACGTTCGCGCCGGTCACCGTGCCTTCCAACGACGGCCTGTCGCCGCGAGCTCCAGCGAAGCCAGCTTCGTCGCTCGCGGAGGAAGCGGGGCTGCTCCAGCGCGCGATGTCGGCGATCGATCGCGGAGATGGGCGCTCGGCGCTGGCGGCCTGCGACGAATACTCGCGCCGCTTTCCTGCCGGCGAGCTGAAGGTCGAGCTCCAGGTGGCTCGCCTTCGGGCCCTCGTCCTCGAGGGTGACGACGTTCACGCGCTCGAGGCCCTCGCCGGTCTTCCCCACTTCGCCAAGACGACCGCGCTCACGATTCTCCAGGCGCAGGCCCTGGGCCGCCTCGGGCGGTGTGCCGAGTTCAGGCAGGTCGTTGGCGAGCTCGAGCAGCCCGCCCTCGCGGGGACCTGCACCGAGAAGTGAGCGCCGCGCTCGGAGAATTCTGTTAGCTGCGCCGTTCATGAAATGGCTGCTGCTGGGTGTCTCCCTCGCTGCCTGCACGAAGCCCGGCAGCGGCGCGTCGATCGACTTCTCTCGCGCGGTGCCTCCCGGAACCGACAAGGGCCCGGCCGCGGCGCGCTTCGCCGGTGACACCATCTCGGTCGCCGAGCTCGAGCAGCGCTTCGCCGAGATGAACCCCTATGCCCGGGCGCGCTACCAGACGGCCGAGCAGCGCAAGGACTACGTCGAGGGCATCGTGCGCTTCGAGCTGCTCGCGCGGGAAGCGGTCCGGCGGGGAATCCAGAACGACCCCGACGTGGTCGAAGCGGCGAAGCGAGTGATGGTGCAGGAGCTGCTCAAGCAAGAGCTCGACGAGAAGGCCGACGCCATCTCCGACGCGCAGGTGAAGCAGTACTACGAGAGCCACCACGACGATTACGTGAAGCCCTCGATGACCCGGCTCGCCCACGTCATGTTCTCGAAGGATCACCGCGCCCAGGCCGAGGAGGTGCTGGTGCAGGCGAAGGCGCTCCAGCCGATGGACTACGCCGGCTTCGGCAAGCTGGCGCGGGAGCACTCGGAGGATCCGCGCACCAAGGTGCTCGACGGCGACTTGCGCTTCCTCTCCGACGACGAGCTCGCGACCCAGCTGGGCCCGGAGCTGAAGGAGGCAGCGCTGAAGCTCGAACGAATTGGAGACGTCGCGCCCTCACTCGTCGAGACCGCGAAGGCGTTTCACGTCATCAAGCTCCAGGGTCGTCAGCAGGCGCTCAACCTCTCGCTCGAGCAGGCTGCTCCCTCGATTCGGCAGGTGCTGCTCAACGAGACCCGGCAGGAGCGCTATCGCGCGCTGCTCGAGCGCCTCAAGGCCGAGGCGAAGCTTCAGATCGACGACGCGGCCCTCGCGAAGATCGTGGTCGACCCCAAGGCGCCGACCGTCGAGGCGAAGGGCCCGCAGCCAGGCCTCGTTCCTGGGCCGACCCCCGCGCCTCCGACGAAGTGAAGAGGTGGAGTTGAGGCGAGCGGAGATTCCGCCTAAGCGGGCCGCCCATGCGCACCTCGCTCCTCTCTGGACTCGTCGCGACCGTCGTCCTCGCCATCTCCGCGTCGTGCGGCACGCGCGGGCCCTGCACCGCAACCAGCTGTCCGAGTGGCTGCTGCAACACGAGCGGCCTCTGCGAGGCAGGGACCTCGAGCTCGGCCTGCGGGACGAAGGGCTCTGCGTGCCAGGCCTGCGGCGTCACCTCGTCGTGCTTCGCCGGAACCTGCATGTCGGGCTTCAGTGGGACGGGTGGTTCGGGCACCGGCGGCGGCACCTCGGGCACCGGCGGCGGCTCCTCGGGCACTGGCGGCGGCTCCTCGGGCACGACCGTCGCCCTCTGCACTCGCATCGGCAGCGCGGTGAGTCGCTTCTTCGCCGGCAACTCAACCTGCACCTCGGGCAGCCTGTTCATCGGAAACGCGTTCAGCCAATCGAATTGCCTTGGCGCGACCTGCACGCCGTTCGATCTGCAAACAATCAACGCCGCCCTGCCGTGCCTCGAGGCGACGACGCCCTGCACGTCCGGCTTCGAGGCGGCGGCGCTCAGCTCGCTTCAGCCGTGTGCTGCCACCCTGAGTGACGTGTCTCCCGGCTGTCAGGCCGCCATCGGCATCGAGTGATCGGTGCGGCTCGAGCTGCCCTGCCCGATCCTTCTCCGTTCCTCGTACCCGGAGGTGGGGCGCCGGCTCGGCCTCAGCCCCGACGACATCGAGCGCGTGCTGTGGGGCAGCCGAGCACTTCGTGATGGCCGGGTGTTCGACGTGACCGCCTTCGCCAATGCGTATCCAGACGATCTCTTCGACGACTTCACTGGTGACGACTGCTTTCCCGACGATCTGCTCGTGCGCTCGTTCGAGGTGCCGCGCGACCCGGCGACCCTGCTGACACCACCCATCACCGAATTCGACCGAGCCGCAGCCGATGCCTGGGTCGCCATTCGGCGTCACCGCAAGTTGGCGGAGCTGAACGCACCAGGCCTCTTGCTCGCGCCCGAGCGCTCGAACCTCCGCCAGGCCTGCGACGCCGAGAAGGACGCGGAAACGCCCTGGCAGCCGATGAGTGAGCTGATGACGGGAGCTCCGGCGAAGCCCGGCGCGGCGGGCGAGGCGCACCCGATGTTCGGAGTGCCCTTCGGCGAGGTGGATCCGACGGTGCCTGGAGACGCAGCCTGGCTGCCCGACGGGCTCGTCGTCTTCTGGCCGTACGTGACGATCGTCTTCGGCTTCGACGGCAGG
Source organism: Myxococcota bacterium (assembly GCA_052034585.1). GTDB lineage: Bacteria > Myxococcota > Myxococcia > Myxococcales > Myxococcaceae > Xiheimicrobium. The sequence continues at coordinate 138,843 of JBPOIJ010000051.1, forward strand.
ATCCGAGACGTCTTCGCGAGCCGAGGCCTGCGCGCCATCGGCGGAGACGCACGCTTCCTCGGGCTCGTCTGCGGTGGTGGCGGCGTCGCGAGCTCGGGCTATTTCGGCGCCGAGGTGTTCGTCCGTGACCTCGAGAAGCACGAGTGGCTCACGCGCGGCTCGCCGATCCCTGCCTCGATTCCCCGGTACGTCGCAGGGACGATCGGCGACGTGAAGTGGGCAGTGGTCGTCGACACCCTCGAGGGCATCGGCTACCGCACCTCGCCGCGGGCCTCAGGCGATCAATGCGGAGAGACCTTCAACAGCGCATGTGGCCGCTACGCGTGGGATCGCGGACGCTTCGTGCTCGAGGCGGCGACCGGCAAGGCCGTGCTCGACGTGGACCGACTGGAGGGCCAGCTCCTCGGCTTCGCCCACGCAGAGCGACCCGACTCACGCGGCGCCGGGCCTGATCAACCCGACTCACGCGGCGCCGGGCCTGATCAACCCGACTCACGCGGCGCCGGGCCTGAACGCTGGCGGTTCCTCATGCTCGCCGAGCCAGGCGACGACGAGCTCCCCGAAGATGTCGAGCCTCCGCCCTCGCTGATTCGCCTGGTGGACGAGACTGGCGCCGTGCTCAGGACGCTCGAGCGAGCGACGGTGGCGTGCGCGCTCTCAGCGGACGCCTCGCAGCTCGTCGAAGTGGCGCCGCACAGCCTCACCGTGACCGACTGTGATTCGGGGCGCCGACTCAGGCAGCTCGATCTCTCGACCCTCACCGCCGCGCTCGAGCTCCCTCGACGCGGAGCGCTCTGGCAGAACCTCGCCGCGGCCTTCGGCGTCCCCTCGCGCTTGCCGCGAGAACGCGCTGCCGTGCGCGCAGCGCTCGATAGAATGTGGGACTCCTTCGACGACAAAGCGCTCGCGGGAGCCATCACCCAGGCGAAAAAACGCCTCGCGCTTCCCGAGCGAGTTCCCGTTCGAAGAGGCTGATCCGTCAGCGGGTGCTCAGATCCCCTTCTCGATCATCCACCGCTCGGCCTCGATGGCCGCCATGCACCCGGTGCCCGCAGCGGTGATCGCCTGGCGGAAGGTCGCGTCCATCACGTCTCCGCACGCAAACACGCCCTCGACGCTCGTCTTCGCGGTGCCCGGCTGCACCCAGAGATAGCCGTTGTCCTGCAGCTTCATCGTCTTCTCGAAGAGCTCGGTCGCGGGCTTGTGGCCGATCGCGACGAAGACGCCCTTCGCGGGCACCTGCTTCTTGTCGCCGCTCTTCAGGTTCTTCACCACCGCTCCGGTGACGCCCTTGGCGTCGCCCACCACTTCCTCGATGGCCGAGTCCCAGAGGAACTTGATCTTCGGGTTGTTCAGCGCGCGCTGCTGCATGATCTTCGACGCGCGGAGCGAGTCGCGCCGGTGAATCACCGTCACCGAGGCGCACAGCTTCGAGAGGTAGGTCGCCTCTTCCATCGCGGTGTCGCCGCCGCCGACGACCAGCACGTCGAGGCCCTTGAAGAAGAAGCCGTCGCAGGTCGCGCACGCCGAGACGCCGCGGTTCATGAACTCGTTCTCGCCCTTCACGTCGAGCCAGCGCGCCGAGGCACCCGTCGCGATGATCACCGTCTCCGAGAGGCACTCCTTCGACTCGCCCTTGATGTGGAAGGGCCGCTTCGACCAGTCGACCGAGAGCACGTTCTCGAAGTGAATGACGGTGGCGAACCGCTCGGCCTGCTTCTGAAAGCGCTCCATCAGCTCGGGGCCGGTCACGCCTTCGGGGAAGCCGGGGTAGTTCTCCACCTCGGTGGTGATCATCAGCTGGCCACCGGGCACGCGCCGCGAGTCGTGCTCCGAAGGCCCGCCGGCGAACATCACCGGCTTGAGCCCGGCGCGAGCGGCGTAGATGGCTGCGGTGTAGCCGGCCGGTCCGGAGCCGATGATGGTGATCTTGTTGGTCTCCACGTTCACTCCTTGATGGGGGACAGGCACTGCCCGCCCTCTTGCGCGGTCGTGAGATGCGCAAATCGGGACAACGGTTTCAAGTCTGCTACGAACTCGGGGCGATGGACGTCGAATTCCTCCGGAAAGTACCGCTGTTCGAAGGGCTGACGTCGGCCCAGCTGCGCAAGCTGATGGCGGCGCTGCGGCGGGTGGAGTTCCCCGGCTCCTCGCACATCTTCAAGGAAGGCGACGCCGGCACCTCGATGTTCCTCATCACCGAGGGCAAGGTACGGATCTCGAAGATGGTGCCGGGCATCGGCGAAGAGGCGCTCGCGATCCTCGAGAAGGGTCAGTACTTCGGAGAGATGTCGCTGATCGAAGACGGCCCTCGGAGCGCCGACGCGATCGCGCACACCTCCTGCGTCTTGTACGAGCTGTCGCGCGAGAAGCTCGATCAGGTGATGTTCACCGACAAGGAGCTGGCGAGCGTGCTCCTGTGGACGTTCGTGCGAACCCTGTCGGCGCGGCTCCGAGAGACGAACGACAAGATTCTAGATAAACTTCCAGAACTCAAAGTGGGTGATACGGTGGTGATTGACGGACACCGTGGCGCGGTAAAAAGTGTGAGAGTTCAAAACCGGAAATAT